>JBGVPF010000057.1:0-51477 GCA_045126825.1 Alloprevotella sp.
CAAACCGAGTGCAATCAACTGACGCCGGAGTGAGTGTAAAGATAAGTTTACTTAATCTTTGCCGAGCGACAAGGAAGAAAACTCGCTTAAGCTTGCTTGAATTGCCGAGGTGCGACTTGCGAAGCTTGATGAGCTCGGCGAATAAGGAGGTCAAGACTGCGAAGCAGGATTAAATGAGAAAGGAGAAAAGGAGAATAGTGGGAAGGGAGAAAGTATATCGTTCCCTTCGCTGCGACATCGTCGCAGCGTACATACATTCTATCCCTTCAAAAATTGCTCAAACGTGCGTTTCGCCACCTCATACCCTTCATCGTAAAGGCGGCGCATCTTTTCGGGGTCCTTACAAAGACGACCTACTTCCAAGGGACGCTCGGGGCGGATAACAAGAATCTTGCCTTCGCGCTCCAATTTCTCCACCAACTCCATCTGCGCATTGTACATCTCGTTGCGACGCGCAAGGGTTTTACGCAAGTTGGGGTATTTGCGATAAATGAAGGCAGTGCGGCGGTAAAATCCTGAGTTGAAGCGGAAACCTGCGTTGCGGGTGAGTACAACTACGTTGAAGTCGTGACCACAATCTATGGCGCGCTGTAGGGGAATGCTATCGGAAATACCACCGTCGAGCATGGGCACACCGTCAACTTCCACCATCGGACTGATGTAAGGCAGACTGCTCGTGGCGCGGGCAAGGGTGAGAATGCGGTCTTCGCTCTCCTTATCCGTGAAGTAGTTGGGTTCGCCCGTCAAGCAGTTGGTTGTTACAATCTCATAGGTGGCGGGGTTAGCGAAATAGGTGTCGTAATCGTAAGGATAGATTTCGCGCGGCAGCGTGTTGTAAAGGAAGTCCATGTCGAGGATACTGCGCTGCTTGCGCCAGTATTTGAGCCCCACGTACGAGCGAGTGTACATGATGTCGAGCGTAGATTTTCGGGCACGCTCGCGCTGGCGACTCATGTAGGAGAGGCCGTGGCATGCACCCGCCGAAACGCCCACCCCGTAGGGTAGGTAAATCTTTGCGTCAAGCATATAGTCTAATACGCCCGCTGTGAACACACCACGCATACCACCGCCCTCTAAGACGAGTCCGGCATTGCGCAATAATTCTTTATTATGATTGGTGTTATTTCCCATTGTAAATTAGATGAGTAATTTTGCAAGGCAAAGTTAAAGTTTTTTGGGTAAATACGAGCGACGCGCTCCCGTAATTCAGTAATTTTATGTAACTTTGCAAGAAGTTTATAAAATGCCTTTCTATGCCCCATTGATAAGGGTGTATTAGATGAGGCAAAGCCTTTAAGTTACTATGCTTTTTTCAAGAGAAACATACGTTGAACGCCGTGCCGCGTTGCGCCAGTTGGTGGGTGAAGGTTTAATCCTTCTTTTCGGTAACAATGATGCACCGATGAATTACCCTGCCAATGCTTACAAGTTCCGTCAGGACAGTAGTTTCCTTTATTTCTTCGGTCAACACCGTGACGGTCTTGTCGGTGTGATTGACTGCGAAAGCGGTGTGGAAACTCTTGTGGGCGATGAAATTGATATTGACGACATCGTTTGGTATGGCAGCGTGACTTCTGTCGTAGAAATGGCGCAGCAGAGTGGTGTTGCCGAAACGGCGCCTATGGCAAAGTTGGCAGAACTCGTTGCTGCTGCAAAGGCACAGGGTAGAACGGTGCACTTCTTGCCCCCTTACCGTCACGACACGATGATTCAGTTGATGGACCTCACGGGCATTCATCCTTCGCAGCAGAAGGCAGAAGCATCGTTGGCGTTGATCAATGCGGTGGTGAAGTTGCGCTCAAAGAAGTCGGCTGAAGAAATTGCTGAAATGGAGCGTGCAAGTCACATAGGTTACTTGATGCACACGGCGGCGATGTCAATGGCAAAGCCTGGCGTTACAGAGCGCTACATTGGTGGTGTGCTCGACGGCATTGCAGCGTCTCACGGTGCCATCTGTTCGTTCCAGAGCATTGTTTCGATGCACGGCGAAGTGCTCCACGGTTATCCCTCAAATCGCGAGTTGGAAGCAGGACGCTTGCTCCTCGTTGATGCTGGTGCAGAAACGGTGAACCATTATTGCTCAGACCATACGCGTACGACGCCCATTTCGGGTAAGTTTACGCAGCGCCAGAAGGATATTTATGACATTGTGGTAGATTGCCACGACTTGGCACTCACGCACTGTCGTCCCGGTGTACGTTACTATGATGTCCACATGGATGTGTGCCGCTTGATGACAGAACGCTTGAAGGCGCTTGGTTTGATGAAGGGTAATACAGAAGATGCCGTCCAGGCAGGTGCTCATGCCCTCTTCTTGCCCCACGGCTTGGGTCACATGATGGGTATGGACGTGCACGATATGGAAGGTCTCGGACAAATCCACGTAGGTTACGATACAGAAACGCGCCCCAGCAGTCAGTTTGGTACCGCAAGTCTGCGCTTCGGACGTCGCTTGGAAGAAGGTTTTGTGGTGACCGACGAACCTGGTATCTACTTCATCCCCGATCTCATCGACCTCTGGCGCAAGGAAGGTATCAACAAGGACTTCCTCAACTTTGATGTAATCGACACCTATAAGGACTTCGGAGGCATTCGCATTGAAGATGACGTGCTGATTACTGCCGACGGTTGTCGTTTCCTCGGTGACGAACGCATTCCTTACCACACAGCAGAAGTGGAAGCGTTCTTGGCTTCTCAAAATCTATAGTCAACAGTCTATAGTCAACAGTCAACAGAACCATCCGGATGGTTTGACCGTTGTTTATTGACCGTCGACCGTCGACCGTTGTCTGTTGTCTGTTGTCTGTTGACTGTTGTCTGTTGACCGTAGTTTCTAAACCTCAAAACCTAATTAAATATTTAACAATGAAGAAATTTTTAACTCTCGCGCTCGCTGCTTTGGCGATGGGCGCTACTGCACAGGAGAAGAAGGATTCTGTTGTGTACGAAGTAATTAAGGAAAATGCGATTACTCCTATCAAGGACCAGAATCAGAGCGGTACTTGTTGGTCATATTCAGCATTCGCATTCTTTGAATCTGAAATCCTCCGTTTGGGCAAGGGTGAAGTTGACCTTTGTGAATCATTCCTCGTGTACAACACGTATATGGATCGTGCTGACAAGGCTATCCGCACTCACGGTGACGCTTCATTCTCACAGGGTGGTTCTTTCTACGATGCTATCTACTGCTTGAAGAACTACGGTCTCGTTCCCCAGTCAGCTATGCCCGCTCCTGGTACTCCTTACGGTGACTCTCTCTTCAACGCAAACCAGCTTGACGCAGTAACTACTGCGTATGTTGAAGCGCTTGCAAAGGGTAAGCTCAAGAAGATCAATCCCGTTTGGCGCAAGGACTTGAATGCTATCTATACAAACTACTTCGGTGCTCTCCCCACAGAGTTTGAAGTGGATGGTAAGAAGTTCACTCCCAAGTCTTATGCTGCAGAACTCGGTTTGAATCCCGATGACTATGTTTCTCTCACAAGTTACATGCACCAGCCCTTCTATTCAAAGTTCATCCTTGAAATTCAGGACAACTGGCGTTGGGCAGAAAGCTACAACCTTCCCCTTGACGAATTCATGCAGGTGATGGACGAAGCTGTTCGCAACGGTTATACTTTCGCTTGGGGTTCTGACGTAAGTGAAAAGGGCTTCAACGCTCGTACAGGTGTTGCAAGTGTTCCCTCTAACGGTAAGGCAAACGATAAGACTGGTTCTGATGCTGCTCGTTGGACAGGTGACAACTTCAAGGGGGCTACAATCTCTGGTGGTGACGACGAAATGACTATCACTCAGGAAATGCGTCAGGTTGCTTACGACAACTGGGAAACTACAGACGACCATGGTATGCAGATCTACGGTCTTGCAAAGGACCAGAATGGTAAGGAATACTTCATGGTGAAGAACTCATGGGGTGAATACGGTCCTTACAAGGGTATGTTCTACGCTACAAAGGCATTCGTTGCTTACAAGACTATGAACATCGTTATCCACAAGGATGCGCTTCCCAAGAAGATTGCAAAGAAGTTGGGTATCAAGTAATACATGATTCCTGTTTTAACATAAATTATGGGCGACAGACTGTAGTTTGTCGCCCATTTTGCGTAATTTCGCAGGCAAATTTGTAACAGAACGTATATGTATTTTAAGAAACTCTTATCTAAAACGTTTGTGGGGGCGTGTGTGACGTGCCTGCTCACGCTCTTTATCTCTTGTGCAACTCCTGCTGCTTTCGGAGTGTTGTGTGATGGCAACGAGTGGATGGATACGCAGGGGAATCCCATCAATGCGCATGGTGGCGGTGTGCTTTACCACCAGGGGAAGTATTATTGGTATGGCGAGCACAAGAGTGACTTTACTACGGCAGCCATGGTGGGCATTACTTGCTATGCTTCCAAGGACTTGCGCCAGTGGGAAAACTGCGGTGTGGTATTGCCCGTTGTGGATTCTATAGGTGCGGATATTGAGCGCGGTTGCGTAATGGAGCGCCCCAAGGTGATTTATAATGAGAGAACCCAGCAGTTCGTGATGTGGTTCCACCTCGAACTTAAAGGACAGGGATATAATGCAGCGCGCACTGCTGTTGCCGTGAGTGACAACCCAAAGGGACCGTTCCGCTATGTACGCTCTATGCGCGTCAATCCTGATGTACTACCCGTTGATATGTCTGATAAACAGTGGGGAGAAATGATGCAACTGCGCCCCAATGATTATAAGAAATGGTGGACAAAGAAGTGGCGTACGGCAGTAGAGAAGGGACTCTACCTCAAGCGTGACCTCTCCACAGGACAAATGTCGCGGGATATGACGCTCTTCAAGGATGACGACGGCAAAGCCTATCATATTTATTCCTCGGAAGAGAACCTGACACTGCATATCGCCGAACTCACTGCGGATTATACGGCACACACGGGAAAGTACGTGCGTGTGGCACCTGGAGGACAGAACGAAGCGCCAACCATTTTTAAGCGTAACGGCACCTATTGGATGATTACCTCTGGATGCACAGGCTGGGACCCCAATGCGGCACGTATGTTCTCGGCACCCACAATTTGGGGACCTTGGACGCAGCACGACAACCCTTGTGTGGGAAAGAACTCGGAAATTACCTTCGGCGCACAAGGAACGTTTGTACTCCCCGTCAAAGGTCGCAAGGACGCCTACTTGTTCATGGCAGATATTTGGCGCCCCAAGTGCCCTTCTGACAGCCGTTATCTATGGTTACCCATTAGCTTTACTCCTGAAGGCGTGCCGGTGTTGTCGCGAGAGGAGGAGGGGCGATATTAGTGAGTAGGTAGTAGGTAGTAAGTAGTAGTGAACCATGCGGGATGAAATAAATCTCGTTGAGAAGATTCCCTGAAAGGGATAAAGTTCATAGCGCAATGGCAAGCGACCTTGGGAGCGACGCATTGGGAGTAATACCATGCGGAGTGGAGTTGTACTCTCATCTCTCAACCCTCAACTCTCTTGTCTACTCGTACCTCGTCAACTTGTTAAGTAAAGAAAATACCATGCTGGATATTCACTTGACCTGTAGGGACGCACGGCGCGTGCGTCCTAAATACATACGAGGTTGCGATAGGACGCATGATGTACATACTGGTTGTGGAGGACGAACCGTGCGTCTGTACCAGTCAATTGGAATGCCGCCCGTGTGTTGTCTTACTACCTCTTAATCCTAAACCCCTCATTCCATAAAAATAACCGCTCCCTCAAGCATGAGGGAGCGGTTAATATTATATGTGCTGTTTAAGCAATTACTTTGCTTCTTCCACAGCTGCCTGAGCCGCAGCGAGGCGAGCGATGGGCACGCGGAAGGGTGAGCAAGATACGTAGTTGAGACCAACCTTGTGGCAGAACTTAACAGAAGTGGGTTCACCACCGTGTTCACCACAGATACCGCACTTGAGTTCGGGACGAACCTGACGACCCTTAGCAACTGCCATTTCAACAAGCTGACCTACACCGTTCTGGTCGAGAACCTGGAAGGGGTCTACCTTCAAGATCTTCTTTTCGAGGTATACGGGGAGGAATGAAGCGATGTCGTCACGAGAGTAACCGAATGTCATCTGAGTCAAGTCATTAGTACCGAATGAGAAGTATTCAGCGCGGCTTGCGATGCGGTTAGCTGTGAGGGCAGCACGAGGAATTTCGATCATTGTACCAACCTTGAAGGGAACTTCTACGCCTTCTTCAGCAAATACCTTAGCTGCAGTTTCGCGGATAACCTTTTCCTGAGCTTCGAATTCATAGAGGATACCAGTGAGGGGCACCATGATTTCGGGCTGAGGATTGAGTCCTTCCTTCTTCAACTGACAAGCAGCACCGAGGATAGCGCGAGTCTGCATTGCAGTGATTTCGGGATAAGTGTTACCGAGACGGCAACCACGGTGACCGAGCATGGGGTTAGCTTCAGCGAGAGAGTGAACGCGCTGCTGGATGTATTCAACAGTTACGCCCATAGCTTCAGCCATTTCCTGCTGACCCTTGAGATCGTGGGGTACGAATTCGTGGAGAGGGGGGTCAAGGAGACGAACGTTCACGGGACAACCGTCCATAGCCTTGAAGATACCTACGAAGTCTGCCTTCTGGTAGGGGAGGATCTTAGCAAGTGCCTTTTCGCGACCTTCAGCATCCTGAGAAAGAATCATTTCGCGCATAGCAACGATCTTTTCTGCTTCGAAGAACATGTGTTCTGTACGGCAGAGACCGATACCTACAGCACCGAAGTTGCGAGCAACAGTAGCATCGTGGGGAGTATCAGCATTTGTGCGAACTACGAGCTTAGAGTGCTTAGAGCAGAGGTCCATGAGTTCTGCGAAGTCACCGCTGAGTTCTGCAGCCTGAGTGGGGATTTCACCAGCGTAAACGCGACCTGTAGTACCGTTCAATGAGATGAAGTCACCTTCCTTATATACAACGCCAGAGATTTCTACAGTCTTAGCGTAGTAGTCAACGTTGATTGCACCAGCACCTGATACGCAGCACTTACCCATACCGCGAGCAACAACTGCTGCGTGAGAAGTCATACCACCACGAGCTGTGAGGATACCTTCAGCAACTGCCATACCTGCGAGGTCTTCGGGAGAAGTTTCAACGCGAACCATAATCACCTTCTTGCCTTCAGCAGCCCATTCTGTAGCGTCGTCAGCGTGGAACACGATCTGACCGCAAGCAGCACCGGGAGAAGCGGGAAGACCCTTTGTGATTTCCTTAGCAGCAGCGAGAGCAGCCTTGTCAAATACGGGGTGGAGGAGTTCGTCGAGCTTGTTGGGTTCGCAACGGAGGATTGCAGTCTTTTCGTCGATCATACCTTCGTGGAGGAGGTCGATAGCAATCTTAACCATAGCAGCACCTGTGCGCTTACCGTTACGAGTCTGGAGGAACCAAAGCTTACCTTCCTGAACTGTGAATTCCATATCCTGCATGTCGCGGTAGTGGTTTTCAAGCTTAGTCTGGAGCGCATCGAGTTCAGCGTAGATTTCGGGCATTGCTTCTTCCATTGAGGGGAAGTTAGCCTTACGATCTTCTTCAGAAATACCCTGAAGCGCAGCCCAACGGCGTGAACCTTCAAGTGTAATCTGCTGAGGAGTACGGATACCAGCTACTACGTCTTCACCCTGAGCGTTTACGAGCCATTCACCGTTGAAGAGGTTTTCACCAGAACCAGCGTCGCGAGAGAAGCAAACACCAGTAGCAGAAGTGTCACCCATGTTACCGAATACCATCGCCTGTACGTTTACAGCAGTACCCCATTCTGCGGGAATACCTTCCATCTTACGATAGAGGATAGCACGGTCGTTCATCCAAGAGTCAAATACTGCGCAGATAGCACCCCACAACTGTTCGTAAGCATCGTTGGGGAAGTCCTTACCAGTCTGAGCCTTTACAGCAGCCTTAAACTTTACAACGAGTTCCTGGAGGTCAGCAACTTCGAGTTCGTTGTCGAGCTTAACGCCCTTAGCTTCCTTAACTTCTTCGATGATAGCTTCAAATGGATCGATGTCTTCCTTGTTTACGGGCTTCATACCCAAAACAACGTCACCGTACATCTGAACGAAACGACGGTAAGAGTCCCAAGCGAAACGAGCGTTACCAGTCTTGCGGATGATACCAGCAACTACATCGTCGTTCAAACCGAGGTTGAGGATAGTGTCCATCATACCGGGCATTGAAGCGCGAGCACCTGAGCGTACAGATACGAGCAAGGGATTTTCGATGTCGCCGAACTTGCTGTTCATCAAACCTTCAACGTGGTTGATTGCCTTTTCAACATCGCTCTTGAGGAGCTCAACCATCTTGTCCTTACCTACTTCGTAGTATTCGTTACAGCAATCAGTAGTGATAGTGAAACCGGGAGGAACGGGAACACCGATGAGGTTCATTTCCGCGAGGTTCGCACCCTTACCGCCAAGCGTGTTACGCATGTCAGCACGTCCTTCAGCTTCACCATTACCGAAGGTGTAAACTCTTTTTTCGTTTGCCATTGTTAGAAATGTTAATATGATGTTAATTATAATATATACACGGTTGACCGCAAAGTTATTGAAGAAATCTTGGATTAACAAGAATTTTTATAACTTTTTTAGAATTGCACATAAAACTTTTTTCTGTGCGTCACAAAGAAGGTGATACTTGCTGGTAAAAAATACCGTACAAATGGTTGTTCTTGCGCTCAAAATTTGTCATTTTGTGTGTTGCTACTGAAATTTCCTTACAGATTGACAAAAAGAACGTAAAACTTCAGGATTTTGGAAGTTTTGTAAAATGTCTGCCGTGGTTTGCAAACGAAATGCCTGTGTGTTGCTTGACAAATGATAGAGACGGAGGGGCGGTTAGGGGGTAAAAGAGAGTAGTGAGTAGTGAGGAGTGAGTAACACCTTGCGGGGCGTTATCTGTGACTGGTATATTTTTGACAGAAGAACCTATTTTTCTCACGCAGACGCCGCAGACGGGCGCAGACTATTTTTTTAATTTAGGCAATAATATGTTCTTATGTTCTTCTATATAACAAACTTGTAAAAGGTTGAAATACAGGCGTTTGAAAAATTGTTATTTTTGCTCTCATTTTGGGGCCCCCAATTCAATACTTCTGTCAAAAACTATCAGCGGAGCAAATTTCTGTGTCGTTCTGTGTGCAATGATTATAGACACGCTTCGCGCCCTTTGCATGAGGTCTTTCTCCTTTAATCCTGCTTCGCAGTCTTGACCTCCTTATTCGCTAACGCTCATCAAGCTTCGCAAGTCACACCTCGGCAATTCAAGCAAGCTTAAGCGAGTTTTCTTCCTTGTCGCTCGGCAAAGATTAAGTAAACTTATCTTTACACTCACTCCTGCGTCAGTTGATTGCACTCGGTTTGTCGTCGGTTCTCCTTTGTATATATATTTATTTTAGTGTGTTAGGGGTTATTATGTTAATAAAAATTGTTACCTTTGCCATGTTATTTGTGCCTTGTCCAGATTTGAGTCGTTTCAGAAACTGCTTGTAGTCGTGGGATTTAGGTGAAATGGTAAGGAATGCGCCCCGACGGTTGTGCGTGTAATTGGTTGATTATCACATGCATTGCATACGGGTTAAAGGGAGAAGTTGTCTTCGGTTGTTTCTTATCTCAAGTGGAAGAGGTCTGTTTTGTTGCGTGATATTACCCTCTTCTGTTCTTATTCTCTTTTTGATAGTAAGGTCACTTTCAAGCGTTATTTACGTATTGTTTTTCCTTTTTTTCTGGGTGAGCAGTCATTCAGATGGTGGTTTGTGTACCATTGAACGATAAAAAAGTGGCTCAACATTCGCAAACTTCAGTTGAATCAGGTTATGAGGTTGTTAGGTCGCTACGCTTTAAGGCTGTCCGTTGACCGTTGACCGTTGACCGTTGACAGGCGTAGCCTCCTCCGTTGTCCGTCATCCGTTGTCTGTTGTCTGTTGTCCGTTGTCAGCGCAGCTTTGAAGACAATCCAGACTGTTTACAGAAACGAATTGGGGAGTACCCCGAATGGTAAACCTTACAACCTTAACATCTTAACACCTTATAACCTAACAAGTTGAGCACTTGTGAAACTTGAAAAAGTGCTCTGATCACAACCTTAAACCTACGAAATGCCTCGAATAGAATCCTTAGAACCGAAAATTGTGCGCTTCCCCAAGGACGTGCAGAATTGGTATGTGCTGGTAGTTGCTTATCGCACAGAGCAAAAGATGCAAGCAAAACTTCGTGAATTGGGGAAGTTGGAGGCTTTTGTACCTATGCGTCGTACGCGTCGTCGTGATGCGCAGGGGAAATTTAGGTATGACGAAAAGGTGGCAATCCACAATTACATCTTTGTGCACACCACCTACAACCGCCTGATGGCATTGAAGAAAGAGTATCCTTTTGATTTAGAATACAGTTTGCTGCATCGAGATGTGTATGAACAAGGTGAGAAGATCGGGCGTGCTCCAGTAATTGTTCCCCGCAATCAGATGCTCAACTTTATCGCTGTGGCGGGAAATCAAAAGGAACGTGTGCAATTCCTGGATGTTGAAAAACTCGATTGGGAGGCAGGTCAGCGCGTGCGTATCATTGGCGGAACCTTTGCCGGAGTAGAAGGCGTTTATTTGCGTACTACAAAGAAACATGAGCGCCGCGTAGTTGTAAAACTCGACGGAATCGCCGCGGTGGCAACAACAGCCTTGCCCTCTGTATTGGTGGAACCGATTGATTAGCGAATTTTAATAGTAAACTCCTAGTTTTTCTTCTTTAAGATTTGTAGTCTTTTGTTTGAAAAATAAAACAAATTGATATGAAAATAGCAGTAGCAGGCACCGGATATGTCGGTCTCAGTATGGCAACACTTCTTGCGCAGCATAATGAAGTTGTTGCTGTTGATATTGTGGCAGAGAAGGTTGAAAAAATCAACCGCCGCATCTCGCCCATTCAGGATGAATATATTGAAAAATATTTCGCAGAAGCGGAACTCAACCTTACTGCAACCTTGGATGCCGTAGCGGCATATAAAGATGCCGACTTTGTCATTATTGCAGCACCTACAAATTACGATAGTCAAAAGAATTTCTTTGACACCTCAGCTGTAGAATCGGTCATCGACCTTGTGTTGAGTATCAATCCCGATGCGGTGATGGTCATCAAGAGTACGATTCCCGTAGGCTATTGCCGTAGCTTGTATGTGCGTTATGCCCAGCGTTTTGCAGCAGATGCTGCTTTGCAGGGCAAAACATTTAATCTGCTCTTCTCACCCGAATTTTTGCGTGAAAGTAAGGCCCTTTATGACAACCTCTATCCCTCGCGCATTATTGTGGGTATCCCCAAGGTGAAGGAGCAGGCGGACGATGAAAATACAGCCATCAAAGCGGTAGCAGATCTTGAAAAATTGGAAACTGCAGCACATACTTTTGCTGCCCTCCTCCAGCAAGGAGCGATAAAGCAGGATGTTCCCACCCTCTTTATGGAACTCAAGGAGGCTGAGGCGGTAAAACTATTTGCAAATACCTACTTGGCGCTTCGTGTGAGTTATTTCAATGAACTCGATACGTACGCCGAAGTAAAGGGACTTGATCCTCAAGCGATTATTCAGGGCATTGGACTTGACCCCCGCATTGGTACGCATTATAATAACCCCTCATTCGGTTACGGCGGATATTGCTTACCTAAAGATACCAAGCAACTGTTGGCAAACTATCAGGATGTGCCTCAAAATATGATGACGGCCATTGTGGAGAGCAACCGTACGCGTAAGGACTTTATTGCCGACCAGGTGCTACACCTCGCAGGATGGTACGATTATACAGAAAATAATCAGTATAATTCTGCTTTCAATCCCCAGCACACCACTCCCATCATCGGCGTTTACCGCCTCACAATGAAGGCCAACTCCGATAATTTCCGCCAAAGTAGTATCCAAGGTGTGATGAAAAGAATAAAAGCCAAGGGTGCAGAAATCATTATCTACGAACCCACGCTTGAAGACGGTACCACATTCTTTGGCAGCAAGGTAGTGAACAATCTTGAAGACTTTAAGCGCCTCTCACAAGCCATCATCGCCAACCGCTACGACTCCTGCTTGGACGATGTAGAAGAAAAAGTATACACGCGTGACCTGTTCCGCAGAGATTAGGGATTAGAGTTGAGAGTACAGAGCACAGAGTACAGAGCACAACTTCTTCCCTCGCGCGGTATTACTCGCTACAGTTCTTTAGTTGACAAGTAAACCAGATACGAGTAGACAAGATAGTCAGTGAGATAAACGAGCGGCGTCCCGCATGAATCTTTTATCTTTACTCTTTTATCTTTACTCTTTTAAGTTAAAAGTTGACGAGGTACAAGTAAACAAGAAAGTTACCGAGATAAACGAGTATGTCCCGCACGGTATTACTCACTACTACTTACTCACTACTACTTACTACCTACTACTTACTACTTATCTCCCTTCCTCCTCACTACTACTTGCTCTCTGTCCCGCATGGTTCCCTACTACTTACTACTTACTACTTACTACCTCCTCTCTTGACACCTCTTTACTCTTTTAACTTTTATCTTTACTCTTCGAGAGAAGGTCCGCATGGCAACTGTTGTCCGTTGTCTGTTGTCCGTTGTCTGTTGTCTGTCGTCCGTTGTCCGTTGTCCTTTTTTAATCCCATGAATAACATCAATAACATCCCCTCATCCTTCGCCGTATGCTATCTCGCAAATTGTCCCAGAAAGGACAAGTGTTTGCGGTATCTAGCTCTGCAGGGCGTATTATCCAAGAAAACGATTGCTTATACAGTGCTGCCCAGTGCATTAGATGATGATGGCATCTGTGTGCACTATCGTGAAAGCATTTCTGTGATTATGGCGTATGGATTCAAAGGATTATTCGCAAATGTGAAGAAGGCAGATGTAGCACCATTGCGCGTGGAGATAATGAATAGTTTAGGTAGTCACGGAAGTTACTATCGATACAATAAAGGCGAAAAATACCTCACACCTTCACAGCAAGAAGCGGTTCTAAATATCTTCCGCAAATACGGATATACGAGTAACCTCCAATTCGACGGATACGTTACCACCTACGATTTTTCCGATGAATACCCTTGCTGAGCATATTAACTAGTTCTTTGCTTAGTTCTTAGGGAGGTAATAAAAACATGATTCGTTCCAAAAATTTTTTTTGCCTTGGTAATTTTTCTTCCAACCCTTGGAAATAAAATTACCAGGGTTGGAAATAAAATTACCAGGGTTGGAATTTTTTTTGTTTCGGGTTGTTTATCCGCTAAGCGCACATCCTTATATAAACAATTATACTGATTAAAACTATGTGTCAAGTCTGGACGTACATACAAAGCGACTATTATCGTCACACTGGTAAGGTGTTAAGTCCTTTTCATTTGTTTTTGAAGGCGATGTTTAGCTGGAATTATGGTTTCCGATATACATTTTGGTTACGTTTGGCCTCTGAACTCAATACAAGTACAATTTTTCGCAAAATATCAGTATTACTTTTACGGTATTATTCTGTCAAATATGGCGTCTACATACCCAGTTGTACAAAAATAGGATATGGTTTTTATATTGGGCACGCTGTAGGTATTGTCATTAACGGTAGAACTCAGATTGGAAACAATGTTAATATAGGTCAGTTCCTTTCTATAGGTAGTAATAAAGGGACACCCGCTATTATAGGTGATAATGTGTATATTGGTCCGCATGTTTCAATTGTTGAAGATGTAAAGATAGGTGATGAATCTTGTATAGGGGCTGGTGCCGTTGTTACTAAAGATGTACCAGAAGGTGTTACTGTCGTGGGATGTCCTGCACACATAATCGGAGAAAACAAGCATCGCAATTATGTTGGGAGAAGATGGAACGTTGTACGGTAATATTAATTTAAGTAGTTTAATTATATTCTGTGTTACGATACATTGTAGAAAAGTAAAAAAACAATAGTAGTTTTATGGCATATAAACATTTGCAATTTCCAGAAAATTCTTTATTCTTAGTCACAGGTGGCGCAGGTTTTATTGGGTCAAATTTATGTGAAGCCATCTTAAAACTTGGTTATAGAGTTAGATGCTTGGACGATTTATCTACCGGGAAGCAATCCAATGTAGATATGTTTTTGGATAATCCTAACTATGAGTTTATAAAGGGAGATATAAAGGATTTAGATACTTGTATAAAGGCTTGTGATGGTGTTGATTTCGTTTTGAATCAAGCAGCATGGGGATCTGTTCCTCGCTCCTTAGATATGCCGTTGTTCTATTCTTTGAATAATATACAAGGAACATTAAATATGTTGGAAGCTGCACGACTTTGTGGAGTGAAAAAATTTGTTTATGCTTCGTCAAGTTCTGTTTATGGAGACGAACCCAATTTACCCAAAACTGAAGAACGGGTAGGAAATTTGTTGTCTCCGTATGCAGTGACGAAACGAACAAATGAGGAGTGGGCAAAGCAGTATACACGTCATTATGGGTTGGATACATATGGAATGCGTTACTTTAATGTTTTTGGTCGACGCCAAGACCCAGATGGAGCCTATGCGGCGGTTTTGCCTAAATTTATAAAGATGTTGTTAAATGATGAGCAACCAACAATCAATGGAGATGGTAAGCAGAGTCGTGATTTTACCTATATTGAAAATGTTATAGAGGCAAATTTAAAGGCCTGTCTCGCTCCTTCAGAAGCAGCTGGTGAGGCTTACAATATAGCTTATGGAGGTCGCGAGTATCTTATAGATATTTATTATACTCTGACAAAAGCTTTGGGTAAGGATATTGAGCCCATATTTGGTCCTGATCGTAAAGGAGATATTAAACATTCAAATGCAGATATCAGTAAAGCTAAGCGTTTGTTGGGGTATGAACCCGAGTATGATTTTGCGAGAGGATTAAATGAAGCTATAGAATGGTATAAAGCGAATGTGTAATGAATAAAAATATACTTATATAGTATTTATGAAAGACGTAAAAATTTGCGTAATTGGTTTAGGATATGTAGGTCTCCCTTTAGCGCGTTTGTTCTCAACGAAGTACCCGACTATTGGGTTTGACTTAAATTCCCAACGTTGCGCTGCGCTTATGCAAGGACACGACGATACGCTTGAAGTGAGTGATGAGTTACTTCAAGATGCAATTCGTAATCATGGTTTTGTCTGTACTTCTGATATTGAAGGCATCCGTGACTGTAATTTTTATGTTGTTGCAGTACCTACTCCTGTAGATGAAAACAATAATCCTGATTTACGTCCTCTTTGGGGAGCATCAACGACCGTTGGTAAGGTTATCTCAAAAGGGGATATTGTGGTGTATGAATCAACTGTATATCCAGGCGTTACAGAAGATGAGTGTATTCCCGTTGTTGAAAAGATTTCTGGTTTAAAGTACAATGTAGACTTCTTTGCTGGATATTCTCCAGAACGCATCAATCCTGGCGATAAGTTACACACTGTAGAAAAAATCAAAAAGGTAACTTCAGGTTCTACTCCTGAAATTGGAAAAATTGTAGATGAAGTTTATGCATCTGTAATTACAGCTGGAACCCATTTAGCTCCAACTATTAAAGTCGCAGAAGCGGCAAAGGTAATTGAAAATTCTCAGCGTGATATCAACATTGCGTTTGTAAATGAGTTGTCTCGTATTTTTACCAAAATGGGTATTGATACGTTAGATGTTCTTGAGGCTGCTGGAACAAAATGGAATTTCTTACCCTTCCGCCCGGGATTGGTAGGAGGTCATTGTATTGGAGTTGATCCTTATTACTTGGCGCAATGTGCTCAGCGTTATGGATACAATCCTGAGATCATTCTTGCTGGACGTCGTATGAACGATGGTATGGGAGAATATGTTGCGAATCAAGTTGTGAAACTGATGCTTAAAAAGGCGATTACGGTTTGTGGAGCGAATATTCTTGTTCTTGGTTTTACATTTAAGGAAAATTGTCCAGATGTCCGTAATACAAAGATTGTGGATATTGTAAAGTCACTTGAAGAATATAATATTAATGTTACAATCTATGATCCTTGGGCTAATCCAGAAATTGCAGAGCATGAATATGGAGTAAAAGTGAACAATGAATTGCCCACACAACTCTTTGATGCAGCAATAATGGCTGTCGCTCATACAGAATTTAGGAATTTCAATGTAACCAAATTGGTGAAGGATAATTCTGTAATATATGATGTTAAAGGTGTTCTTCCTAAGGAAATGGTAGATGGAAGACTCTAAACTGATCAAAGAAAAAATCGATGAGGTGATGATATTGCGAGTAATAGCAACACTGCTATTACTCGTATTACATTCATTTACGGTTTATATGGGGGGATGGAGGAGTATAGATTGTATAGATGGTGTTGTTTCGTATAAATGGATAGCTGCAATTTCGTATAGTTGTGTATTGGAGTTGTTCGTTTTTATTTCGGGATACGTATTGGCTTGGCAGTTACAACGAAGACAATCAATTTTCGTGTCGTTTGTTCTTAAAAAGGTAAAAAGATTGTTATTGCCGAGTCTTGTTTTTAGCATCTTATACATTCTGTGCTTCGGAACTTTCAATGAAAGTTCGTTTGTTGCAATAATAAGTGGTGTAGGACACATGTGGTATCTGCCAATGTTGTTTTGGGCATTCATCGCAGGTTGGTTATTGCATTCAATGAGATGTCCTGTTTGGATAAAATTGGCCATTTGCTTGTTATTATGTCTGATTTCCAGTTATCTAAATTTCTTGCCATTTCGTATAGGGAGAACGTGTTATTATATATTGTTCTTTTATCTTGGAATGGTTACATTCAGTAGGAAAAGAGTGATCTTGGAATGGCTTACTCTCAGAAAAATATGGGGAATACTTTTCACTTTCCTAATACTATTTGTGAGTCTAACATATTTCAAAGAAGCGTTAGCTACAATTCATCTGACTTCATTTCCCCTAAAGTTTTTGAGAAATATTGCCGTAAATTGTTCAACTATGGCATCCTCATTAGCAGGAGTATGTAGTGTTTATGCCTCAGTTGTTTATTGGTTGTCTAATAGAGCCAGTTGGAAACCATCACCATTACTGACGCGGCTGAATATCACAAGTTTTGGCACATATTTATTTCATCAGTTTATTTTACAGTTCCTATATTATCATACATTATTACCCTATATAATTGGCACTTATCTCCTTCCATGGGGCGGTTTGTTGATTACACTGGTAGGCAGTGTACTTTTATCTGAACTTTGTTTGAAAACTCGATTAGGACGTAGTTTGATCGGTTAAAAGGTATATTTTAGATGTCTGAATTAAATTCTAAAGTTTTGTCTGCAACAAAATGGTCTGCGATAACTGAGATATTAGGAAAATTGGTGTCTCCCATTACGACGATGGTTTTGGCGCGCATCTTAACACCTGATGCTTATGGGGTAGTTGCGACAATTGCTATGATTATCAGTTTCTCTGAGATTTTTAGCGAAGCAGGTTTTAGTCGTTATATTATTCAGCATGAGTTTAAGAATGAAGAAGACAAGTACAAATCTGCTAATGTAGCTTTCTCAACAAACCTTATTCTTTCGTTGATTCTATGGACTATAATCATTGTATTTAGTGCTCCATTGGCAGAGTTGGTGGGGAATCCAGGATTAGGAGTTGTTATTGCAGTAGCTTGCGTCTCCATTCCAATCCATTCGTTCTCTACAATTCAAAAGGCTTTATATCAACGTGATTTTGATTTCAAGACACTCTTTTATGCACGTGTGGCCGGAATTTTAATACCCTTTATTGTTACAATTCCTTTAGCGTTTTATTTTAGAAATTATTGGGCTTTGATTATTGGGACGATTGTCGTAAATGTAGCGAATGCTCTAATCTTGACAATTCGTTCCAGATGGAAACCATCTTTTACCTATTTTAGTTTCACACGCTTGAAAGTAATGTTCGCTTTCAGTATGTGGATTGTATTGGATACGATATTAATTTGGTTTACCGAATATATAGATATCTTTTTGGTGGGACGTTATTTGGATGAGTATTATCTTGGTATTTATAAAACGTCTACAAATTTGGTCGGTCAAATTGTTGCTTTAATAACAGCAGCGGTTCTTCCTGTTATGCTCCCAACTTTATCACGATTGCAGAATGATAAGGAACAAATGCGTGCAATGATATTGAAGTTCCAAAAGATGGTTGGAATCATACTTCTTCCCATGGGAGTTGGTATCTTTGTCTTTAGTGACCTCATTGTTGAGATTATGTTAGGATCGCAATGGCTTGAGGCAAGTGGATTTGTGGGATTATGGGGATTAATGAGTGCCATAACCATAATATTTTCACGGTTTTGTTCATTTATTTATCCTGCTATTGGTAAACCCAGACTATCTGTGTATGTACAGTTACTACATTTAGTTGTATTAGTTCCTGCAGTGGTGATAGGTGTCCGTTATGGTTTTGAAATTCTATACCTTACGAGATCATTTGTGCGTATAGAACTCGTGCTCGTGAATCTTATTTTTGCGTATTTGTTGATTGGATTAAAATTTAGTAGTTTATTTACAAATATTGGTATTCAGGTGTTTGCTTCGTTTGTAATGTTTTTAGTTGGATACTTTTTACTTCAAATGAGTACTTCGATTGGGTGGACATTCTTATGGGTTGGGATTAGTTTACTTGCATATTTCATGGTTTTGTGCTTATTCCCTCAAGAACGTAAACTATTAAAAGATATTAAAAAAATGATTATTAAGAAATAGTATGAAGGTACTGATTGCTGGTGATTATGTTCCAATAGGCCGTGTAGCTAAGGCGGTTGAAGATAATAGATATGATGCGATATTTGCTGAGGTCAAACCATTTACGACAGAGGCTAATTATTCTATAGTTAATTTAGAAGCTCCTATTGTTCATCAATTGTCTTTTCCAATAGAAAAAACGGGTCCTAATCTTAAGTGTACGTCAAAGGTCGTAGACTCCCTTAATGATGCTGGATTTGACTGTGTGACTCTAGCAAATAATCATTTTAGAGATTATGGTGATAGTGGTATTAATGACACGTTAGAGAGTTGCTTAAAGGCTGGAATTGATTATGTCGGAGGTGGAAGGAATCTTGTAGAAGCTCAGCAGATTTTATATAAGAAATTTGATGATGGTATAGTTGCGATTATAAATGTTTGTGAGAATGAATGGTCTATTGCGACAAAAGAACGTGGCGGATCAGCGCCAATTGATGTAATACAAGTTACAAGGCAAATTCATCAAGCAAAACAAAAGGCAGATTTTATACTGTTAATCACACATGGAGGGGTTGAACATTATTCGTTACCAACTCCACGAATGATTGAGACATTCCGTTTTTTTGTTGACATGGGAGTTGATGTAATAATTAATCATCATCAACATTGTTATAGTGGGTTTGAGATATATCATAATAAACCTATTTTTTATGGTATTGGTAATTTCTGTTTTGACAGAGGGGAGGATTCTGAAAAAAGTTGGAAAGAAGGTTATATGGTGATGCTGGATTTGAACAGAACTATAAGTTTCAAGTTGATACCTTATCTTCAATCAGATAAATCTGAAGCTATAGAAATTTTACCAGAGAATTCTTTCCAAAGGAATATAAATGTATTGAATGCTCGTATCACTAACCCTGAAGAAATACGTAATTCTTATATGAGTTTTCTACAAGAAAGAGCTTATTATTTGAAAATGTTAGAACCTTTTAATAATAATAGGTTGATTAACAAACTACGAAGATTACATGTGATACCTCTACTGATAGATAGAACTTTTAAGAAAAAACTTTTAGGAGTTGTAAATTGTGAAAGTCATAGAGAGGGATTATTGACAATTTTAAAAGAAGAATTTTAGTATGCAGACAAATCCGAGACCTCATACATATTTTAATTACTTTTATATTGCCTTAGTCTTACTCTGGGAGCCACTTCAGGGGACTATATTGACGATTGATGGTAAAGGGCGAATTTTATTTTTTATGACGTTGCTTTCATTAGTGATAAACTTTAGTGATAAGCATTTCAGAAAATTATTTTTATCAAAACCAATAGCCATATGGGGAATATGGTGTGTGTATGCAGCTATAAACACTTATATTTGTGGGTATACGCTTGAGCATATTACTTACCCTTATTTTGTCGTTAATAAATTGATTTGTCCTTTAGCTGTATTAGGAGCATCTGCATTTGAATATACTAAGAATTCACGGAAATTTTTAAAGTTTGCGTTATGGACTTTTATCATTTATGTGCTTATGGGAACTTTTCTCATGGACTCAACGTATGGGGAAGGAAGTGAAGAACTCGAGGACCGCAATTCTTTAGGAAATCAATTAGCATTGAATACCATTATGATTCTTTTCTTTGCTAGTATGAGGTATCTTCACAATAAAGATATTGGTGGAGTGAGTGTTATGTTGTTGCTCCTGTTTGCTATTGGGCTCATTGTATATTCTTCAACAAGAAAAGCCTTGGGAGCTGGGACGATATTTGTGATAACTTTTATCATATCTCAGATAACTTGGAATGTGAAAAGTTTTTTGAAGTTGGGAGTTGCAGTTTTTTTCCTATTTATCAGTTATTCCTATATGATGGAACATACTCAAATGGGTGAGCGTTTACGTGAATTAAGTCAACAGACTGAAAAAGTTTCTCAAAGATATGATATAGAGGATAATTTGTTTTTGCAGGCAATGGCTGATAGAGCGCCTCAATATGTGTTGGGGACTGAGTTGTTTTTAAAGAATCCTATAACAGGGGTCGGTTTAATGAATTTTCAAGAAAAGACAGATTATCCTTATCATTTACATTCGGAATATATGGTACAGTTGTGTGAATGTGGGTTGTTGGGATTCTTGATGTTTGTCGGTTTTTATTTTTCACTCTTGAAACTTTTGATAATTAAATTTCGAGAATCAAAAATGAATGTAAATGTGTGCGTGAATATGATTGGAGGAATATTCGCACTTTTATTCATTTACTTAACTGCATGGGGGTATAGTTTCCCCAATTATTTTGTAATGTTGGGAACTATAATTGCCTTTTCTAAAAAGAGAGAATTGAAACAAGAATCTAAACTTGTCACTTATGAAAATAGCAATACATCAAACGAAGAATTCGTTTAGTGCAAGATGGGTAACATATTGTGAGCGCAATCACATTCCATATAAAGTCGTAAATGCATACAGAAGTGATATAGTTCAACAGGTTGCAGATTGTGACGCATTTATGTGGCACTTTCATCATGCTGATTATCGTGATGTGCAATTTGCAAAATCTTTACTCACGTCATTAGAAAGGCAAGGAAAAAAGGTATTTCCGAATACAGCGACTTGTTGGCATTTTGATGATAAAATTGCGCAAAAATATTTATTGGAGGCTATTGGAGCTCCTATGGTGCCCACTTATGTGTTTTATACAGAGGAGGAGGCTTTGACTTGGATTGAAATGGTTGAGTTCCCTAAAGTTTTCAAATTGAAGGGGGGAGCGAGTGCTTCAAATGTCAAATTAGCGAAAACACGGGGTGACGCAAGGCGTTTTGTAAAACAAAGTTTTGCTAAAGGTTTTCGTCAATATCGTTTATGGGAAGTGTTAGGTGAAAATTGGCGAAAATACAAAAAAGGATTGATTACGTGGCGTGACTTACTTCGACCTCTATATTATCAATGTACGAGAAAATATCCCAATTTGTTTGATCATTATCATGGTAGAGAATGTGGATATGCTTATTTTCAAGAATTTATTCCCAATAACTCCTTTGATATAAGAATCTGCGTCGTTGGTAATAGAGCTTTTGGCTTAAAACGCTACACACGTGAAAATGATTTTCGAGCTTCTGGTAGTGGAAAAATTTCGTATGCAAAATGTGATATAGATGAACGTTGTGTACAAATTGCTTTTGATATAGCAAACAAATTGGGTTCTCAATCAATTGCCCTTGATTTTGTATTTGATTCCAATAATAATCCTTTAATCGTAGAAATGAGTTATGGTTTTGCTGTAAATGCTTATGACTCGTGTGAAGGATTTTGGACTATAGATCTTAATTGGCATGAAGGTTCTCATTTTGATTTTTGTGGTTGGATGGTTGAAGATTTGACTTACGCATGAAAAGAGTTTTGTTATTAACAGATACTATCTATGATTTTTACAATGGAGGGCAAAAAGTAGGTGGTATTGCAGTTCAAATGTCACTTTGGGCTAAAGTCTTTCAGTCCCATGGATGGAGGGTTTATTCTTTATCTCAGGATACTAAGATAACCCAAAATGATGTCACTTTTGTAAAATATCCCCGGATTGGAGGATTTTTTGGGATTTTGTTAGAAATCTGGTTGGCATTACTGATAGTGGTTAAGGTAAAACCTCACGTTCTTATATGTCGTGGTGCTCGAAGGGAAATGACATTCTTCCTATTTTGGTCGCGGTTGATACGTTCCAAATTTGTATTTTTCGGAGCAAGTGATAATGATTTTAAACCTGAAGAAGAACTGATTGTAGACAAGAAAAGTAGACTTTTGTACAGGATAGGATTAAGATTCGTGAAATCTTGTGTATTGCAGAATCAAAATCAAGCTATGTTGTTGCAGACAAATTATGGCAAAAAACAAACATTGATAATTCCAAATATATGGTCGCTTTCTGAAGCAAAAGATAGGGAATTATATAGGGATATAGATTTCTTATGGGTTGGAAATTTTAGAAAATTAAAACGTCCTGAATGGTTTATTAAATTAGCAATAGATTTTCCAACTCTTCGTTTCGTTATGGTTGGAGGAGCAATAGATCAAGATTTCTATGAACGTTGCGTTAAGGATAGTTATGAGGTGAAAAATCTTCAGTTTATGGGGTATATACCTTTCAATGAAGTTAATAATTTATTTCAAAGAACTAAATATTATATATGCACCTCGTATATAGAAGGCTTTCCAAATACCTTTTTACAAGCATGGTCAAATAATATTCCTATTATAACTTCTTTTGATCCTAGTGGACTTGTTAGAAAGGAAAAAATAGGGATTGTCGTGAAAGATTATGAAGAGTTGAAACGTGCTGTTAATGAATTGATTGGTAATGTGGCGAAACAAGAGAGCCTTAAACTCAATGTGAAGAAATACTTTGAGCACTCTCACAATATGGATAGAATGTATCTCCGTTTATTAGAGTTTTTAAGTTGATTATTATTATATGAAGAGAATCTTGATTGTGCTGGAGTGTGAGCGTTATATACAACCTTTTATGAGGGCTATGCTTATGATAGCCCAAAAATATTATGATGTTGTATACATAATAACCAATCCTATTACCAAAGGTAATTCAATAGAAGGTGAAAAGATTGTTCATGTAGAGATTCCTAATTCAGTTAGAAGGAGAAGCATGTTGTTGTCTCCTTTGCGATTATTTTCCAAAGACATCTTAAATCATGCTCTAATTGCGATTAAAACAAGGAGATTAAATAAGGAATTCTTTAAGAGTATCAAACTATATGTGTGTTATGGTATGGCGTTCTACAGAACAACCCTACCTATCGTCAATAGACATCGTAACGATTGTAACATACACATTTTAGCTTGTTGGTTTTTTGTAGAAGCTTGCGTGGCTGGTTTTTTTAAAAAAAAATATAATAAGATTAAGACATTTTCCTTAGCTCACTCATTTGAGATAGATCCCTTGAAGAATAATTTTGTAGACTTGTCTTTTAATCAGTGGAAGCATCAATATTTAGATGGGATATATTTTATATCAAGTAAGATGCTAGGTATATATAATCAGGCTACAAATGGTATATATCAGAAGGTGTATGGTTCTAAAATGTACGTGTCATATCTAGGATGTATTAAAAAGTTTCCAGAACTTAATCCTTATATGAAATGTAATAAGATTCGTATCGTTTCATGTTCTTATGTCCGTGTTGAGAAGAGACTTGATTTGATTCTTGAGGTAATGAGTCTTTGGAGTCTTTGTCCAATTGAGTGGGTGCATATTGGAAATGGTCCGATGTTTGAACAAATGGTTCAACGATCAAAGCAAATTATGGCAAAGAATCCTCAAGTGGTAATTGATTTCAGAGGGTATAAAAGTAATGAAGATGTTCAACTGTTTTATACGAAAGAACAAGTAGATTGCTTTATAAACTTAAGTGTATCTGAAGGGGTTCCCGTTGCAATAATGGAAGCTATAGCATATGGTATTCCTGTCATTGCAACAAATGTGGGTGGAGTCTCAGAAATTGTTCAAGAACAATATGGCATACTCTTGTCTGCAGAGGATGATGCAGTAACTATAAAGGCAAGATTAGAGACTTTTATTTCTACGTATAAAGAAGATGCGATACAAATGAGAGTACATGCCAATAAGTTTTGGCAAGAAAAATTTAATGCTGAAAAAAATTATAACACTTTCTTTGAGACATTGAGAGAATAATCAACATGTCGCAATTGTATGGAATACTAAGTTCTTCTTTGAATCTCGTAATGTGTATTTAGTTCAATATGAAAGACAATTTATATGCTCCAATCGTTTTATTTGCATTTAATAGATTGGATGTATTAAAATCCACAATAGATTCATTGTTAAAAAATGATGAAGCTAGTAAATCTGATTTACATGTATTTGTGGATGGTGCGAGGTTGGATAAATTGGGGGAATATGAAAAGGTTGAAACTGTAAGACAATATGTGAAGAATATTCAAGGTTTCAAGTCTTTAACATATTATTTTAGCGATAAAAATAAGGGACTTGGTCCTTCGATAATTTCAGGGGTAAGTCTTGTTATTCAGCAGTATGGTGCGGCAATTGTTGTTGAAGATGATTTGTATTGTGCGCCTAATTTTTTAAGTTTTATAAATCAGGGGATTGATAAATATAGAACAGAAGAAAAAGTTTTTTCAATTTGTGGTTATACGAATAAAATTGAAGTTCCGAGGAGGTATGAATTAGATGCTTATTTTTGTGTAAGAAGTAGTAGTTGGGGATGGGCAACATGGTTAGATCGGTGGGAAACTATTGACTGGGAATTAGAAGATTGGACTAGTTGTGAACAGAATGCCCAAGCGTTTAATAAGTGGGGAGGAAGTGATTGCTTCGGTATGCTTAGAGGATGGAAACACGGTCGGAATAAATCGTGGGCAATAAGATTCTGTTATTCACAATTCATACAAGATAAACTATCTGTATTTCCTATAAGAAGTAAAGTCTTAAACAATGGCTTTGATGGTCAAGGTACGAATTGTGGTAAATGGAGTCGTTTTAATGCTCAATTAGATACTACAAACATAAAAGAATTCAAATGGCCAAATACTATTGAAGTCAATAGGGTTATGTTAAAGTCTGCTTTATCTTATCATTCTATTGCAATAAGAATTTGGACTAAACTTATGAACTTATTGAGTAAATGAATAAACCTCGTATTCTCTTTGTAACCCCACTTCCGCCTCCTGTACATGGCTCAGCTATGATGAGTCAATACATTATGGATAGTAAATTACTTCGTGAGGAGTTTGATTGTGACTTCGTAAATCTTTCGACCTCGCGTCGTATGGATGAGATCGGCAAGGGGGGGGTAAAGAAATTGTTGCGTTTTATTGGTTCTTTCTTTCTTGTCTTCTTCAAGTTACTAATCCGTCGTTATGACCTGTGCTATTTAGCAATTACATGTCATGGAACTGGGTTCTTGAAAGATGCTCCATTTGTATTGCTGTGTAAATTGTTTGGTCGCAAGGTAATCATACATCAACATAACAAAGGTATGAGCACTTGCGTTGACAAACAACCCTATAAATGGTTCTTGCCACTTGTATATAAGAATACGAAAGTAATTCTTCTGTCATGGTTCCTGTATCCTGATATTGAAAAAGTTGTAAAGAAGGAACAGGTGTTTGTTTGCCCTAATGGTATTCCTAAGTTTCTTGAAGAGGTACCATGTTTAGAACGCAAAAATGTAATCCCCCATTTGTTATTCCTTTCTAACTTAATCCCAAGTAAAGGCGTGTATGTATTATTGGATGCTTGCAAGATACTCAAGGAGAATGGTTATAAGTTTATTTGTAATTTTGTTGGAGGGGAAAGTAAGGAAATTACAAAGGATACTTTTGCAAAGGCTGTGGATGATCGAGGGTTAAATGACGTGATTAATTATAAGGGAGCACAGTATGGAGAAGATAAAGTAAAGGCATTCTTAAATACTAATATTTTTATATTTCCAACATTTTACTATAACGAATGTTTCCCATTGGTGTTGCTTGAAGCAATGCAGTGGAGCTTACCTATCGTGTCTACAGAAGAGGGGGGCATTCCTGATATTGTAAGGGATGGTGAGAGTGGTTTTGTGTGTATGCGTAAAGATGCAAATTCTGTCGCAGAAGCGATAGGACGATTGATAGATGATCCACAATTAAGGCTTGATATGGGTGAGCAAGGATTTCAACTCTATAATCGGTATTTTACATTAGAAAGATTTGAAGAAAATTTTGTGGGGATATTAAAACTATGTTTAAATAGAGTCGTATAGGATATTCTTGAGGCGAGTATTCTTGAAGGTGTTAACGGAAAAGAAATGTGAGTTGTTATATGGTAGATATAGATAAATATAGAATCGGAAAAGTTTTTATAGTCATTACTTCTTTGACCAATCTTGTACGGTATCTTAAGGAATATGTGACGACGAAGAATGGGGGGTATATCTGTGTTTCCAACATGCGCACCGTTCGTTACGCTAATTTGCATGATGACTATCTTCAAGTCATGCAAAAATCTTTGATGAATATTCCTGATGGTATGCCTTTGATATGGTTCGCACGAGCATGGGGTATTAAGAATGCGGAAAGAACAATGGGACCTCATCTGTTCAAACAGATGATTGATTCTGCCGATCAAGGTTTAAAACACTTTTTATTGGGGGATACAGAAGATACTCTAAATCGTTTAGTAGATAGAGTGAAAGAAAATAATGGAGGGAGAATTGTTGGAACTTTTTCTCCACCTTTTTGTAGCATAGATGAGTATGATTATGAAGAGATTGTAACACTGATACAATCTTCTAAAGCTAATATTGTTTGGTTATCCTTAAGTGCGCCGAAGCAAGATTTTTTAGCCGCGAGGTTGACGGAATACCTTCCGAATGTGTTGTTTATTGGAGTCGGTGCAGCTTTTAGATTTTATTTGGGGGAGTATAAAGAACCGAAGAATAAGGTCATTCAAAAAATGGGGCTAACAGGGTTGTTTTTTAGAAAACTAAATTGGAAGGTTTTTTATTTATATCTAGTCTATAGTTTTTGGTTGATAAAGATGTTGGTATACACGATGTTGCTTAGAATGTCGGGGAAAAGTTATTAGAAAATAATAGATAATGCAGTGTCTATGTGTTATTCTTGTGTTAATTTGTTGTAAATTATTATGAACGGACAAAGAATAAAGTATTTGAAACCTTCAAAAATGCAAAGAGCATTTCAATTATTGCGTACTTTTTTTTCTTTAACATTTTTTAAATGGAGTGTGTATAACTTCATTTATATTTTAATGAATAGTGTGCGTGGTAGACGTAAAGCTAAAATTGGTAGAAGTGATATACATCCAACAACTATAATAAGAGAGGGCGAATTTGTAACAATAGGTGATAATTGCCTTATTAATCATAATAATATAATCCAAGCGGGCAAAACTGAGAAGGGGAGTATCTCAATCGGAAACTATGTTCATACAGGGGCTAATGTTTTTATGTGTGGATTTAATCATGGTTTTTATACTCGTGATGTTCCTACGAAATCTCAAGATTATATTGAGTCACCAATCGTAATAGAAGATGATGTGTGGATTGGTGCTGGAGCAATAATATTAGCTGGTGTCACAATTGGAAAGGGAGCGATAGTAGCATCAAATGCAGTGGTGAATAAGAATGTTCCACCATATTCAATAGTTGGTGGTGTACCTGCAAAGGTGATTAAGGTACGACCGTAATATTGTTGGTGAACAAGGAAATCCTATGTAAATGTTGACCTGTAATTGATGCTGAGGGATAATTCTGAAAATAGAGAGGAACTCTGCATATAAGTAAACTATGATGAAATACAAAATTTTATTGTTACATGCGGATGGTACTCAAAGTTTACCATTTGCAAAGGCATTGAAGAAACTCGGATATGTAGTGGGGGGAGTTTTTTTGGAGAAGTGTAGTTATGGGTATTATTCGCGCTTTATAGATAAAAGATATATCTATAAGGGGAGTATGAAGAATTTTGAAAATTATTTTGTTTTTGTTAAAGAAATACTCGAGCAAGAACAATATAATGTGCTTATTCCATTGAATGATGAAAGTGCAGAGCTGATGAGCAGATATCGTAAAGAACTTTTAGAGTTTACGAAGTTTCTTGTACCCGATTATAATGTTTTTGCAAGTGGATATGATAAACATAAGTTGATGGAACTTTGTGCAAGTAAAGGGTATCCTCATCCTCGAACAGAAATTGTGACGGGTGGAGATTTATTGAACGTAACTTTGACTAAACTTAAATATCCGATATTAATTAAACCGAATAACACTTGTGGTGGCAGAGGGATGACTTATGTCGAGGATGAAGTGAAACTTCGTAGTTTATATCCTACAATCTGTCAGCAATATGGAGATTGTCATTTACAGGAATTTATTCCATCTGGCGGTGCGCAAGTTGAAGTCCAATTATATATAGATAAACAAGGAGAACTTCTTTATTCTTCGGTAATACATAAATATAGATGGTATCCTGAGAATGGTGGCAGTAGTTGTTGTAATAAATCTATAAAGAATGACAAGATAGTAGGTATATGTCACAATATTTTGAAAGATTTAGGATGGGTTGGGTTTGCTGATTTTGATACAATAGAGGATCCTCGAACTGGAGAATTGCTTGTACTTGAAATAAACCCACGAATGCCTGCATGTGTAAGAACTGCTTTTATGGCTGGGATAAATTGGGCTGAGATTATTGTAAACGAATATCTAGGATTACCAAGAAAAGAATACCAAGATTTTAAAGAGGTATATCTAAGACATTTAGGTTTTGAGGGGCTATGGTTCCTTTATAGCAAGAATAGGTTTAAGACTACTCCCAATTGGTTCAAACTAATTGGTCGCAACATTTATTATCAAGATATGTGTTGGGATGATCCTCTACCATTTTTTGTTGGAACGTGGGGAAATCTAAAAAAACAATTGAATCCTGAATTTAGAAAGTCTAAATCGGGGTTGAGATAGAATTTGGTGTAGTTGGTTGCATAAATTTGTTAGGAAATGAATATTCTCACTATTGACGTAGAGGAGTGGTTCCACCTCTTAGACTATGATGCCACTCGCAATGAGGCTGATTGGGAACAATATGAGGTGCGCATATTTGAGAATGTGGAACGTATCTTGAATTTGTTAGAGGAAACCAATTCAAAGGCGACATTCTTTATTATTGGTTGGGTGGCAAAGAAGTATCCTGAACTTGTGCGTAAAATCGCGGAACGTTATGAAATAGGGAGTCACACGATGACGCACCAGTTGGTATGGCAACAATCGCGCCAAGAATTTCAAGCGGATGTTGAGGCTTCAGTGAAGATGTTGGAAGATATTACTGGACAGAAGGTGACTGCTTTCCGTGCGCCTGGTTTCTCTATTCATGAAACAGAAGCGTGGGCGTTTGATGTTCTTGCAGATTTAGGAATAGAAACAGATTGTTCAATATTCCCAGCCTCTCATGCACATGGTGGAATGCCGTCCTATGGTGCTCCCGTTCCAAGTTTGGTGAAACATGGTGATGTCATGATGAAAGAATTTCCCATTTCAACAAAAACTATGTTGGTCCGGAAACTGATATTCTCCGGAGGTGGGTATTTTAGATTGTTCCCTTATCCATTGATTAAGCGGTGGAGTAAACAATGTGAACACGATTATGTCAATCACCGAGTGTTATTGCTTGATGGTAAGGATGATGGGTATTTGATGTCGTATATCCATCCTCGTGATTTGGATGCCGGACAACCGATGCTTGAGGGATTACCCTTAAAGCGTAAATTTAAGTCGTATGTTGGTTTGCAGGGGGCTGAACGGAAACTGAGAAAATATCTAACAGATTTCAAATTCGTAGATGTGCGCACTGCGTCTAAGATGATAGATTGGAGTAGGACGCCTGTGTTTGAATTATAGTTTGAATTGTTACATGTAATAGTGGACTGACTTTTGTCGTATATTACACAAATACAGAAGTTAAACGAATTGTGTCCGCAATAATTCTTTGAACGAGGGGAGGGAACTTGAAATGTTTCCTCCTTTTCCTTTTATGTCAGGGGATTTCCTTATTTTTGTGGGATGAAGAGGGGGGAAAGGAGTTAGTAGTGAGGAGTCCAAAGGAGGAGGGTGTAGATTTGTGACAACTTTACATTATTGCCATTCAATTATTACCATACAAAACGAGATAATTAGCAATGAACTTTTATAATCTTCTTAAAATGATTATAAAAGCAATCATATTGTAGAATATTGTCATTTTGCCGAATTAATTTAAGCCATTTTGCCGAAAAGTATCGCTCCAAATTGCCGAATGCGGGGTTTTTGATTACCTTTGCATGTAAATACTTTAATTTATGGATGGTTACAAACATAGAATAATGGATAGCCTGCTGGCAACAGGTGAACACGCTTATCGCCGTCCTGAAGATGGTATTTACGTCGTTCCAATAGGATGTTTGAAACAATAATTCATTGCACAAAGACAATAAGGTTAATATCTAATGGATTATCTTTAGATTGATTAATTTCGTAAAAAACAATCGTGATCTCCTGCTTGTATTCAATCGTAATTCATGTCTGTATTTAGGACGCACAAACCGTACGTCCATACTTGTCAAGTGGAGTCCCGTTCCTCAAAATTCTCCTGAGAAATGAACTTCGTCCTGCATGGAAAAAATGTTCATTAGTGGCTTTCCCCAAAAAATACAAGAAAATGTGCGATGATACATGGAGGATTTAGCTCCGCCCCCCCCTCCAACCTTTTAACCTTCCAATCTAATAACCTCCGAAGTTGAGCATTTGCGAAATTTCCATATTGTAAAATAATGACTTTGATTTTTGAACTTCTAAAAATAATCGTTGGGACTCAGCGTGAGTTTAGTGTTGCGCCCTCGCAAAAGGAATGGAAACAGTTGTTTTTGTTCCTACAGCAACAGTCGTTGTTGGGGGTGGCGATGCCGATGCTTAAGACGTTGCCGCGTGAGCAGTGTCCGACTGGAGATTTGCCTTTAGTGTGGTACACCTTAGGCGACCGCCTGCGTTTGATGAACGCTGATTTGAATCGGAAATGTGTTGAGGTGTCGCTGTGGTTTGAGGAGCATGGTTTTCATACGTGTATCCTGAAAGGGCAGGGGAATGCTGCGATGTATCCCGACCCGTCGTTGCGTAATTCGGGGGATATTGATGTGTGGTTGTGGCCCAGAACGGACAACGGTCAACGGTCAACGGACAACGGTCAGCGGACAACGGTGAGCGGTGAAGGGGGAACGGGGACGCTTCTTCCCAAAACTTCTTTGAAGAAGCGTAGGGAGGAAATTCTGAAGTTTGTCAGGGCATCACTTGGTGAGCAGGATGTGTTTTACCATCATGTGGACTTTCCGATGTTTGAGGGTACAGAGGTGGAGGTGCACTTCATGCCTACTTGGATGAATAGTTATTTTAATAACAATAAGTTGCAACGTTTCTTGGAGGCTGAGGCTGAGGCTTCTTTCAGCAATGAAACTTCAATAGGGGAGGGGCAAGTTATTCACACGCCGACTTGGGCGATGAATGTGGTGTTCCAACTCATTCATATTCAAAAGCACTTGTTTGCGGAGGGGATTGGTTTGCGCCAGGTGATGGATTATTACTACTTGTTGCTCCGCCGCGGAAGCGAGGATGAACGCCAGAAGGTGCTGGACGTTGTTCATGACTTGGGACTTGATACGTTCTTGGCTTCCTTGCAGTGGGTGTTGCAACAGGTGTTTGGATTGAAGGATGAATACTTGATTGGCGCAACGGATTCAGAGAATGGCACGTTGCTTCTGGGGGAAATACTTATTGGGGGGAACTTTGGTAAGTTTGGTGCAAACAGCGGTATTGGAGATTCTGATCGCTTGTTGGTGCGCATGACAAAGAAATTGCGTCGTGGGTGGAACTTCCGCCACCTTGTGCGTGATGAGGTGCTGTGGATGCCACTCTTTAAGACGTGGCAGTATTTCTGGAGAAAGATGGTGTGAAGTAATAATTCCACACATCCACGAAATGTGGTTCCACGTATTTACACGGATCTTCTCGTATTTATTTTGAGCCACGAATGGACACTAATTTTCACTAATGCATATAATTCTCTGTGCTCTCTGTTTAATCGTGTTGTTTTATCCACTGCGCGGGGTACTGAGGATACGCAATCTTGCTCCACGTATCTTTACGTATTTTTTAGTCCCTAATGGCTTGCTTCAGTTTTTGAGTTAATTAGGTACGAGTAGACAACTACGCACTGGACTTTACAGCCCCTCCGCAACAAAGTTGCTCGTCCACCCTAACTCAGGGGGACAGTTTTGTTACCGAGGTAAACGAGTATGGTCCCCAGTATGTTTTTATTCTTTTATCTTTACTCTTTTGTTTTTACCCTAATGGACGCGAATACATATGAATGCCTCCACGCCTTGCAGTGAATGTAGGGTGTGGAGTTTTTTTGTGCTTCCTAAATTGACAAATTGTAATTGGTGGGGAGGATATTTCATGTGGAGATGTAAAATATCGTTGGGGAAATGGTGGTGGTATCCCTTTTTTCTTTACATTTGCATTGTAAATGGGGTTCGGATGAACCCTGCTAATCTAACCTACCAATCTTTACCGACGTATGCTCCCGTAGTGTGAGCAGTACGCCTTTACTAACCATCATTTTATATCATGAAGACGGACCTTATTATGCAGCAGTTGGCTGCTAAGCATCCTGGCGAACCTGAATTTTTGCAGGCGGTTCGCGAAGTCCTTCATTCTATTGAAGATGTGTACAATCAGCACCCCGAATTTGAGCGTGCTAAAATCATTGAACGCCTTGTTGAACCCGACAGAATCCTGACCTTCCGTGTACCTTGGACGGATGATAAGGGCGAAATTCATGTCAACATCGGTTACCGTGTGCAGTTTAACAATGCCATTGGTCCGTACAAAGGCGGTATTCGTTTCCACCCCTCTGTAAACCTCAGCATCTTGAAATTCTTGGGTTTTGAACAGACCTTCAAGAATGCCTTGACTACACTCCCCATGGGCGGTGCCAAGGGCGGTTCTGACTTTGCCCCTCGCGGTAAGAGCGATGCCGAAATCATGCGTTTCTGCCAGTCGTTCATGTTGGAACTGTGGCGTAATGTAGGTCCAGATCAGGACGTTCCCGCAGGAGATATCGGCGTGGGCGGTCGTGAAGTGGGATACCTTTACGGCATGTACAAGAAGTTGGCGCGCGAACATACGGGTACTTTCACAGGTAAGGGCATGGAGTTTGGCGGTTCTAACCTTCGTCCCGAGGCAACTGGTTTCGGTGCGCTTTACTTCGTAGAGCAGATGTGTGCCGACTATAATATGGATATCAAGGGCAAGACCGTTGCCATCTCTGGTTTTGGTAATGTCGCTTGGGGTGCAGCCAAGAAGGCTACAGAGTTGGGCGCAAAGGTCGTTACGCTTTCAGGTCCCGATGGTTATGTGTATGACCCCACGGGTGTGAGTGGTGAAAAGATTGATTACTTGCTCGAACTCCGCCTCTCGGGTAATGACATCGTGGCTCCTTATGCTGAGGAATTCCCTGAAGCAACCTTCTATCCTGGTAAGAAACCTTGGGAACAGCCTGTGGATATTGCGCTTCCTTGTGCGACGCAGAACGAGCTCAATGAAGAAGATGCGAAGCAACTTGTGGCAAACGGCGTGAAGATTGTGGCTGAAGTCAGCAACATGGGATGTACAGCTGAAGCTGTAGATTACTTTGTGGCAACCAAAACACCTTTCGCTCCTGGTAAGGCGGTGAATGCAGGTGGTGTGGCTACTTCAGGACTTGAAATGTCGCAGAATGCTATGCACCTCAGTTGGTCGAACGAAGAAGTGGACATCCGTCTCCACCAAATCATGAAGGATATTCACGACCAGTGCGTGCGTTACGGTAAGACGGACGACTATCTCAACTTCGTAAAGGGGGCAAACATTGCCGGCTTCATGAAAGTGGCGCGTGCAATGATGCAACAGGGCGTTGTTTAGAAAGGATAAATGACAAATGAGAAAGGAGAAATGCCTTGCGGACGAGGAAGTCACGTAGGCATTTCTCCTTTCTTTTTACAGTTAATTTTGTTGCCTGATATAAATGTCTCACACCAATTTACAGAAGGGTGTACAGACTAATATGTAGTCTTTTTTGCACAGAGAACACACAGAATGACACAGAATTTGCTCTGCGATAGTTCCTTGACAGAAGAACATAAGAACATATTTTTCTCACGCAGATGGCGCAGACGAGCGCAGAATTTTATGTTCTTATGCAAAAAATGTTGCACACACAGAACCACGAACCACACAGAAATACCTCCACGTATCGGCTCGTATCTTATGTATCCTTTTTTAACCACTAATGGACACCAATTTACACTAATGCCTTGCGGAGTGGGTAATAATCTTACACTGAATGACACAGAATATTGTTCTGCTACTTATTTGTAATCAACAGATTAAACAGATTTCACTGATTTCCGTCCTGCATAGCGAACCGTTTCTGTGCAATCACGTTGACATATAAAAACATTGTCTTTGAAAGTCTGCGGCGTCTGCGTGAGAACTTTAAAACCGCAAGGATTCTGTGTGTTCCTGTGTGAAATTCGTCTCACGCAAAGACGCAAAGGACGCGAAGCGCTATGTTCTTTTGTCTAAAAAAACGTGTATCTGTGTGAGGTGTTTTTACAGGATACAATGACTATAAACAAAATGTGCCCACAGGTTCGTTGAACCGGCGGGCACATTGTTTTTTGTGGAAGTGTGCTAATATTATTCAGCAGCTTCTTCTGCGGGAGCTTCTTCTGTAGCAGCAGCTTCAGCTTCAGCCTTTGCAGCAGCGGCAGCAGCCTTCTTTTCAGCTACCTTTTCTGCGATCTTCTTGTTAACTTCCTTTTCTGCTTCGAGGCGAGCAACAGCAGCAGCCTTCTTTTCAGCAGCTGTCTTGTCAGCAGCCTTAGCAGCCTTAGCAGCCTTTTCCTGCTTCCAAGCTTCAAACTTAGCCTGAGCAGCAGCTTCGTCGAATGCGCCCTTACGAACGCCACCCTTGAGGTGCTTCATGAGGAGAACGCCTTCGTCAGAAAGAATGTTGCGAACAGTGTCAGTGGGCTGTGCACCGCATTCTACCCAGTGGAGGGCACGTTCAAAATTCAAATCTACTGTTGCGGGATTGGTGTTGGGGTTGTAAGTACCAATCTTTTCAGTAAACTTACCATCGCGTGGAGCTCTTACGTCTGCGATCACGATGCTGTAGAAAGCATAGCCCTTACGGCCGTGACGCTGCAATCTAATCTTAGTTGCCATTGTAATAAATAGTTTTTATAGGTTTGAATTATATGCTACCATCTCGTGATAGCGGGTGCAAAATTACGAATTTATTTTTAGATGGCAAAGAAACGGCTGAATTTTATAGCGTTACCTCTTACCTTTCCCTCCTTCTTTTGATAAAATCAAATCCCAGTTTGATGCCTTTGATGATAGCGGTACTGTGGTTGGCGAGGAGAATGACGGTGTCGGCAAGGGTAGGGCGGGGCGCTTCGGCGAGTGCGTCGTTGAGGGTGGTGGTGCACCTATCTCGGTGCTTGAGGTATTTATAATGCGCGTAGTCCTTCTGGCGTTCAACCTCTTCTATTGGGTTGGTGCTCAACGCTTCGTCATGAAGGTTGAAAGTGCGCAGAAGCATGCGCGTTATGGGTTGCTGAATCCAACAGCGGCGGTTGAAATAAAGTAGGGCGGCGAGGAGCGCGTACACCCCAACGATGGTGAGAATGGCAAGGGAGAGGCTTCCCCACACCGAGGCTAAGAAAAATGCCAACTGGAAGGTGAGGAAAATAAGCAGGCAAGTGGCGAGGTTGACGCCCACGATGGTGAGGATAAAGACGGAGAGCAGCGCAGAGAGCTTGCTTACTGTTTCAAGTCGCGTATACTTCAACTGGTACGCAGCACAGTCTTTGGCTTCGGCATAAAGCTTGCCGAGGAGTTCCGATTCGGGGATTGAAGTTGTCATGGCTGAAAAAATAAAATAGAGGAACTCAGAGGAAAGGGCGTGCCGAATGAGGAGGTCGGCACGCCCAAGTGTTGACGCGACACTATGTGGTTTTACATGTCGCAGTGCCTTCGGCAATGTCGTCAACGAGTTTGTTTAGTTCACAATCCTTCAGGGTAATCCCTCTCTTGCGGAGCGCCTGACAGATTTTTTGACGTGTGTGTTCGCCCTTCTCCGGGGCAAACAAGATTCCGGCTGCTGCGCCCATAGCGGCGCCACCGACGAAGGCAGCAATGATGCTAAGTCCTTTCATAGTAGTTTTTGTGTTTAAGGTTAGTACTGTTGTGGTCATCAACCACGGTGCAAATGTATGGGCGATTTTCTCCACGGACTCTTAAAAGATGTAGAATTTTTGCGCCTCAACGAGAATTTAAGGAAGTTTATATTTTTTTTACAGGAATTATGGTCGCTAATCGGTCAATAGATTGTAAATTTGCGTTGCAATTCAGAAACATTAACTATTGGTAAGCTTCGTTGAAACGAAAGGATTGCCCCAGTGGGTGTCTTTTGCACCTCTGGAGGTCATAAAATATTGATAATTTAGTAATTCTATAAACACAAATTCTATGAAGAAAATTGCTCTTTTTGCAGTTGCGCTTGGCGCTATGGCGATGACATCTTGTAAGTCTAAAGAAGATATGTACCGCAAGATGTATGAAGATGCACAAGCAAATATGGTGACTGAACAGGCTGCTACTACACAGACTAATACGGTGGTTGTTCCTCCTGCTGAAACAACTCCCACAGTTGTAGTTCCAGTAGAAACTGAAACGGTAACTCAAACTCAAACAACTACGCAGACAACCGTTACTCCCGTTGATCTCAGTGGTACACGCCAAATTCAGGGTGGTGTGACTGTGGTAAGTGGTGAGCAGCTCAAGGAATTCAGTGTTGTTGTGGGTAGTTTCCAGACTCAGGCGAATGCTGAAGGTTTGAAGATGTTGCTCCAGTCAAAGGGCTATGCGTCACGTGTCATTAAGACTAATGAAACCATTAACGGACAGACTGGCTGGTTCCGCGTTATTGCGGCTTCATTCAGCGACAAGGCTTCTGCAGCACAACTTCGCGACCAGATGATTGGTGACTATCCTGGTGCGTGGTTGCTTTACAATAAGTAAGAATATTCCCAGTTGGGATTTACAAATAAGATTAGGAATTAGGGGGTAGAAAGTATACGTCTAATTCCTAATCTTGTTTTCGTATTTTATAAAAACTATGATGCAATCACTTCTCGGGCTTACGGTGGATGAACTGAAGGAAGTTGCCCTCAGTCTTGGACTTCCAGCTTTTACGGGAAAACAAATCGCTGGATGGCTTTACGACAAAAAGGTAAACGACATTGCGCAAATGACCAATCTTTCAAAGGTGGCTCGTGAGCGTTTGTCACAGGACTATTGTGTGGGTTGCTCCGAACCTGTTGATGCCCAACGTTCTGTAGATGGTACGGTGAAATACCTTTACCGCACGGCGCAAAAGGATTATATCGAAACCGTTTACATTCCCGATGGCGAGCGCGCTACGCTTTGCGTGAGTTGTCAAGTGGGCTGTAAGATGGGGTGTAAGTTCTGCATGACGGGGCGCCAAGGTTATGCCGCATCGTTGAGTGCTGCTGACATCTTGAACCAAATCTATTCCTTGCCCGAACGCGACACCCTTACCAATATCGTGTTTATGGGGCAGGGCGAACCGTTTGATAATCTTGACAACGTGCTTCGTGCCACGGAGGTGTTGACCGCATCGTGGGGCTATGGCTGGAGTCCCAAGCGTATCACCGTTTCTACCGTCGGGTTGGCAAAGGGACTTGTGCGCTTTTTGGATGAGAGTCGTTGCAGTCTTGCTGTAAGTTTGCACCATCCCATTCCTGCCGACCGTGCTGAAATCATGCCCGCAGAAAAGGCACTTTCTATTGAGACCGTTGTGGAGATTTTGAAGGGCTACGACTTCTGTCGCAAATATCCTCGCGACCCTTCTGCACCCAAGCAACGTCGCCTGACATTTGAGTACATCGTCTTTGGCGGACTCAATGATTCGCGAAAGCACGCTCAAGCCTTGCTTGATTTGCTGAAAGATTTGGACTGCCGTGTGAACCTCATTCGTTTCCACACCATTCCCGATACTCCCTTTAAGGGCGCTACGGAAGAAAAGATGGTGGAATTTCGAGACTACCTCACGGCAAACGGACTCACAACTACCATCCGTGCGTCGCGCGGTCAGGACATCTTTGCAGCTTGCGGACTTTTGAGTACGAAGAAACAGCAGGAGGAAAAAGAGGGGCGATGAAAGGAGAAAGGAGAACGGAGAAATGAGAAAGGAAAAAGGAGAAAGGAGAAAGACCATGCGGACTTTTACTCTTTTATCTTTACTCTCAACAACAACTTGTCTACTACTAATATACAATATATATGGATTTACAAACTACCTACGAAGTAGAGGACGTGCAACTCGCCCCCTCGTCTCGTAAAAAGATACGTGTAGCCATTACCCAAGGTGATGCCAATGGGGTGGGTTACGAATTGATTCTTAAAACTTTTGCGGAACCCACCATCTTCGACCTTTGCATTCCCGTTGTTTACGGTTCTGCAAAGTTGGCTACCTATCACCGAAAGGCGATTGAAAGCACAACGAATTTTAATTTGATTGAAGATGCCAACTATGCCGTTGAGGGTGAACTCAACATCGTAAATTGTTTCGACCGCGAGATTGCCGTTTCGTTGGGGCACGCAAGTGCTGAAGCTGGCGAGGCAGCCCTTGTTGCGCTTGAGGCAGCCGTTGCCGACATCAAAGCAGGCAAGGTGGACGTGCTCGTAACCGCGCCCATCAATAAGGCGTCTATTCAGAGCGATAAGTTCCATTTTCCGGGACATACGGAGTATTTGCAATCTCACTTTGGCGGTGAATCATTGATGATTCTTACGAATGAACACATGCGTGTGGCACTCGTTACGACCCATGTAGCCATCAAGGATATTGCTGCTTCAATCACTCCCGAAAGTGTGGAGCAAAAGGCGCGACAACTTTACAACGTGCTTCGCCATGACTATCTCCTCGCCGCTCCTCGTGTAGCAGTCTTGGGCTTGAATCCCCACAACGGTGATGAGGGCACGATTGGTAGCGAAGATAAGGAAATTATTGTTCCTGTGATTCAGAAACTTCAGGAGGAAGGTCTTCCCATCTTTGGTCCTTACAGCGCTGACGGATTCTTTGGCGCGGGGCATTACACAAAGTTTGACGGCATCCTCGCCATGTATCACGACCAGGGACTTGCCCCCTTCAAGGCGCTTTCTATGGACGATGGCATCAACTATACGGCAGGTTTGAACGTCGTTCGCACCTCGCCCGACCACGGTGTGGCTTACGATATTGCGGGCAAGGGTATTGCTTCAGAAAATTCGTTCCGTCAGGCGCTTTATGCTGCAATCGACATTTTCCGCAACCGCGAAATAGATGCTGAAGTGACGGCAAATCCCCTTCCCAAGTTGTATCAAGATCGCCGTGAGGACGAGCGTCGTAACTTTGTGCAACGTCCCGAAAAGCGCACTGAAGATGCCGCGCAGAATTAAGCAATTTGCCATCATCGCAGCAGGCGAGGGGCGCAGACTTTCGGAAGAAGGTGTGGCGCAGCCCAAGGCGCTTGTTCCTTTGAACGGCGAACCGCTCCTTTCGCGCCTCGTGCGCATCTTTAATGCGTGTGGTGCGGAGCGCATTGTGGTAATTGTGAACGACCTTAATCCCCTTGCTGCCCAACATGTACGTGATTTGAAGGCGCAACCGGGAGGGGAAAACATACATTTGGTGGTGCAAACAACGCCCAGTTCGATGCACTCGTTCTTTGCGCTTTCCCAGCATCTCACAGATGAACCTTTCTGCCTCACCACTGTCGACACCATTTTCCGTGAAGCCGATTTCCGCGAATACCTTGATTACTTTGCGCAATCGGATGCTGATGGTGTGATGGGTGTGACCGACTATGTGGATGATGAAAAGCCCTTGTATGTTGAAACAAACGAGGCGTTAGATATTACAGCATTCTTGGATGCCGCTACGACTTGCAAGTATATATCAGGGGGAATTTACGGACTTACTGCCCCAGCCTTGAAAACCCTTCAAAGGTGTATGGCGGAAGGGCAAAGCCGAATGCGCAATTACCAGCGTGGACTTATTGCCGACGGACTCCGCCTCAAGGCGTTCCCCTTCTCAAAAATCCTTGACGTAGACCATGCTTCAGACATTGTAAAAGCAGAGGAATTCTTGACCAAAAAATGAATAAGAAAATTTTACTCGTGCATCGCGCTCACCGATTCTCCCCGAATTGCGTGGAGCGCGATGCTGCAGTTTTAAGTACAATTCAGCAAGCACTTGAAGCGCGAGATTTCCATGTGCAACAGATTGATGAGGAGGCTATAACCGACGAGTTCCTGCTGACTACGCCTCCTCTTATAATTAGCATGGCACGCTCCAAAGAAGCTTTGCGGCAACTGGCTCTTTACGAACAGCAGGGAGGGCGCATCATTTGGAATTCCCCCAACGCATTGCTTGCGAATACCCGTTCGGAGCAGGTGAAGCGCTTCTTGATATCGGAAATACCATCGCCTCCCACGGAAATAATAGCAAATCCCCATGCTACTACGCTCCAATTCCCGCTTTGGGTAAAGTCGGGTGGGGGAGATGCCGAGCAAGAGACAGATGTGCGTTACTTTGCCACACATGCGGAACTCTTACTCGCAGACTTCCCAAGCGGAGCGCCGTATGTTGTTTCCGAACATGTAGCCGGTGACCTTGTGAAATTCTATGGTGTAGCAGGAACTCCCTTCTTTTATGTTTACTACCCCACGAATTTCAGTAAGTTTGGGTTGGAAAAACATAATGGTATGCCTCAAGGCAATTCCTTTGATTGCGTAGCGCTCCAAGAAATCGCTACCAAGGCTGCTACCCTTTGTAAATTTACGCTCTATGGTGGCGATTGCATTGTGCGCCCTGATGGTTCTTTTGCGCTTATAGATTTCAACGATTTCCCGAGCTTTTCCCCCTGTGCCAACGAGGCGGCAAAGGCTTTAGTCGATTGTATTATTAATAATTATGTCTGAACAAGTCAAATCTACCTTTAAGAGTCAAGACACCGAAGAATGGCTTGATATTCACTTTACGCGCCCCATTGGTTATCTTTGGGCGCGCCTGTTCATGCACTTTGATATTCACCCTAACGTGGTAACGATTATCAGCATTATCTTGGGTGCTGCGGCAGGAGTTTGTTTTTACTTTGACTCCTATTGCTATACCATATTAGGAATACTCCTGCTGATGTGGGCGAACTTCTACGATTCGTGTGATGGACAGATGGCAAGAATTACGGGGAAGAAGACGTTGTGGGGAAGAATGCTTGACGGCTTTGCCGGAGATGTATGGTTCTTCACAATTTATGCCGCCATTTGCCTCCGTCTCCAGGACGACGCCATTCCTTTCTTGCCACAATATCAGTGGGGCATTTGGATTTGGGCGCTGGCGGCACTCTCAGGGCTCGTTTGCCATGCCAAGCAATGCCAACTGGCGGATTATTACCGCAATATCCACCTCTATTTCCTCAAGGGCAAGAAGGGAAGTGAGTTAGACAATTCCCGCAAGGTGGCTGAGGATTATGCTGCCCTCTCGTGGAAAACGGATGGGTTTTACAAAATATTCCTCTTCTTCTACCGCCGCTACACGCTTTCACAGGAAGAAATGTCCCCTCGCTTTCAGCAATTCAAGCAACAACTCGATGCGCGTTACCAGGAAGAAATCCCCACGCCCCTGCGTGAGGAATTCCGTGCGGGAAGTCTTCCCTTGATGAAATGGGCAAACATTCTCACGTTCAACACGCGCGCCATCGTGCTTTACCTCTCCCTGCTTGCCTTCCATCCCTGGATCTATTTCGTTTTTGAATTGACCGTGATGAATGTAATCTGGTGGTACATGCGTAGCAAGCACGAGGCGCTGTGCGCGCGCTTGATACAGCGTTATTAAGGGGTAATACTGAAATAACAAATAATAAAATGGAGAAGACAATACCGTAATATTGCCTTCTCCATTTTGATTTTTAGTAAATTATGTCTTTGTTGTGGACGTAAAAGTTAATAGTCCGAACGTGGGGGATTTAATAACTCGTCTGAATATTTATTACACTACAGTTTGTGATAATAGTCACTCCATTGATGAAGTTATTGTGTTACAAAAACCCTCCAACTGCCATTTTTTTCGTTACGCTCAACATACTTCTTTTGAATGAGTTGATGAAGTAGTTTCTGAATTGATGAAATGCTAATGCCTGTGATGTCTGCCATATTTGCGAGAGTCAATGTTGGTTCTGTACGCATAGCATTGAGTATTTTCGTATAGTTTGGTGTTCGGAACACAATTCTTTCGCCATCATACCACCATACGTTTTGATTCCTCTCGCTGAGAAATAATACATCGTTGTACACTTCAGTAGCTACTAGATTATTGAAGTATTTTAGAAATGGATGAATCTCTTTAATCTCAGCGTGGGCTCCATCGCTCGGAATTGGTCCAACCTCAAGATCTGCCATATGGAGTGCTTCAAGGTATTCGCTCTTATTACGACTACGAACTACCACCATAGGGTAATCGTGGCGCGCTAGTATAAAGTTTACCATCATTCGGGCGATGCGACCATTGCCATCCTCAAAAGGGTGAATGCGTATATAGCGGTAATGAAACAATGCTGCTAACTCTATTGGGGTAAGTACACCTTCTTGTTCTGCTTTATTGTACCAATCCACAAGGTCAGTCATTAAACTTGGAGTTTCTTCAGGTGATGCATATTCAAATCTGTCACCATAACGCGTAATTACACTATTTGGTCTTGTCTTATACTGTCCTGCGTGTATGACGTAACTCGTCTGTATGCCTCCAGATAAGTTTTGATAAACAGTATAGTCCTCTCGTAGAAGTGTTTGATGTAATGTCCTAATAAAATTTTGTGTTAAAGGAGTTCCTTTAACTTTCGCTTCTTCAGTCATCATCTGCAGCCCCACATTACTTGCCGCCATTTCTTGTACATCGTGAATATCAGCTTCTCCAATAACCTTTCCAAATAGCAATAATATTTCTGTCTGACCATAAGTCAAAGTATTGCCTTCGATGTGGTTGCTGTTGTAGTTGAAATCTACAGTGAACCGCCGACGAAGTCTCTCCCTATCCTTTTCAGATAACGGTTGTAACTCTTGCCATGCAGTCAAGGCCTTCTTTAAATTAAGATATTTCATGGGGTACTTAATACTTCATTACACACTGCAAATATATAAAATGTTTTTAAAATGGTTGTATTGTTACAACCTTTTCTGCTTTCTTGAAGTGAAAAACATGCACTAAATACATTATGAGTTTCTGAATATTCATGTTTCTGTTCATTTCAAGAAAAACTATTCCTCTGTTGGAATTATCGAGACAAATATACTTTATAAAAAAAGAAAATATCGGGTCCGTTGACCCGATATTTACAGTTGTCCTAAAATAATCTTTTGAGCAGTCGTACGTTAGCGCAGAGAACGCAGAGACCGTGCGGAACTTCTTGTGCAATAATTTTTTATTACGCAGAACCGAAGGTCGCGCGACAGCATAAAAAGGGTTCTTTAGTGATATGTAAATAAGATTATTGCTTATTTTCAGAAGTAAGTTTCTTACCTTGATACTCCCCAGTAAGGGTGCGTAAGAAGGCTACGATAGCTGCGACTTCGGCATCGTCAAGTACGACGTCATACTGGTAGAATGCCATATCGCGCACTGCTTCTTCCATTGTGGCACGCGTACCATCGTGATAATACGGCCAAGTCAGTTCGATATTGCGCAATCCAGGAACCTTGAAGCGGTGACGGTCGCGTTCCTCCTGCGTTTGCTTGAAGCGACCGTTGTCTTCTTCAGTAAGTTCTGTGCCGCGTGCTTGGAAATAGTGCTGGCGCAAGCCCATAAGTTCGTAAGATTCACCACCCAAGTTTGCGCCTATATGGCAAGTGGCACAGTTGTTTGCCTTGAACAACTCATAACCACGGAGTTCCTCGGCAGTGAGGGCTTCATTGTTGCCCAACAACCATTTGTCAAACTGAGAATTGGGCGTAACGAGCGTGCGCTCAAATTCCTCAATAGCATTTGTAATATTTGCCTCGGTGATACCATCGGGATAGAGGGCTTTGAACGCCTCTACCATCTGCTTGTCTTGTGCAAGTTTGGCGATAATCTCGTCGAAAGAAGTAGAAGCCATTTCCATAGGGTTGAGCGGAGGACCCGCAGCCTGTTCGGCAAGTGTCTTCGCACGACCATCCCAGAACTGCACAAAGTTATATACGGCATTGTAAGTGGTAGGAGCATTCACCCCGCCCATATTGCCTGCTACGCCCTTTGAATATTTGAGGTTGTCCACACCACCCGTGTTAAGACCGTGGCATGTGGCGCACGAAACGGTGTTGTCAACCGAGAGGCGCGTGTCGTGATAAAGGTTGAAACCAAGTTCCACCTTCTTGGGGTTTACATCCGTATTAGCCATGATGGGGCGGATAGGTTCACCGGCACGTTCGCCCGTTAGTCCGTCATTATAATATGCCATACGGTAATCGCGCGCCCAAGCGCCAATTATAGCAGCCTTCTCGTCGGTCATCTGACTGCCCCAGTGTACAAGGTAATACTTTGCCATGGGCATACGCTTGTCGAGTGCCACCTTTTCGATTTTAGCCACTTCAACGGGATTCAGCGTACCGCCTTCTTTCAGTTTTGCCATTATGTCCTCCATGTCGAAAGCTCGATAACCTTCTTGGACATCACCCTTCACCATATCACCTGCTACGGGGATGTTGGCGTAGAACGGCAGTTCGGGGTTTGCGCTATGACAACTTATGCAACCGCCATCCTCCAAGATTGCTGCAACTTGTGCGGTGGGAGGCAGTTCATTAGAGGGCGTGGTGAGCATAGCACGATAAGTGATAAAACCACCCACCACGAGTAGCAACGCCGCTACGAGCAGGTACTGAACACTTTTTTGCTTTTTCATAACTTTAAGGTTTTGAGGTTGTAAGGTTTTGAGGTTGTAAGGTTTTGAGGTTATAAGGTTTTGAGGTTATAAGGTTTTGAGGTTATAAGGTTTTGAGGTTATTGATTATAGGTATGTATGCTTGTTTCGGCCGAGGGCAAGTAGTTGATGCCGTACCAGCACATCTGCAGTGCCAGGAATCCCAGCAGTATTGCGGTGTGAAAGATCCACTTTCGAGAGACGTTCATTCCGCCAGGAGCGGCGTGCAAGGCAATGAGGTAGAGCCCCCAGGTGACTGCAGCCCAAGCCTCCTTGGCGTCCCAGCTCCAATAAGCCCCCCAAGCCTCCTTGGCCCACAAAGCGCCGGTAAGCATACCCACGGTGAGGAAGGCGAGTCCTGCGTAGAGGAGTTTTTCAATCACCAAGTCCATCTCCCAATTCTTTCGTACCAGTGCAACGATGGAGAGCAACGTGGCGCACCCAAGGAGGGAATATGAAAACATATACACAGAGACGTGAGGCACAAACCACACACTCTGCAAGGCTGGCATCAGCGTTTGGTCGTGGATCTCTGGTTTGACGATATTTATGATAACAAACACCCCCGCAAGCACGGTGGAGAAGGGCATAATCCATCGGTATTTCCAGCGCCAGTAGGTAAAAAGCCCCGCCACGAGAAGGAAGAAGGAGTACCACAAGCGGGTTTCTCCCATAGTCCGCATGGGCGGTCGCTCAAGGGTTGACCAAAGTAGGGCGATAAAACCGCCCATGCCGAGAATGGCAAGTAGCATTGTTACGCTAGCCCCATTGCTACGCTCTTTTTTTATGACTGCCCATGTGGCGGAGGTTGCTGCCATTAGCATAACGACTCCTGCCCACAAGGGAAAAATATTCCATCCCATAGTATTAACTCTTTCCGTTATTCGTGAGGTTTTGAGGTTGTAAGGTTTTGAGGTTATGAGGTTATAAGGTTTTGAGGTGCCGTTCGGTCTGGATAGTCCTTATAACCTTCAAGCGAAGCGACCTTATAACCTTACAACCTTGACGACTTCCCCCGTGGTCCTTGGATAAAAAGAAGTACGGCACCCGCAATAAGCATAAGTATGCCTGTTGCAGATAACCATTGCCAGGGTTCGTTGACTATTTCTATGATGGCATACCGCTCTCCGTAGGGCGATGTGGCAAAACTTACAAGGTATATCTTTTCGCTTAGCGTTCGTGCGTAGGGATGATTCACCTTTAATGTTACTACTTTGCCTTCTACCATTAACTGTGCTTCGTAATGAGTGGGAACTCCGCTTGCAGATTTTTGGATGCTAAGGTCCTTCAGTTCTACGGTGTAGGGCAAAAACCGATGCGCCCCTTCCATCGTGTATGCTTCGTTTGAGGGGAAGTGATGAACTGCAGTGCGCAACTGTTCTCGGTCGGGTGCTCCCCAAAATCCCGCTCCGAGTGCGAGGAGCAAACCGATGTGTGTGAGACAAAAGCGCCAGCGTATGCCCTTCTTGTTGCTCCACCCACGCAGGACGATGCACAGCAGGTGTGTTTGTATGAACAAAATTAAGAATATTGTAGCCCACGCTGTAGTTGATGGTTCGCGTTGCAGTCCGAGCGCAATCCCCATAAGAACAAGCATTGCAAGTGACACCCATGTGCCCCCGCATGAAAGTATAAATCGAGAAAAGGCATTGGTGGTTCTATTCCGATAGAGCATTGTTGTCAGCACAATCCATGTGGCCATCACCAAGATGTTAAGGGGGAAGCGGAAGATTTCTACGGGGAAATTTCCGAAGCAGGTTTCGATAACAAAAGACAACAAAACGACTGCGCCCAAGATACAGACGATTTTGGGAAACGTAAATCTTTTATGTGTTGTCAGTCGTTCCATAAATGGCGATAAAGGTAGCGCTGTTTTTTTGAAATAGATATGGTGTCAAAAGGTAAAAACTTTTTTTGCTAAACAGCGACAAGGTATATGTTTCAAAAAGGAATAACTTGCCATAATTCGAGGCAAGTTATTCCTTTTTTTATTGTTTAGCGCTCTGCACGCATGGGATTGTTAAGGAAGTCGGCGTACGCCAAGCGGATGCCTTCTTCGAGCGAAGTCTTCGCTGTCCAGCCCATTGCGGCACTCTTTGAAACGTCAAGGAGTTTGCGGGGTGTACCATTGGGTTTGGATGTGTCCCAAAGGATGGCGCCTTCGTAACCAACAACCTTTGCCACGAGTTCGGTGAGTCCCTTAATCGTGATTTCCTTACCGCTACCTGCGTTCACGGTTTCGTTGCCGCTGTAGTTTTCCATGAGGAAGACGCAGAGGTTGGCGAGGTCGTCAACGTAGAGGAATTCACGAAGCGGACTGCCGTCGCCCCAGCAGGTCACTTCCTTAAGTCCTTGCTCCTTGGCTTCGTGGAAGCGGCGGATGAGGGCGGGAAGCACGTGACTGTGTGTGGGGTGGTAGTTGTCATTAGGCCCATAGAGGTTGGTGGGCATAAGACTGATGAAGTCCGTGCCGTATTGGCGGTTGAGGTATTCGCAATATTTGAGGCCCGAAATTTTTGCCAGTGCATACGCCTCGTTCGTGGGTTCGAGCGCCGAGGTGAGCAGGCAATCTTCCTTCATGGGCTGTGGTGCCAGGCGGGGGTAGATGCAGGATGAACCGAGAAACTCGAGTTTCTTACAGCCGTTCTTCCATGCCGCATGAATGACGTTCATCTCAAGCATCATGTTCTCATACATGAAGTCGGCAAGCGCGCTTTGGTTCGCAATAATTCCGCCCACTTTTGCGGCAGCAAGGAACACATATTCGGGGCGCTCCTCGGCAAAGAAGCGTTCCACTTGATCCTGACGGGTTAAGTCAAGTTCGGTATGCGTACGCGTAATGATATTGGTGTAACCCTGGCGCTGGAGTTCGCGCACAATGGCAGAACCCACCATGCCGCGGTGTCCTGCCACGTAGATTTTACTGGATTTGTCCATAAGGATTTTTTAGTTGACGAGTAGACGAGGTACAAGTAAACATGAAGGTTACAGAGTTAAACGCTCGCCGACAATCCGCATGGCAGTTGTACTCTGTCCAGGGCGTTGCCCTTCGCTATGTAGATTATGCCCTTACAGGGCGTTTTCACTCCGCAAGGCGGTTGTACTCTGTACTCTGTCAGTTGTACTCTATTTCACGATTCCCTTTTCCAAATACTCTTCCAAGTTGGTGCGGATGTGCTCGCTGGCGCGTTCTACAGCCACCTTTGCCATATCCGATTCCACCATAATGCGTACGAGTTCTTCGAAAGAAGTCTTCTGCGGATTCCAACCCAATTCCTTCTTCGCCTTTGAGGGGTCTCCCCAGAGGTTTACGACGTCGGTAGGACGGAAGAAGTCGGGCGACACTTCGATAAGCACCTTGCCCGTAGCCTTGTCGATACCCTTTTCGTCGAGTCCTTCGCCCACAAATTCGAGTTCGATACCCACGTGCTTGAAAGCGTAATAACAGAAGTCGCGCACCGAGTGCTGTTCACCCGTAGCGATAACGAAATCTTCGGGGTGGTCGTGCTGGAGCATCATCCACATACATTCCACATAGTCCTTCGCATAGCCCCAGTCACGGAGTGAAGAGAGGTTGCCCAGGTAGAGTTTGTCCTGCTTGCCCTGCTTAATGCGTGCAGCCGCAAGGGTGATTTTGCGCGTTACAAAAGTTTCGCCACGGCGCTCACTTTCGTGGTTGAAGAGGATGCCGGAACAGCAGAACATGTTATATGCTTCGCGGTATTCCTTCACAATCCAGTGGCCGTAAAGTTTCGCTACGGCATAAGGGCTATAGGGATGGAAGGGCGTCTTTTCGTTTTGGGGCACTTCTTCCACCTTACCATAAAGTTCTGAAGTAGATGCCTGGTAAATATGGCAAGTGTCAGCAAGACCGCAAAGGCGCACAGCTTCCAACACACGGAGCACGCCCGTAGCGTCAACGTTTGCCGTAAATTCGGGAGCGTCAAAACTTACCTGCACATGGCTCTGTGCGGCAAGGTTATAGATTTCGTCGGGGCGCACTTTGGAAATCACTTTCAAGAGACTCATGGAATCGCCCAAGTCTGCATAATGCAGGTGGAAGTTAGGCGTACCTTCGAGGTGTGCAATGCGTTCGCGGAAATCTACAGAGGAACGGCGAATTGTGCCGTGTACTTCATATCCTTTGCTTAAAAGAAATTCAGAGAGGAAAGAACCGTCCTGGCCAGTAACGCCAGTAATCAATGCTTTTTTCATCGTAGTAATCAATAGTTTCGTTAGTTATATCTTGCAAAGGTAGGGAAACAAGTTTATAGCACAAAGGTTTCGCCCGTTTTTTTATAGGAACGAGACCTTGAAGTTGCGTTCCTTTTATGTAATAGGCAGAAAATCAGTATTTAACGCAGGTTTTTGTTAAATAGGATTGAACTAAAATGCAGAAAATCAGTTTGTTACTGTTGCTGATAGGAATTAAAATCTATTAGAGTCTGTATGTCTTGAAAATCAGATAGTTACTGTGGTTGTTGATAGGTTTTAGTACCCTATTTTTCTTGGAATCGGCGGAGAAATGATGGTAATTTTGCAATCGTAAACCAAACCTATTAAACTTTAACTGTTATGAAAATTTTTAGATTCACTTTGCTTAGCGTGGTGCTCTCATGTAGCTGTACTTTATTCTATAGTTGTACAGAAGATTCCTCACTGGATGAAATTGGAAAACCTATTCCTGACAACTGGGGGGCACAAGATCCGAGGTATGAAGAATTGACGGAAACATTAACATCTTTGACTAATAAGACTATCCTAAATTCAGGGATGTTTAATCCCGAAACTGGGGCGTCATATTTGAAGCAGATAAGAAAATGGTTGTATGTCATAAATGCTGATGCCCAAGGTGGATTGTTAGAAGGCGATGTAGTTGCCAGTGTCGTCACTTCATGCATGGCTGCTCAGAGTGTCGCTTCTCTATCACATAATTCAGAGGGATCCGAATTGATGTCGTTGGAACGTTCTTTGGATCAACAATTGTTAGCAGACACATCCTGGGTGAAAACTCCGTTAGATAATGCAGGGTATATCCATAATATCGTGCTTGTGAACTTGTACAAGAACTATGGAGAAGAATTGCTGACGATACCCACTTCTCAAATCTATTCGGAAACGAATTATTTAGTAACTAAGTATTTGGGGGCAAGTTTTGTTAATCCAGAAGCAGAACGTAATGCCGAACAACTTCACGAGCAGATGCTTGAAGTTTATAATTCCTCCGAAACCATAAACGATTTCTATGTGGAGTGGAAGGCTCTTAACCCCAATATGAGAAATCAGTTGAATATTTTGGAAATTGTAATGCATGGTTTTTCGCAAATCGACCTCAGTGCAGACAATGGTAGGTATCTTAATGCTGTAATACAAACGATTAACACAAGTGCATTATCCCCAAACGAAAAACAATCTCTGCGAACTGGGATTTCCATTGGTCATGCCAGTGCCATTTTGTGGTCTCGTCAATTCTTTTCTTCCAAGCATGTTGACGCATCAAATATCATAGATGATGTCTCGGAATAAAAGACGATTTCAGGGGACTTATTTGATAGAGTCGGTGCTCCAAAAGTAATGGAGTGCCGATTCTTTGTGCCTTGATATGTGGGCGTAAAAAGTATATAAGTATTCCTTAAAACTAAGTGCCGAATAATTTGAATTAAGTGCCGATTAAAATAAACTAAGTGCCGATTTGTTTTTCAAAATAGGCTTGCAGTGTAAACAGAATCTGATAAAATTTTTTATAATAGGAACGAGGTACTGATAAATAAGGGTATCTTTGCAGGAAAAATAAAGCTACTATGTACAAGATTCTTATTTTATGCTTCAACGCTTCTTTACTTTTGCTCTTGGTGTGTTGCAGTAGCCCTGAGATGCGTAAGTTAGAGCAATTGGAGCAATATGCAGATGTTAATCCCAGTGGTGTGTTGGCTGTACTTGACAGTATGGACATCTCTGACGGTTCCCGTGCCGAGAAAGCCTTATATGCTCTGTTGTATTCCCAAGCGCAGTACAAGTGTTACATAGCGGCACAGAGCGATTCCCTAATTCGCATCGCTTCCGACTATTATGAAGATTCGAAAGAGGTGCGTCGCCGTATGCTTGCGCATTACTATCTTGCGTGTGTGCAGTATGAAATAGGTAATTATGGACAAAGTATTATTTCTGCC
>JBGVPF010000058.1:0-48676 GCA_045126825.1 Alloprevotella sp.
TAATTTTACCCTTTTTTACCCAAAAAATCGGACAAAAATGAAGGAGATACCCCCGCTGTGGGAGTATCTCCTTTTCTCTATACAAATATACAACATATTTCCGCGAAATCCAAATGCCCCCCAAGCGAGTTAGAAATCTCACTTTTTTTGATTTTTTATACGTGACAGTCGCTCGCACAGAATAGCGAAAAATTTGCACACAGAACTGAAAGTCGCTGTCCGAACTTGTGAGGGGAAAGCAATGCACAGAATGACACAGAATTTTATGTTTGACAGAAGTATTGAATTGGCGCCCCCAAAACGAGAGTAAAAATAACAATTTTCAAACGCTGTATTTCAACTGTTTATAAGTTTGTTATATAGAAGTAATAAATTTAATTGAGCGTTTAGACCACACTTTTTATACACTACGTTTTGGACTGCAGATATCTTATTGCAGTAATAACAAAAGAGCAGTTGCTCCCGATTTTAGTGGGCAACTGCTCTTTTGTTTCTTTCGTGGTTTTAGATGGTGGCGCTATTCAATTTCAACGACCGACCAATAGGTTTCCCAGTAGTCACATTCTGCTACAATGACCTTTCCTTCTTTGTTGATGATGGAGGCAATTTCGTCGTTTTTTACTCTGGCGAGTCCATCAGAAAAATAATTCCCGTCATCATACAGGAAAGGAACGACCTCTTCTCCCATGGTGTTGGTATATCCAATTTTGCCATTTTGCTCTACTTTGGCAAAGTCTTCAGAGAAAGCTGCCGCCCAATCATACGTGCAGGGGATGACCTCCTCACCCTTGGTGTTGATATAACCCCATTTATCATTACGCTTTACATTGGCAAGTCCCTCTGAAAAATCATCTCCGTCATCATACAGGAAAGGAATTACAACCTCTCCCTTGGTGTTGATATATCCGCATTTGCCATTTTGCTCTACTTGGGCAAGACCTTCAGAGAAATTTCCTTTCCAACCATACGTGCAGGGGATGACCTCCTCACCCTTGGTGTTGATATAACCCCATTTATCATTACGCTTTACATTGGCAAGTCCTTCCTCGAAACCTGCCGCCCAATCATACGTGCAGGGGATGACCTCCTCACCCTTGGTGTTGACATACCCCCATTTCTCATTACGCTTTACATTGGCAAGTCCATCAGAAAAACAACTCCCGTCATCATACAGGAAAGGAACGACCTCTTCTCCCATGGTGTTGATATATCCAATTTTGCCATTTTGCTCTACTTTGGCAAAGCCTTCATGGAACCACCCAACGTCATCATATTTGCAAGGCACAACCTCTTCGCCATTGGTCTTAATATAGTGCCATTTGCCATTTTGCCCTACTCGGGAAAAACCTTCATTGAATTCTTCAACCTCATCATATTGGCAGGGCACGACCACTTCACCCTTGGCATTGATAAATCCCCATTTGCCGTTCTGCTTTACTGGGGCCAATCCTTCAGAGAATCGTCCAGTGTCATCATAACTGCAAGGGATGACCTCTTCGCCATTGGTGTTAATAAAACCACTTTTGCCATTTTGATCCACTTGGGCAAATCCTTCATGGAACCACCAAGCACCCTCATATTGGCAGGGCGCGACCTCTTCTCCCTTGGTGTTGATAAATCCCCATTTGCCGTTCTGCTTTACATGCGCAAGTCCTTCTGCGAACGTTCTAACCTCGTCAAACTGCTTGTTGAAGAGCATACGTCCTTCACAGTCGGTGAAATACCCTATACCATGTGACGTGTTTACCGCAATAATGACTTTAGAGTTCTTGGGGGATTGCCCTGCTATATGTTCGTTATGTTTCGCCATAAGGTATTTTGGAATTAAGTTTTTACTTCAATGCATTCTAAATACAAAGGTAATAAAAATTGGCGATAATATAGGTGTTACTTGCGTGACCTTTGGTTGTCCACGAAAACTCGTTTGTTTATTTAGAACCACTAATGAACACTAATTTTCACTAATATCCATCCGGTCTTAAATGCCCCGCAAGGCATTGACTTGCGCGACCTTCGGTTAGTGAAAATTAGTGCCCATTAGTGGCTACAATAATAAGAGCACAACATCTTTGGTGTAAGGATTATTTGTGGACATCTGCTGTATTATTACCTAAAAAATTTGGGGAAGAGTATAGAAGTTATCACAGGAGCGTGAAGAGTCTAAAGGGTTTCTACTCTGGCGATACGCTGAATGCGCACTACTATATCCTTCTCATGATTTAAGAACTGCGGGGAAATTTGTAAGTGTCGACTATTGTTGTTGTTTCAATAAATGTTTACCTTTGCACATAAAGAGTGGATGTCTGGGGGGCAATATTTTAATATTGCAATATAATACCCAACTAAATATAAAACAAAGAACGTTATCGGGCTTGTCACAACCTAATTACTACAAGTTCCAGAAGCGACAAAAGTTGCCTCATACGTAAAGTCGGTTGAACTCCAATTTCTCATTGGACGTACGTTATATGCGCCTGGGCTCCCTCTTTTTTTCTAAAAAAGTCTGTGCGGATGTTATCCTTCATTGAATACGCTTCTGAAAAGCGCATACTCGAACTCCTCATTAAGGAACGAGTGAAAATAGCCCTTAAGGGCAAGATGCAAAACATTTCTTCTGTCAATGTGGTATCCAAAAGTGGCGAGGGTGCTAGTTTGTTGATTGCAGAAGAAATGTTTTTGCTTATGCCTCCCCGACGAACCTGGTTGCGACCGTCAAGTCGTGAGCGAGTGAGTAAAGAGGATTCTGGTCCCAAACCATTGAAGCAAGTGCTAATGCGCAGTGTTGCGCTCACGATAAAGAAGCATCGGAAAACTTCGGATAATTATCCCTATCTGGAGTGTCTTGACCGTTTTATAAAGCAGATTCAAGAGGATATTCAGGGGTGTGCTCCTCTAACCTTCAGATCTATTCGCATCATACCAAAGAAGAAAAAGAAGGATGCGATGGGTGTGATTATTAATCGCCCGATATGCGTCTTTGAGTCCTTGCGTGAGAAGTTGCTCATCTCATTGGCAAGTAAATATTTGAGCGAGGTGTTTGACTCCTTCCTACATGAAGAGGTGCTTTCTTACCGTCCACCAAGAACGTACCATAATAGCGAAACCCCTGTGCTTACGGATAGAGATTATGCGATTGAATACCTACAAAACTATCGTACGGAACATCGTTGCGGAGGACTTTATGTGACGGAGTGTGACATCCAAAAGTATTTTGACACGATCAATCACGACGTGATTCGTCGTCGATTTAAGGCGCTTGCCGATGAGGTTAAGAAGCAGCATCCTGATTTTGAGTATACACCTGTGGAGCGCATTCTTGACGCTTACCTCAACTCTTATTCTTTCTATAAGTCGGTGGCGCCTCATAATGTCCAGTCGATGCAGGGTAAAAACCCCTCGAAATACGAATGCCCCAAGGATGAGTTGTTTATATCACGAGGATGTTATTCAGAAGCAGAGTTTGAAGCGAGTAAAGATAAGATCGGCATTCCTCAAGGCGGGGCGTTGTCGGGTTTGATTTCCAATGTGGTGTTGAGTGCTGTTGACCGGGAAAGTATCCTGGCGGAACCCGATTCGAGTCGTTTCTTTTGCCGTTATGGCGATGACATCATGTTGATGCATCCTTCAAAGGAGAAGTGTAAGACCTTGATTCAACGTTACTGCGAAGTCTTGACGAAGGACAAATTACTCTATCATGATTTTGTGAGTGTCGCTGATGAGGATTTCCGACATAAAGATGGGGGTAAGACACGCCCAGCGCTTTGGGATCAAAAGTCGCGCAGTCCCTTCCTTTGGGGGCGTGGCGAAGCTGAAAGTGTAGACTGGATAGGTTTTCTCGGTTATGAAATCCGCTATACGGGGGAAGTGCGTATGCGCCGTTCTTCGTTGAATGAGAAGTTTAAGAGTATTAAGCGCAAGTATCGTTCGGGGGGAAAGACAAAAATAGCAAGAGGTCAGTTTGTGGAGAACGGGAAAAAGAATTTTGATGCAGAAATAGAGCAACGCCTCAATCAGTTTGTGGGCGACGGTCTTGTTAAAGCTAAAAGTTTGACCCGTAATAAATATGCAATGACTCAAGCCTTGAAACTCGACAAGTATGCGAGTCGTTGGGTTTACCGCTTACTCTATAAAATTGCGAAGCGTAATGAGAGACCAGTCTCTGAAGTTGAGGCATGGTGGAGTAAAGCCAAAGAGCATGGATGTATCAATTACAGACGGACACTTCCCAAGTTGTTGGAGGGACGATCATGAATCTTATGGAAAAGGTCAGCAGTCAAGTCGTAATACACAGTTTACTTGACTGCTGACCTTTTTTTCTTTTGCCTAGTCGCCACGATATTTCATACACTCACAGCGATACTTTGTACTTTTGTGAGGAATAAGTATTGTGGAGAAAACGAAAACCGCTAATTTTGCGCTGTAATAACAGACATGAAGAAACATCTTATCATATCCACCTCAACAGAACTGGTGCGCATAGCGCCAGAGCGGATTGTTTGTATCACCTCGGATGGGAATTATTCGACGTTGGTGCAAGCAGATAATGCTGCGCGCTTGCTTTCTTACCAATTAGGGCAGATTGAAAAGATGATGTCTTCACAACTCGGGGCGGAGGGCAATGCCTTTATTCGTATTGGTAAAAGTCTTATTATCAATCGCGCCTATATTTACTATATCAATATTCCGAGACAGCAACTCATCCTTTCGGATGCATTAACCTTCTCTCATACGGTGACGGCATCCAAGGAGGCGCTGAAGCAACTGAAGGATTTGTTGGATAAGGAGAATGGGTAGGAATTGGTTTAGTAGACGAGTAGACGAAAGTTTAGTAGACGAGTTGACGAGGTACGAGTAGACGAGATGGTCAGCGAGATAAACGTTGTTTTAGTAGACGAGTTAACGAGGTACGAGTAGACGAGATGGTCAGCGAGGTAAACGAGTAGTATCCCGCATGGTATCTTTACTCTTTACTCTTTTATCTTTACTCTTTTAAGTTGACGAGTAGACAAGAAGGTTAGCGAGATAAACGAGTAGTGTCCCGCATGGTTCACTACTACTTACTACCTACTACTTACTACTTACTACCTACTCCTCATTCCTCACAAAGTATCCCCTAAATATATGAAAGATTTAAAGGACATACGCGACGATGAAATACGCATAGTCGGTCAATCGGTGGAGCATAAATCTGCGTTTCGCCAACCTTGGTTGTGGGTGGTTATCGCTTGCATCCTGGGCGGACTCGCTATAGGTGCGTTCGTTTGGTGGAAAGATAAAAAAGAACTGGAGGCGATGGCGCAACTTACGGTGGAAGAACCTTCTTACTTTGAACCTATAGAAGAAAAACATATCGCCGAACCGAAATGGGAGGTTGCAGCAGTGGACTCCATGCTGCAAGGATTCACCGAGGTGCGTGATACGCTCATCAATGACATTCCGCTCCGAATCTTCATTCCTCGAAATGCCGAACCCTCTTTGTATATTGGTAAGATTGATAATACGGATGAAAGCATTGTGCTTGCCGCTCAAGCGGCAGATGTGCGTGCGGACAATGGTGGTATTGTGGGGGCTTTTGTGATGAAGGGCGAACCCCTTGCTTGGGGACTTTCGAAGAAGGGCTATTGCGCCATTATCAATGGAAAGATTACAATCGGTGTTGCCAATAATTCTCCCCTTTTTGAGCAAGCAACAGAAGAGGGTGGTTACTTCTTCCGTCAATCCCCCTTGGTGAAGAATGGGCGCTTGGTGGAAAACAACCCGAAGGGAAAGTCCATTCGCCGTGGACTTTGCAGCATGGGAGACGAGGTCTTTGTGGTAGAGAGCGGTACTCCTGAATCCTTCCACGACTTTGCGCAGTCGCTTGTTGACTTGGGCGTCAACCAGGCGGTTTACTTGGTGGGATCGTCCGCCTATGGTTGGGCACTGGATGAACAGGGCGTGCGCCATGAACTGGGGGAACCTTACTTATATTCAGGTCGATTTAAGATTCCTAAAAACACCAGTTATATTGTGTGGCGGAAGAAAGGGGAGTAACCACACGTTGTTGTGAATAGTGAGTGGGGCAATAACATAGATTTGAAATCCTGCTGCACTCAACATTTCATACATCCTAAAACAGATTTCGTACAGTCGCGCAAATGATGCTCGACTGTACGATTTCTTTTTATGAACTTTGTATTAGAAATCAATCAAAAACCTATTATGAAACATTTACCTAAAATCCTTCTTGCCTTGCTTTCCGTCCTGCTCTTGGCGGGATGTGAAAAACCGCAGGGGACAGTCTCTGTCAGCGTGAAGAACGACACCGTTAAACGCAATTCCGTTTATTACTGGCGTACGACTTTTGAATTGGACTCCGCAGAAACCGCCTTTCTGAAAAAACACAATGTCACCCGCATGTATCTGCGCATGTTTGATGTGGTTACTGAACACGACTTCCTCAATAACGTGATGGAGGCGGTGCCCATTGCTACTACAAAATTTGTGACTCCCGTGCCCGAAGGGGTGGAGATTGTTCCTGTGGTCTACATTACCATCGATGCCTTGCGCGCTATGGCTGGGCGTGAAGAAGAATATGCTGGACTCCTTGCTGATCGTTTGTGTGCGATGGCATCGTATAACAAGTGTGGCACGATTCGCGAGCTTCAACTGGATTGCGACTGGACGATAACGACGAAGGAAAGTTATGACTATCTGTGTCAAACAGTTCGTGACACACTGCAGACGCAGGGGATTAAGTTGAGTGCTACGATTCGTCTGCATCAACTGCGAGAGACGCCTCCGCCCGTAGATCGCGGGGTGTTGATGCTTTACAACACAGGAGCACTGAAGCGCCTTGATACGAAAAATTCAATTCTCCACATGGATGATGTGAAACCTTACCTCAAATCCAGGAAGTATGCCCTTCCTTTAGATTATGCTTACCCCATTTTCGGGTGGGGCGTGAAGTTTGAGGGAGATTCCTTTGCTGGCATCGTTTCTGAAGATACAAAACCTTTAACTGCGAAAGAGACGGTGCGCCATGAACGCCCCACGGCAACTGAAATCCTTGAGGTGAAGCAGTTGGTGGAACAGCGTTTAGGGAAACCTGCTAATAGTAACATCCTCTATCATTTAGACCGTTCACAATTCACACATTATACCGATCATGAAATCGCTGAAATATATCATTATTAGTATTGCCTTATTGTTTAACACCGTCACAACGCAGGCTTGTTGGGATCCCTGGTATCTGCCTAAAGGTTATTATATGTATCGGGTGTATGAACCTACAGAGGAGGTTGCCTCTGTAGCAGATGAGCGCAATCCCGTTGTGGTGAAAAATTGCTTGGAGTGGCAAAAAGCAACTTCTCTCACGATTCCCCTGGAGGATTTTTACCATGTTGTTTACAAAATGGATTTTGCTGCATTTGAGGCGGTTTATGATTGTCCCGAGGCGGAGTATGAAAATGTGTTTTTGCAATGGATAACAAAGACGGATCGAAGTGTTTTAGAACTTCTCTATCTTGCCAAAACAAATGAGTGCTTGCGCGTGAAGCATAATTCACGATGGTACTATCCCACGATGAAAACGGGGGCGCGAATGACTCTGGAGGAGGTGGCGGATAAGGCTTTAAAACAGGTGCAGACAGGAAAACTTCGCGACCGCTATATGCTTCAGGCGGTGAGAGCGCTTTTCTCGTTGGGGAGATATGGGCAGTGCGTAGAACTTTGGAACACTGAAATCTCGCGCTTGCCAAAGGACAACTTGATGCGCAAAATGATTTTACCCTATATTGCCGGAGCGGAGTTTCGGGTGAATCATGTGGATAATGCCGTGAGGTATTTTGCCGAACTGGGGGATGTGCAGTCCATCCTCTATTGCACGGGGCGTTCGGGTGAGTCGTTGTCAAGGGTTGAGGCGCTGGAGCAGGTGTGTCTGTATGCGCCTAATAGTTCCGTGATTCCCCAAACCTTGCAGGAGTGTGTACGCCGTATGGAACCAGAAGGAGAGTTCTATTGGGGTGATAATTTTACGGCAACACCAGACTATGAAAAACTCTATGCGTTGAGTCTTAAAATGGCGCGAAACGCCAAGGTGAACAACCACGCCATGTGGTATTATACAGCAGCCTTCCTCGCGGATTTAAATGGTAAGGTAGTCGAGGCAGACAAACACCTTCGACAAGCGGAAAACAGCCGAGCGACGGCATTCCTTGAGGGTTCCATAAAGGTATTTAGAATCTACATTGATGCCAAGCGCTCTGCGTATAACGCTGCTTATGAAAACAAGTTGCTGGAGCAGTTAAAGTGGTTGGATACGAAGATTCGCAACAATATAAATACGTATGTGGAAGCCGCGACGGCACAGACGTGGTCCTTGAAAAATAGCATGAGCTACTATTACTGGAACGATATGTTGCGACGCATCCTGCTGGCGGAAGTGTGCCCCCGAATGCTTAAAGCGGGCAAAGAGGTGAGGGCTTTGCAATTGGCGAATATGGCGGACAACCTGTTGCTAAACTTGGTGGATAAGAAATTCGTATCTTCCTATGAATTCGATGATAATGGTGAGTTTACAGAAACAGATACGTTGCTCACCATGGATGAATATCGTAAATACCCCGTGTTTAACTCGTTTGATTATAGCAATCATTTCTTTGAACTGATAGACAGCATCGGACTGAAAACGGCAAAGCGCTATGTTCAGCGCGTGCAGCATCCGCAAGGGGAATTGGACCGTTTTACGAATGCGCGCAGTTATGTTTCAAATGATTACCTCAACGATATTCTTGGTACACAGTGCCTGCGCAACATGCGCTACCATGATGCACTGAATTATTTAGGAAAGGTTAGCGAGGCTTACTTCAATCATCTCAATACTTATATGAAGTATGATCCCTTTAGTCTCACCCCCGAGCGTATAGAAGATAAGGATTTTAAGTATGATTTTGCGCGTGAGATGTATGCTTTAGAGCAAAGTATTGCCCTTACCGAAGACCCTAACCGCAAGGCGCAACTCTTGGTGAAATATGCTATCGGTATTAAGAATTCGTTCGACCTCTGTTGGGGACTTACGCAATATTACCTTGGTACGACGTATTGGGGGAGTGTGTGCGAAAAGCGTGATTGGATAAACGATAAGTTCACCCTTGCTGCAAATAAAAAAGTGACCTCCCTTGTGGCGCATGCCGATAAGATTGCGACTGATAAGGAACTCGCTGCTGAAATTCAGTTCATGTTCTGCAACTACAAAACGATCGCTCGGAAATATCCGAATACCCAAAGAGGTAAACTCGTGCGCGGACAGTGTGACAACCTGTATGATCACCATGCCGAGTCAAAACGCTATAAGAACCGAGGAGGGTGGCCTGAATGGTATGAATAGTGCTCGTGCAGGTGTTATGAGTGGCAAAGTAAACAAGTGATCATTAAAGGATTAAATGTCCGCCAATCAGGGACTATGCCTATATTGATCCCATAAGAAAAGAGTCCAACAGACCTCGTAGTAGGTGCGTTGGACTCTTTTTTACAATATGCTAAAATTGCGCGATTTAGAAGTTCTGCTTCATCACTTCAAAATAAGCCTGTGGGTGGAGGCATGCGGGGCAAGCCTTGGGTGCTTCAATGTTTTCAGTAATGAAACCACAGTTGCGGCATTGCCAGAACACCTTGCCGTCCTTGCGGAACACTTCGTGCTCTTCGATGTTCTTCACAAGTTTGCAGTAACGTTCTTCGTGCGCCTTCTCAGCAATGGCAATATTGCGATACATTGCAGCAATCTGGGGGAAACCTTCTGCCGCAGCAGTTTCAGCAAATGCGGGATAGTCAAGTGCCCATTCTTCGTGTTCGCCAGCTGCTGCCGCCTTAAGGTTTTCAACCGTAGTTCCGATAACGCCAGCGGGGAACTTTGCCGTGATTTCCACCATGCCGCCCTCAAGGAACTTAAACATGCGCTTTGCGTGTTCGCGTTCTTGCTCTGCCGTTTCAAGGAAGATAGCAGCAATTTGTTCAAAACCTTCCTTCTTAGCTTCGCTAGCAAAGTAAGTATAACGCATGCGAGCTTGAGATTCGCCAGCAAATGACATCATGAGGTTCTTTTCAGTTTGAGTACCCTTAATCGACTTCTTGTTTTCAGTGTTCATAGTAGTATTGATTTTGTTTAGTTATTAATTTTTGTTGTTTGACAGTGCAAAGATAGAACGCTTTTTTGGATAAAACAAACAGATGGTATCTATACTCCTATAATCCGAATTTATATCAATTGATAATCTGTAAGTTATATGCTAAATGATGTTTATGAGCAAGTTGTAAGTTAGTATAATATTAAACTGTTTATAAAATATAGACGTACTGCTCAAAAAAATCAATTAGTACATTCGTTATGTACTTTGAGATAAAGGCAATGCTTTATTTTGAAATACAAGCGGATTCACTAAAATTTTGCTCTACCTTAGTTAGAACTCACTATTTTTATCTTCTGCTAAGATCGTTAAAGGCATCAATCAGCAAAGATATACCATCAATTACAGTCATTGTTCCATGCTTGTCGATCTGCTGATGGCACTCTTCAATTTGCCGTTGACATTCAACCGCAAGATTATATTCATCTAGCGTATAAGAACCTATAATCTGAGCTTTAGATACGATGTAATTGCATATCTGGGACAACTCTACAATCATAGAACGAAAACGGGCTATTTGCGCCACATTATATACCAATGACGCACTGCCAACAATCATTCTTGCTTTCTCGTTTTTTATAGCAGCAACCTTTGCTGCTATAAAAGCAACATCTATTACAGAATTATTCATATCTAATCACTGAAATTGTTCATAACCTATCATAAAATATAGAAAATGTGTGGTTTTTATATATTATATGATAGGTTGAGTGAAATTACTTATTGCTTGTTAAGCTATTTTTTAAAGCTATCCCCTTTGCTGTAAGACGATATTTCTGCAGTTTACTTCGCTTCTCATTTGGCAGAGTAAACTCTATATAACCTTCTTCAAGAGCAGGTTTTATATATGTACTGCGGAAATATGTTCGGTGCTTGATGCCAATTAGAGATTGGAGAGTATCTCTATCAATTTCTCCTTCAATGCAAGTAACAATAGTTCTAATAGCTTTAGATACACTTCCAACATCATGAGCAGTATCATGAGCAGTATCATGAGCACTTATAGGTAAAGTTATGCGAATAAAGTTATCCGTAAACTTAAAGCAATCTTCACCATATGCTCTCAAAATACGAGGAATACCAGAACCTAAGGACTCTACTAATTCCACATCGCGATAGATACGCATCAACTCCTTGTTGCGAGGAATGGATATACCATTGAAGAACTCCTCTCTTGTTAGAGATTCGGGCAAACGACCAGCCGAAGTAATTTCAAGCCTATCTGGGAATATCTCAAACTTAGGCGGAACTTCAAACGAATAATCGTTATGTACAATGGCATTGATAACCGCCTCGCGCAAAGCGACCTTATTCCACAATGGGGTTTCAATGCGTTCCATCGGGGTTATCGTTGCTGCCACCTTGTTCTCGATATCCAGTTTTGATAATACACTCTTGGTCGCTTTGATAAGGGAGCAATATCCATACTCGTTGTTTTCTATCAAATCGCAACGGTCAAGACTTGAATATTTTGCCACCTTGATTGAATTGCCATTCTCATCGGCCAACAGATAGGCCACATAGTTATATTTTCCCTCATCTGTAAGCAACTCCAATGTACGCTTGAAGTTATCATTGAGTCTCTTACCTCGCTCATCATAATAGATACGCAACTGTTCAAAGCTCAAATCTTGACGATTGGATACAATACGACCAATGGAGTTACGAGTGCGCATAGCAAACAGGCGATTAATCTGCTCTTGCGGCATAGGCTCTGCCGAAGTCCCAACACGCAGATACGCACCTCTCGGAGTCATTCCATATTTTGTTTTGAAATAAGGCTTCTTAATACCACTCGCCACCGTAATTTTAATAATGCTACGCCCATCCCTCTGCTCCTCGGCAATATCAAACAGCCCCATAGCAGAAGGAGAAATATTGTGCTTTATGCGGTCTTTCAACCGCAACATAGTGTCATCCACATCACTGACGCCCACAGTTGAACCATCCTTATCAATGCCTATATAGATGTATCCGCCTTCCTAGTAGTTAAGGAACGCCACAACCTCCTTCTCAATATCAAGCTCAGAGGTCAATTCTCTTTTATATTCTATACGGTTGGTTTCGGTCATATGATTATTTTTAGAATTCTTAATTATAACATAAATCTTTCTAATTTATTCTTCCATCTCTCCCAATCAGGCATTTCCTTTTGTAAAAGTTCCCAAAAAGCCTTTGTATGGTCAGGGTGTAGCAAATGGCAAAGTTCATGAGTAATCACATATTCAATACAGGGTCGAGGAGCCATAACCAATCGAGTGTTGAGAATTATTTTCCCTTTTGGAGTGCAACTTCCCCAGCGATTCTCCATCTCTTGAATAAACAAAGACGATGGAGCAACACCATATTTCTCAAAGCGAGCTATAATAGGCTCTGCAAATTCTGCAAATTTATTTTTGGCATGCGATTTATACCACTCTTTCATCAACTCTTTTGCCTTACTCGTAGGTGTGCATATTACTTCAAAATATCGTCCTTTATATCGCACACTATTAGGTTTGCCCTCATCAACACGCAATAAAAATTGGCGACCAAGATAATAGTGAGATTCCCCACTGATGAATCTTTTTTCGGGAGTGCGTTCTCCTAATTGTTTAAAATAGTTTTGTTGGCGTAAAATCCATTTAGCCCTTCTATATATCCGTTGTTCTATTGTTGCTATTGTCGTATCAAGAGGTGCTAATACCTCAACATTATTTGCTGGATAGACCTTTATGCCAAGTGTTTTGCGATCGGAAAACTTTACGTTAAACACGATCTCGTGAGAACCAAAATTAATTTTACCTTCCATTAGCGAAACCATTTTGATGCAACATCTACCGAATTGTCAATAATAGAATCCATATCGTCAAAGGTTAATGGAACGCCATACTCCCTTTTTATTACATCGATTAGATAATCCTCTATTTCCAATTTCATAGTACCAATTAGCCTATCTTTGGCTGTCCAATCTATCATCAATGAACCGTCGGGGTAAATATGTGCTTTAATAATTTCATCAATCTTGTTTGCGGTCATCAGAGCCAACCCTGTCAAGTCAAACATTCCAGAATCCTTACAGACTCTCTTATAGACTTCTAACCCTAAACCAAAGTATGCTCGGCCTGCATTGTTGCTTTGCAGAGACTCGGGAATCTCACTATCTGTGCGACTTAATACCTTATGCATAATCTCTTCAGCTCGCTGTAAGTATTCAGCTTCACTTATACGCCCATGCTTGTATTCCTCAATTGTCTCCTCTAACATCTTTGAGAATTTCTTGAAGAACGCAGGGTCGGTATCCATACTCTCTGTGATATACTTAGCTGTTCGAGAGGCTATAGTGTCAGCCTTTGCCGATTTTCCTACAATCTTCTCAACCTCTTCCGCAAATTTCTCCTTATCGAAAATATTAACTAATTCTGTAATTACTTGCACTTCCCCGCTCTCAATATGGGTATCAATAAGTTTTTGAATTTGACCTTCATATAGTGAGAAATCTATCGTGTCAGAATATCGTTCCTGGGTAGCCCTGCGTAATTTTAGGAACATTGCTAAATCGTTTTTATAACGATCAATCAGTTCCGGCGCAGTGGTTTTATGGAAGTTAATTGCTGCAAGAGCAATTTTTAGAGTCCGGGCATACATAGTTATCTTATCATAGAAGAGGGCTCGTTTTTCCTCATCACGCAATATCTCACCATATGCTTCTAAATCTCCTTGATTTTTAACCTCACGCAAGATATCCCACACTTCGCTATGACGCTGTGGTAATTTTGCTACTTCGTCTGAAATATCTGTATATGTACCTACAAGATCCTCTTGGTCAAACTCCGTGTAGATTTCAAGTGCATCATTTAGGTTGCTGAAAACGCCATAATAATCTACAATATACCCAAACTCTTTATCGTCACACACTCTATTTACACGAGCAATCGCTTGTAACAATGTATGTTCTTTGAGTTTGCGATCAAGATACAGAATCGTGTTTTTCGGTTCATCAAACCCTGTAAGCAACTTATCTACCACAATAATGATTTCTGGGTGGTTGCTATTTTTGAAGCGACTGATAATATTCTGTTCATATTTCTTTGCCGTTCCATGTTCATCCATCATCTGCTTCCAAAATGCCAACTCTATATTTGAAGTTTCGCCAAATGCAACATCTTCTCCTTCTCGTGTGTCTGGTGAAGTGATAAGCACCTCTGAAGAGACAATTCCAATCTCATCAAGGAATTTTTTATACATTATCGCGACTCGTTTTCTTGGAGCGACCAATTGTGCCTTAAATTTTGAACCTTGCCAGTTCTTGCGGAAATGTTGTGATATATCCCACGCAATGGCATATACACGCTGTTCTGCCTGGTTCACTTGGTCGGCACGACTGAATTTCTTTTTCATGTCGGCTCTCTGTGCATCAGTCATCCATTCGCAAATACGGTCAAAATATCTATCTAAGGAGTCTGCATGCACCTCTTGAGGCACCATACGCCCCTCATAAAGCAATGGCACGACGGCACCATCTTTCACGGCCTGATCTACCGTGTAAATAGGCTGAATAATTCCACCAAATTTTGTCGCAGTGCTCTTTTCCTTCTTCATCAATGGAGTGCCGGTCATTGCAATAAAGCAAGCATTGGGCAATGCTTTCTCCATCTTGATTCCCATTTCGCCATACTGACTGCGGTGTCCCTCGTCTATCAACACAATAATATTAGGGTCCGTAAGCGGAGACTTCAATCCTCTTACGGCAGTCTCAAACTTATTGATTATGGTCGTTATTACCGTTGCACTCGCACACTCCAACAACTTCACAAGATTACTACCCGTTGTAGCATTCTCAACATTTACTTGACATTTGCGGAATGTCGTTGTAATTTGCCTGTCGAGGTCCGTGCGGTCGGTTACAAGGATAATTCGCGGATTGCGAATCGACTTATCAAGTATAATAGACTGCGCCAACAAAACCATCGTCAGCGATTTGCCCGAACCTTGGGTGTGCCATATCACGCCTCCTCTGCGCTTACCTCCTTCAATGTTTCGCACACGCTCCATCACTTTTTCAACTGCAAAAAACTGCTGATAGCGTGCCACTTTCTTTGTACCGTCATCATAGAGTGTAAAACCGTACATTAATCTCAGTAGTCTTTCCGGACGACAAAGATTATAAATATAGGCATCCTGCACCGAAGGAGTCAAAGGCGTCTTGTACTTCTTCTCAATATCAGCCCGCACATAGTTGTAGCGCTCGCTAAACATCTTGGAATTAATACGCTTCTCATTCACCTTCTCCGCCAACTTGTAGCGATATAGTTCCTCCGCATTTTTGTCAGCAAACTGTTCGGTCCACTTGCTCCAAAACTTCTCGGGCGTAGCGGTTGTTGCATAGCTCACCTCATTGACATTTGTAGCCAACAATAGTGCCGAATAGACATACAAAGAGCGTATGCCATCCTCCTTCTGATTGCGAAGATGCTGCGAAATTGCCTGCTTGAGCGAATCTTTGATATCGGGTCGCTTGCACTCTATCACACACAACGGAATACCGTTCACAAACAACACAATGTCGGGGCGATAGGTGTCGTTCATACCCGTGCGACTTACCGCAAACTCCTCGGTAACATGAAACGCATTGTTCTCGATGCGCTTCCAATCGATGTACTGCATTACATAACTTTTCTTGTCGCCATCGACAATCTGTTCGAGGGTCTTGCCCGCAGTCAGTAGGTCGTATGCCACCTGCGAGGCGGTTATATACCCCTCCGCCATTGGCAGGTTGCGTAACGCCTCAATGCCCGCAATTATGTTCTGCTCCGAGAATACTGTTGTGCGTTGCGAACTCACCTGCACGGTGTTAATCTTTGCCAACTGCTCACGCAATATCGGCTCCAACAACACATTGCCGGTGTTTCCGCCACGCAACTCCATTGCCTCGGCAGGCGTCAGATAGGTGTAACCCACCTTCTCCAACATCATCAATGCCGGAATCTGACTAATATGGTCTTCTTTGAAGGAGAGAGTCATTGTTGTTATAATAATTTTATTGCTTGCTCTGCCAACTTTTCTATTCCAGTGTCTGCTAACCCTGATATTGCCCCCTTAATGGCATTAAATGCTAATCTCAAAGGTGTTGTTCGAATATTATCTTCTTTTAGTTCTTCCTTAACAGCAATAATGGCTTCTGCAATATCGGTTCTGTCATCATCGACTTCTTGTGCTAATGCCTCAATCTGACTAACAATAGCATTGAGTTGTTGCTTAACATCAGAAGATACTGATACTTGATTGTTCTTGCCTCCGATAACTGTGCTATCTGAAATCGCGACACTACCTTCTCCCGTATTTACAACACCTGCATATATTGTATTATTTACAATCCTTTCAATATCATTCTTTTTTGTCATAACATTAAAATCTATTTCATTATCTAAAACCGTTTCATTTAGTTCAAGAAAAAAATCTATAAGCATTGCCTTTGTTTTGTCAATTATTCGCTGATATTGTTGGCCTGACACAACTTTATACATACTCATAATTTGACAATATCCTAAAACCTCTTGAATATCCGCAGACTCGTGAGGTCCAACCGCCAAATGTATATCTTCATCAGGTTTAATTGCATTTTGAATAATAGACACAGTATCCCATACATATATTTTAGCAATCTTTTTGTATCTTTCTACTCCCAAATTCTCAATAGGAATCTGCTGATTTGTATATTTTACTATTCTCCCAAATCCTGCTGGCGCAACATAAGATGCTCTTACTCCTGCTATATACATTGTTCTGTATTTAGGAGTTTCTTCATCAGATTTATATCCGTGTACGAATTCACAATCAACCCACTTTCTAAATCTGTCGTTTTTTAGTATTCTTGAAATAACCTGAACTTTACTTGAGACACTATCAAGTGTACAATTATTAGCTAAATCGGTTATTACATCTTCTATCAATTTTTTGACATCCATTGCTCTTTTTTATTGCACGTTATGAATTTGTTAAAATATCGTTTTAAGAATTTTATCCGTTCCCGCTATTAACTCTTCGATATTATCCTTTGTTGGTTCAATATCTTTGTGATGGTCACACATATTTCTCAAATCAGCCAATCGCTGAATATTGCGCCATGCGGGAATATCAATGACATTATTTAATTTCAGCAGCTCGTTGTAGTCGTTAATTCCAGGATTCTTTTTAGTTACTTTTATTTGGTGTTGCGTACACACTTCACTTAAATGCTTTTCTATCACAACGCCACAAATGGCTCCTGCCGCACGATAAAATCCTTTTTTACATAATTCTCTTGCACTGTCAATTTCCGAATCAAATACATCTGCCTGCAAAAGTTGTTTTATATCGTATAGGGAACTCTCGAAGCTATTTGCAACAGCCTTTAATATCAAATATTGCTGTTGATATAATTTTAAATATATCTCGGCGGTACTTCCAAAATCAAATCTGCCTGTATCAATTAGGTATTTGGATAGCGAGAGTCCAGAAGCGCCTTTAGGCTTTTTATAATATGTTTCAAAATCAACAATGCGCATTGGAAGAATTTGACTAATGAGGACATATGCTTCGCTGTACCACATCTGATATTTGTCAGAAAATGTTGCATCAGAATTTTCCTCAACAAATTTTTTATCAGCCGCATCAAGAATATGTGGCATTAAATAATCTTCATCGAGTTCATTGTATAGTCCCGCTATCAATAGTCGACCTTTATAGATCAATGCGTCGATGTCTCTCCTATATTTTGTCAAGTTTGTATCCATAGTTTCTAAATTTTTACTCGGGTTTTGCCGGTTAGGAGTTGTTGCATAAGGCCGCGCTTTTGGAGGCGCAGGGCTTCTAACCTTTTGCGGTGAGTGGCAATCTCATTATCTGCCGCCGTAAGCACTTCCGCAATAGCTTTTTGTTCTGCAATGGGAGGATATACAATTTCTAATTCGAAGAAATCTGTTTTGTCCACATTGAGCAATCCATCACCACGTGCCCCCGATGTTATGATTCTTTTTAACTGACGATCCAATCCGTGATTTATAAAAAAATGCTGATAAAATTCACCAATTACATTTTGTTTAGGTCTAAAACAAATATAAACAAATGGGACAACAGCATCTTGCTCTTTTAATCTATAGATACACCCCATTTCATATAAATTAGAGTTACCTTTATTGTAGGCAAAATCTCCCTTTTGAATATGAGTATATTTTTTTAGGCTATCACCTGCTATTACTCGATCAAATTTGTCTTTTTGGGAAATAAGGCCCAAACGAGCAGAAATAGTCATTGGCAAATACTCGCAACCATTGCTTGTGTCAGTAATATGCTCAAAGCAATCCTTCATTCTTCTCTTTTGCCAAGGGGTGGTAAAACCACTGAGGCGGGTGCGGCCGGTGAGCAGGCGTTGCATAAGGGCACGCTTGCGCACTTCCAATCGTTCGATAAGTCGGCTCTGCTTCTCAATCGCCTCGTCCCACACACCCAAAATCTCCGCAATCTTCCTCTGCTCCTCCATTGGCGGCAAACATATTTTATATGGGATAATATGTTTGTTGTTTATTTGAGGAATAGTAGAAGTATCTGCTATCTTAAATAATTTTTCGTCTGTAATCTTAAAATACAAATAGTTACCGCAAACATGTTTGTTAGGAGTAATAGCCATCATATTGCTATCCATATACAAATCACATTCTGCAATACGAACTTTATTGTTTATAATTGCCGCACCTCGTTTGGGAAATATAATACTGCCCTTCGGGATAGCGCATCTTTCGTCATCTGTAAACTCCCTGCTGAACGATTGAAATTTCTCGCAGTTATTCATATCCTCTACTTTAATGTAAGGATATTTACCGATGTTGCGAAGATGAAACAACGATGGACTTTCTCCACTTGCAATAGATACAAGTTTACCAAGAGTGGCAACCTCCCACTCCTGCGGAATTACTCCCACCGCCGAATCCTTATAGCCCATGGGTATGTTATTTTTTTCTAAAGAGCTCATATGTAGATGTAGTGTTGTCTTTTATTGTTAGTAGATTGTTATTTGACATATAATGCTTGATTAATTCAATCGAAACATCAAAGTGCTTTGCAATATAATGAAATACAGCATTACACATCTGTATATTACAGGGTTGGTTATCAAGTAATAGGTATGGGAATCTACGGAACTGATGTTGCTTATAATAATAAGCGTATACCATATTAAACTCTTTTTTGGGTATTAGTAAAGCAATTGCAAATAAGTTTGCTTGATGCTCTATTCTTTCGATGTCACTCTTACTAAACTTTGTACCCCAATCATTATGAGTGTTTTCTTTAATCTCTGAAACATCAGACAGTTTTAACACAATAGCATGCAAGATGATGTGACCTATTTCGTGAGCGATAGTGAAGCGCCAATGAGGAGAACCTTCAGTAATGTCGTTTGATACTGTAATAGTATGATTTGCTAAATTAATATAACCCGCAATACCAGCGATAAGTTCAGATTGCTGATATTGGAATCCTAACTCCTCTATTATTGATATCAATTGTTCGTTAGCGACAATTTTGTGTGTCTCTCTTGTAAGGAAGGAATAATCGTATATAGCATCAATAATCTTATCCTCAGTCAAATATTTAACTCTTCGTTTCTGCTGGATATTTAGTTCCATTTCCGATTCTAAAAAAGAAACAATATCTCCATAAGTGCGATTGCCTGATATTGCTGCGAAACTGTATTTGGTTGCTTGTGATTCGTCACTTAATACATAATCTCTTATATTGCTAATTACATTGTGTCGTTTGTTGAATACTGATTTTGGCAGGATCCAATCCAAAGTGTTGTTCTCTGATACTTTTACTAATCCGATATGTCGAGTTTGTGCAATTTCGTATACTCCTGATTGGAATTTAGATGTAGTGAATATAAAGCCTTTATTTGCACCAACCTCACTCATCTGATAAGCAAGGTTACGAACTCTATCTACACTCACCGCTCTTTGATAATCTTTGCACTCAATGATAAAAATCATTGATGGAGTATCGCTATTGGGCATAGTCGTTTCAACCACTATGTCGAATATCACATCTTTGCCTTCTTCTTTTGAATATAACTTGTGTTTATGATACACGGATGAATACCTGCAATTTGCTGGAAATTCATTTTTACTCAACAGATTGCTGATAATATCATATACCTTTTTCTCGAAGGCCTCTCCTTTTGCGGTTGTATTTAACGATTTGTTCATATCTTACATACCCAACACTTTCAAATACTCTTTCATTTTAACCTGCACCTCGGCAAGTTCGGTTTCGAGGGCGTCTATCTCCTGCTGAACAGCAACAATATCTATCTCTGCTTCCTCTTCATAGGTGTCTACATAGCGAGGAATATTGAGGTTATAATCATTTTCCTCAATCTCCTTGCGAGTTGCTACATAGGCGTATTTCTCCTCAACAACGCCCTGCAAGAGTTTGCCCTCGGCAAAAGCACGATAGGTGGTAACGATATGGTCAATGTCCGCATCGCGCAAGCGGTTCTGGTTTTTGCCATTCTCGAATTCGCGACTGGCATCGATAAAGAGTACATCATCGCCCTTCTTCGCCTTATTGAAGATTGCGATAGCGGCAGGAATGCCTGTGCCATAGAAGAGGTTTGCAGGTAGACCGATTACTGCTTCGAGAAGATTCTCCTCAACGGTTTGCTGACGAATCTTACCCTCACTTGCACCACGGAACAGCACGCCGTGAGGAATAACAACTCCCACCTTGCCGTGTTCGTTAGCAACCTCCAACATATGACTAATAAATGCCCAGTCGCCCTTGCTCTTGGGCGGAATACCACGCCAAAAACGATTATACTGATCGTTGGACGCTTCGTCTGCCCCCCACTTATCCAAAGAGAAAGGAGGATTCGCAACGACGGTGTCGAACTTCATCAGCGCATCGCCATCTTTGAGTTTGGGATTACGCAAGGTGTCTCCCCAACGAATAACTGCGCTATCGAAACCGTGCAGAAGCATATTCATCATAGCCAAAGCCCAAGTGCTACCATTGAGTTCCTGACCGTAGAGCGAGAAATTATTAGAACCAACCTCGCGACCTGCCTTGATCAGCAATGAACCCGACCCGCAAGTAGGGTCGCAGATGCGCGAACCGGGTTTACTTTTCGTCAATTTGGCGAGAAGAGTAGAGACTCCTTCAGCAGTGTAGAACTCGCCAGCCTTCTTGCCTGCATCGCTTGCGAAATGCTCTATAAGGAACATGTAAGCATCGCCAATAACATCGTTGTTGTCAAGGTGCGACTCGTCAAACTGCAATTTTTCATCAGCGAAGTCCTCCAGCAGTTGTTTTAATCGTACATTTCTATCCTTAACTTCGCCAAGATTACTACTGTTAAAACTGATGTTTCGGAAGATGCCACTACCATCTTCGCTATTGAGTTTCTCACGGTTGGCATTCTCCAAATCAACAAGGGCAATATCAATCAGCTCACCGATATTTACTGCATTGCGGTTGTCAAAGAGATAGTAGAAAGAACTTGTCTCGGGAACCTGAAAACGTTCACGACGCATAGCTCGCTGTGCACGCTCCTCGTCACCTTCGTAACGCTCCAAATACTCGGCATACTTCGATTTGTTCACATCGCTGACATACTTCAAGAAGAGCATAGTCAAGATGTAATCTTTGTATTGGCTCGGATCAACTACACCGCGGAAGGTGTCACAGGCATTCCATACGACTTTGTTGATTTCGTCTTGTGTAATTTTTGTACTCATAACTATATATTTTTTATCATTTTATAATCCAAAAGTTGTTTGCGTTTCTCGGCAATAGCCTTATAGAGTTCTTGCTCTCTCTCTTGAAGTTTCGCTAACTCCACATATTGTCTTTGGCGATCTATTGAGGGGATTGGTATCTCCAACTCTCCAAGCGACGCCTTCGAAATCGACATTATGGATGTTCCGCGAGCGTGGAATGCCAATGTATTCTGTGTTGTCGGAAGATTGAGAAACCAAGCTACGAACTCAGGCAAAACGGCAGACTTGTCGTGTAGGCGTATTACCAAAAAAGATGGAGAGGCTACACATTTTTGCTCAATCTTTGGAACAATCACACATATATTATTATTGCCTTTGGAAGCCAGAAGTAAATCACCAGCAGTCAATAGGTGTTTAGGGTTGTTCGTGGTAATTGTGGACTGAACAGTGTTGCGCAGTTCGCCATTACCATCAAAGTCGCTTTGCTGGAGGTAAAGCGCATTCGGATTGGGGACAGTCTTGGCAAAAACTCCCGTTTGAATTATTGCTATGTTATGTAATTTAGTCATCTTCTTTGATAGTTTTCTACAAAGATAAAAAGCTTTCATCAAACACTCAAATTATTTCATAATATTCTTTCTACTAAATTTTGTTTAAGAGAAAAACTCTTTATTTATGAAGAATAAATCATGTCTCTAATGTTGCTATATATCAGCTCTTTACATATGTGAAACGCGAGCAGGATGTCGGTTGGGCTTATTTTTTTTCAATTGCAAAAAAAATAGGATGTCGATTCTTTAAAAACTAAATAGTCTGCAAAAGTTATTGGCCCCAATATTATTGCCTAAAATTGTACCCGACAAACCTTCTGACGTTATAATGACATATTCTTATTTTGAGACATCAAGAGAGTTGTCGCATCAGAAGCCATTTTCCTCCTTCCATATTATTTTTTTGATTAAATACCAGTAGTGGTACTTTTTGTACCAAGGCTTGGTATTTTAAGTACCACTAATGGTAGAAAAAATACCAAGTCTTGGTACGAAACTATTTTCCCTTGAAATTTTAACAATCAGAATCTAATATGGTGTAGTTAGACCTTCTAAAATTTCCAAGTAAGATAATTTTATTTTCAAGAGGGATAATTTTATTTTCATAACTTGGAAATAATTTTCTCAGTAAGGGGTGAGAAAAACAAAGGTATTATACCGTTTTCTTGTCAATATCCCCTTCAAATAAATCTTTTCCAATTTTGCAAGAATTGGAAAGAATTTGAGCGCAAGATTTCGTCGACTATTTAAAATGTTTCCGAATATTGGTTTACCTTATTCTGTTTTATATAATCAGAAATTGATGCCAAACCGCCTTGATCGCCAAAATTTGTGAACAAAAAAGCAGTTGTCTGTTGAGACAACTGCTTTTATTGTGGTGCCACCAGGAATCGAACCGGGGACACAAGGATTTTCAGTCCTTTGCTCTACCAACTGAGCTATGGCACCGTGCGTTTCAGAAGGGGGAGAATGTGTTTCTCTTGGTGGTGCCACCAGGAATCGAACCGGGGACACAAGGATTTTCAGTCCTTTGCTCTACCAACTGAGCTATGGCACCTTTCTGAATTGCGAGTGCAAAGGTAGGTACTTTTTCTGAATTGACAAAGGATTTTGAGGAAAAGTTTTGCTTTAGGGGCGATTTTAGGGATGGGGAACGGTGAAAGGTTTGCGGAGAACGAAGAATTGTGTAGGGTAAATGGAGAACGAACCATGCGGGACGACAATCGTTTACCTCACCAACCGTCTTGTTTACTCGTCAACTTAAAAGAGTAAAGATAAAAGATCCATGCGGGACGAGAGAGCAAGTAGTAAGTAGTAGGTAGTAGGTAGTAATACCATGCGGGACACTACTCGTTTATCTCGCTGACCTTCTCGTCTACTCGTACCTCGTTAACTTGTCTACTAAAACAACGTTTATCTCGCTGACTATCTTGTCTACTCGTACCTTGTCTACTCGTACCTTGTTTACTTGTCAACTCCAAAAGTTACTCGCAGAAGATTTTGGATCCGATGCGGACGAGGGTGCTGCCTTCGGCAATGGCGAGGGGGGAGTCGTCGGACATGCCCCATGAACATTGGGTGAAGTGGGGAGCATCGGCGAAGAAGGTGGATTGGGCACGGAGGAAGAAGTGGTGTGCCACTTGGAAGTCGTGGCGGATGCGGGTATCATCATCCGTGTTCGTAGCCATGCACATCACGCCCGAAATTTGCGCGTTGGGATAGTTGCGCCACTCGCCCGATTCCAGGAATTGCCACGCCTCGTCAGGGGTAAAACCGTATTTCGTTTCCTCTGCTGCCACATGGAGTTGGAGCAAGCAGGGGATGATTCTGCCGTGCTTCTCCGCCTGTCGGTGAATCTCGGCAAGGAGTTTTGGGGTGTCAACAGCATGAATGAGGCTGATGAACGGGGCAATGTATTTCACCTTGTTGGGTTGGAGGTGCCCAATGAAGTGCCACTCAATGTCCTTCGGAAGCGCCTCTGCCTTCTCCCGCAATTCCTGTGCACGACTCTCGCCAAAGATGCGTTGCCCTGCAGCGTAGGCTTCGGCAACGGCCTCTATGGGATGATACTTTGACACTGCCACCAAGTTGGTCGTTGGCGGCAGTGTGGCACGTATTTCAGCAATGTTTTTGGCAATGTGTCCCATACGGAAAATCACCTTAAAGCGGTCAGTTATTCAGCAGCAGGCTTGTAGCGGAAGATGTCCATGATGGGTGTTTCCTGAATGCACGCAATGGTGTAATCACCCATGTAATTTTCCATGCCCTTGTCCAAGTTCTTGAGGGCATCGTGGAACGAACCTGCCTGCACGAGAATCGTTTGTGAAGTCTTCTTTTCTACACCCTTTGATTCATCAATTGTGAGGTAGATGAGTTTTGCCTTGTACCACTTGTCGGCACTTTCTTCTGTGGCTTCAAAGAGTTCGGCAAAGCGTGCACGCTTGATATCCGAAACCTGAAATTCGCCCGTCATGAAGGGTGCAATTTCTTCGGTAATACGGCGCTCCGCTTCTGTGAAATTGAGGGCGTCAACGAGGTAGGGTTCGCTTACCTTCTTGAGGGCGCCATTGTCTTGTTGCTTTTCGTATTTGATTTTACATTCAAACCATTCGTGTGTCATAGGGGTAAGAGGTTATAAGGTTTTGAGGTTTTGAGGTTTTTTTTAGAGTACAACTTACAGATTACAGAGTACAACTCCATTCGGATTGCATTAGCAGAGTGAGGCACCGCACGGTGGCTGTACTCTGTTAGTTGTACTCTGTACTCTTTTAGAGGGTGTAATCCACACAACTGCGGCCGCAGATGTTGGGGCGCAATTCGGCGCCTACGGCTTTGTGTGCGGGATGTTGTGCGTAAACGTCAAGTGCTTCGAGTGAGGCGAAGGTGCTTTCAAGGCAGATGTCCCACTGTTCGGCAGGGTTGCAGTTGAAGTTTACGGCGATGGATTGGATTTCGGGGATGATGGCGGGGAGTGCCATAATGCCCTGCTTGAAATTCTCCATCACAGCCTGGCGTTGCTCTGCTGAGAGTTCGGGCTTGAGTTGAAAGAGTACGATATGTTTCAGCATAATATTCTTAAATTTTTGTAACTTCGCACAAAGGTAAAAATTTTCCTGGATTTTGGACACATGAACATAGGAACAAAATGGCGCGAGTCTTGTTCTTTTGCATTTCGGTCAGAAAATACAGGCACTCATCCCCTAATTTTTCAGTGATGAAGTACGACGAAGAACTTGTCGCGGCATGCAGTGAGCAATTAAAGATTCGTGTGCGCTACACGATGCTTTACTCCCTGCTGAAGCGTGTCTGCATAGAAAAGACCAAGGAGTTTTCAACGGATTACTCTGGACTTTTTGCACGCCTCTACGCGGTGTGTAAACACTACGGTGTGCCCCATGCTGCCGCCGACCGTTTCCGACGCAATGCCCTCCAAACTTTGCGAGGGCAAAGGGAGGCAACGGAGGAGTTGTTCGCCATTGATGTGGCTGACTTGAGAAGTTTTCTCGCCGCCCTGGAGGCGTCGGAAGACGTCCCCAGGAAGGAGGATGCGCAACTCACTTCTACGCCCGTAGAACAGTTGCGCGTGGCACGCGGATTGGTCAAAGAAATTGGTGAAGACTGCTTCACACTCCTGCTTCAGGACGATGCGGGCGAGACGGTGGTACCTGCAGATGCCGCAACCTTGGAACTCCTTGAGGAAGGCGTGCGGGTGAATGTGGTGAACGGAGGCGAACTCGTCGTTCTTGAACCCGATTACCTCATTGACGTTAGTTCGCTCACGGCATGCGTAAAACCTTACGGCACGTCGCCCTTGAATTACCTTTTGGCGCAACTCCAACCGCGCCAAACCACGCGCCCGATTCTCCTCGGTAATGCCGCCAACCAGTTTATGGACGACTGCACCCACTCTGCCACGATTGATTTTGCAGAAAGTATGCAGACGCACTTCCGCCAGTCACTTTTGGATTACGCCTGCCATCACGCCCCCGAGGAAATCGATGTCAGTTATTTCAAGGAGGCCCGTCAGCATTTTGATAATATTCGCCAGATTGTGCAGCAGGCATACGCTTCGCCCGAAGTGGGCATTGCGCTTGATCAGGTGTTGCTCGAACCTGCCTTTATCTGTGCCACGCTCGGTTTGAGGGGGCGCTTGGATGTGATGACGGCAGACCACCGCCGCATTGTGGAACTCAAGAGCGGGAAGGCCGAAGACTTCCGTCCGCCCGTGCGTCCCAAGGAGGAACACGTCCTGCAGATGGCGCTCTACAAGGAGATGTTGCACTTCAATTTCTCTATTCCCCGCGACGCCATCTCTTCCTTCCTGCTCTACTCCCGTTATCCGACCCTGCTTGACGAACGCATTCCGCGTAGCAAGATTAAGGAGGTGATGCACCTGCGCAACGAGATTGTGCGGATGGAAATGCGTATGCGCAATGGGGAGGTTGCTGACGTTTTGTCGGAACTCACCTATAATAATATTATACAGAAGCAGGGACTACATCCGAACTTTTTGAAAGCCATCCTGCCCCCGATTCAGGCAGTTGTAGAGCCTTTGGAGAACGCCTCACCCTTGGAACGCAGTTACTTCAACCACTTCATGACCTTCCTGTCGCGCGAGCAGTTTCTCTCAAAGATGGGCGAACCGCGCCCCGACTCGACACGTGGTTTCGCTCGTGTGTGGAACGCCGACTATACCTCAAAACTCCTGTCGGGAGAAATTCTCATCAACCTCCGCATCCGCGAACTCCTGGGCGAGGGTGGGGTGGAAGAAATCATTTTCGACGTGCCCGATTACGGCGAGAAGTTCATTGCCGACTTTTACGAGGGTGCCATGGTGCAGCTCTACGAGCGCCGTTCGGCAGCCGACACCGTGTGCAACCGCCAATTAGTGCGCGGTTACATTGTGCGCCTCACCGACACCGAACTTCATCTGCACCTCTCCTATAAGCAGCGCAACCGCGACTTTTTCTCCTTCGACACTACCTATGCCATTGAGAAGGACAGCACCGACAGCAGTTTCCAATCCGCCCGCCGTGGACTCTTTGCCCTGCTTACGGCTCCACAGGAGCGTCGCGAACTCTTGCTGTGCCAACGTGCGCCGCGCTTCGATACGAGTGTAAAACTTTGTGGGGATTATGGCGCACGCACCAACGCTATTGTGCTTCCCGCCATGCAGGCGCAGGATTATTACCTCCTTGTGGGGCCTCCCGGAACGGGGAAAACGAATGTCGCCCTCCGCGCAATGGTGCAAGAATTTCTCACCTCGGCATGCTTGAAAGGCGAACGCCCGAACTTGCTTCTTGCTGCCTATACCAACCGTGCCGTAGATGAAATTTGCCAAATGCTTCAGGGGGCAGAAATAGACTTCTTGCGCCTCGGCATTGAGCAAACGTGCTCCGAGGAGGTGCGCCAAAATCTGTTCGTCAACCGAGCGGCGGGCATGAAGAACCGTGCCGAAGTTTCCCAGTTGCTCCAAGACCAACAAGTCATCGTTGGAACGGTGGCGACGCTTACTTCTCACACCGAACTCTTTAACCTCAAGCAGTTTGATCTTGCTATTCTCGACGAGGCGTCACAGGTGCTCGAACCGCAAATCATGGCGCTCCTTGCGCACCCCACCGCCGTGCGTCGCTTCATTATGATTGGCGACCACAAGCAACTCCCCGCCGTTGTGATGCAACGCACGGAGCAAACTATCGTGCAGGATGAAACGCTCCGCAGTATTGGACTCGTCGACCTGCGAAACTCCCTCTTCGAGCGCCTACACGGATTCGTGGCACGCACGCCCGAAGTGGCAACTCTTGCCGCAGGATTGCTGGACCATCAGGGGAGAATGCACCGCGAGATTGCCGCCTTTGTCAACGAGCGTTTCTACGAAGGGCGCCTCTCCGTAGTGCCTCTCGACCACCAAGAAGGAGCGCTCGATTATGCCGCTCCACAAACGCCGATGGAGCAGTTTGTGGCGACCACGCGCATGGGATTTGTGCATGTTCCCGCCCCTGAATTGTCGGATAATGTGAAGGCCAATAAGATGGAGGCAGAAGCCGTGGCAGACATTGTTGAAGCGCTCATCCACCTCAACGCGCGCAGCGAGAAGTCGCTCAACTTGTCCAAGCAGTTGGGTATCATCGTGCCCTTCCGCAACCAAATCAGCATGGTGCGCGCCAGCCTGCGCAATCGTGGTGTGGTCGCCGTAGATGACATCACCATCGACACCGTTGAGTGCTACCAAGGTTCGCAGCGCGACTACATCATCTTCACCACCACCATCTCGCGCCCCTATCAGTTAGACATCCTTTCCGTGTGTCAGCAGGTAGGCACCACGGAGGTAGACCGTAAACTCAACGTCGCCATCACCCGTGCCCGCAAGCAATTCTTCCTTGTCGGCAACCGCGATTTGCTCTCGTGCAATGCCCTTTATGCGGACTTGATAAGTAGGTGTCAGGCAAAATAAAGTTGAACAATAAGACAAACATCGGGCGGTGTCTTGATTAAGGTACCGCCCGATGTTTTTTGTAACTATGAAAGTGATGTTCTGAACAGCATGTGCCCAATTATTAACCGTTGTATTTCTTGGCGTAGGGGGTAAATGCTTTCATGAGTCTATGACTTGTGTCAATGAAGAACTTAAAAATATCTTCTTTGTTATCGGGATTGAGGAATGACAAATCTTTACTGTCAATGCTAATACGGCAAGTAACTTTGTCGCTCATCCTTTGCCAAGTAAGTTCCTCGCCAAATGACTTTTCAATCTCATCTTTGTGAGCAAACAGATAATCAAAAAGTTCTTTGTTCTTTGTTTTATCCCCCGTATTTATATATACCTCTGAACGGGTTTGATTATTGTAAATGAGGATATTTATATTTGCTCCGACCAACCCCTTAATGGATTTTCCTAACCAAGAATCAGTCGTTCCTGTAGAGTTACTGAACAACCCATTATGTTGTTTGTTGTAGTCAATAAATTCAGCCCAAAAACTTTGACGGTTAGCATTCCTAATGCGCGATGTTTCAGAATGTTGACTTTCAGACTGCTTCTTCGACGCAATCTTAATTGTATAATCGTCTGCATCCTTGATGGGGATGATTTGGTCAAAGTCAAGGAGTAATTTATCATTGTATTTGTAGGGGGTAACCTTAAAGCACTTGATGCGGAGGTTGAAATTAAGCAACCACATCACCGAAGAGGTAACCTCCTTACGGAAGTTTGCCGCTACTAAAAAGATACGTTGCGAATTACCGACATTTATTTCAATGTCAGACAACTCCTTACCGTCAAAGAAATCCGAAAGCATTTCCTCTGCATTGGCAGACGCCCCCAAGTAGCGTTGATAGATTTCAATAATATCTTGCTTGGTAAGACTCGAACAGTAAGATGCATACTTGATTGCCTGCCAAGTAACGTCGCGCCCCGAATCATCCAACTTGTTTTCGATAATTACAAGGTTGCCCAACTTATCCAAAGCCAACAAGTCAAGTCGCTCTCTTGTGTCAGAGAAACCGTCAAACTCCTTTTGGATAATCAGCAATTCTTCTCCCAAAGAACTGGGTTCTTTAGCAATCCATTCTTGCAAGTTGTAGCGTTCGCTCATACCTAAATCACTGAACGAACACTCTTCAACTTTCACAAGGCTGTTATTTTCTTTGTCAATAAGATACATGTTAGAAACTATTAGGTTGAAAGTTCTTCTTCTAACTCTTGGTACAGCGCTGCTGGACCTAAATGCCAAGTTTTTGTATTCTCCATCTTTAGGCGCTGGTATAGTTGGGATGCATATACGGTTTGTATTGCTTCCACAATACTCATACCCTTATGCTCAATAAGCAGACATGCTAATCCGCTTACTTTGGAGGGAAGGATGAGGTGTAGATTTGATTGTGTGATGGTGCCAATCAGTGATTCATGGTTCAGCATACCTAATTGCTTTGTTGATTTATAACCTCGTCAATTTCTTCCACCAACCATTGACGCCCCTGTGTGTGCAAAACTTCAAAGTGTTGGCACAAGTAGTCAAGCACTTTGTGTTTGTTGAAAGCATCCATCACTTCCGTCTCACTCATGCCCTTGGTATGCATGTATTGCTCAATACAGAAGGAGATGAAGTAGGTGATGTCTTTGTTTTTCTTATCCATAGCATTAGGTTTATGGCAAAGGTAATGATTCTTTATTGAAAAAGGAAAATTGTGAGGGGAAAACTTATGGACAGGGTGAAGTGGATGGTGCTCTATATAAGATTGAGTGGACGTAGATGGCGGTACGTGGAGAGTTGGGGTATGAAAAAAGAAGTTCTGGAGCACTGAGGGGTGCTTCAGAACTTCTTTTGCGTATGCGTTTGTCGGTGGGGGTAAGAATATACCCCGCACGGGAAATATGTTCTTTTGTTCTTCTGTCTGAAAGAATAGTTTGCCGCAGGGGCGGGTTGCTTAAAACAAACCAATAAACCAACTGCCGAGGTTGCCTATCCACGAACCGATTTGGATGATAAGAAGGATGAACAGGTAGATGAGTAGACATAGGATGAGGCAAAGGATGCCCAACCAAATTGCTTTGCGGTTGATTTCGCTGACAATCTTTTTGTCATCTTCAATAAATCCTGTGAGTAGAATGGAATTCTTGGTGTACGACTTGTTGAAGATGTCGAGGAGGTCGCCAAGGGCAGGGATCAATCCCACGAGAATGTCAAAGAGGGTGTTGTGGATAATGGCGAAGGTGAGTGAGACGCTCTTTACCTTAAACATACTAATGTATAGAAAAGGGAGGTTTAGTAGTGCAGTCAGTGCATCGCCATAGGCGGGAAGAAAGAGTCCGATGATGGGGTCGAGGTAATATTTGTCCATCCATCGGGTGATGTTCTTGGTAAGGCGGAAGGTGCGTGAGGATTCAACTTTCTTCCGTCGCACCTCTTTCTTGGTTTCGTTAGGGGTTGTTTTCAAAGTCGTTCTTATCGCATTATATATTAATGTGGCGCTTATCTGTGTTGCGAGCGAAGGGATACAGCGGTTATAACGCCTTTACCCTTCCCATATTTAAAGTGGGGCGCTTCTGCTTGTCAAAGGTTTGTGGCTTCTGCGGAGTATCCTTTTGCAACGGAACCTTCATATTTGTAGGGGCCGGTTTCGATGCTGGTTTTAACGCTGGTAGTGCCTCCTCTTTCTTCACCGTTTTTGATGGTTGAATTGTGGGAGACGCTATGGTGTCACTTGCCGTAGAGTCGGATGGCGTACTTGACATATTCACAGGCATATACCCGCTGGTGGTGCCCACCTTGTATTGCTTCATGTGCTCATCGCTCTCAAACCAATTACCACGGATGAGGCGGTCGGGTTCTTGAAGGGTCATGGGGGCGTTAGAATAGAAGATGTGCTTGCGCATGTCCCAGTAGAGTTCTTCCGAGGAGTAGGTGACCTTTTTCTCGCGGTCGTTCATCACCACGCGACCACGGAGTTTCCAGAGGTACTGGTCGAAGCAGTAGGCTGTGTCTGCCGTGATATGGAGGTTTACGCTGACACTATCGTCATAGCGTTCAAGGTAAACTCCCTTCGGAAACTCCTGACGCTGTGGCAAGGTCTTGTCGTAAACGAGCCACTCTTCGGCGATAATCTTATAGCGCATGATACCTGAGTCGGAGATGAGTTTCGAGACTCCTCTCGTCGCCATTACGGGCAACGAGTCACGGCAATCTACCTGTGGTCCCATGGGCGGCGCGTCAGAGGTGCATGCCAGGGGGAGGAGGAATATGAGGAAAAGGAGGTAGCGCATTTTTTAAGAGTAAAGATAAAAGAGTAAAGAGTAAAGATGCCGTGCGGGGCTTACTTTAGTGAGTAGGTAGTAAGTAGTAGTGAACCATGCGGATATTCACTTGGCATGTAGGGACGCACGGTTCGTGCGTCCTTGATACATACGAGGTCACGATTGGGTGCTCGCGAAAAATTCCTATTGATGCGGACGCACGAACCGTGCGTCCCTACAGGTCAAGTGGAATTTCGCTCGTTAATTAGTACCTCGTTAACTTGTCTACTAAAATAACGTTTATCTCGCAGACCTTCTTGTCTACTCGAAACTTGTTTGTTCGTCTACTTATAAGAGCAAAGATTAATGAGCAAAGACTCCGAACGGCATCTTTTATCTTTACTCTTTTATCTTTACTCTTCCAATTATCTCACCTTCCACTTGCTGAACCACATTTCGTTGAATGTGATACCGAGGCAAAGGCGGAAGTAGTTTTCGGTAATCATGCCGCTGAATTTGGGTTCTACGCGTTCGTACTGTGCAGCGATGTTGACCACACTACGGTTGCTCCAACCATTTTGGATGGGGATGGCAACCCCTAATGTTGCACTGTAGCGGCGGGGACCGTCTACGCCATTGACCTTGGTGTAGGGGGTAGACATGGAGAGCCCAACGCGGTAGCGAATTTGCTGGAACCAATATACGCTGTTAGGGCGGGGCTGGTATTCACCACCGATGGTGAGGGTGTGGCAGTTCTTAAAACTATTTGTGCTCACCTGATAAGTGTTGTTCACGAGTTCCGGCATGCGACAACCATCCCACAACTGGAGGGTGTAGTCCATCCCTACGCGCAATCTGTTGCGGTGGTTCCAAACGGCACCCACACCGAACGTGTGGGGAAGTTCAAAGGCATTTGCAAGGCGGGTGGTATCGCCCACCGAACCCTGATTTGTTGTGATGCGCTGGTCGATGTAGAACGCCGGGCGGTTTACCTCATGACCGAGTCCGTAGGTTGCCCCCACGATAAGCGTGTTATTGCGGTTGATGCGTTGTTCATATTGCGCTCCGAGGTCCAACTTATACGTGCGAATGTCTGCTGCATAAAGGCGGCGGCGTGAACTAATAGAGGTGTTGTCATAAGACGCATAAACACTGTTCTCCATCGTGCCCCAAAGGTAACCGAAGTTGGCACCCACAGAGAGTTGCTTTATTGGGCGGTATCCCAAACCAATGAATACCTCGTGAAGTCCGCCATCTCCCTTATAGGTTTCCGTTTGCGTCACCTCCCCCGTGCTCTGCATGATTTTTGAGGTTGTATTCATGTCATACCCGATAGTGGTATAGGGCATCATCCCCAAGGTCATCCCAAAGTTGGGCGCAAGGCGCATCCCCGCCATCACGTAGTCGATGGAAGAGTTGTTGGCATTCTTCTTGGCATTACCCTGTTTGAGGTTCGCCTTTTGAAGTGAGAAACCAATATCAAAGATGAGGGTGAGCGAGTCAATGGATGCGTAGGACGCAGGGTTCTTAAAGTTCAGTTGCTTCGAATGGTTCATACCATAGGCAAGACCTGCCATACCCTTGTTAAAACCCTGCGCCTGGTCGTTTTGAAGTCCGAAACCATAGCGAGAGTAAGGGGAGTTAGAACCATTGGTTTGGGCAAAAGCGCAGAAGGTTCCGAGAAGGAGCGCTGTGGAAAAAAGTATTCTTTTGTACATCGATAGATGAAGTTGAGAGTTTAGAATTGAGTGTTGCAGATGCGGCGTTAGTGTGCTACTTAACTAATAGTATGCTATGGCAGTTGATGCGATATTAGAATCATCATACCCCCTCCCCGCTTACGCGGTTTTGATTTTCGCTTTGCTCATCTTCCTCCTTCTCGTAAGGCATAGTTCAAACAAGTTTGCTCTCTGCACTTACTTCGGGCGTCGGTTCCCCCCTATCTTAAGGGGAGAGCACCATTCGGAGTAGTCCCACACCATTTATAACAAGAGAAAGCGAGATTGCTTACACCCGTTGAGTTGTTTTAACGCTTTCCGGTGAGGGGGATGCAACTTCGGGGCAACTCTTATATCGTTACCTAACTAATTCATGCAGTCCGCGCAACACAAGGTGCGGGTCATGCGTAATGCAAGGTGCGACGTCGGGTGAAAATTCAAAATGGTTGCCTCCCGTGTAGAACACATGGAGGGTGGGGAAGCGCTTGCGGCACATGCGGATGTAGCCTTCGATTTCAAACTTGATGCCGTTGACTGCCCCACCGCGAATGGCTGTTGCGGTGTCGTAGCCGAGGTCGGGCAGGTCACCCTCTACAGAGATGAGCGGTAGTGCTGCCGTATGTTCGTGCATCGCCTTCAAGCGAAGTTCTACGCCTGGAGAAATATTCCCACCTGCGAAGCTGTGGTTTTCATCAATCACGTCAAAGGTGAGGCAAGTTCCCGCATCAATGACCAGCACGGGCGTGTTGGGCATCTGCGTTACGGCAGCAATGTCGGCAGCCAGGCGGTCGGCACCAAGTCCTTGCGGAATCTGCTGAAAATAAGGTTGCGCGCAGGGCGAGGTGTACGTCAGTCGCAATACGGGGCAGGGGAGTAACTGCAGCGCTCGGTCCAGTGCTTCGTTAGGACCTGCTACATTTGACACGCCGCAACCCTTAATGTCGTACGTCGCGCAAAGTTTCCCAATTTCTGTGTGCCAATCCGTAGCGACGCGCTCGCTAAAAATTATTTCGTTGTCTTGGAACACCGCCACTTTGGCGGAGGTGTTGCCAATGTCTATAGTGAGAACCATTTTTGAAAGGAGAAAGGAGAAAGGAGAAAGGAGAAAGGAGAAAGTCCATGCGGAATGTTTGCCCCCAATGCGAACTTTGCAACTTTTACCAATCTACTTGTTAAAAAGAACTGAAAGGAGAAAGTCCATACGGGAGGGAGGTTTACCCTGAATGCTAACTTTGCTGCTTTTACCAATCTACTCGTTTACACAAGAGAGAGGATATATGAGAAAGACCGTGCGGGACACCAGCGCGCCAGCCATTTCTCCTTTGGCTTTAGCCCCTTCGGCGCCGACCTTCGGTTCTCATTTCTCCTTTCTCATTTAAGAAGAATTATTCTTCCTTCCACCCCTGCGCCTTGAGCAGAAATTCCTGTCCGTCACGGGTGATGAGTGCCGCACCGAGGTCGGGGCGGGTGATGTGTCCGATGATTTTTATGTCCTCGAGTTGTGCTACGCGGTCGTGCTCCGTGAGGGGCACGGTGAAGAGCAGTTCGTAATCTTCGCCCCCGTTGAGCGCACAGGTGGTGAGGTTCATATTAAACTCTTCGGCAGTCACGGCGGTGAGGTAGTCGATGGGGATGCGCTCTTCGTAGACGCGGCACCCCACACCTCCCTGCTTGCAGAGGTGCTTGAGTTCCGAGGCAAGTCCGTCGCTTACGTCCATCATTGCGGTGGGCGTAATGCCTGCTTCGGCAAGGCGTTCAATAATATCCTTGCGCGCTTCGGGTTTGAGGTAGCGCTCAAGGAGGTATTCGCGCCCGCTGAAATCAGGTTGTGCCACTTCAGCCTCGCCGTGTCTTTGACTTTCAAAAATCGCCTTCTCGCGCTCCATGAGTTGCATGCCCATGTAGGCAGCACCGAGGTTTCCGCTCACGCAAATAAGGTCGGTATCTTTCGCACCGCTGCGGAGGGTCATCTTTTCGGGGGCAACTTCACCCACGCAGGTTAAGGAAAGGGCAAGTCCCGTCTTCGAACTCGTTGTGTCGCCTCCCACGAGGTCCACCCCGTGGCGCTCACACGCGAGGCGGATGCCTGCGTAGAGGTCTTCAAGGTGCTCCACCTCAATGCGACGTCCCACGGCAATGTTAACGAGCAACTGCGTGGGGCGGCCGTTCATGGCATAGATATCCGAGAAGTTCACCATCGCCGCCTTATAGCCCAAGTGTTTGAGCGGCGTATAGACAAGGTCGAAGTGAATACCCTCCATGAGCATGTCGGAAGTAACGAGCATGCGCTTTTCTGCCGAGGGCGCCAGCACCGCCGCATCGTCGCCCACCCCCTTAATGGTTGAGGACTGCTGAAGCGTAATGTCTTTGGTAATATGTTCGATAAGGGCAAATTCGCCCAGTTCTGAAAGTTGCATAGATTATTAGTGTTTTAGTAAACAAGTGAACGAGGTACGAGTAAACGAGAAGGTTAGAAAAGGCAGAACAAAAATCCGTGCGCTCATCGTTTATCTCGCAAACTATCTTGTTTACTTGTCTACTTGCTAACTCGTTTAACTGTTAAAAGTACACCCCAAACCCAATCTTGAATCCGAATTCGCAGTGATCCTTAAACTCGTTGTAACAAATCTTGTAGTACGCCGAGGGTTCTACTGTTACATGGCGGTTGATGAAAAAGGCATAACCCAATTCAACAGGGGTGTAGAGCAGGGTCTTGCCGTGATTCTTTCTGCCATAGTGATTGCGCCATTGCAGTTCGCCACCTGCACCGATAAAGATGCCGTTGCGCTCAAAGTAGTAGCGTGCACCTGCGGCTGCTGAAAAGGCATGTGTCTTGCTTTCGTAAGCATATCCCAGATTGGCCTTTACTAAAAATTCATCATCCAGGAAGTAACCACCATTGAGGTTCATGCCAAAATTAAAGTCGCGTGCTTTGTTGTAACTCAAATCAATATTGGAGAGTGATGCACCGATATATTTCTTTCCCTGTTCAAATTGTGCAGTTGCACAGAGGCAACCTACGAGCATCAGGACGATAGAGAGGAGTGTTTTTTTCATAGGGATAGTTTTTAAGGTCTATTATTAGGTGTTGTTGTGTTGGAAAACCGCATTTATTGGTTTCCATATTATCTTGCAAAGATACAACAAAGAAATGAAAGAGCGCTTTTTATAAGTAAAAAGTATCGTGCGCGCGTTATTTATGTGATGGGTAATTAACGATTGACGAGGTGTGGATGTTCATGATGAGACTTGGTGGTGAGTGCTGTTGACAATCCCAATCTTCTGCGTCGACCTCTTTGCTTTCACTCCAGATGCTCCAATTTGAAAATAGGGCGCAAATTCTTGTAACTTCCTGGAAGTTATTTGTTTGATGTTTTTGAATTAGTTGAAAAACATTCAAAAAGTTGACATACTGGGGTGTGAGTGCGTTATTTCGCCCCAACGCGACCCCGTGTTGGAAATTTTAAAATCTCACGCGTCGGGGAGACGTTTTTTAGCACCATTTTGGCGTTTTTGCGTTAAGAATTTTTATGATTTTTTAAGAATTGTTTATGCAACATTGGGACGTGTGAAACCGATTCGGCACATAATTTTAATTATTCGGCACATAATTTTTCGTACGTGCCGAATAATTTTTGCGATAATACTTGTTGGTTGGGAAATGTCAAGAAAAATATATGCTGATAATCAGGTAGTTAAAAATGAGGTCTTACCTGTTTCGGTAAGACCTCCTTTTCTGTAGTACAAAGATAATACATTTTTCAGGGAAATGCAAATCCCGTTTTTGGGCGTGATTGCTGAAGTGTGCGAAAAATCGTTACAAATGGGAAGGGGACAAATAGGTTGTAGGGGCAAAAAAATAGGCAATAAAATTGCACAAATTTTTAGTTGACGAGTTGACGAGGTACGAGTAGACAAGAAGGTTACCGAGGTAAACGAGCGAAATTCCACTTGAATGGAACGGACGCACGGCTGTTACTCACTACTCACTAATTACCGCCCCGCATGGACTACTATCTACTACTTACTACCTACTACTTGCTGTCTGTGTCCTTCTGTCTAAAAATTCTGTGTCCTTCCGTGTTTTCTGTGTGCCCATAAATCTCCGCGCCCCTTTGCGTCTTTGCGTGAGAGATGTTCCGTGTAGTGTAAATACGTGGAGCCTATTATTCTGTGAAATTCCGTGTATTGCTTTCCTCTCACAAGTTCGGACAGCGACTTTCAGTTCCGTGTGCGATAATATATTTGACATAAGTATTGAATTGGCGTCCCCAAAATGAGAGCAAAAATAACAATTTCTCAAACAATTGTATTTCAACTATTTATAAGTTTGTTATGTTGTATAGAAGAACATATTATTGACTTTTCTGAATCAAAGGTAGCGCGTGGAGAGGGGGCTTGTTTTTAGCGTCCTAAAATAGCGTGTAAACTTGTCTGTTAAAAGTTTTTAAATGTGGTGTTTTTTTTGTAGTTTTGCGAAGACTTGTCCTTGGGACAATAAATCTTGAAACATCCATGAAATCTTTACTTGTCTATAAAGCTTCTGCGGGCAGTGGTAAGACGTTTACACTGGCTGTGGAGTATATTAAATTGTTGATTGCCAACCCCTATGCTTATCGCAACATTCTTGCTGTGACCTTTACGAATAAGGCTACGGCAGAAATGAAAGTGCGCATCTTGGGACAACTCAATGGAATAGCGAAGGGGCTCAAAAGTTCGAACCAATATTTTGAAAAAATAAAAAAGGCACCTGAAATTCAGGCGCTCAATCTTTCTGATGCTCAAATTCGGAGTCGTGCGCAGAAGGCACTCTCGGCAATGCTTCATGATTACACAAGGTTTCGCATCACGACGATTGACTCCTTCTTTCAAAGCATCGTGCGCGAGTTGGCTTACGAACTCGATCTTACGGCAAACCTGCGCGTGGACCTGAACGCGAAGGAGGCGCTGGAGGAGACGGTGAAGAGCATTGTCGAAGACCTCAACAATCATTACAGCGAGGACGACCGCGTGAGGAAGGAGAACATCATGCAACTGTTGACCTCATTTATGTTTGAGCGTATCGATGAGGACAAGGCGTGGAACGTGATGAAGGAGGTAAAGTCATTTGGCGAAAACATCTTTACCGAACAATACTTGAAGCAGGGCGCACAGGTGCGCTCCATGATTGGCGACCCCACCTTTCTGACGCAGGTGAAAGCGCATTTACATGCGCTTATGGGCAAGGCTGAAGGGGAAGTCAAGGTGCTCGGGGCGGACTTCTGGACGCTATTGTCGGGGTACGAAGATAAGTTGTACAACGGTAGTCGTGGGGTGAAAGGTATTTTGACGCGCATCTTAAACTTTACGAGCAAGATGAAGTTTGCAGATGTGATGGGTACGGGCAAAACGGATTATACTCTTACCCTGGATTCGTGGAGCAAGGACATGACGGTGCAGAGCGAATTTGCCCGCAAGAACATCCTGCAACGTTACGCCGACTTGCTCGAAGGGGTGAAAGCCCAGTGCATGCGCATCCTCACGGCGCGCGTGATGCTTACGCACATCAACGAAATGATGCTGCTTAACACCATCAATGAAACCCTCCGCCAGAAGAACAAGGAGGCCAACCGCTTTATCCTGGCCGACACGGCACACTTCTTGCGCGACATGGTGGGCGATAGCGACATCCCCTTTATCTACGAGCGAACCGGCGCGCGTTATCAGCACATCATGATTGATGAGTTTCAGGACACCAGCGAATTGCAATGGGGTAACTTCCTGCCGCTCTTGAAGAACAGTCTTGATGCTGGGAATAAGTGCCTCATTGTGGGGGATGTGAAGCAAAGCATTTACCGCTGGCGCAACAGCGACTGGCGCACGCTCAACACTATCGACAGCGATAGGGACTTGGGCAGATACGTGGAGCAACCCACGATGGACGTGAACTATCGCAGTTCGGAGCGGGTGGTGGAATTCAACAATGCCTTCTTCAACCGCGCCGTGAAGTTTGTGGCGTCATCCTACTGCGCTACGATAGAGGACTCGACGGGCAGTATGGCTACACCGATTTTGACTGCCTATGCGCAAGTGCATCAGCAGGTGCCCGACAAGCATAAGGGCTATGGATATGTGAGCATCGACAACCTGTGTTATCCCGCCTCAAAGCGCAAGGCGAAGGTGGAGGGTGAGGCACCCGATGCGGAACTTCAGAAGAGTCGGGATGAAATCATGCTCGACCGATTTGGCGAACGCATGCGCGAGGTGTTGGAGGGCGGTGTGAAGCCCAAAGACATAGCCATCCTTGTGCGCAAAAATGATGAGGGCATCATGATTGCCGACTACATGGAGCGCGAGTTTCCCCATGTAAAGGTGGTGAGCAACGAGGCCTTCTTGCTCAACACGTCGGTAGCGGTGAACCTGCTGGTGCTCGCCCTGCGCGTCGTGGCGCATCCTGAAGATGTGGTGGCGATGTATTCGCTGGCGATGATGTATCATCGCGAGGTCGTGTGCAGAAAGGTGGAGCATGCCGACGAGAATAGTGCCTTCTTAACTCCGAAAGAGCAGGTGATGCAGTTGCTCCCCCGTGCCTTCAACGAGGAGCGTGCGCGCTTGCAAGAAATGCCCGTCTATGAACTCTGCGAGCAACTCTATGCATGGTTTGAACTGGGAACGATTAAGGGGCAAGACGCTTACCTGTACTGCTTCTTCGACCAAATGTTGGCGTACTTACAGGATCATGAGGGTACTATCGACGCCCTGCTCAATTATTGGGACGAAAAGTTGTATCAGCAGGCCGTGCCTATTGGTGATGCCGAAGGTGTGCAGATCCTCACGGTGCATAAGTCGAAGGGTCTGGAGTTTCACACGGTAATCGCTCCCTTCTTTGAATGGAATGTTGATGGCTACTCTCCAGGGTCTATGCCATCGATGATTTGGTGTCAACCGAGCGAACCCGTCTTCTCCGACATATTGAAGTTAGTGCCCGTTCAGTACAACAAGACGCTGAATGAAACCTATTTCCAAAAAGACTTTCAAGAGGAATTGCTGCGTAAATTGGTGGACAATCTCAACGTGCTTTATGTGGCCTTTACGCGAGCGGAGAACAACCTTATTGTGCTGACGGGGGCTGCGGCTGAAACGACCGCTGGTAAGGTGGCAACCACGGTGAACGATATTGTGATAAAGGGCATTCCCAAGGAGGTCCCCGAAAAGGCGGAGGAGGCAACGGAAAATCCTGCGCTTGAGGTGGTGAAGGATACTACTTATACGTTTGGCACGCTCGTGCCCTCCGAAGCAGATGATGATACCGAGCAGGGCGAGGATGACGATGCGGTTGAAGAAATCAATTACCTCGAGCCTGATTTTGAGAAGTGCAACATCCCCTTCGCCTCACAACCTACGTTGGTAAGTTTTCGTCAGTCCAACGAATCACAGCGTTTCCTGAATGGTGAAGACTCTGATGCGGCGGAAATAGCGCTCAACTATGTGGAAGAGGGGAACTTCTATCACAATCTTATGGAGCGCGTCCACACGTGTGACGACATCGCAACGGCGGTAGATGCTTTTGAGCGCGAGGGCTTGATACAGGATGCTGCGCACAAGTCAGAAGTGCTGGACTTCCTGACGCGCGCTTTCAGCAAACCTGAAGTGCGTGAGTGGTTTGCTCCAAAGTGGCGCGTGCTCAACGAAGCAAACATTCTTTACCCTCTCAACACTGAAGATGGAAAATATATAGAGCGCCCCGACCGTGTGATTTGTGACGACAAGGAAACGATTGTTGTTGATTACAAAACAGGGCGCATGGAGTGCCTGCGCTACATGAACCAGGTGAAGGGATACCTGAAACTCTTGGCGGCAATGGGATATCCTAATCCGCATGGTTATGTGTGGTACATGCGATCCAATAAAGTTGTGCCGGTGACGCTTGGTTAGAGTAAAGGTAAAAGAGTAAAGATAAAAGAGCAAAGATAAAAGATGCCATGCGGGATACTACTCGTTTACCTCGGTGACCTTCTTGTCAACTCGTACCTCGTTAACTTGTTAACTAAAACAAGCTTATCTCGCTGACCTTCTTGTCTACTCGTACCTTGTTAACTCGTCAACTAAAAATCGTTTTTCTTGCTGACCTTCTCGTCAACTCGTACCTCGTTAACTCGTCCACTTAAAAAATAACCCATGACTCCTTTTCTTAAAAAAGTAGCACAATATCTTTACGCCCAGTCCGGGGGCAACTTTGAAGGATTGACCATAATCTTTCCGAACAAGCGTGCAAGTTTGTTTTTCAACAAGTACCTGCGCGAAATGATTGATCGCCCCATTTGGGCTCCACAATTCATAACGATAGATGAGTTGTACCGCCAGTTGAGCAATAAGCAACTCATTGACCCTATAGAATTGGTGTGTCGCCTCTACCGTGTATATACGAAAGTTACGGGGCGCACAGAGTCGCTCGACCACTTTTATTCGTGGGGCGAGATGATGTGTCGTGACTTCGACGATATTGACAACAGCATGGTGCGTGCGGACAAGTTGTTGGCAAATGTCAATGATTTGGAGCAACTCAAAGACTTCAGTTTTTTGAGTGAAGCGCAGCGTGAAGCGATTGGACACTATTTTGAAAGTTATACCTACGAGCGTGACACTAAATTGAAGAAGAAGTTCACGCAGATTTGGGAATATCTTTATCCCCTTTATACGCAACTTCGTGAAACCTTGGCGGCGGAGGGTTTGGCGTATTCTGGTATGCTGAAGCGAGAAGTTGTTGAGGAGTTGCGTGCGCATCGTGACGAAGAACTGCCCGACTTTTTCAAAAATCGAACATTTGCCGTTATTGGTTTTAATGTGTTGACCGAAACGGAGAAGGAACTGTTCAGAGAACTGAAGAGTAGGGTGGCGGTGAAGTTCTTCTGGGACTTTGACTGGGGATATACCAACCTCGGTGCTGCTGACGATAATAATAGCGTATATGAGGCGGGGCAGTTTATAAAAGAAAACATCCATTTGTTTGGCAATGAGTTGGACAAACTTTCGGACGAAGAGCAGGATGAACTGTTTGGCAACTTCCGCACCCCCAAAAACTTTAAGTATGTGGCGGCAGCCACGGAAAGCCAGCAGACGCGTTATGTAGAGGGGTGGATTAAAGAGCATGTGGCGCAAGAGGAGGATATGGTGGAAACCGCGGTGGTGCTCTGTAATGAAAAGAACCTTCAACCCCTCCTTCACAGTATCCCAAGCAAGACGGGGGCAGGGCAGAAGATGTTGCTCAATATTACGATGGGGTATCCCTTGAGCGAAATGCCTATCACCAGTTTCTTGCTTGCCTTGGCGGAACTGCAACTCTTGGGTTCTACGGGGCGTGGGTGGCGCCACGGCCGTGTGCTCGGTGTGCTGACACATCCTTACGCACAGCGATTAGGGGGCGATGAGGCGATGCGCCTGCGCAAGAAGTTGGTGGATGAAAAGATTTTCTTCCCCTCGGATGCTGATTTGCGCACAACATCCCCATTGTCAATCGTGTTCCAACATGTTTCCGGCAATGAAGGGTTGTTGAAGTACCTTTCAGAGGTGGTGCAAGCCATCGGGATGACCTTTAAAAATCAATCCTCAAAGGGCATGATGGAGCAACTGTATTGCGAATCCGTGTTTGCCGCTTATACCCTCATCAATCGCTTGAGTGCGTTGGAGCGCCAGCGCATTGAGGGTGAAGAAGGTTCGCTCCTGGCGGTGGAGGAATACACGTTGTTGCGCCTGTTGCGCACCCTCCTGAATGGGCGCTCAATTCCGTTCCATGGCGAACCCGCAGAAGGCGTGCAGTTGCTGGGATTGCTTGAAACGCGTTGTTTGGATTTCCGCAATGTAGTGTTGCTCTCGGCAAATGAAGGAACATTGCCCGATAAAAATCAGCGTTCGAGTTTTATCCCTTATAACTTGCGTGAAGCCTATGGCATGACGACTATTGAAAAACAAGTGAGTCTCTCTGCCTATTACTTCTACCGCTTGATAAGTAGGGCGACAAACGTGTCATTGCTTTACAATGTTTCCACCGATGGCATGCAGACGGGAGAAATGTCGCGCTTCTTAACCCAATTGTTGGCAGAGGTGGAGAATACACCCTCGCCCTCAAAGCAACAGGCTAAAAATCAACTCTTGTCGCCTCAAACCACGTTTGAATTCCTGGCGCTCTCCAACGAGAGTGAAACATTGAAGTCACTCCCCATTCAAGTAGAGAAGACACCCGAGGTGATGCAACGCTTGTACGATATGTATGATGTTGAGCGTCAGACGAAGAAGCGTTTCCTTTCGCCATCGGCCTTGAATGTGTATATGGGATGTCCCTTGCGCTTCTATTTGCGCTACGGATTGGGGCTGTATGAAGAGGAAGAATTGTCGGAGGATGTTGACAGCCGTCAGTTTGGTAGCATATTCCACGACGCTATGGAGCAACTTTATACTCCCTTCAAGGGTAAAATAATGCAACGTAGCGACATTGACACCATGCTTAATGACGACGTGTTGTTGGACGAAACCATACGAAAGGCTTTTGCCCGCGTGTTCTACAATGTACAGGATAAACAGAAGTTGGCAACCTTTAAATTGCACCTTAATGGGGAACAGGAAATTAATCGTGTCGTGCTGAAAAAGTATGTGAAGAATCAACTGATGTACGACAAGGAAGTGGCGCCCATCAAGATTTGCGGACTTGAGGAAAATGTGGAGCACACCGAAGCGGTGAAGTCTGGGGATAAGACCATCCGAGTACTGCTTGGAGGTATTATCGACCGTCGTGATGAAGTGACTTATCAGCAAGATGTGCATCCGCGCATTGTGGATTATAAAACTTCGCAGTCACGCCATGCGGCTAAAAGTGTTGATGAACTGTTTGATCCCACAATTGATCCTCATCCCGATTATGTGTTCCAAACATTCTACTATAGTTATGTGGTGGCACAGAATTGGAAGTCAAAGGGCGAAAATTTAATGCCCACCTTGATGTACATAAAGTTGTGCTCAAAGTCGATGAAGGAGATATTGGCGAAGGAAACTGACCCCGTGAAGTGTGCCGACAAGATGATTGCTAATATGTGCGTCACCATGGGTGTTAATAAAAACAAGGTAATTGTTGCCGACTACTCCGAATATTACGACCAATTTGTGCCCCAGTTGCGGGCGCTACTATCCGAACTTTTTGATCCTCAACAACCCTTCGTGCAGACACCCTGTAAAGAGCATTGTAAGTATTGCGAATTTGCACAGATTTGTGGTGGAAAGGGAAAGTAAAAGACATTTTTAGAGTAAAGATAGAAGAGTAAAGATAAAAGAGTAAAGAGTAAAGATGCCGTGCGGCACTTTATCAGTAGGTAGTAAGTAGTAATGCCATGCGGGATACTACTCGTTTATCTCGCTGACCTTCTTGTCTACTCGTACCTTGTCTACTATTAGTGAGTAGTTAGGAGTGGGTAGTGAGTAATACCATGCGGGACGAGAAAGCAAGTAGTAGGTAGTAGTGAACCACGCGGAATTACACTCGTTTATCTCTCTGACCTTCTTGTCTACTTGTACCTTGTTAACTTGTTTACTAAACCTTCGTCTACTAAAAACTAACTTTATGAAAACAGCAATTATAGTTGGTGCAACTTCAGGCATTGGCATGGAGGTTGCCAAAATTCTCCTCGCTGAAGGGTGGAAACTCGGGCTTGCTGGGCGACGCGTAGAACTTCTTGAACCGCTCCTCCAACAATATCCCGACCGCGTGGTGACGGAAAGCATCGACGTGATGCTTCCTGAAGCCGCGGAAAAGTGGAATGCCCTTGCTGAAAAGTTGGGGGGCGTTGACCTGTATCTGCACAGCAGTGGAGTGGGGTGGTACAACCCTGAACTCGATCCCGAAAAGGAAATTCGTACGGCGCAAACCAATGGTGAGGGCTTTGTGCGCATGATGACTACGGCATATAATTACTTCAAGACCACCAAGCGCCGTGGGCATATCGCTGCCATCAGTAGTATTGCGGGCACAAAGGGACTTGGACCTGCTGCCGCCTATTCTGCTACGAAGAAAATGCAGCACGCTTACCTCCAGGCCTTGGTGCAAAATGCGCGTGCCGACAAGATGCGTCTTACCGTCACAGATATTCGCCCCGGTTTCGTAAGTACGGCATTTATTGCGGGAGCAAAATTCCCCATGCAGATGCAGGCAGAACGTGTGGCTCAAGATATTGTAAAAGCATTGAAACAGCGCAAGCGCATCGTGACCATCGACTGGCGCTACCGCCTGCTCGTGGCGATCTGGAAACTAATCCCCCGCTGTATTTGGGAGCGCATTACGTTGAGCGTTGAGAAGAATTGACTGTCTTTAGTAGACGAGTAGACAAGGTACGAGTGGACAAGATAGTCAGCGAGATAAACGATTTATAGTTGACGAGTAAACAAGGTACGAGTAGACAAGATAGTCAGCGAGATAAACGAGTGGCGTCCCGCATGGAATCTTTACTCTTTTATCTTTACTCTTTTATCTTTACTCTTTCAAAAATGCACACCTACACCCCCCACATAACCCGCTTCAAAATGTGGTCGCCAGTGGCGATCGCTGTTGAGGTGCGCCTTTACGCCGAAGGTGAAGGTGGTGTTCCCCTTGAGCGCTATAATCTTGAGGTGGCGGGTGAAGGCTGGTGGCGCCTGAATGTGTATAAGGACTTGAAGGGAATGTTTTATACCTATTGTGTGCAAACGCAGCACGGGTGGTTGGAGGAAACTCCGGGCGTGTTTGCTACGGCGGTGGGACTGAACGGACGGCGTGCGGCAATTATAGACCTTCAAGCAACGAACCCCGAGGGTTGGGAGCAGGACGTGCGACCGCCGGTTACATCGCCCGTGATTTACGAACTTCACCACCGCGACTTCTCCATTTCTCATTCCTCGGGAGTGAAGCATAAGGGGCGCTTCCTGGCACTCACCGAGCACGGTACGCTTTCGCCTGAAGGACTGTCTACGGGCATTGACCACTTGGTGGAACTCGGTGTGACACACGTACAACTTTTGCCTTCGTTTGACTTCTCTTCTATTGATGAGGCGCAAAAGAATGTGCCCCATTACAACTGGGGGTACGACCCGCAGAATTACAATGTGCCCGAAGGTTCGTATGCTACTGACGCTGCGACTCCCGAGGTGCGCATCAAGGAATTTAAGCAGATGGTGAAGGCACTGCATGATGCGGGATTGCGCGTGGTGCTCGACGTGGTCTATAATCATGTGGCGAGTGTGGCGCAAAGTGCTTTTGAGCGTACTGCCCCTGGTTATTTCTTTCGCAAAAAGAAGGATGGAAGTCTCGCCAACGGTTCGGGATGTGGCAATGAAACAGCCAGTGAGCAACCCATGATGCGCCAATTCATTGTGGAGAGCGTGGCTTATTGGGCACAGGAATACCACATCGACGGTTTCCGCTTCGACCTCATGGCGTTGCACGACCGCACAACGATGCAGGCTGTGGTTGACCGCTTGCACACCATCGACCCCAGCATCTGCGTGTATGGCGAAGGGTGGGCGGCAGAACAACCTCAACTGCCTTCTGCGCAAAGCATGACGAAGAAGAATGTTCATAAGGTGAAGGGGCTCGCAGCCTTTGGCGACGAACTCCGTGATGCCCTTCGCGGACCATGCTATGACGACACAAAGGGTGGGCTCCTTTTGGGAAATCGGGAAACGTTACCCCTCTTAAAATTAGGACTTGCGGGGATGATTTTTAATTCAGAGTTGGGAAACTCGGTACATTCGGCGTGGACAAAGAGTCCCTTGCAAGTCCTTTCTTATGTCAGTTGTCACGACGACCTCTGCTTGGTCGATCGCCTGCGTGCTGTTGCTCCCGAAATTTCCGAAGAGGAATTGGTGCGCCTCTCGCTCTTGGCGCATACGGCAATATTCACGGCGCAAGGCACTCCCTTCTTGTTTGCTGGTGAAGAACTTCTGCGCGAAAAACGGGGAGTGAGAAACAGTTATCGCAGTGTGGATACCGTAAATGCCATAGACTGGCGCAACAAGGCGCGTCACTATGATGTCTTTACCTATTTGCGCCGTCTGATTGCTATGCGAAAGTCCCACCCAGCGTTTCAACTTACTACTGCTACGCAGGTAAAAAAATATCTGCATTTTTTAGATGTGGGCGATGCTTGTACAGTGGCATTCACGCTCAACGGTAAGGCGGTGGGAGATGACTGGGCACGCATTGTTGTTGTTTTAAACGCAGCGTGTAAAGCGGTAGATGTGCGTGTGCCCGAGGGGGATTATACCATCGTTTGCCGAGATGGTCGCATGAATATCAGCAACCGTGAACACGAAGTTAAGAATACGTTTCTTGTTCCCCCGCAAACCGCACTTATTGCATGGAGTCCGAATTAAAAAGGTGTGATTTTGGCACGCAAAGTCTACTTTTCCCCAGGTTAAAAAATAATTTTAGGGGATTTGGTATTAAAATTTGTTTTATGCAAATTTAATTTCGTAATTTTGCACCTCAATTTGACTCAAGACTATGCGACAACTAAAAATTAACAAAAGTATTACGAACCGCATGAGTGCGGCGTTGGACAAGTATCTCGTTGAGATTGGACGTGAGGAACTGATTTCTACCGATGAAGAAGTAGAACTCGCTCAGCGCATCCATAAAGGCGATAAGGAGGCTCTTGACCGCTTGACACGCGCCAATCTTCGTTTCGTGGTATCAGTAGCAAAGCAGTACCAGAACCAAGGTCTTGCCCTCAATGACTTGATTGACGAAGGTAACTTGGGTTTGATAAAGGCGGCACAGAAGTTT
>JBGVPF010000059.1:0-27630 GCA_045126825.1 Alloprevotella sp.
AGGACACAGAATTTTTAGACAGAAGGACATAAGGACATATTTTTGTCGCAGAAACTTTGCGATACTTTGCGACTTTGCGTGAGATAACTACACTCCGCAAGGCATTTGTGTAAATTAGTGCCCATTCGTGGCTCAAAAAAATACGCGCAGATACGTGAAGATACGTGAAGACTTTTCTGTGTATTCCGTGGATTGCTTTCCCCTCACAAGTTCGGACAGCGACTTTCAGTTCTGTGTGAAATTCCTCACGCAAAGACGCAAAGGGACGCGGAGCTATTTGTTCTTTTGTTCTTATGTCAAATATATTATCGCACACGGAACTGAAAGTCGCTGTGTGAAAAAGAAATGAGGGTGTGTCGTGTTGGACACACCCTCATTTGGGGATATAATAGTTTGTGTTGTGGATGCAGGGATTACTCCTTGCGGGGGGCAATAAGGTCGGCCTCGGCGATGTAGTTGCTGATGGTGTCCTTAATGCTTGCCTCAATGAGTGAGATGCGGTCTTCCTCACGCTGGTGGTGCCACTCTTCAAGGGTGTAACACTTCTTGAGGAGTTCGTCGTACATCTGGAAGAGGGGGATTTCAAAGGGTGCCACCTCGGGATATACGGGTTTCTCCACCTGTACGATGTCTACGCGAACTACTCCGGCATGGATCATGTCAAGTTGTTCGGCGGCAGCACGTGAGAGGTCGATCACACGTCCGTCGATGAAGGGACCACGGTCGTTAACGCGAACGATAACTTCCTGGTTGTTCTTCGGGTTCGTTACTTTAAGGTAGGTGCCAAAGGGCAAGGTGCGGTGTGCACAGGTCAGACTGTCTTGACTGAAGATTTCTCCGTTACTGGTGAGTCTGCCATCGAAAAAGTCGGCGTAGTAACTGGCCTTACCCTGCGTTTTGTAGTTTCTGGCAAAGGTGGCAGTTGTTCCGACGAGCAGGAGGGTTAGTATGAGTCCTGCTTTAAGGATTGTTTTCAGCATTCGATTTAGTTTATCACAGAGGAGGGGGCGGAGGGAGAGTACAGAGTACAGAGTACAGAGTACAGAGTACAGAGTACAGAGTACAGAGTACAACTACCATGCGGGACGCGACGAGCGACACTGATTACAGTGTACAACTTCCTTGCGGGACAAGACGAGCGTCATTGAGTACAGCGTACAACTTCCATGCGGGACACCAAAGTACAAGTTCCGTACGATGACTGATAAAGTATGATCTCATTCCGGACGGTAGTTGTACTCTGTACTCTGTTCTCTGTACTCTAAAAAGTACTCTAACAGAGTCCCTCTGTGAGGTTAACGAGTGCAAAGTTACGACTTTCGGGAGGGTCAGACAAAAAAAAGTGGCTCATAATGAGGTTTTTAACTTTTTGATGGGCGATAAGGCGGTGGTTTGCGGGGTGGAGGTGGCAAAAGACTATACTCGTTTATCTCGGTAACTTAAATTGTCCCCCGAAGTTAGGGGGGGCGAACAACGGAGTTGCGGAGGGGGGCTGTTAAACTCGTTAACATCGGGTGTTGGGGCACTCTTTCAGAGTGCGACTACTCTCTGACACCAATCCGGGGGTATTCGCTACGCTCAAACCTCCCGGTTACCGAGCGGTGACGCCTTCAGCGTCATTCCGTGAGTGAAATTCTTTAAGTTACCGAGCGGTGACGCCTTCAGCGTCATTTAGCGAGTGAAATTCTTTAGGCAATAATATAGGTGTTACTTGCGTGACCTTTGGTTGTCCACGAAAACTCGTTTGTTTATTTAGAGCCACTAATGAACACTAATTTTCACTAATATCCATCCGGTCTTAAATGTCCCGCAAGGCATTAGTGCAAATTCGTGAAATTCGTGGTTTATAATAGAAAAGTTGGTAGTTGCCAATAAGTATTTTTAGCCACTAATGAATACTAATTTTCACTAATATCCATCCGGACTTAAATACCCCGCAAGGCATTAGTGTAAATTCGTGAAATTCGTGGCTTATAATAGAAAAGGTGGTCGTTACTAATAAGTATTTTTAGCCACTAATGAACACTAATTTTCCCTAATATCCATCTGGTCTTAAATGCCCCGCAAGGCATTAGTGTAAATTCGTGAAATTCGTGGCTTATAATAGAAAAGTTGGTCGTTGCTAATAAGTATTTTTAGCCACTAATGAACACTAATTTTCACTAATATCCATCCGGTCTTAAATGTCCCGCAAGGCATTAGTGTTCATTTGTGCCCATTAGTGGTTAAAAAAAATACAAGAAGATACGTGTATATACGTGGAGACAATGCATACGGAATTGGCAATTGAGGGTATGTAGGGTGTGGCGATTGAGGTGGACGCACGAGCCGTGCGTCCCTACAGGTCAAGTGGATTTCCCGCATGGTTCACTACTACCTACTACCTACTACTTGTTCCTCCCCGCAAGGCATTAGTGAAAATTCGTGCCCATTAGTGGCTACAATAATAAGAGCACAACATCTTTGGTGTAAGGATTATTTGTGGACATCTGCTATATTATTACAAAAAAAATCCACCCGCGGAGCGGATGGATTTTTTTGGAGTAGGTATTAAACTGCGGGAGTTTCGGGTTCTTCTGTTGCAGGCTTGGGAACTGTAACTTCGAGGCCGTAGCCGAATACTACGATACCGAAGCTTGTTTCGCCAGTGTATGAACCGTTGTAGTCAGAAGAACTTACGATGTAAACGTAAGATTCGCCCCAGTATTCCATAGGAATGTCGAACTTCATGGGGTTGTCAGCAGAAGTTTCCTGGTTGGTAGCATAGAGCTGCTGTGCCTTACCAGTACCCTTTGAAGAACCGATCTTAGTTGCGCTCTGGAGGTCTTCAGCAGTTTCGATAGGATTGTGAGAAACGTACACATCGAAGTGACCGGGGTAAGTAGTTTCACCGAAGTACATTTCGATCATTGTAGCGTCAAACCACACCTTGGGGAAGAACATGCCGTCGAAGTTCATCTTGAAACCAGCAGCGTTTGTTACGCCGTAAGTTACGACAGAACCAGAGAGTGTGTTGAACAATACTGAAGGTTCGAATACTGTAGAAGCCACACCGTAGAATTCCTGACCATAGAGGGCAGCCATGCTAACTGTTGTGAAGCCACAAGCTGAAGAGTGTGTAGCACCGAGCATAGCGCGGTAGGGCAAGTAACCGTTAGCATCGTCTTCAGTGTTGAATGCCCAGTAACCTTCTTCTGTGCCCCAAGCAGCACCGTCAGTCGTGAATTCCTTAGTTTCACTATAAGCAATACCTACGCCATCGGTCACGAATGAACGGTAGTAGTAAGTAGTGCCGTCTGTCAAACCAGAAACAGCAAATGTCTGTGAATCCTTTGTGATATCGCCTTCTACCTTGATGCTACCAGCGAGTGTGGGCACGGGAGTAGTGCTTACGAGAACCCCCCAGTTAGTGGGAGTAGCCCCTTCGAGCGTACCCTTAGTAGCTTCGATGAGCGCTGATTCGCCGAATGCGTCAGCACTTGCAACGGTCACTGTGGGGAGGATTGAACCTTCGGGGATAGGCAAGTCATAGGTAGACTTTTCGTAGTCCTTTTCACAAGAAGCGAAACCCATAACCAATGCTCCCAAAGCAAGCGTCTTGAAAATATTAAGTTTCATAGTCTTTGTTCTTTGTTTATGTAGGGAGGGGTAAGCCACCTCGAGCGGTAGCTCACTACCCTACCATTGATTTGTTACTTTTCGCTCCAGTCAGTAATCTTGTCCGCAACGGGATCCTGATTACCTTCTTCGCCAATGACGTTCTGATCGTCTTCAGTGATGTTTTCGTTTTCCTGGATTTCGCGGAGGGGCAACTGATAGCGCCATGCGTAGTGGTACCAGGGTACGAAGCCCTTACCTACGTGAGCGGGCCATGTAGACTCAGGTTCGTTAGTACCTTCGTAACCGCGGTCCATATCCATCTGCCAACGACGGTGGTCGAAGTAAGAGAAGCCTTCGCCCCAGAGTTCGATACGGCGCTGCATCTGGATAACTTCAATAGGAGCATTTTTGTATTCCCATTCGCCTTCGAGGAGACGGTTGTTCACCAATTCAGAGATTACAGTGTAAGCATCCTGAGCACGACCGAGACGTGAGAGCGCTTCAGCTTCTGCGAGTACCATTTCTGAAGAACGCATATAGATGAAGTCACCGAGGAAGTCTTCAGCACCTGCAGCCTTAAACTTCAAGTTACCGTATGCAGGAATTGTCCAGTTTTCGCAGGGGTAAGTATCACCGGGAGCAACGTAGAGGTACTTACGTACGTCGTTGTCAGCGATAGAGTTGTAGATGTTAGCATCGATGAGCTGGAATGCACCAACCTGACCACCGTAACCATAATACTGAGCGCACATCCATGACTGGAATGAAGCATAGATCATAGAAGTAGATGTAGTGATGTCTACACCCCACATGATTTCAGAGTTCGTTACATCCTGATAGTTGTAGTCGTAAGCAGTTGTAGCATCCATCAAGGGATAACCAGCGCGTGCAGCCTGTGCCAATTCGATAACCTTAGACCACTTGTGCATTACGAGGTATACACGTGAGAGGATACCCTGAGCCACCTGCTTGTCGATCTGTGTCTTAGTAGCACGCTTCCAACCGTCGAGGAGGGCGATAGCACGAGTCAAGTCGCTTTCAATCTGTGCGTAAACCTGCTTCACTGTTGCACGACCTTCGATAGAGGGATTTTCGTCCTTTTCAGTGAGGAGGATGGGCACACAAAGCTTGTCCTGTGAAGTTGCGTAAGTGTCCTGATACAACTGCGCGAGGTAGAAGTAAGAAAGACCACGGAGGGCGAGTGCCTGACCGAGCATTGCCTTACCATCAGCAGTAGCAGTTTCGGGATCGATCATGGGAATCACGTCGTTCGCACCCTTGATGATGGTGTAGAAGAGGTTCCAACCCCAACCTGAACGGATGTATTCCTGTCCGTAGTAGTCAAGCTGCTTATCGAAGTGCCAGGGGTCACCGTTACCCATTGAGAGGCTGACGTCGTTAGATGTGTTGTTAGAGAGCATCATTACGCCGCAGAGACCACGGTCCATGTGACCGTTGATACCGCTCGCTGATGTTGCACTCATGAAATTCAAGGTGGCGTAAACACCATCGAGCTGTGAGCCGAGAACGCCCTGAGGGTCGTCTTGAGCAGCACCGGCAATCTCTTCTGAGGTAGCATAACCAGAGTACTTGGGATCGAGGAAGTCATCACCACAAGCGGTGAGCGTACCTGCGAGAAGCACCATGCCAAGATATTTTGTAAGTTTCATTGTTGTCTTGTTTAATGATTTGAGTTGTGCTTAATCTTAGAACGCCAAGTTCACACCGAATGAGATGGTGCGCATTGCAGAGTAAGAGTCAGTGCTTGTAGCACCAGAGAGGCTCTGACGGGGGTCGAGACCGTAGCGGCGTGCACCGAGGAAGAGGTTGTCACCTACAACATATACACGGAGTGATTCGATGTTGCCGAACTTCTTCAACAAGTTCTTGGGGAATGTGTAACCGAGCTGAACGTTCTTCACTGAGAAGTAGTCAGAGCTTGTGAGGAAGCGGTCGTTAGTTACACCACCAGTCATGTTCATGTTACCGTTTTCGAGCTTGGGGACATTTGTGATGTCACCGGGCTTCTGCCAACGCTTGAACATGTCGATGTGGTAGTTAGAACCAGCGTTTGAACCCATCAAACCGCCATAAGTACCGTCGTAGCAGTAACCACCCCACTGGAAGGCAGTTGAGATAGAAAGGTCAAAACCGTAAGCTTCGAATGATGTGCTCAAACCACCGTATACATCGGGAATTGAAGTCTTGCCGAGTTCATACTTAGTAGCAGAGTTTGCATCCTTAGTAGTGATTGTTTCAGTGTAGTTGTAGTACTGCTTGTTGCCGTTAGCGTCGAGAACGGGGTTGCCTTCAGCATCGCTTACTACACCTGTCTTTTCAACATCCTTGTAATACAAAGCGTCACCAGTCTGGGGATCTACACCTGCAAACTTAACCATGTAGTAGTCGTAGAGACCGCCACCCACCTTACGCCAGTAGCTACCAGCGTCGTAACCAGAGGGTTCCTTACCGGGTTCGAGTTCGTTGATGGTATTCTTATAGTGCGTCAAGTTCAAAGAAGCATTCCACTTGAAGTTCTTCTTCTTCATCAACACACCTGTCAAAGTCAATTCCACACCTTCGTTCTGCATTTCCATACCATTATCTGCAATAGCATTGGGTGCACCGAGAGAGGGAGCCAAACGACGGCTGAAGAGCATGTCGCTTGTAACCTTGATGAAGTAGTCGAATTCGAGCATCAAGCGGTTCTTGAGGAAGCTTGATTCGAAACCTACGTTGAAGTTTGTAGACTTTTCCCAAGTAAGATCAGGGTTACCACGGTACGAAAGTGAGATACCGGGCTTACCGTCAACATTTGATACAGAGAACTGATCGAGGTAGAGGGCATAGTCGCCACCGATAGCGTCGTTACCCTGAGTACCGTAACTTGCCTTCACCTTGAAGTTGTCAACATAGTCGCGGAGCACTGAAGTCTGGAAGAATTCTTCTTCGCTCAAACGCCAAGCAGCACCTACTGACCAGAAGTCGCCCCAACGCTTATCGGGGTGGAACTTAGAAGAACCGTCGCGACGGTAAGAAGCAGATACGCTATAGCGATCGAGGATAGACACTTCTGCACGACCGAAGTAAGATTCAAGTGAGTAGCGGCTCTTAGAAGAAGCGGGGTCCATACCGGGAGTTACACCGTTAGAGAATTCGTTGTTGTCAGGGATGAAGAAGTTTGTCATCTGTGCCTGCAAGCCCTGGCTCTGACGGCGGAGGCTTTCGTGACCAGCCATCAAGCTGATGTTCCACTTGTCAAATTCTCTGAAGTAGTTCAAACGCTGTGAAGCAGTGATGTTACGCATACGACCAGCGTACTTTGTAGAACGACCGTTTACTGCAGCAGCGTCACCCACGATGGGAGTCTGGAAGTCTGTTTCGTAAGAAGCGATGTTGTCCATTGCACCGTTGATGTGGAAAGTCAAGCCCTTGATGGGGAGCTTCACATCAGCGAAACCACGGAGGTTGATCACGTCGCTTTCGTTGTCGTGAACGTTGTAGAGGATGTCAAGGAAGGGGTTAGAACCCATTGAGTAGGGACGGTTCTTACCGTTTGCTACACCGTAGTCGAGGATAGGTTCACCCTTTTCGTTGAGAACATAGCTACCGTCACCATTGCGCTGGTATACGGGGTAGATAGGAGCGATACCCTGAGTGAAGGCAAACATTGAGTTTGTTGTACCTGCAGTAGCAGTGTAGTTAGACTGAGTGTTTGAGTAGTTTGCGTTTACACCTACAGTCAACCAGTTGTTCACCTTGTGTTCGAGGTTTACACGACCAGAGATACGTGAGAAGTCAGAACCCTTGATGTATGACTTTTCATCGAGGTAGTTCAATGAAACATAGTAACGAGTCTTGTCAGAACCACCGCTGATAGAAGCGTTGTATTCCTGACGCTGACCAGTGTTGTAAGGTTCATCGTCCCAGTCATCGTGGTAGAGGAGCTTTGCAGCGGGATTGATACGACCAGTGAGGGGGTTAATCAAGTCAGCGTCAGCAACGTCATAAGCGTTGTAACCACCGAGTTCCTTAATCAAACCCTGTGAAGCAGCGATACCAGCATCAAACATAGAAACACCGTTGCGGAGGTACTGGTTGCGCATTGCTTCCCAATAGAGTTCGTAGTAGTCAGCTTCGCTACGTACAGTCTGATAGGGCTTCACGCCACGATCAGAGTAACCCCACTTTGCGTCGAAGTTCACGTTTGTCTTACCTTCACGACCCTTCTTAGTAGTAATCATGATGATACCGTTAGCTGCGCGCGCACCGTAGATTGAAGTAGAAGAAGCGTCCTTCTGTACACTCATTGTCTCAATATCGGCCTGGTTGATAGAGTTCAAGCTACCATCGTAGGGAACACCATCGAGAACGATCAAGGGACTTGCACTGTTGATAGAACCGATACCACGGATGTTGATAGAAGCCTGAGAACCGGGCTGACCAGAAGCAGAAGTAATCTGCACACCGGCCATCTGACCTTCAAGACCCTTAGAGACGTTAGAAACCTGCATCTTCTGCAAGTCCTTCGCCTTCATCTGTGATACCGAACCGGTGAACGAACCCTTCTTAGCCACACCATAAGCGACTACGATTGCTTCGTCCAAAAGTTCATCTTCAAAAGCGAGCACTACTGTAACGTTGTTGCTCACACTAACTTCTTGCGTCTTCATACCGATGTAAGAAACGCTCAAAGTCTTAGCAGAAGCAGGTACGTTAGGAAGTACGAACTTACCTTCCGCATCAGTAACTGCAGCAACCTTTGTGCCATTCACCTTAATGGTAGCACCAATAACAGGAGCACCATCGGCGTCAGTCACGTTACCCGTTACACGCTTCTGAGCCATCAGTGTAACTGCTCCAAAGAGCAAGCCCACTAACAAAAGCATTAACTTTTTGTCCATAACTGTTTGTGTTGTTTAATTATTAAATATTGAGTTGTTTAGTTTAGGGCGAGGTTTCTATATAAACTATAGGTTCAAGGTGAACTATATCCTGATAATATTTCAAACCAACTGCAAGAAAAAGTTACAGGAAAGTCGTCTCCTAAAATATTCGAGTGGCAAAAGTAAACTATTTTTAACTACTGACAAACAAAAAAGCAAAAAAATCACCGTTTTTACTAACGATTGGTCGTTTTTTTGGCAAAAGTACATACCTCCGAGAACATTTTTCCACCGTTACGCGGTCGTTAAAAAGCAAAATGTAAGGAAAAATGGGGGTGGGGGTTACTTTTTGAAAGGTGAAGGAAGGGGGAGGCAGGACTTTCTTTAGGTAGTAGGTAGTAAGTAGTAGGTAGTAACCCATGCGGGGTGACACTCCGGACGGCGCTCTCCCCCTGTTTATAGGGGGAGGGGACCAGCTTTGCTGGTGAGGGGGTGCCGGAAAAAGTGAGGAGAGAGGAGTGAGGAGTTAGGAGTATGCCATGCGGTGCGTATTCAAGCACCCCCTCACCAGCAGAGCTGGTCCCCTCCCCCTATAAACAGGGGGAGAGCGCCGTCCGGAGTAAAACTCCGCATGGGTTACTACTTACTACTTACTACTTAAAAAAAAACTGATGGGCACCCGCGAGTGCCCATCAGTTTTTTAGGTTATTGCTTCACCAACGTGAAATCGTCGATGAGAACGTCGGAGGCGGTGTGTGCAGAACTTGACTTGGGGTTCATGACTACCAAGCAGATGGTTGTTTCAGCTGCAAGGGTGAATTCATGAGTTACCAAAGTCCATTCGCCAGGGATGTCGTTGACATAGTCGCCGTACTTGTAGTTTGAAGAGTCAGCAGAACCGTCGGCCTTCATGGGCACATAACCGGGGCGCACGCTTGACACAGCGTCGGTAGCAGCCTTGGCGTAGAAGCTCATGGTGTAAGTACCTGCAGCGAGGGTCATTTCCTGATAAGCGAGGCGCTTGTTAGAGGCTGTGTTTGCCTGCACACAAACGGAATATTGACCGCTGCGTGCGTCAGTGCTCTGTGAGAGCGTAGCGCTGCTGGCTGTTGAATTACTCTTCCAGTAGAGGGGCGTAGAACCGTTCCATTCTTCAAAACCACCGTTAAGGAGTTCTGAAGTGCCTTCGGGTTCTTCAGGAGTGTCCCCACCCTGCTCGGGTTCTTCGGGAGTGTCGGGTGTTACGCCACCGTCAAGGATACCACCGTCGGTAGTTTCGAGTGTGAAGTCGTCAATGAGCACGTCGGCACCGGGGTTCTTTGAATTCATGATGACGAGTGCGAGGCGCGTATCAGCATCGAGCGTGAAGGTGTGGTTTACTTCCGTCCATTCTGTAGTCTTAAGGTCGTTGACATAATCGCCATAAACATAGCTACCCGCCTTGTTTGAAGCATCCACAGGAGTATAACCAGGACGCACGCTACCGCCCGTAGCCGTTGCTGCCTTAGCGTAGAACTTCATGGTGTAAGTACCCGCCTTGAGCGTCATTTCCTTGTAACCGATGCGCTTGTTGGCAGAGTTGGTACCGCCTACGCGAACGGAGTAGCTACCGCTGTGAGCATCAGTGCTCTGTGAGAGCGCAGCGTTGCCGGCTGTAGAAGCAGTCTTCCAGTTGTTGGGGAGACCATCCACCCATGTTTCGAAGTCGCCATTGAAAGATGTGAGGTCACCTACCACGTCGCCACCCGAGGGTGCTTCGCCAGGAGCGCCTTCCGACATGTTGAAGTTCTTCACTTCCCAAGTAGAGCAATCGTCGGCAGCAGCGTTGTAGAGGAACGCCACGCGCACCTTCTTGCCGAGGAATTCTGCGGGAACGGCAACGTCGGCGTTAGCAAAAGTTGTCCAGTCGGCACCTTCCGTGTGGTCCTTCTTGAGGAGGGTCCAAGTGGCTTCCTTGGCAGACTTATCCACATCGGTAGTGATGAAGAGTTGCTGGTTTTCATCGGCTACGTTGTAGCGGAGGATGTAGTCGTACATGATGTGTGCTGCGGTAACGCCTTCGAGGTCGATAACGGCAGACTTGAGGTAGTAAGTACCCGCAGTAGTCGTAGCCGAAGCATTGTCGTAACCCGTAGCCTTAGCCGTCTGGTAGTCAATAATCCATGCGCCCTGACCGCTTACAGTTTCAGAAGTAAACGTACCGAGCGTAGAAGCGAAGGCTTCCTTATAGGGGAGTTTCTGGTCGCCCACGGGGGTGGGTTCTTCAGCAGCCACACTACCCTTCTTCATGCTGAAGTTCTTTACTTCCCATGTAGAACCGCTCACGTTGTTGGTATTGTAGTAGAAGGCTACCTTTACCACCTTGCCCATGTATTCGGCGGGGATGTTGAACGCAGCATTGGCAAAAGTTGTCCAATCGGCACCTTCAATATGGTCGTCCTTAAGGGTTACCCAAGTAGCTTCGCCCACAGACTTTTCTACTTCAGTAGTAATCACGAAGCGCTGGTTGTCCTTGCCCTTGTTGTAGCGGAGGATGTAGTCGTAAGTCACAAACGCCTCTGTCACTTCTGTGAGGTCGAGTTGCTTACTTACGAGGAGGTAAGTACCCGCAGTAGTTACCTTTGAGGTATTGTCATAACCTGTAGCCTTGGCAGTGCTGTAGTCGATAATCCAAGAACCTTCACCGCTAACTGTGAAGTTTTGGAACGAACCGAGCGAAGTAGCAAAGGCTTCTTCCACGATAATGTCGGGATTACCAGGAGTAGAGGGATCATTGGGGTCAACCACTGAATCGTTGGGATTGACGTAGGGCGCAGGAATATCTTCACAGGCAGTAAAGCCAAAGGTGAGCACCGCTGCGGCGAGGAGGGAGAGATATTTTTTCATTAGGTTGAGAGTTTATAGGGTTGAGAGGATGGTATAGAGGTCTAGATTGTCTAGATAGTCTAGATGATCTAGAGGATCTAGAGAGTCTAGAAAGTCTATATTATTTTTCTACTCCAAAATTTCCAAGTCGTGAATATCGCGGAGTTGCATCTGCCAGCCGCTGTAGTAGGTCATGATACCAGTGAGGCGCACCTTACCAGCGGGAATCTTTGTGAACGAGATGTCGTTGTCGGTGCTCGTACGGAGGGTCATCTTCTGGTTGCCCACCTTGAGTTCGCGGTCTACGCCATACCCTGCATCGCGGAGTGCTTCGGGAGCAAACACCTTGGGAAGGGGTTCTACCTGTCCGAGAAGGGCACCCGTTTCTGCCTGATTCGCTTTGTCACCCTGCACGGCGGTGAAGTAACCTTCAACCGTTGCGAGCGTGGGGGCATTCACATACTTTTGAGGAGTAGATTTCAACCACGCTTCATCCACCTGCACAGGAACGAGTTCCGGGGCATTGGTATTGGGTTTACCTACAAGTTCAAAGTTCGTAGCAAGCATATTGAAGAGTGTGGGACCGAGGCGGCGGTTACCGCTGCTGGTATAATAAGGTTGGCCAATCTTGGGCACCTTACTGTAGTTGCCCACCCAAAGTCCGTTAAGGTTTACACGCACCTGCTGACCGAGGGGGAAGTAGGGGTAAAGGCAGGTGTTGCGAATACCGAGTTGGATGCTCTGGTCGGTACCGTCGGGCAGGATTTGGCGGAGCACAACGGTTTGGTAGAGGTTGCCGTTGATACCATCGTTTGCCACCACAATGCCGCTCACCACGATATCGCGGTCGATGCAGGTCATCTGGTTGGAACTGTTCATGTAACCAGGACCGAACTCGTCCTTCAGTTGCTTAATCGTATATTCCTCACCACCTACGGAAGCCGCAAACACGCGCGTTTCGGGGAAGTCCGTAAGGTTGGGATCGTCGTGCTCATCAAGGCAGGAAGTAAATCCTAACGCAAGAACGGCAAGAAGGATATTAAAATAAGTTTTCATAACTGCTGTCGTTTAGAACTTAAAGCCTACATTGAGGAAGAAATTAAATGCGTTAGCGTAGTAGTACTTGGGGTTCTTAGAGAACTGGTAAGTACGTTGTTCGCCCGTTTCATAATAGTCGTCGCGGTTTTGCTCATAACCACCCGTGCGAAGGTCCTTATTATTCAGCACATTCTGGAGCGAGAGGTTGATAGAGAGCGAACGACCGTGGCTGAGACGGATGAAGCGGCCGATAGAAGCGTCGAGCATGAAACCACCCTTACACTTTTCCTGGCGTGCGGTGCGTGCTTCCACGACATTACCGTTTTGGTCGAGGCGGATACCTCCGTTGGCTGCGTATTCAGCACCAGTATGTTCCCACACGGGATTACCGTTAGCATCGAAGGAGTTGCCAAACACCTCGTTCTTCATCACATTGCTCAAGCGGCGGTAAGCAGAGTGACCGATATAAGTGCGGTCGTAGTAGTTGAGGTTGGCCTCAAGGAACCATCCGCTACGGCTGTAGTCAATACCCACGCTCAAGGCGGTGAGGGGAGTACCGCTGACGCGGCAACCGTCGGCAATCACACGAAGGGGTTTGTTGACCGTTGTTCCGTTGGGGAGGTCCACTGTCCACTTATTGAGCGCCGCAGTAGTCTTGGCATCCATACCTTCGTAGTTGACCTGTGCGTAGGGGTTGTTGATGTATTCCGCTTCGCCGATAGCACCGATAAACTTGAATTTCAAGTTGCTGGTCACCTGAAGGTTGAGGGCTGCTTCTACGCCGTAGTATTGCTTATCGATACCCGACATGGCGAGGTAGGTGAAGCGTGACTCCTGGTCGTTGTAGAAGGCGGTTTGTTCCACCTGGTCCTGGAAGCGTGCGTAGTAGGCGCTTACCTTACCCGAGAGGATGCCCCAGCGGAAGTTGTAACCGAGTTCTGCAGAAAGCACATCTTCCAACTGAAGGTTGTTGACAAAGTCATTGTGGAGGCGAGGTGCTACGAAAGCATTGCGCGCAAGGGGTGCACGCTTTTCGTAACCCGCAGCGATGTTGATGCGGTGGCCCGCACCGGGAGTGATGATGAGGTTGGCCTTACCACCACCGCCAAAGAACTTGGCAGCACCACTCTTCCCGAAAGAGTTTTCAGGGGCACGACCGTTCTGCATCTTACCGTCGCGCTCAATAGTTGTGCCTTCGCCGTAAGCCGAGAGGGTGAGGTCGAAGATGCCACGCTGGGTTTCGTAGAGTCCCCAGAGGCGCGCCTTGTTGACAAGGATGTCGTAGTCATAGCCGAACTTATCATCTACGTAGATGCGGCGGTTGGGATTGCGGAGGTCATTCTGTGCTTCCTGACTGTCGCGGCCGTAGTCGTTGGCAGCAAACTTATCGTAGTCGATATACACCTCACCACCGAGGAGGTCGGCCATCGTCTTGTAGTGATAACCTTCCGTATGGTTGAGGTCCACCCCGAGGACATACTTGCTGAAGCGGTTGAAGCGACCTTCGAAGGTAGAGTTGAGGGCAAGGGTCATCTGGTCGTTATGGCGGCGCTCCTGATAGTAGAGCGTTTCACCGCCGAGGGCAGCATTCTGCTGGTTGACGAAGTACATGCGGTCCCAGTTGATCTGGCGGTTAGCCTTGCTGGAAGTCCAGTAGTCATAGAGTGAGTTCCACTGGTCCACCGCTTCGGGGTTGGCAGCGAGCCACTCGGCATTGTTCTTCTCGGGGTCCCACACATTGAAGATGGATGAGGGCATGTTCTTGTAATAGTCGGGACGGGGGTCGTAAGCCTCGCCGTTCCAGCCGAGGGCTGTAGAACTGTACATGCTGTACTTACCCGCCAGAGAGGTGACGAGTTTCGTATCCTTATTGGGTGTCCAGTCCCAAGTGAGGATGGCTGTGGGTGAGAAGTCGTTGACCACGCGGGCATTACGCATTTCCCCGTTCTGATACCCCCAGTTGGGGTTGTAGTAGCGGTTGTTTGCCAACCAGTAAGCTTCTTCGGTAGACGCTCCCTGCTGTCCGCGCTCTGTGGGTGCACCAAAGGTGACGAGCGAAAGACTGTGGCGCGCGTTGAAGCGCTTTTGGATGGAGAGGGCATAACTCAAGGCGTTGTAGAAGGTTCCTTCAATCTGCCCCTTCTCTGCCCAACGATAACCGAGGGAGAAGGCTGCTGCCCATCCCTTGGAGTTGAGACCTGTAGCGTGAGTAAACATAGTTCGCACCACGTAGTTGCGGTTACAACCAGAGAGGGTGAGTTTGCTTCCCTGTGCGAACTGACTGGCACGCATCTGGATGTTCTGACCGCCGCCTTCACCGAGGAAGCCGAAGTTGTTGGCTTCAAAACCTGAAGCACTCTCACGGTTGCGCGTAGCGTCGTTCAAACCACCAATCATACCATACGAGAACTGACCACGCTCAAGGTCATTGAGCATTACGCCGTTGATGTAGGTCTGACTGCTGGTGTTTTCAAACGCACGAACGCGGAAGCGCATCGGACTGAAAAGGTAACCCACTTCAGAGAGGAAGGGGTCGTTTGACGCCGAGGTAATGGTAGAAACGGCTTGTGCCGCATCAGCATCCTCGTCTAATTGAGATTCCGTAAACGAGAAGTCGTGACTGTCGTCGGGAATCAAAAGACTGTCTGCAGGAGTTTGCGCCTTGGCAAAGAAAGGAACCATGAGCAGCACCGCGGCAAACAGGGATACACCTTTTTTCATAAACGATAGAGATTGTTTGTTGCTATTATTACGGGCAAATTTACAACGTTCCCGAAAATCAACGGCAAAAGTTGGACAATTTTTATTTTTTAATATCCAAAAAATAGTGTGTTACATATTTTTTTTACAAATTTGCGGATGTAAGAGGGAATATCTTTATAAGGTCTATAAGGTCTCTAAAGTCTATAAGGTCGAAACCTTGCGGGACAATCGCTCACCATTAACCTCTAAACTCTCATCTCTAAACTCTAAACTCCCATCTCTCAACTCTCAACATTCACCATATGAGAAAGAATCTATTTGCGCTCTTTGCGCTTTTCCTTTGTTTATGGGCAACAACCCCTACCGTTACGGCTCAGCAGAAGTCGTATAAGATGAACGGGGTGGCTTTCTACAACCTTGAAAACCTCTTTGATACCATTCATGCGGCGGGAAAGAACGATTATGAGTTCTTGCCCAATGGTTCGTATAAATGGAACACGCTGAAATACACCAACAAGTTGACGAACATGTCGCAGGTATTGGCATCGCTCTGCACGGAGGTGGGCAAGATGAAGAATCCCCTTGGTGCGGCAGTGATTGGTGTTTCGGAAATTGAGAACCGCACGGTGCTTGAAGACCTCTTGAAGCAACCCGCACTGAAGGACCGCGGTTATGAAATCTGCTTCGTAGAAGGTCCTGACCGCCGTGGGGTGGACTGTGCCTTCTTCTACAACCCTGCGCTCTTTAAGTTGGAACACTCTATGCTCGTGCCCTACATCTACTTGAAGGAAGGTGACCCTTGCACCATCGGTTTTGATTGGAAGGACGGTCGCGTGGAAGCCATTCCCGAATTGCGTGGCGACACGACCTACATCACCCGTGGGTTCCTCGTGATGAGCGGACAGATGGAGGGCGAGAAGTTCCACTTCATCGTGTGCCACTGGCCCAGCCGTAGTGCGGCGAGTCCCGTTCGTGAACGTGCGGGCGACCAAGTGAAGGAACTCAAGGAGGCACTCCTTAAACAAGACCCCAATGCACACATCGTCATCATGGGCGACTTCAACGACGACCCCAAGAACAAGAGTATGCGCAAGAACCTCGGATGTAAGAACAAGCAGGAAGATTGTGCTGGCGAAGACCTCTACAACCCCTGGTGGGACTTCCTCTATAAAGTCGGTCAAGGCACCCTACTCTACCAAGGCAACTGGAACCTCTTCGACCAAATCGTATTCACCGGCAACCTCCTTGGGAAGGACCGCACTACGTGGAAGTATTACAAGAGCGAAATCTTCATGCGCGACTACCTCTTCCAAACGGAAGGTAAGTACAAGGGTTCGCCCAAGCGCACCACCGCTGGTGGCGTATGGCTCAATGGATATTCCGACCACCTTCCTGTACAGACTTACTTTGTGAAGGAGGTGAAGTAAATGCCTAGCATAGCCTAGGATCCCCTAGGAACGCCTAGAATAGTCTAGAAAAACTCTAAACTCTAAACTCTAAACTCTACCCCCTAACCGTTCCCTCCCCCCATGTACCACAAACTTCACACCCTCGTAGCGCAGATGCGCCCCATCACGCTGGAAGAGATGAAGTCCGTACGCCTCATGAAGCGCACGGACACGAAGTTTGTGACCAACAACGAGGTGCTCATGAAATTGCTGGAACTCACCCGTGAGAGTTATTCAGCACAACATAACAACGGGAAGTGCATTGCAGACTACCGCACAGTGTATTGGGACACGCCCGTGACGCACGAAATGTTTCGGCAGCACCACTGCGGACATTTCCCCCGCACGAAAGTCCGCGCCCGTACTTATCTCGACTCTGGGCATTGTTTCTTAGAAATCAAGAAGAAGGACAACCACGGGAAGACGCGCAAGAAGCGCATTGAGATTCCCTCCATTGAGGCGGTCATCAATGACTACTACGGAGAAGAGTTCCTCACAGAGCGTACAGGATATACCTTTAAGGACATCATCCCTACTGTGGAGAATAACTTCCACCGCATCACCCTTGTAAACGACGCCAAGACGGAGCGCCTGACCATTGACTTCGGCATCCACATTCGCAACCACGAAACGGGGAATGAAGCGGATTTTGATAACCTTGTCATCATCGAACTGAAGCGCGACGGACGCGTCCACTCCCCCATCCTCGCCCTGCTCCGCCAACTGCGCATCAAGCCCAGCGGTTTCAGCAAGTATTGCATCGGTTCGACGCTCACAAACAGCAATCTCAAAATCAACCGATTTAAGAAACGATTGCATCGCTATGAGAAGATACAAAGCTAACTAACGAGTAGACGAGGTACGAGTTAACGAGATAAACGGTGGTTCGTTGACAAGGTAACGAGGTACGAATTAACGAGCGAAATTCCACTTGACCTGTAGGGACGCACGGTTCGTGCGTCCGCATCAATGGGGATTTTTCGCGAGCACCCAATCGTGACCTCGTATGTATCAAGGACGCACGAACCGTGCGTCCCTACATGCCAAGTGAACACCCCGCATGGTTCACTACTACCTACTACTTACTACCTACTCCCTAAAGAAAGCTCCGCACGGACTACTCACTCCTCACTCCTCACTCCTCACTACTACTTACTACTTACTACCTACTAACCACTTAAACCTATACTTATGCACGAATTATTTGAAGCTAACATTGAGTTGTTCCACCTCCTCGGAAGTCTGGTACTGAATTGTGTTACGGTTTGGTCAATTGTTCATTTCTTCTACTACCCCAAGGGACAGCGTCGCGATTACTACTTCACCTTCATCCTGCTCTCGGTGAGTATCTTTATGCTCATCTACCTGTTCATGGGTCGAGAAATAGCGGGTACGATTTCAGATGCTGGCATGGTAGGTGCTGCCCTCGGCCTCTTTGCCATCTTTGGCATTATACGCTACCGCACGGAAAGTGTGCCCATTCGCGAGATGACCTACCTCTTCTTCCTCATTGCCCTCTCGGTGTTGAACGGTAAGACGGGCGACCTGCACATCGTTGAGCGCCTCGTTATCAATTTGGTATTTGTCCTCATCGTGTGGTTGGCTGAAAACTTCCACTCGGCATATAATCAGGGTTGTAAGTATGTGAAGTACGACAACATTGACCTCATCAAACCCGAGCGCTACGACGATCTTGTGAAAGACCTTGAAGAGCGCCTTGGCGTGAAGGTTACACGCGTAGAAGTGGGCGCAGTAGACTTCCTGACGGACATGACCATGCTCCGTGTATTCTATATTGACCCCGACAAGCGCATCAAGTCGGTTGACCGCATGTTTAAGGCGCCTGAAGGATAATTATTTAGGCAATTCTTAAAAAATCTAGATATTCTAGACCATCTAGAGGATCTAGACCATCTAGAATATCTAGACAATCTACCCCCCCACCACCATAAAAAACATCAATCCATGACCATGAAGAAATTATTTACTGCCTGCTGCGCCCTCTTACTTGCGGCGCCCACATTCGCTCAGAGAGACGAATTCGGCACTTGGCTTGAAGTCGAAGGCGAAAAGAAAATTACAAAGCGCATTGACCTTTCGCTGGGACTCGGCATGCGCGCTAACGATAACCTTGGCGAGGTATCACGCGCCAACGCCTTTATCGGCGGTAGTTATAAGGTTTGCGACTACCTTAAGGTGGCTGCGACCTACCAGTATATCAGCGACTTGAGTCGTGGTGAGGTCAAAGAAGACTTCAAGAAAAACAGCGAAAAATTCAACGGTTACAACGTCGACGAGGCATTCCACCGTGCAAAACACCGCCTCTCGTTTGACCTTTCCAGTAAGGTTAAGGTGGGACGCTTCACCTTTTCACTCCGCGAGCGCTATCAATATACCCACTCCGTGAGCAAGGACATTGAACGCATTCGCTACCGCGACGATGCCGCAAGCATGCCGGGATTTAGCGGTGACACCTATCCCTTCGGAGGTTACGAATGGATCAACCGTGAAGTGGGAGAAGACCATAAGGGACACAAAAACAACCACTTGCTCCGCACACGCATTGGTATTGAGTACGACATTAAGAAATGTCCGCTGGCACCCTTCGCAACCTACGAAATCAAGACGCAACTCCAAAAGGGCGGCGCTACAGAAGAAACACGCCTCATCGTAGGTGCCGACTGGAAACTCAACAAAAAGAACACGCTTACCTTTGCTTACGTCTTCAACGACGGACACTATAGCGATGAAGCCAATGTCCATGCTTTAAGTTTGGGGTATAAGTTTAAGTTTTAATAAGATTAGTTGACGAGTTTACGAGGTACGAGTAGACGAGAAGTTCAGCGAGATAAACGGCTTCGTTTAGTTGACGAGTTGACGAGGTACGAGTAGACAAGAAGGTTACCGAGATAAACGAGTAGTGTCCCGCATGGTTCACTACTACTTACTACCTACTCCCTAAAGAAAGCTCCGCACGGACTACTCACTACTAACTACTCACTAAAGAAAACTACTACCTACTACTTGCTCTCTCGTTCCGCAGGCATCTTTTATCTTTACTCTTTTATCTTTACTCTTAAAAGGTTTACGACTTACTTTGTATGAGAACAATATTCCTCTTCATTGCCCTCTTTGTGGCAACCACTATTGGCGCACAGCGCCTGGATTATTTAACCTTCCGCTTGCAAAACGGAAATGAGTACAGTCTGAATATCGCCTCTGGTGCTACGCTCACCTTCTCGGGCACCAACCTTGTAGGTCAGGCTGGTGGCAAGCAGGTGACGCTGGCGTTGGCAGAACTTGAAGCCTTGTTTTTTGCCCCCAATGCTACGGGGATTGAAGAGACTACGACTGCAACGGTTGACGCACAATTCTGTAATGATGCGCTTCAGGTGACTGCTCCCGCAGGAACCGCTATCCGCGTCTTTAATCTGGAAGGTCGCACATTGGCCACACTTAAGAAAAACACGAACGGCAACGAACGCTTCTCGCTTCCCTTGAGTAGTGGCATTTATGTAGTACGCGTTGGTCAACAAACCTTTAAAATTCTTGCACAATGAAGCAGTTGTTACTCCTCCTTGCCCTCGCTGGAACGACATTGACGACAGCGGCACAGACACTGCGCATTGAACAAGGCAGTGTGACCACAGCATTTGACGCCTCAACCCTTGGCGAATCCAACTTCGCTGCGGGTGGAACAACCCTTACAATTGGCGGTAAGACGTATGATGTGAGCACCATCGACCGTATGGTTATCAACAACACACCCGTAGCTACAGCAACCGTGGGCGTGGAGTACGACGGTGCTACAGCGCAAGTAGAAATCAGTGGCGATCTCGCGCCTTATCTCACCGTAAATGTGGAGGGTGCGAATGTCAGCATCTTCGCCGACGAACAGTTGCAAGAAGAGGTGACCTACTTGTTGAGTGGTACCTCAAACGCTGGTTCCTTCACGCTTGAAGGCGATTATAAGGCAACCCTCGTTATCAGTGGACTTCATCTTACCTCGAATACCGTGAGTCTTCCACCTATGAACATCCTCAACGGCAAGCGCATTAAGATTCTCGTGAGTGGTGCTAATTCATTTGCAGACTGCGCTGGCGGAACGCACAAGGGTGCCTTCTTTATCAACGGCCACCCCGAAATTGAGGGATGTGGGTATATCAACATTACGGGCAACTCCAAGCATGCCTTCGTGAGCGATGAGTACACGCAGTTTAAGCATTCCTTTACTGGCACTATCAACGTACTTGGCGCAGTAGGCGACGCCTTCCACATCGACCAATACTTGCTGATGCAAGGTGGCACCTTCCAGATGAACAACATTGGTGGCGATGGTTTCGACATCTCACTCACCAACGATGCTACAGACGAGCACAACGGCGAAGTGTTTATCGAGGGAGGAAACATCCAACTGAATGTTGCAACCCCCGACACCAAGGGGATTAAGTCTGATGGTAATATGACCATCTCGGGCGGAACGATTTCGGGCACAGTTTCGGGCAACGGCACAAAGGGCATCAGCGTAGACGGCGACCTTACCATTAAGGGCGTTTCCAACAATCCGCTGATCGACCTTAAAGTAACGGGAACTACGCATGCCGCAGGTACTGACGACGAAAGCAAGTGTCGCGGTATCAAGGGCAAGGGCGACTTCCTTTTCGACGGTGGCACGATTAAGATTTCTGCCACGGGTGTCAAGAGTAAAGCCATCAGCATCGACGGCACTTATACCTACAAGAGCGGTCAGATGAACTGCGCGGTGGATGCGGCGAATTAAGGGCTATTATAATCTATCAAGTCCTGTAGTTCATAAAAAAGGCTATAATATAGCTGTTACTTGCGTGACCTTTGGTTGTCCACGAAAGTTCTTTTGTTTTTATTGCTTCTATATAACAAAACCCTCAACAAGCACGTTACGGCACTGTTTTGTTTGTATTTAGGCAATGTAAACACTTCAGCAAATCACTTTCGTAATGCCCCCGTAGGAGGGCACACTTGCCTAACCGCTGGTGAACGCAGTGAACCTGCGGATTAGGGATAACAGTTGAGTTTCTCTATCGGTCCCCGTAGGAGGACCCACAACGACTGGATAAGTTAAAGCAATTTGTAGCATATCCAGGTGCTGTGGGTCCTCCTACGGGGACCGATAGATTTATTCGTTCGTAGAGTATCACCGCAGGTTCGCCCTGCTCACCCGCGGTTAGGCAAGTGTGCCCTCCTACGGGGGCAATGCAGGCATAACTACCAGTTGTTATATATCATTTTTGTTTGCCTTTGGGCAATGGGAACTGTCCGGTAAACAACTCTAACTCTATGAATATAAACTCGTTTGAATAGTATAAGCCCCACAGTTTGCATGATTTCCATGAACCAACTGTCGCTGCCCGAAGGATAAAGCAAAGGGGATTAAGCCATTATTTAAGAATTTCACTCGCTCAATGACGCTGAAGGCGTCACCGCTCGGTAACCGGGTGGTTTGAGCGTAGCGAATACCCCCGGATGGGTATCAGAGAGTAGTCGCACTCTGGAAGAGTGCCCCAACACCTGGCATATCTTATTGCTCGGGCACCCCTCCAGGGTGCGATGCTTGAGCATTCCTCACCGGGGGTACTCGCCTCGCTCGCACGCCCCGGTTACAGAGCGGAGACACCTTCGGCGTCTTGCCCCTCTCTGGATAAGTAGACGTTCAATACCAAAGGTCACACCTCGCTTCCAATTTTATTTCCAACCCTGGTAATTTTATTTCCAAGGCATGGAAATTTTATTACAAGGGCATGGAATTATTTTCTTCGGCACTACGTTTTTTTCTCGGCACGAAAATTTATTTTCTCGGCATAAAAATTTATTTTCTCGGCATGAAAAAAAATGGCAAACCTTGGTGTAAGTTTGGTTACTCAAAATTGTGCCAATTTTCCTATAGAAGCGATAATGCCATTATTCACTACAATAGACTTAATTTTTTACATCCCTATTATGGGGATAAAAAAGCGGGTGCGCCTGATGTTTTTGGCGCACCCGCTTTGCGTAGGGTATAACGTACGAAATGCGAGGAGTTGTTTGTAGATTTTGGGGCGGGGTGTGTACTTTAGCACTCCCCATTTGCCCGCAATATCAGACCTTGACATTTCTTCCTAAATACATGCTGTGATTACTTTTCCGTATCCCAGTTCTCACAGTTCCAAGGACTTTCTAATTCCTTTGTGGCAGGAGTAGCAGGAGTACTCCCCACTGGAATGCGGTCGCTTGCCGCAATAAGTCCCTCAATGCGAAGTTCTACCACGCGAAGTTGAGGTTTCTGATAATTATTCTTTGTCATAATCTAATCTCATTTAGGGGAACGGTTTTACTTCATCATCACCTTCTTGCCGTTCACAATGTAAACGCCCTTACCAGGATTAACAACGCGACGACCTGAAAGGTCATAAACCGCAGCATCCGTAGTTGTTGTGGGAACTTCCTGAATATCCGTAGTATCACCTTGACCATTAAGACGAATACGAATAGACTTCAACGCATGAGATGAAACCTTAACGGGAGAACCCGCCAACTGCGTAATTTCAAGATAGAAGCGGAAGGGATTGAGCGCTGTGCCATCTGCCAAGGGTGCCCAAACGCCTTCTGTGCTGATTGCATAGCAACCTTCAAGTTCTGCAGCACTCTTCTTTGCGTAACTACCATTGAGGTCAAACTTGGTATATACAGAAGAGCAAGTGAGTTGTGTATTCTCTGTTTCACAGATGGTAACATCATTGAGCACAAGTTCTAAATCCTTTGCATCGTCAGACGTAGCACGGATAAAGTAGGGGTGATTTGCATGAAGTGTACCTTCGTCAATGAGGATGATTTCCATTTCCAGTTCATCAATTTCACCATCACGATTTCTATCGTAAGAGTGCATGTCGTTGAAGTACGCCACTTCGTAGTCTGCTTCCAATTCGCTCAAAGGAATTTCGAAGGGCAAGAACAATGCATTCCATTCCTGGTTGGGAAGTGTGCGCTGATAAGTAAGCGTACCTACTTCTGCCTCACGCAAAACATTATACTCGGGCAATTCGCCGTCGATAATGTTTAATGTTTCCAAGGTTGAACCAGCAGAAGCTTTCGCGGGGATGGTAAGGAAAGGTCTATCTCTATACTCATGTTCAAGATAATGACCAAATTCATGGAATATGTGTTCAGGGCCTAAATGAATATTAACATCTACATCCCAAGAAGAAACGCCCAATCTACTTTCCCAGTAGAAAGTGTATTCACGATTCGAATCATATGGAATCCAGCGATGGGCAGGTTCTCCTGCAACCGTTATTTCCACACGATCAATCTCTATACCATCTCTCATAATGCGGACTGTAGCTCCTTCCCCTGCATCCGGGATCATAGGCATGATATCGACCAGCAATTCATGAACAACAAGAGCATCATTCCACACAGCATAAGCCACAGCGTCTTCAGTAAGTGTTGCAACACTACCCGCTGCATATTCGTTTTCACCAATTCGCCAAGCCTTGAACTCCTTACCCTCGGGAGCAAGGAAGGGGCATTCGGGCAATGTTACCGTGCTCGAAGTCTTCAAGGCAACGAGTGAACCTACTCCACCGTTAGCACTAAATGCCAAAGTGTACGGAGTAGCCCAAACTGCAGTGATCGTCGTATTTCCTGTAATTGTAATTACATCATTAGGTTGATATTCTACTTCATTAACCAACCAAGCCTTGAAGCCCAGACCTTCGGGGGCTGTAAATGTACATTCGGGCAAACGATAATTGCTGTATGTAGATACATCTTCCATTTCGCCTGTTCCACCATTGGCGTCGAATGCAACAGTAAAGATTTCTGCATTACGGATTGTATACTTCGTACCAGGGTTCAACACCTCTGTCGCTACTTCTTCGCCATTAAAGAAGAGGTAGTCAGTAGGAAGAGAAATTGTAGAAGCTCCGAGGGGCACATCATCATAAGTATATACACTAATACCTGCAGGATTTGCCCATCCAGAAAGGTCAAGCACACCCGTCTCATAAATAATAGTTGCGTCGTCGCCTTCTGCAAATGTTCCTCCAGAGATAGTTGTGCGAATCGCAGATTCAATAGAAGTCACCGAAGCCGCTGTTTCCGTTTGGAAAGTACCTCCCAAAATAGTCAGCGTACCAGATTTATTTTCAACAGTAGGATGCTCTGTGCTACTGTAAGTACCACTTGCAATAGTCACATTACTTGACTCTAACACTTCTACAGCTCCAGCCCCCATTACTTGCACCTTTTCAATATATACGGTAGCACCATTAGAAGCCATAATTGCACGATGCCAGAAGTTATCATTATGCAAAATACCGACAGGACCATCCGAACTATCAGTAATTGTAACATTTGCGCCTTTAATATTCAATACATAGTCGCTCACTCGCATCACGTGACCATTCACATCCAAAGTAAATGTACCACTATGGATTTCTGTTACGCTGGTAACATCCTTATTCAGTTTGACATAGGTAGCTCTACCTGCTTCTGCTGCAGAAATTGCTTCAGAGTAAGTTCCCCAAGAAGTCAGTCTTTCGAGTGACGCGCCCCAACATGCTTCTGCCGCATCTATTGTATAGAAAGGAGTTTCGGTATTATTTAACCACGCCCCCTCACGTTCGCCTGTAAACAAAATTTGGTCGTCCAATGAAATCACAAAAGAACATTCCATGTCAAACGGTCCTCCACTCACCCAAAGAAACTCATACTGGCTTGTAGGAGAATATTCCATTGTAAAGATGTCATCAGACTCATGAAATTCTAATGTAGCCAAAGCCACACTCACCCCATCCTTCTTTATATTGATAGCAGCACTTTCCCATCCATCACCATAAGAGTCACTCATAGTGATTGAAATCTTGGGTTCAAACGATTTTCCACACTCTGTACAAACGCCATCTACATAATTATGATGCTTTTCAGCAGTCACAGAAGCATCGTTTGTGTAAATCTTTTCAGCAGCCTTGCAAGATGTGTAACCATAATACACATGAGGACCTCCCAATACAGGCAAGGCATCTGTACCGATTGTTTGTCCGTAAGCATTGCCTAACTTGTAAGCAACTTCACCCGAAGCCATCTGCGCTGCTGTTACAACTGTGCCTGCAGAAGAAGCGTTTGCTTCATCTGCCAAGTAGAAACAGTTTGTTGCCACACGAACATTCGTAGCAGTCAAGGCGCCATAAGTGGTATAGCAATTGGTCAAAACTGAATTGTTACACTCACCGGCAATACCACCCTTCTCTTGGTGGTCTGTAACGATAGAGAGGGCGCCACTTGAAAATACATTCGTAATAATTGCATCATTGATTTCACCAGCAAGTACACCAGCACGGTAACTATTACCACCAATAATATGGTCACTCTGCACAGTGGCATTAATTACACCCAAATTCTTCAATGTGCCATTAGTTATTCTTGAGAAAAGGCCAGCCTCACTTCCATCAGAAACATGCACATTCAGATTCTTGATAACATGATTATTACCATCAAAAACACCTTTATAACAGTTATCCACATAGGGGTCATCAGTATAGTATCCGATGGGACTCCACTTACGGTTTTCAAGGTCAATGTCAGCAGTCAAGACAGCGTTAGATCTACGATTGTTATCGTCAGCACTTACATGTGCTGCAAACCAGAAGAGTTGCCCCGCATTACCGATTTCATAATAACCATCACTGTTGCTATCTACAGCAGGTTCGTATGCGCCACACTTCGTGCAAATACCATTTACAAAATTGTGATCACTCTCGCTTGAACATACAGCCTGAATAGTAAATGCATTCCACTGCTCTTGTGATTGATAAGATGCGATAGAAGCACTCGGCACATATATCTTTATGTTTGACAATCCTTTAAATACTTGACTCCACAATGAAGGAGGGGTTGGGGCTAAACAAGTCAGCGACGTCAAATCGTGACAAGAAGCAAACACTTGACCTTGAATTATAGTCAGCGTACTCGGCAAAATCAAGGATTTAATGTAGCTACTACTAAAAGCCCATTGTCCTATTTCAGTAACTCCTTCGGGAATATTGATATTTGACAATTTTCTAGTATTAGAAAATGAGTATTCGCCGATTCTGGTTAGTCCCTCCGACAAGTTTACGGTTTCAAGATTCCTACAACTATTGAAAGCACTCCACCCAATTGTTTTTACGCTTGGTGGAAGAGAAACAACAGTAAGACCATCACAAAACCCGAACGCATGTGTGCCCAAGGTGGTAACGCCATTAGGAATAACCAGGTCAGTAATTTTATCACATTTGTTAAATGCATAATTACCAACACTCGTTACGCCTGACTTCATGGTCAACTTTACGATTTCATCCTTGCTGGCGAACCATGGAGCAGCTCCATCTTCAAAATCATACATTGCCCCAGTACCTTCAATTACCAATTCGCCATCAGTAAGTGTCCAAGTAAGGTTTTCTCCGCAAGAGTTCTGTGGAGTGGATTTTGAAACTTTTGTTTGTCCCCACCCTACAATGGGAACCATCATCGCCACGAAGGCGAGAAGGAAAGTTTTTAATGTGTGTTTCATAATAGATATTTGTTAAAATTAAATGTCCATAGTTTGATAAACGAACAAAGACCTCGCAGGTAGAGTTACAACTCCACCTGCGAGGTCTTTATTACTGACGCTCACGCACAAGAAATCCGTTCTCGTAACCGAGAACTATAGCATTTACAGCACTGCTTGCTTGCTTGCTTGCTTGCTTGCTTGCTTGCTTGCTTGCTTGCTTGCTTGCTTGCTAACAAAATAATCCAAACCACCAAATAAATTGGCAGTTTCTTTCAGATTATTTGCAGTCCAACAAGTCAAAAATATCATCTTTAAGAATCTCTTTATTAACCATTTGAGGGGGACAAAAAAAACAACCCTCATATCATGGTGCAAAGTTACTTTTTTTTTGGGGTATCCGGTAAAATTTCTCTTTATTTTTTTAGAACACGAATTTCACGAATAACACGAACCGCAGGTCGCGCAAGTCAATCACCATGCGGGCAAAATTTGCTAATCGCATACGAACCAAAGGTCGCGCAAGCAATTTCACGAATACCAT
>JBGVPF010000060.1:0-6060 GCA_045126825.1 Alloprevotella sp.
AAAAAACTGCCAAAAATCTGCCCTGTTTTCTAAATTCTGCAGGGGGATTTAGTGGGAGAATACTATAAATTCGTACTTTTGCTTTGCAAAGTTGTTTGAAAATTGTAATGAACTTTACTCCTGGAGCACTCACTTGTTGGTGCACCCCTTCAAGGTGCGACTCCAACAGACACACCACCAGGGGAATTCGCTTCGCTCAGGCGTCACCGCTCGGTAACTTAAAGAATTTCACTCGCTCAATGACGCTGAAGGCGTCACCGCTCGGTAACCGGGTGGTTTGAGCGGAGCGAATACCCCCGGATGGGTGTCAGAGAGTAGTCGCACTCTGAAAGAGTGCCCCAACACCTGGCATACCTTGTTGCTCGTTGCTCGGGCACCCCTCCAGGGTGCAATTCTTGCGCGATCCTCACCGGGGGTACTCGCCTCGCTCGCACACCCCGGTTACTAAGCGGAGACACCTTCGGCGTCTTGCCCGTCCCAAATTAGTCGATGCTCAATACCAAATACATCTCAAAACAGTATCATTCATTTTTACAACTTTGAACACCCCACCTGAATGGGGGGCCCTATCAGCACTGTTTTTATGGCATACACCAAACTCATTTATCATATTGTACTTCGTACTTATCAAGGGACTGCTCCCATCGTTGAAGAGTATGAAAGAGACTTGTACATGTATATTTATGGGTTCTGCAAAAAACGTCAATGTGTGCTTTTACGCATAAATGGTATGCCTGATCACATTCATCTACTTATATCCTTACCCCCCTCAATAGCGATTGCAACGTTTGTTCACGATTTGAAAATTGCAACCAACAACTTTTTAACAATAAACCGCAGTAAATTCCCATCGTTCGTTAAATGGAGCGAAGGATATTGTGCACTCACCTATTCGAAAAATGAAACAACTCGTGTTATACAGTATATCATCAATCAGAAGGTGCATCACAGCAAAACCTCGGTACGTGACGAATTGATAGAATTGCTAAATGAAATGGGCGTTGAGTTTGACGAACGTTTTATCTAAAGAGTAAAAGGGACTCGTCATTAGCCCCCCTGCTTTCCCTACTTAACACACTCAACTATGGCTAAAAAACAAATACACATCAGCCGCTCGCGCATTGCGATAGTTATTTTCAGCATCGTGGTTTGCGCCGCCTTTTTGCTGACCTTTGCGCCACGCCACACCACGCAGTTTGGTTACGAATACCAACCCGATAAGCCCTGGCGCTACTCTACACTCATTGCGGAGTTTGACTTCCCCGTGCTCCGCTCGGAAGTCGAACAACAGCAGATGCGCGACAGCATTCGCTTGGCGTATCAGCCCTATTATCAGTTGCAGACGGGACTTGGCGAGCAACAGATTGCGCTCTTCAAGCAAGACATTGCTGCGGGTAAGTATCCCGATGTGCCCAAAGGGTGTTTGCAGTTTGCCGAAAACCAATTGCGCCGCATCTACGCCCAGGGTTTTCTTTCTGTGAAGGACTACGGCGAAGTAAAGGTGGCACATCCTAACGGCATCCGCATTGTCAGTGCGCAACGCGCCATGACACGCGAAATAGATGAGGTGCTCACAACGCGTACGGCCTACGAATCTATCATGGCTGCCGACTCCTTGCACCGTTGGGGCACGGATTTACAGAAATGTAACCTGAATACGTATCTGCAACCCAACTTGTCCTATGATGAACGCCGAAATAACGCTGCGCTGGACGAGGCTTTTGCCAGCATTGGGCAGTTCAGTACGATGGTGCAGGGCGGACAGAAGATTATCAGCCAGGGTGACATCGTCACTCCCGAAATGGTGAGTATTTTGGACTCACTTAAAGACGCTTATGACAAGCGCCAGGGCGAGCATCACTCGGATTGGTGGGTACTGCTTGGGCAGTTCCTTTTTGCAAGTCTCGTATTCACGGCACTTTTCACTTACATCTATCTTTTCCGCCGCGACTACATGGAGCGTAATAACGTGCTCTGCCTGCTCTTTGTGCTCAATACAACGCTACCGCTGATTGCTTACTTCGTAGCAGCTCACACAAGTTTGAGTGTGTACCTCATACCCTTTGCCATCGTACCGATGTTTGTGCGCATCTTCTTGGACACGCGCACCTCATTGGTGGTAACGCTTGTCGTCGCCCTTTTGGCTTCGCTCGTTGCGGCAGACCAGTATGAGTTCTTGCTCGTGCAGATTATCGTAGGCTTTAATACCATCTATTCGCTCAAGGAAGTGACCGAGCGCTCGCAGGTGTTGCGCGTGGCATTCTTCAATATTCTTGCGGCATGGTTTGTGTGCTTCAGTCTTGACCTCGTGCGTGGATTGACCTTCGGTTCTTGGGAAGACGTACTCCGTTTTGACTACCACCGTTACGTAGACCTTGCTATCAGTGGTGGACTCCAACTCTTGGCATACCCCTTGATGTATCTTGTAGAGCGCATCTTTGGGTTTACGTCCAGTGTGACGCTCATTGAACTCATGAACTTCAACGAGGGTCTTTTAAGCAGAATGTCGCGTGAGGCAAAGGGTACGTTCAACCACACGATTCAAGTGAGCAACCTCGCAGCAGAAGTGGCGCGTGCCATTGGTGCGAAACCCCTTCTCGCTCGTGTGGGGGCCTTGTACCACGATATTGGTAAATTGGAGAATCCTGTGTTCTTCACCGAGAACCAGTCGGGCGTGAATCCCCATGACAATCTTGATGAAATGAGCAGCGCGCGCATCATTATTGACCACGTCAACAACGGATTGAAACTTGCGGAAGAGCATTCTCTCCCTGAAGTGGTGCGCGAGTTTATTACGACCCACCACGGCAAGGGTATGGCAAAGTATTTCGCCATTCAGTGGCAGAACAAGCATCCCGAAGAAACCTTCGACCCCGAGGCATTTACGTATCCCGGACATTATCCGCATACCGCCGAACAGGCAGCGCTCATGATGTGTGACGCCGTAGAGGCAGCCTCACGCAGTTTGAAGGAATACACCGAGGAAAGCATTTCCAACCTTGTCAACAAAATCATTGACACCCAACTCCGCGAGGGATGCTACAACGACTGTCCCATCACCTTTGAGGACATCAAATTGGCGAAGCAAACGCTTATCGAAAACTTAATGCGTGCTTACCACACACGCATTGCTTATCCGGAGTTGAAGTAGAAAAGTAGAAAGACTATGCGTGCCGCATAGTCTTTCTACTTTTAGTGGACAAGTTGACGAGTAGACAAGTAAACGAGAGGGGATGTGAGATAAACGAGGTGAGTCTGCACGATAGTTGTACTCTAAAAATCCTCCCCTTTTCTTTGCCAACCCAAAATAAATCAGTAATTTTGCACCGCTTTTCCGCGTAACCGCTGTCAGAACCGAAGCGAAAACGGCTGAGAATGTTGCGCTGGGGCGATAACAATTTAACAAATAAATCACAATGGCAGATTTACTCAAAATTGCTGAAGAAGCATTTGCTACTGGTAAGCAGCACCCCACATTCAAGGCTGGTGACACTGTAACTGTAGCTTACAAGATCGTCGAAGGTAACAAGGAACGCGTACAGCTCTACCGCGGTGTTGTAATCAAGATCGCTGGTCATGGCGAAAAGAAGCGTTTCACAGTTCGCAAGATGTCAGGTACTGTGGGTGTAGAACGTATCTTCCCCCTCGAATCACCTGCAATCGAAAGCATTGAAGTGAACAAGATTGGTAAGGTTCGTCGCGCGAAGCTCTACTACCTCCGTGCGCTCACAGGTAAGAAGGCACGCATCAAGGAAAAGCGTGTTGCTACTAAGGGCTAAACCTTTACCTACCTCAAAAAAAAGACATCCGAAAATCCCACGGGACTTTCGGATGTTTTTTTGTTGAGGTGTATTTAGAAGACAAGTAAACGAGTGGGTTGCGAGATAAACGCCTGTAGAAATACCTTACCCCACTCCGAACGGTCTTTCTCCTTTCTCCTTTTTCATTTCTCCTTTTCTCCTCTATCCCAACCACATCATCACCAACACCTGGGCGATGATGACGCGCATGAACATACAGAGGGGATAAACGGTGGCGTAAGCAATGTTGGCCTTGTCGCCAGGAAGGATGTCGCTGGCATAATTGAGGGCAATGGGGTTTGCCATAGCGCCGCAAAGCATTCCAGCAGTGGTAGGTACGCTCTTTTTCATCCAAACGACGGACACGACGCCCATAATGAGCACGGGAACCATGGTGATCAGCAAACCGTAACCAATCCAAGCCAATGCTTGGGGCTGCATGACCGTTGAAAGGAAGTCACTACCCGCATCCAGTCCGAGACACGCCAAGTACATGGAAAGCCCAAGGGAGCGTAACATGAGGTTGGCGCTTGTTGTGGTATACGCTACCATGTGAAGGCGCGGACCGTAGGCACCAATCAAAATACCCATGATAATCGGACCACCCGCAAGGCCGAGGCGCACGGGGAAGGTCATTGAAGGGATGTGGAAGGGGATACAACCGAGCACCAAACCGAGGACAATACCAATGAAGATGGTCACCATATTGGGTTCGTTGAGCACCTTTACGGCATTACCCAATTCTTCCGCCACCTGCTTGAGGCGCTCCTTCTCGCCCACGACAGTGATGCGGTCGCCCATGCGAATGACGAGGTCGGGAGTGGCCACAAGTTGAATGCCAGCGCGCTTCACACGGCTCACATTCACACCATAGCGCTTGCGCAACTGAAGGTCACCCAAGCGGCGACCGTTGACGTGCGCACGAGTCACGAGGATGCGTTGCGAAACGAGTTTCGTATCCAAGGAATCCCAATCGATTTCCTTGGCATTCCAGTCCGTGCGGTCGAGTTTGCCGAAGAAGACGGTGAGCTGGTCAACGAATTTTGATTCAGTAATGAGCAACACAAGGTCGTCCTCGTAAACCACCGTTTCCGATGTCGGAAGAATGGCATTCTCTCCGCGCCAGATACGCGTAATGACAAATTTGCTTTCGTCGAAACCCGCAATGGTGGCAAGAGACTTGTTGAAGATGGCAGGGTTGCACACGCGGAAGGAGGCGATAAAGGCTTCGCCACGTGGTTTTGCCTCAACGGCACGCTCATGGCGGAGCAACCAGTTTTTCATCAGCACCAAGGCGATAATCACGCCCACCATACCGAGCGGATAGGTCACCGCGCAACTCAAGGCTGCGCCCGAGGAGTTTTCACCCACCATCTTGAGTGTCTGCTGTGCCGCACCAAGGGCAGGTGTGTTGGTCGTAGCGCCGCAAAGCACACCCATCATGTCGCCCAAGGGGTAGCCCGTAATCCACAGGATGGAGAGCATCATCAGCGTGCCGAGCAATACGACGCCCGCAGCAAGCATATTAAGCTGCGTACCCCCCGTGCGGAAGGCACTCAAGAAACCTGGACCTACTTGAAGTCCGAGGGTGTAAACAAAGAGTACGAGACCGAAGGATTCGGCGTAACTGAGCATCTGACTGTCAATTTCCAGTCCCAGACTGCCTGCCAAAATCCCGATGAAGAACACAAAAGTGACGCCGAGCGTGATGCCACGGAAGCGCATCTTGCCCAAACTGAGTCCTATCGCACAGATAAGACATATCACGATAACTGCCTGAACAGCAGAGTGAGAAAACAGCGTTTCGCTAATCCACGAAGACATAAGTAATAGGTACTTGGGGCAAATGGTTAAAGATGTATTGCCCTTTATTTGGGCAAAAGTAATAATAATCTCTGAATAAATGAGCGGAACATGAGGAAATGATTTCGCAGGTTGGGAATAATAAAAGATAGGTAATACTATAGTTATTGACCCATCTGAAATTTATGAATGCATTGCCCCCGTAGGAGGGCACACTTACCTAACCGCTGGTGAACGCAGTGAACCTGCGGATTAGGGTAATAGTTGAGTTTCTCTATCGGTCCCCATAGGAGGACCCACAACGACCGGATAAGTTAAAGCAATTTGTAGCATATCCAGGTGCTGTGGGGCCTCCTACGGGGACCGATAGATTTATTCGTTCGTATAGTACCACCGCAGGTTCGCCCTGCTCACCCGCGGTTAGGCAAGTGTGCCCTCCTACGGGGGCATTTCGGAT
>JBGVPF010000061.1:0-21518 GCA_045126825.1 Alloprevotella sp.
AGGACACAGAATTTTTAGACAGAAGGACATAAGGACATATTTTTGTCGCAGAAACTTTGCGATACTTTGCGACTTTGCGTGAGATAACTACACTCCGCAAGGCATTTGTGTAAATTAGTGCCCATTCGTGGCTCAAAAAAAATACGAGAAGATACGTGTATATACGTGGAGACAATATCAAAAATTCCGCTTGACCTGTAGGGCCGCCCGGCGCGTGCGTCCTTGATACAGACGAGGTTAGCGATTGAGGATACGCGGGCAATACCTTTTGAGGCGGACGCACGAGCCGTGCGTCCCTACAGGTCAAGTGGATTTCCCGCATGGCATCTTTTATCTTTACTCTTTTAAGTTGACAAGTTAACAAGGTACGAGTAGACGAGAAGGGCACCGAGATAAACGAGTATAGTCCCGCATGGCATTACTCACTCCTAACTCTTTAGTTGACAAGTTAACAAGGTACAAGTAGACAAGCAGGCACCGAGATAAACGAATAAAGTCCCGCATGGTTCACTACTACCTACTACTTTGCCTCCCCCCCCCATGGCATTACTCACTACTCACTACTACTTACTACTTTAGCATTAGGTCCTTCTACAGTTTACCAAAAATGAAATTTTGGGGGCAAATCAAGCAAGTTTCTCATTCTGCGGAAGTTACGTCTTAAAAATCAAGTGAAAAAGCGCTGAAAAAGTGAGATAGTGGACCGTGGCTGCGTTATTTCAAGCCAAGAACACCTCGCGCTGAAAATAACGCATTCCCAGCAAGCCAAAGGCGTATTTTTAGGGTTGGAAGGTCGACAAAACTTTAACTTTTGTTAAGAAGATTTAACATCCCAACCGACCTGCAGAAAATTATTCGGCACCTAAAATAAATTATTCGGCACCTATTTTTTACAAGGTGCCGAATAATTTTTGCCAAAACCGGTGTTTTTTTAGAAAGTACCCAAAAATTGCATACTGATAATCAGGCACTTAAAAAGGAGGTATTACCTGTCTGGGTAACACCTCCTTTTCTGCAATGCAAAGATAATACATTTTGAAGCGAAATGCAAATCGCGTTTTTTACGTCGCGGGTGCTTTTGTGCGAAAAATGTTGACAATCCTAAATCCTCAAATAAATTGAGAATCGCGACCTTCGGTTCGTGTTCATTAGTGGCTAAAATACTTATTAGCAACGACCACCTATTTCTATTATAAGCCACGAATTTCACGAATTTGCACTAATGCCTTGCGGGGCGTTTAAGACCGGATGGATATTAGTGAAAATTAGTGTTCATTAGTGGCTCGAAAAAAACAAACAAGTTTTCGTGGACAACCAACGGTCACGCAAGTAACACCTATATCATTGCCCTCCTACGGGGGCAGTTCGGATGGTTAAATCCTCTGACAAAAGTTTTTTTAAACTATATTGGGTCAACTGCTATATTATTCCCTAATCAATAGCACCCCGTGCTTGTTCATGAGGCAAAAGTCCCTAAAAACAGAGTTTTACCGATTTTTTCAGGAAATAATTTTGCCCAAACGAAATTAAGGTGTACATTTGCCTTGGAAATTCTAAGGATTACGAAAGGATTCCGGTGTGCAACCGGGATTCTTTCCGTTTTTATAAAATCCAAACATCGCATAATACCAACACGGAGGGTTTTCCTCCATAAAACACAATTTTCAGATAATGGCTTATATGTCACAAGAAGGCTACGACAAACTCGTAGCGCAACTCCACGAATGGGAAACTGTTGACCGTCCTGCGGCTTCTGCAGCGATTGCGGAAGCACGAGATAAGGGCGACCTTTCAGAAAACGCTGAATACGATGCTGCTAAGGAAGCGCAGGCAAACCTTGAAGCGAAGATTGCACAATTGAAGGTTACGATTGCTGAAGCTAAAATCATCGACGCTTCACGCATCCGTACTGACATTGTGCAGATTCTCTCTACCGTTAAGATGAAGAACGTTGCCAACGGCATGGTCATGAAGTACACCATCGTAAGCGAAAGCGAAGCCGACCTTCGTGCGGGCAAGATTTCTTCTACCACTCCCATTGCCCAGTCGCTCCTCGGTAAAAAGGTAGGCGACATCGCTGAAGCAAAGATTCCCAGTGGAATGATCAAGTTGGAGATTCTTGAAATCACAGCGTAATTTTTGAGGTTGTAAGGTTTGAGGTTGTAAGGTTTGAGGTTATAAGGTTTTGAGGTTTTAAGGAACCTTGCGGGACGTATATACCTCATCGTCTCAAAGCGAAGCGACTTCAAGACCTTAAAACGAAGCGACCTCATAACCTTAAAGCGAAGCGACCTCAAGACCTTAAAGCGAAGCGTCCTCATAACCTTAAAACCTATTCTACCTATGTCTATTTTCTCTAAAATCGCAGCAGGCGAAATTCCTTCATACAAGTGTGCCGAAGATGAAAACTTCTACGCTTTTCTTGACATCAACCCCGTTGGCAAGGCGCACACTTTGGTCATTCCCCGCAAGGAAACGGACTATCTTTTCGACATTGAGGACGAAGAATATGCCGCACTCCTGCTCTTTGCCAAGCGTGTAGCGAAAGCCATCAAAAAGGCATTCCCTTGCAAGAAAGTAGGAATGGCTGTGCTCGGACTTGAAGTAGCTCACGCACACATCCACCTCATTCCCCTCCACTCAGAAGGCGACATGGACTTCCGCCGCGAAAAACTCCAACTCTCGCCCGAGGAAATGCAAGAAATTGCGGCTAAGATTCAAGCAGCATTTGAATAAACGGAATTGCGATTGACCGAGGCACTTAACGAACGCCGCGCGTTGCTTATCGCAGACTCTTTATCTAAAGGAGGTTACACTTGCTTGAGTGTAACCTCCTTTTTTGCGTCTTCCTACCCCGACTGTTCCAACACCGAATCTTTTATATTGCTTCTATATAACAAACGCTTGTTTCAGGGGAGAAAACTCTATTGATTGATAAAATGTCTCACGCAGACTACGCAAAGGGCGCGGAAATTTATTTGCACACGGAACTGAAAGTCGCTGTCCGAACTTGTGAGGGGAAAGCAATACACGGAATTTCACAGAATAATAGGCTCCACGTATTTATACGTATCTACACGGAACATCTCTCACGCAAAGGCGCAAAGTTTCGCAAAGCGTCTGCGTTGTTCTGCGGTGTCTGCGTGCAATAATTTTCACACAGAACTGAAAGTCGCTGTCCGAACTTGTGAGGGGAAAGCAATCCACGGAATACACAGAAAAGTCTCCACGTATTTGCGCGTATCTACTCGTATTTTTTTTGAGCCACGAATGGGCACGAACCGAAGGTCGCGCTAGTCAATTTTCACTAATGCCATGCGGAGTGGAATTGTTTCACGCAGACGGCGCAGACTTTCGCAGAACAACATGCGAAGCGTGAGATACATAAAACTATTTTATTATTACTGTCCGGTAAATATTTCTCACGCAGATTACGCAAAGTTCGCAAAGACTATGCAGCGCATTTACCCTTTATCAATAAATGATTTTGCAGAAACATACATTGCTTCGCTCGTATGTTGCCCTCCGGACGGCAAAGCACAAGCGTAAGCATGTGCGCTTCTGCGTATTCTCCTTATAAAACCTCTTCTATTCTGCATAGCTTCTGCGTAAATCTGCGGTGTCTGCGTGAGAAAAATATTCACTCTGATTTATAAAACTCAACAGATTTAACAGAAGCCCTGCTGCCCTCCTACGGGGGCATTACGAAAGTGATTTGCGGAAGTGTTTACATTGCCTAAATACAAACAAAACAGTGCCGTAACGTGCTTGTTGAGGGTTTTGTTATATAGAAGCAATAAATCTTTTACAGTGCTGCTTAACCGCCTAACTCATGAAAATAGGACAGTGGGTAGGACTCTTATGCACCTTATAAATGTAAATCTGCTTGGGATATCTGCCGAGCAAGAACAAGGTAACGGGGCAAAGCCAGAATTCGTCGTCAGAGAACAAACCCGAGTCTTTATAGAAAGCCCCTCCCGTCAACGTAGCACTCGTTTGCTCCAAACGGAATCCGCAAAAGGCATCATACTCTTTCTTACTGGGAATTCGAACTTGCACCGTCACCTCATCATCTCCCTGTGAATAATACTCAAGCATATTTGCCGCACCCGCAACCATCATCGTGTGCTCAAAAAGTGCCTTGGGAAATCCCGGAACCTTACAATACCACTTATTCTTTACCTTAATGAACTTTACAAAATAGAATCCTTTATGAAACCATGAGCAAACTACCGCTACCAGGAGCACCCCTAAAGCCTGCATATAAGCCACGCCTAACTTTATGCCACTTACACTTGCCTGAAAGCTCTTTCGAAAATTTACCATAACCAATAGATGAATTTAAAATTTTGAAAACCTAAAACATGTGTCTGTTCGAACGACGGTGCAAAGGTATATGCAATTTTCAGAATATCAAAACGTACTGATTTACTGCGCTTTACAAACTATTGCGTAATTCAGATTTTTTTATTATGGGGAGTTTATCTGCACAAAAAAAGTGGAGACTATTCTCAGCTTAGGAATAGTCTCCACAAAGAGATTTTAACACCTTCGGAAGCGCCTGTTGAGCGTTTGAAAGTGGGGTGAAAATACCACGTTATTACTTAATCTTCGTCCAATAAAGTGTTGTGCCGATACCGAGAATCGTACCGCGAAGCTTCAACTTCTTGGGTGATTCAAAGTAAGCCGTTACGTTGACACGAATACCCTTTGAGGGATCATAAATCTTGGCACCGCCCCACTCCTTGTCGTCCTTATCGTACTTTAGACCACGCACGATTACCACCTTGTCGATGTCCACGTTGCGTAACTTCTCATCAGGGTTCTTCACATCCTTACGCTTCTTGCCGTTCGCGTCAAGAGGTTGTTCTACCCAAAACACCTGTGCCGTGTAAGTGCCATCCTTTTCCTTAGTCACACGCACCTTGCTCTTCTTACCGCCACGGTCCGTGAGATACTCGCCAACAATGCTGTCGGCGTTGTCATTAGATCCTGCTTGCGCAAAAGTGGGCAACACCATAGCAAACGCAAGAAGGATGAGGGTCAAAAATTGCTTCATAACTTTATGGTTTATTAAATTCAGCGCAAAGGTAGGAAGGTTTTGCACAACAAAACAAGATTTGTGTAAGATATTTTGCACACAAACACGGTTTTTGTGCATATTTATAAGAAGTATGCCACTTCAACCTTGCAAAAGTGTTAGAAGAGTATTGATATTATGCCAATAATATAGGTGTTACTTGCGTGACCTTTTGTTGTCCACGAAAACTTGTTTGTTTTTTCGAGCCACTAATGAACACTAATTTTCACTAATATCCATCCAGTCTTTACGGGTCAACTCCTATATTATAACCTATTTTTTCGCAAAACGTGGTTGCTCAAAATTGTCCTATGTCAAAAAAATGGATTATTTTTGCAGTTCTAACACACATTGTATATATGGCAACGAAGCAAACTACACATACAACCAAAACCAAGACTGCGAAAAAGGTGGAGAAGAAGGTGGAGAAGAAAGAGGCGAACGAACCTTCTTTCCTTCGGGTCTTTTTGGGAAATTTGTACGACACTTTTCACAGTCAGAAACTCTGGGTAAGCATTGGTGGCATTATCATAGGTATTGTCATCTTTCTTTTCGTTGCCTTCGTGAGCAACATCCAATTGGGGTATATTGATCAGGCAAGTCTTGAAGAGGGTATGCCTGGTGCTGCGCAAAACTATTTTGGACGTTGGGGCGCTATTGTGTCGGACTACTTCATGGCGAAGTGTTTTGGACTTTGTGCCTTTTTCATCCCCATTTTTGGTGTTTGTTTGGCCCTTAAATGTATTGGCGCTCACCGTATCGTGTTGCGTAAGTGCTTCATCCAATGCGTGCTTTGGCTCGTATGGGGTTCTGTTGCCCTCAGTGTGGTTGGCGTTTATTTGGTAGATTATGCAAACCTCCGTTTGACGTTCCCCCTTGGTGGTGAGCACGGCGATGAGGTGCGTAAGTTCTTGGACTTGCAGATAGGTGTGGCGGGAACCATTACCGTGTTGAGTGTTCTTGCATTTTGCTACGTCATCTATTTCAGTAGCAAGGCGATCATCTTTGTGCGTACGGTTTTGAACCCCACGGATTATATCAAGAGCAAATTCCCCGTGCGTACGGTTGAAACAAGTGAAGCGGAAACACCCGAAGAAGGTGCTGCCACTGCTGATGCGCAAATTGAAGAGGTGCCTACGGATGAAGGACCGCTGACCGTAGACCTTACTACGGGTGAAATTATTGCTGACGCTGAAACGGGTGCCCTTGAAGGGACTGAAGAAGAGGGTACAGCGCATGATGAAGGGACTGACCCCATAACTTTGGAAGGTGTTGAAGAAGGGGAGGACCCCGAAGGTGCTGTAGGTCTTTCACTTGAAACGACTTCTCAACCTGCAGACGAGGAAGGATTTACCGTTGAGGAAGGCGCACAAGAGGAAAAGGCCGAAGGTGATACCCTTGAGCAGATTCGCCTACAGGGACCTTACGACCCCAAGAAGGACCTTGAAAATTACCGCTATCCTACGCTTGACTTGCTTAAGAAGTATGAAGGTGGAGATGTGCAACTCAACAGCGAAGAACTTAATGCGAACAAGGACCGCATCATCGAGGTGTTGCGCAACTTTGGTGTAGAAATTTCCAGCATCAAGGCTACGGTAGGTCCCACGATTACGCTTTACGAAATCACGCCCGCTCCTGGCGTGAAGATTGCCAAGATTCGTAATCTTGAAGACGATATTGCCCTCAATCTTTCAGCCATCGGTGTGCGTATCATTGCGCCTATTCCCGGTAAGGGTACGATTGGTATTGAAGTACCTAATCAAAAACCGCTCATCGTGTCGATGGAGAGCATCTTGAACTCCAAGAAGTTCCAGGAATCGACATTTGACCTGCCCATTGCGTTGGGTAAGACGATTACGAATGAGGTGTATATGGTAGACTTGGCAAAGATGCCCCACTTGCTTGTGGCGGGTGCCACAGGTCAGGGTAAGTCCGTCGGTTTGAATGCTATTATTACTTCGCTCCTTTACAAGAAGCACCCCGCAGAACTCAAAATCGTGATGGTGGACCCCAAGAAGGTGGAATTCTCTATCTATGCGCCCATCGAAAACCACTTCTTGGCAAAGGTTCCCGGCGATGGCGACTCCATCATTACCGACGTGACGAAGGTGATTCAGACCCTCAACAGCCTTTGTCAGGAAATGGATACGCGCTACGACCTTTTGAAGAAAGCGCGTGTGCGTAACATTAAGGAATATAATGCCAAATTCATTGCCCGCCAACTCAATCCCGAGCACGGTCATAACTACATGCCTTACATTGTGGTGGTGATTGACGAATTTGGTGACCTTATCATGACGGCAGGTAAGGAGGTCGAACTCCCCATTGCGCGTATTGCGCAGTTGGCGCGTGCCGTAGGTATGCACATGATTATTGCGACGCAGCGCCCCACGACGAATATCATTACGGGTACAATTAAGGCAAACTTCCCCGCCCGTATGGCATTTAAGGTAATGTCGCAAATTGACTCGCGCACAATTCTTGATGCCAAGGGTGCCGACCAGTTGGTCGGTAAGGGTGACATGCTCTTCCTAGCGGGTAACACGCCCGTCCGCGTGCAGTGTGCCTTTGTGGATACGCCTGAAGTGGAACAAATTTGTCAGCACATTGCCGTGCAGCAAAGTTACCTCGGTCCGTTTGAATTGCCCGAACCCGAAGTGGAAGGTGGCGAGGGTGGATCTTCGGAAGGTTTTGACGCTGCGAATATGGACCCCATGTTTGCCGATGCCGCTCGCGAGATTGTGATTAACCAACAAGGTTCTACCTCACTCATCCAGCGTCGCTTCTCCATCGGTTATAACCGCGCTGGCCGCCTGATGGACCAAATGGAAAAGGCAGGTATTGTCGGCCCAACGAGAGGTGCAAAACCCCGTGAGGTGTATTGTGCCGACTTGGCGGAACTGGAATTGAAATTGAATTCATTGTAAGGTGGAGGTTTTAAGGTCTTAAGGTCTTAAGGTTTTGAGGTTTTAAGTCTTAAGTTTTTTTAAAGTCTTAAGGTTTTGAGGAACCATTCAGACCTTATAACCTTAAAGCGTAGCGACCTCAAACCTCTCAACCTCAACCTCATAACCTTAAAGCGAGGTGTTAATATAGGAGCAGGCCCATATTGTGGTGTTGTTTCTCATGACTGACGCTAAAGGCGTCACCGCTCGGTAACCGGGGCGTTTGAGCAGAGCGAATACCCCCGGAGTGAGCAACAGCTGAAGGGCGCACCCTGAAAGGGTGCCCTAACGATTGGTTCCTAATTGTAGGGGCACCCCTCCAGGGTGCATCATGCTTCTGTCAATTCCGGGGGTGCGCCTTCGGCGTACCGCCCGGTTACGGAGCGGAGACGCCTTCAGCGTCTAAAAATACGTTTGGGGCAACTGCTATATTATTACTTAAGGTTTTAAGGTTTTAAGGTTTTAAGGTTTTAAGGTCTTAAGGTTTTGAGGAACCATTCGGACCGCATGGACCTTATAACCTAAAAGCGAAGCGACCTCAAACCTCATAACCTCAACCTCATAACCTTAAAGTGTAGCGACCTAAAACCTCATAACCTAAAACCTATGTATAAACATCTATTTATAATCTTCTCCCTCCTGTTCAGCAGCATCACAGCCTTTGCCCAATCGGGTAAGGAGGTGCTTGATGCTACAGCGCAGTTGCTGACGAAAAGTACGGCAACGCGTGTGGTGTTTACTGGTACAAATTTCTCGGGAACCCAAGAAACAGGAAATTTTGGGGGCACTATTGTCCTGAAGGGAAGCAAGTATAACTTGGAGTCTGATATGATTCGTGCGTGGTTTGACGGAAAAACGCTTTGGACCATCCTCGCTAATAGCGAAGAAATTAATGTGAGTGAACCGACTCCCGAGGAACTCCAATCTATGAACCCGCTCTACTTCATCAACCTTTACAAACAGGGATTTAATCTTACCTGTGACAAGATGGACTACAATGGCACTGCTGCCTACATCGTGAAGTTGCACCCCACTGCTGTCTCAAATCCTATTGCAGAGATGAGCGTGATTGTCAGTCAGGCAACTAAACTCCCCCTCTCCATCCGTATGAAGAAGGGAAACGACTGGTTCCGCATCCGCATTTCGGAATGTGAACTCAACCTCAAACTTGACGACTCTTTCTTTCGCTTCGACCAAGGACTCTTCCCCAGTTACGACCTTATTGACTTGAGATAGAATTTAGAGTTTAGAGATTAGAGTTTAGAGTACAACTCCCTGCGGGATTATAATATAATTACCCGTTGAGAGTTGGTCCGCAAGTTGCGTAAACTGCGACGCCGTCGCAGTAAGTTAACATCCCTCCCCGAATAAAAAGAATCATCAATAACACTATAATAACTATGGAACTTATCAACTGCCTGATTCTCGGATCAGGTCCCGCAGGTTATACTGCTGGTATTTATGCGGGTCGTGCTGGACTCTCGCCCGTTCTTTATGAAGGTCTTCAACCTGGTGGTCAGTTGACTACTACTACAGAAATCGAAAACTTCCCCGGTTATCCCGAGGGGGTGGATGGCAATCAGATGATGGAGGACATCCGTCAGCAGTGCGAGCGTTTCGGAACAGAAATTCGTACGGCCATTGCCGTGAAAACCGACCTCAGCAAGCGTCCCTTTACCATTACGTTTGACGATGACTCACAGGTGCAGTGCGAAACCTTGATTATTGCTACGGGTGCTTCTGCAAAGTATCTTGGTTTGGCTGACGAAGAGAAATATCGCGGACAGGGTGTGAGCGCTTGTGCTACATGTGACGGTTTCTTCTATCGCAAGAAGACGGTGGCTGTAGTAGGCGGTGGCGACACTGCGTGTGAAGAAGCAACCTACTTGGCAGGTCTTGCGCAGAAGGTGTATCTCATTGTGCGTAAGGACTACCTCCGTGCTTCTCAGGCCATGCAGGACCGCGTGTTCAACAATCCCAAGATTGAAGTGCTCTTCAACACCAACACCGTAGGTCTCTTTGGTGAAAACGGTGTGGAAGGTGCAAAATTGGTGTACAAGAAGGGTACTCCCGAAGAGAAGATTCACGACATCGCTATCGACGGTTTCTTCCTCGCTATCGGTCATAAGCCCAACAGCGATATCTTCAAACCTTGGGTAGAAACAGACGAAGTGGGTTATATCGTTACAGAAGGTGCTACTCCCAAGACTTGTGTACCTGGTGTCTTTGCAGCGGGCGACGTGGCAGACCCTCACTACCGTCAGGCCATCACTGCAGCTGCAAGCGGTTGTAAGGCGGCTATTGAGGCTAAAAAGTTCCTTGAAGAACAGGCATAATAAATTCTATTTGTTGCTGTTCCGTAAACTCTGAAACGGCGTATTTTATATGAGGGTGTGTCGAAATATTTCGGCACGCCCTCTTAAGTTGTGTAAGAAAACTTACGTCAGAGGATTTAACCATCCGAAATGCCCTCCTACGGGGGCAATGCATGCATAAATTCTATATGGGGCAACTACTATATTATTGCCTAAAATATAGTATAGTTATGCAAGCGGGTGTTAAACGCTGAAGGTGTAACAACTTAATAACTTTAAGCATTTCACTCGCTCAATGACGCTGAAGGCGTCACCACTCGGTAACTTTAAGCATTTCACTCGCTTAATGACGCTGAAGGCGTCACCGCTCGGTAACCGGGTGGTTTGAGCGCAGCGAATACCCCCGGATTGGTACCAGAGAGTAGTCGCACTCTGGAAGAGTGCCCCAACACCCGGCACACCTCGTTGCTCGGGCACCCCTTCAGGGTGCGATTCTTGCAGACTCCTCCCCGGGGGTACTCGCCTTGCTCGCACGCCCCGGTTACTGAGCGGAGACACCTTCGGCGTCTTGACCATCCGGATTTAGTAGATTTACAATACCAAATGCATCTCAAAACAGTCTCACTTGTTTTTACAATTTTGAATACCCTACCTGAAAGGGCGCAAGCGTCGACTGCAACAACACCTAGGGGGGGGCCAGGACTAATCCCAACTTTCACTCGTCAATAATATACTACCTCGGCAGAGTGAAAGTTGGGTTAGGTTGCAAGCATTGTAAAGAGGTGTCCTTCAAACCCTCACAACCTCATTATCAATAGACGTGGGTGTGTCAATCTCCAATATTGGATTCTGACACACCCACGTTTATTTTGTTAAAGTGCTTTCATGTGTTCACCTCCAAAAGCGGAAGGTGAGGTCGGTAAGACTTCCATCGCTCTCTACTCGGTAGAAGCGTTGGTTGGTCGTGCGGTCTTTCAATGCGCCCAACGCTTCTCTGTAAGGACCAACTTTGACATAATCAAAGGCTGCAGGGTTGAAGTTTTCAGGAAGTTCCTGGCGTCCACTGTACCATCCTGTTTTGAGGGTTCCCCCGTAGTGCTGCTTCACCGCAGCAAGGACTTGTTGCACTGCCGCAGGGTCATTGTCGCCTCCCATTAAGGCTACGCAGGTAATTTTCCCTTTATACTTTTCAGTAAGACTGATAAGCACACTTTCATCAAGCAGTTCGCCCACATCGCCAAGCAGTATTGAACTGTGGCAACCTGGGCACTTGTTGGGGCAAAGCGAGAGGTTGACGGCAAGCGTCACCTCGTCGGGAAACTCCTGGAAGACGATGTCGTAGGTAAGGTATTTGAGCATAAATTGAAAGGAGAAAGGAAAAAGGAGAAAGGAGAAATAACTATGCGGGATGCGCGCGAGCACATTTCTCCTTTCTCATTTCTCCTTTCTCATTTCAGATGTTATTCTTGGTCATACGCATGTTTGGGATAGTCGATGGTATAGTGCAAGCCGCGGCTTTCCTTGCGCTCCAGTGCCCAGCGGGTAATGAGGTAACCCACGTTTATCATATTGCGGAGTTCGCAAATGTCGGGAGTCGCCTTTACGCGCTTGAAGAGTTCTTCTGTTTCTTCAAAGAGCAGGTCAAGACGTGTCCATGCACGCTTCAAACGGAGGTCAGAGCGAACAATGCCTACATAATTCGCCATGATTTGTCCCACTTCACGGGCATCTTGGGCGATAAGCACCTTTTCTTCGTTGGTCAGCGTACCCTCATCGTTCCACTTCGGCACACGATCATTAAAGGTGTATTCGTCAATGTGTGCCAGTGAGTGGCGTGCTGCCGCTTCAGCATACACAACGGCTTCGGTAAGCGAATTACTTGCCAGGCGGTTGCCACCATGAAGTCCTGTACATGAACATTCGCCCACAGCATAGAGGCGGTGGATGCTTGAACAAGCGTTGAGGTCTACCTTAATACCGCCACACATATAGTGGGCTGCAGGGGCAACGGGGATGTATTGCTTCGTAATGTCAATACCCATGGTCAAGCACTTTGCATAAATATTGGGGAAGTGCTTCTTGGTCTCTTCAGGGTCTTTATGCGTTACGTCAAGGCACACATGAGTGAGACCGTGAATCTTCATTTCCTTGTCAATAGCGCGTGCGACGATATCTCGGGGCGCCAGTGAGAGGCGCTTGTCGTATTTCTGCATGAACTCGGCCCCATTGGGCAAGCGGAGGATACCTCCGTAACCGCGCATGGCTTCAGTGATGAGGTAGGCGGGGTGTGTCTCGTTGGGCGAGTAAAGGGCGGTGGGGTGGAACTGCACAAATTCCATGTCCTGCACGGTGGCCTTCGCACGATACGCCATAGCCACGCCGTCCCCCGTTGCGACGGTGGGGTTTGTGGTGGTGGTGTACACTGCTCCGCAACCGCCTGTAGCCAGAACGGTAACCTTTGAAAGGAAACGGTCGATCTTTTGGGTGTCGGGGTCGAGCACATAAGCGCCGTAACACTCAATATCTTTGGATGCGCGCGTAACATTCACTCCAAGGTGGTGTTGCGTGATGATTTCTACTGCAAAGTGGTGCTCAAACACCGTGATGTTGGGATGACGGCGCACTGCCTCAATCAGTCCACGCTGGATTTCAAAACCCGTATCGTCGGCGTGGTGAAGAATGCGGAATTCCGAGTGCCCTCCTTCGCGATGAAGGTCAAAATCCCCCTTGTCGTTGCGGTCAAAGTTGACGCCCCAATTCACCAAGCGCTCAATGGCTGCGGGTCCATTTTCAACAACCTGGCGCACAGCCGCGGGGTCGCTAATAAAGTCGCCCGCAATCATGGTGTCTTGGATGTGTTTTTCAAAATTATCCACCTGCAAGTTCGTCACAGCAGCGATACCACCCTGCGCCTTTGCCGTGTTAGCTTCTTCAATCGTTGTTTTGCACACGAGTGCCACCTTACCTTTGCCCGAGGCGGCAACCTGGAGGGCGTAACTCATTCCGGCAACACCAGAACCAATTACCAAAAAATCGAATTTGCGAATCATCTTGGGATGCTTAATTCTATACAACCGCAAATCTACAAACTTTTTTGCAAGTTGAGATATGGGGAACCCATATTTCCATCTTCAGAACTTAATGAACCTTAAAAAAAGACACTATTTTACCTCCCTGAAAATCCCTTTCCGAAGATTTTGTTACCCCTTTTACATCTTATAAGAATATTTAACGGAGCATTAAGAAAAGGTGCGAAATCTTGTCCATACATTTGCACCGTCTGACAACAATGAAACCGGTTTTATCTTTTTTACTAACGAACAAAAACAACACTATTATGAAAAAGATTTTTACCTCAATGGCGCTTGTCCTCGTTGCGACGGCTATGAGCGCACAAGTTTATGTTGGTGGCGGTATGAACGCTTGGCGCGACCATGACAATAACAAGACTACTGCCGGTATTTCTCCGGAAATGGGTTATCAACTCAATGAAAAGTGGGCGGTGGGTGTCGCACTTGAATATGAATATGCCCACACCAGCAATGCCGATGTACACAAAGTCGCTGCCAATCCCTATATGCGCTATACAGCTATGAAGATGGGTCCTGTAAGTCTCTTTGCTGATTGCACAGGGGGTGTAGCCGTAAATAAAGTGAACGGTGGCGGTAGTGATACGGGATGGCAGGTAGGAATAAAACCTGGTGTGATGGTCACGCTTACCCCGCGACTCACCTTCCTTGCCCACACGGGATTTCTGGGCTATCGTGATGCCGACGACTATGGTTATTTCGGCGACAACGGATTCGGACTTCAAATGAGTAGTTCCGACCTCCGCTTTGGCTTGCTCTGGAATTTCTAAAGGCGAGAACAACGATAGAGTGATTTCTTCCTCTAAATATGCCCTACCAATCAATAGGGACTACCTTATAAATGAGGGTGTGTTGAAATGCAAAATTTCGGCACACCCTCTTAAGTTGTGTAAGAGTGAGTAAAATGCAAGGCGCTGAAATAGAGGATGACGGGAGTGTACTGAAGTACATGACCAAGTCCGAAATTGAGGTGCAACGCAGCAGTTTGCTCATTATGACACAACGCCTTTTTTGTTGCATGCGGGAGGAATATAGGCTTTAGAGAGGCCACAAAAATGCGTGGTTTTATTCTCACGGAAAGGCAGAAAGTGGAGCAAAGTTATCAGATGTCATTTCCAATTTTATTTCCACGCCTGGTAATTTTATTTCCAACCCTGGTAATTTTATTTCCAAGGCATGGAAATAAAAATACCAAGGCATGGTATTTTATGTTCTCGGCATGGTATTATATTTTCTTGGTATGTTGACCGCGAAAGTTCGTTTGTTTTATTTGGAGCCACTAATGAACACAAATTTTCACTAATATCCATCCGGTCATATATACCCCGCAAGGCATTAGTGAAAATTAGTGTCCATTAGTGGCTAAAATATTAAGAGCACAAAAATCTTTGGGGTTAGGATTATTTGTGAACAACCAAGGGTCACGCAAGTAACTGCTATATCATTACCTAAAAAAAAGAAAAGTCGCAGGCTGCATAGCAACTTGCGACTTTCTGTGCTCGAAGCGGGACTCGAACCCGCACAGGCGTTTCTGCCCAAGGGATTTTAAGTCCCTCGTGTCTACCATTCCACCATTCGAGCTCCTTAGGAATGGAAAAAGCAGAGCTAAACCGCGGTTTGCTCTGCTTTTGGGTGAGCGGAAAACGAGACTCGAACTCGCGACCCCAACCTTGGCAAGGTTGTGCTCTACCAACTGAGCTATTTCCGCAATGTGGAAATCTTCCTTTCAGTAAGTTTTCCTTGTGCTGAGTGAAGAGGAGGAGACTCGAACTCCCACGTCACAATTGACACTACCCCCTCAAAGTAGCGCGTCTACCAATTCCGCCACCTCTCCGTCTTAGCGAGTGCAAAGTTACGCATTTCTTCCAAACTGACAAGGGGAATGCTAAAAAAAATGCAGTTTTTTGTGTTTTTTCTTGTTTTAGCACACTCCAGACGAACTAAAGAACGGGAAAACACCCTACTCCACCACAGAATTTATAACGATTACAGTTAACACAAAGGCGGTGATAGCGACATAGAGCCAGTCACGCTGTTTCACAAAATCAAAGAGCGAAAGCACCACGCGCATAATGGGGGTAAGCAATAGGGCGATTACACCCAGTTGGATGAGACTCTCGGAATTTCCCGCCCATGCCCCTTGGAGGATTCCCGTAAAGGTAGTGGTGGCAGGGTTTTGCGTGTCTGCATACGAGAAAGAGGTGTACTTGGAGGCATCAAGGGGTTCGGTGCCGTGTTGTAAGAAGTAAAACACACCGCCTATAAATGCCAGCACACTGGCTATGGTTACGCCCCAACGAAGGGTGCGACTGATAAGGATTTGCATAGGGTTGGAAGTTATAAAATCCGGATGGCGCTCTCCCCCTGTTTATAGGGGGAGGGGACCAGCTCTGCTGGTGAGGGGGTGCAAGAATACACCCCGCACGGCATACCCCAAACTCCTCACTATAAACAGCACCCCCTCACCGCCAAGGCGGTCCCCTCCCCCTATAAACAGGGGGAGAGCGCCATCCGGAGTGTTAAATCAACTAAAACTGACCGTTGATGCCTTGCCAAATCATGTTTACCGCCACCATCAATACGGCGACGCTGAAGATTTTGCGGAGGAGACGGACGTCAAGGCGCTTTAAGAGGCGTGCGCCCGTGAGTGCTCCGAGCAGAACACCTATCATTACGGGACACGCGATGCCGGGATCTATATTCCCACGCTGGAGATACACCACAGCCGAGGCACATGCCGTTACGCCCATCATGAAGTTGGAAGTGGTGGTACTTACCTTGAAGGGGACTTTCATGAGGTTGTCCATGGCTATCACCTTCAGCACTCCGCTACCGATTCCGAGGATTCCCGAAAGCGCTCCCGCAATGGTCATTACGCCGAAACCGCCGCCCACATTGCGCAGTTCGTAATAGCGCTTCGTACCGTCCTTCTGTGGTGCTGTACCGAAGAGTTTCAGGCGACGTGCGGCTTCAGAACCCTTCACGCCTTCGTGATCTTGTTTCTTCACCATCTGCATAATGCCCGTGAGCATCAGCGTACAACCAAAGATTACGGCAATCACATTATTGTTAAGGTAATACGCTACGAACGCACCGATGACGGCGCCAATTACCGTAGCGATTTCCAGGAACATACCGAGACGGATATTTGTAATCCCCTCCTTTACATAAGCACTACCCGACCCCGAACTGGTGGCTATGGAAGCCACAAGTGCTGCTCCCACAGCGTAGTGGAAGTCGATGCCGAGCACAAGGGTGAGCAAGGGGATGATAACAACCCCACCACCGAGTCCGGTAAGCGAACCCAGCAGGCCTGCGGCATAGGCGCCAATGAGAATGATAAGAGTGAATGTTAAAATGGTCATAAATACTATTTCATCCCAAAATTAGGGTCGTCGAAGAGGGTTTGTTGACCTTCGCCCAACTGGTTAAAGGTCTTGCGGTGAATGGGAGTGAGACCGTGCAAGCGGATGCCCTCGCGGTGTTGCTTCGTGGGGTAACCCGCATTCTTATCCCAACCGTAATGGGGGTAAAGTGCGTGTTGCTCCGCCATGTAATCATCGCGGTAAGTTTTGGCAAGAATACTCGCGGCAGCAATGGAGAGGTATTTGCCATCGCCCTTGACAATCGTGGTGTGGGGCAAGTCTTGATACTTCTTAAAACGGTTGCCGTCGACAATCACGTACTCGGGGCGTACCTTCAGCGCGTCAAGGGCTCGGTGCATCGCCAGGATGGAGGCGTTGAGAATGTTGATTTGGTCAATCTCTTCGGCGGTAACAACGCCCACCGCCCACGCCACAGCATCCCGTTCAATTTGCTCACGCAGGGCATAACGCTTCTTTGCCGAAAGTTGCTTGGAGTCGTTCAGCAACTCATTCTGATAATCAGGGGGCAGAATGACCGCTGCTGCATACACACTACCCGCCAAGCAGCCACGCCCGGCTTCGTCGCAACCTGCTTCGATGAGGTTTGAGGTGTTGTATAAGGGGGAAAGCATGGGGAGAAAGGTAACAAGAACCGGACGGCGCTCTCCCCCTGTTTATAGGGGGAACCGACGCACGAAGTAAGGACAGAGGATAAACTTGTTTATACTATGTCTTACGAGAAGGAGGAGGAAGAGCGTAGCGAAATCAATCGGGACCACGTAGTGGTGAGGGGGCGCGGAGTTAGTGAGTAGTTAGGAGAGAGTAGTTAGGAGTATGCCGTGCGGTGCGTATTCGGCACCCCCTCACCAGCAGAGCTGGTCCCCACCCCCTTCATTTCCCCCGTTATCGGGGGACGGAAATCCCTATAAACAGGGGGAGAGCGCCATCCGGTACTTTTTCTACACAATTTTAGTCAGTCTATTTATTCTATCAAAACATCTGCCTTACCCGATCCAACGCCTTAACAAAAGCATCAATCTCTTCCTTTGAGGTGTAAAGCGCAAAGGAGGCGCGCGCCATGCTCTCTACGCCATAGCGCTGCATGAGAGGTTGGGCGCAGTGGTGACCCGTGCGAATGGCGACACCAAGGCGGTCGAGAAGTGTGCCGAGGTCGAGGGGGTGAATATTGCCGATGTTGAATGCCACAACAGCGTCCTTCTCGGGTGCTGTTCCGAAGAAGCGGAGGTCGGGGATGGCGCTCATCTGCTCCATCGCATAACGCGTGATTTCGCGTTCGTGAGCAGAGATATTGTCCATACCAATGGCGCTCACGTAATTGAGCGCCGTAGCCAAGGCATGCGTACCTACGTAATCGGGGGTACCCGCTTCAAACTTGAAGGGCAAGCGTTCGTAGGTGGTTTTCTCAAACGTGACGCGCGCAATCATTTCGCCACCACCGTGATAAGGGGGCATTTCGTTGAGCAATGCTTCTTTGCCGTAGAGTACGCCGATGCCTGTGGGACCATACACCTTATGGCTGCTGAACACAAAGAAGTCGCAGTCGATATCCTGCACATCCACAGCAAAATGCGGTGTACTCTGTGCACCATCTACAAGCATCTTCGCCCCATGTTCGTGAGCAATACGCGCAAGTTCCTTTACAGGGTTCACCGTGCCCAGTACGTTGCTCACATGTGCCACACTCACCAATTTTGTGCGCTCTGTAAAGAGATTCTTATACGCCTCCATATCCAAGCAACCCTCATCCGTAATGGGGATTACCTTAAGCACAATTCCCTTACGGTCGCGCAACAACTGCCAAGGCACAATATTGGAATGGTGCTCCATGGTGCTGACAATTACTTCGTCGCCCTCACGGAGGAACGCCTCGCCGAAACTGCTGGCAACGAGATTGATGCTCTCCGTGGTGCCACGCGTGAAAATAATTTCTGCCGTAGAACGCGCATTGATAAATTGGCGCACCACCTCGCGGGCTGCCTCATGGCGGTCCGTAGCTTTTTGAGAAAGGTAATGCACCCCACGATGCACGTTTGCATTCACGCAACTGTACATCTCGGAAATGGCGTCAATCACGCACTGCGGTTTCTGCGTGGTTGCGGCATTATCGAGATATACCAGCGGACGGTTGTAGATGAGTTGGGAGAGTATGGGAAAATCTTCTCTGTTCATGAGTCGGAATCGTTACTTACACATTTTGCAACCTTCGCACTTTTGCAAGGCTCCACGAAAACGGAGTTCCACAAGGTGAGCGAGGCGGTCGCGCAAGTGTTCGGGTTCGATGCGTTGGAGTACTTCATTTACAAAAGCGTGTTGGAGGAGCAAGCGTGCTTCACTCTCTGCGATACCACGCTGACGCATGTAAAAAAGTGCGTTTTCATCGAGTTTTCCGATGGTAGAACCGTGGTTACACTTCACATCGTCGGCATAGATTTCAAGCATGGGTTGCGAGAACGCACGCGCCTCGGGAGAAGCACAAAGGTTGGCATTCGTTTGCTGCGAAGTCGTTTTCTGTGCATCCTGACGAACAAGCACCTTACCTGCAAACGCACCTACACTTTCGCCATCCAGCACATACTTGAAGAGCATATCGCTATTGCAATTGGGGGCAATGTGTTCCACCACCAAGTGGTTGTCCACACGTTCTGTACCACCCGTAATCACAGCACCTGACGTATGACTCTCTGCATATTCGCCGAGCAAACGTACACGCACTCTGTTGCAGGTACATCCCGTGTGGAGCGTCACACCGTTCATCGTCACGCGGCTGTTCGCCTGTTGGTCAATATAGTAATGCGCAAACTTATCGTGGTTGTCGCCGTTCTCCTCAATAGTGCAGAGGTCAATCTTCGCGTCTTTGGCAGCAAAGACCTCTGTCACCATGGTGGTAAGGTAAGCCGTAGAACCCGCTGTGTGGTCGCAAAGAATGATTTGCGCCTCAGCACCTTCTTCAGCAACAATCAAGAGGCGGCGATTGGAGAGCATGGGATGCTGGGCATCACAAACGTTCACAATCTGAACGGGGTGCTTCAAGGCGGTGTGGGCAGGGAGGTAAATCAGCAAACCATCCTGCGCAAGCATCGTATTGAGCGCAGCAATGCCATCTTCATTAGCGGCAGCACGATTGTAATATTCCTCGATGAATTCGCCACTTTCTGCAAGTCGCTGGATACGCACACCCTCGGGAAGATGCGTATTTTCGGGCATGGATATGGGTGTATCGTTCACCACAAAAAGGAGGGTGGTGCTTAAGTTGGGAACATTACACTTGTAGGTAGCGTAAGCATCTACGTTAGGAGCAAGGCGCTGCAAGTTCACCCCGTAATCAGGAGCGAAGGCAGCCTGCACGTCGGTATAGCGATACTCCTCCGTGCGCTTGGTGGGGAGTCCCTTTTGCGCAAGAATGAGTGCCGCCGCATCACGCACAGCATTCATCACCGCACAACTACCCTTGTCAAGCAGGGCGCGGTGGTCGGTAAAAAGTTGTATGTATTGTTTGGAATTTGGCATAGGGGGGAAAGGAGAATGGGGAAAGGAGAAAGGAGAAATCTGCGAGTAAGCGAGAGCAGCGCCAAGTTTACTTGAGCGTTGCCGAGCGTAAGCAGATTCAAGACCGCAAAGCGGGATTAAAGAAGAAAGGTTATGCGGGACTCACATAGTTTACCACGCAAACCATCTTGTCTACTCGTTTACTATAAACTCGTCTACTAAATATCGGAATTCGCTACCTCTTCCTTAATCCAATCAAAGCCACGCTCTTCGATTTCATAACCAAGCGCCGCGGTACCTTCCTTCACGATGCGCCCGTTTACGAGCACGTGCACGAAGTCGGGTTTGAGGTAGTCGAGCATACGTTGGTAGTGGGTAATCACCATTGCGCTGGTTTTCTCCGTACGGAGCATGTTAAAACCTTCTGCCACAATGCGGAGCGCATCAACATCAAGACCAGAGTCTGTCTCGTCAAGAATAGAGAAACAAGGTTCAAGCACCGCCATTTGGAAGATTTCATTGCGCTTGCGCTCACCGCCCGAGAACCCTTCGTTCACGCCACGACTCATAAAGTGAGCGTCCAGTCCCACCAGTTTACGCTTTTCCTTCAAGAGTTTCAAGAACTCGGCTGCAGGGATGGTAGGTTCGCCAAAATAGGCACGCTTGGCATTTATCGCTGCGCGCATGAAGTTGGTCATGGATACCCCAGGGATTTCCGTAGGTGCCTGGAACGACATAAAGATGCCTTCGTGCGCACGATCTTCGGGAGAAAGCGCCAAGAGGTCCTTGCCGTTGAACGTAATCGAACCCTCGGTAACAGTATATTTAGGGTTCCCCACGAGCACATTGCTCAACGTACTCTTTCCCGAACCGTTAGGTCCCATCAAGACATGGACCTCACCATCACCAATCGTGAGGTTCACCCCCTTGAGTATTTCCTTGCCTTCTACAGAGGCGTGTAAGTTTCTTATTTCAAGCATAGTTTTTATGGATTTTCCGGATTATAACGGGCAAAATTACTTATTTATTTTTACACGCGAAAGAGAGGAGTAGGGAAATGAGAAAGGAGAAAGGAAAACCGACGCCAAACCGAGTGCAATCAACTGACGCCGGAGTGAGTGTAAAGATAAGTTTACTTAATCTTTGCCGAGCGACAAGGAAGAAAACTCGCTTAAGCTTGCTTGAATTGCCGAGGTGCGACTTGCGAAGCTTGATGA
>JBGVPF010000062.1:0-6535 GCA_045126825.1 Alloprevotella sp.
CAATTAAGAAATGGAGGGGCTTCGAGCCCCCACCATTTCTTGCCCAAGAAGCGAAAGGATGCTCTTGCTTAACCTATCTCACCGTTCCTGGTATGTGTCAACCTTAATGGGAATAAATTTAGAAAGTGTTAACCTAATTAGGAATAACATCTAAGAATGTAAACCCAAACAGTTTTAACAAACTAAACTGTCAACTAAATTCAGTACAGGTCAGAATGTCTATTGCACATTTATTTCCACGCCTGGTAATTTTATTTCCAACCCTGGTAATTTTATTTCCAAGGCATGGAAGAAAAATTACCAGGCGTGTAAGAAAATTTTGGTAGAGCATAAAAGATTTTGGAAATAATATAGGTGTTACTTGCGTGACCTTTGGTTGTCCAGAAAACTTGTTTGTTTTATTTGAAACCACTAATGAACACTAATTTACACTAATAACCATCCGGTCTTAAATACCCCGCAGGCTTAGAGTGTAAATTCGTGTCATTAGTGGATAAAAAAAATACCCGTCAATACGCGCCAATCCGTGGAGAATTTTCTGTGCCTTCCGTAGCTTTTGCGTGAAACATTTTTATCAATCAATAGAGGCTTCTCCCCAGAAATTAGTAACGGTAAAAAAATAACTTGAGACTTTTTATATGAATAATGTTTTATGGAGGCTTTTAAAGAGTTGTCTTTTTGTCGCTTTCGCCTTTATTCATCAGTCACATAGCCCGCTATGCTCCTTCTTCACCAAAACGAAATCAACTAAAAATACAATTAAAACTATCCCAACTTATTATTTTACCGTTACTAAGCGTTTGTTATATAGAAGAGGCAATAAAAAAAGATGTATCTTTGCATTCCCAAAAATCCGTCACACCATGCACGAAATACTCCACCTCATCTACGAAATGGCGCCCTTCCTGCTCTTGGGTTTCTTCCTTGCGGGATTGATTCACGCCTTCGTCCCCAAGGCACTTTACGCCAAATACCTTTCCGCCTCCGATTGGCGCTCTGTAGTATATGCCACCCTCTTCGGCATCCCCATTCCGTTGTGCTCTTGCGGCGTAATCCCCACCGCCATGTCCCTGCGCAAGAAGGGGGCTTCACGCGGAGCTACCGTTTCATTCCTCATTGCTACGCCTCAAACGGGAGTCGATGCCTTGATGGCGACCTACTCTTTGATGGGTCTCCCCTTTGCCATTATTCGTTTTGTTTCGGCAATAGTCACCGCTCTGTTTAGCGGTATCATGGTCAATACATTTGCTGCGCCTTCGGCAGAGGAGAATCAGGAGGATAGCGACTTGCACTGCGACTGCTGTTGTCATCACCACCACCACGAGTCGCATTGCCACCCCACCCTATGGAGCAAGTTCCGCGAGGCACTGCGTTTCGGTTTTGTAGAAATGGTGCAAGACATTGGAAAATGGTTGATTGTCGGGCTCCTCATTGCGGGACTCATTACCCTCTGCGTACCCGATGATTTCTTTACCGTACTTCAGAGCAACACGTTGATGAGTTCGCTGGGTGTGATTCTGTTAGTTTTGCCCATGTACCTCTGTGCCACAAGTGGCATCCCCATTGCCGTAGCACTGATGCTGAAAGGACTTTCCCCGGGGGCTGCCCTTGTTCTGCTGATGGTTGGTCCTGCGTGCAACATGGCGTCGCTCATTATTACGGGCAAGGTGCTCGGAAAGCGTGCCCTCATTGTATATATCGCCTCTATCATCTTCAGCGCCCTACTCTTTGCACACGCTATTGACCTTTTGCTTCCCCAAGAGTGGTTCAACCAAGTGCTCAACACCAATCAGCACCACCATCACCACCACGACGACCTGCTGGGTATGCTCTCTACAATCGCCATGCTCGGGTTGCTGATCCATGCGGCGGTGTTGAAACTCCGACATCGGGGACACCACCACGGATAAGGGGCACATCATAGTAGCAAACGGTATAAAACTATCGGCTCACTTAAAGACTTCTGTTTTTGGCACGTTTCTTGCTACAGAAGAAGTTGAATATTTTTAACAAAAAACATATTATTATGGAAGAACAGAAGCAACCCAACGGACAACTCCAGATTGAACTCACACCCGAAGTAGCAGGTGGTGTTTATTCAAACCTTGCCATCATCTCACACGGTAAGACTGAAATGGTGCTCGACTTTGTAAGCGTAATGCCCGGTTTGCCCAAAGCAAACGTGCGCAGCCGCATCGTCATGAACCCTGAACACGCAAAGCGCTTGCTCTTCGCCCTTCAGGACAACATCATCAAATATGAAAAGATGTTTGGTCCTATTGAATTGGCAGCACCCCAAGAAGCACCCCAAGGAGGTAAAACCGCAAATCCCTTTGGAGTTTAACTAAAACCTCAACGCCCAGAAGTTCAAACGGACTTCTGGGCGTTGAGTTTTTTTAGTTGACAAGTTGACGAGGTACGAGTAGACGAGATGGTCACCTGAATTCCTCTGAAGGGTGAGGTTTTAACGGTTTTACGAGCCGAACAAGCTGGGACAGGCAAGAACAGGCCTTAACAACCATGCGGAGAAAGTTATCCCTAGCGCCAACACGTCTCGCAAGGCATCTTTTATCTTTACTCTTTACTCTTTTATCTTTACTCTTAGTTTCAGCTTCCCCCCACATAATGCGTAATCGTAAAAGGTCTCTGTTCCCCCACTACGGTGATAATATCAAAGCGGATGGGTTGGTCAAGTCTATTGAGATCTAAATAATGCCTTGCGGCAAGACGCAGATTCTTGATTTTCTCGTCATCAACGGCAGTAATCGCCGGAGCAAAATCCTCATTGGAACGGGTCTTCACCTCCACAAAAATAATCTCACCATAGCACTCGGCAATAATGTCGAGTTCCAAGTGCCCTACGCGCCAGTTGCGTTCCAGCAGCGTATAGCCTTTGCGAATCAGGAAGCGACACGCCTCTTCTTCGCCTATTTGTCCGAGGAGGTTGTGGGTGGCCATTATTTTAGATAAAAGATAAAAGAGTAAAGATAAAAGATGCCTTGCGGGACTTTATCAGTGAGGAGAGAGGAGTGAGTAACAGACCATGCGGGGTGTTTGCTTGACTGGTACCTGTCTCTCGGAACTTTTCTCCGCATGGTTTGTTAAGGCCTGTTCTTGCCTGTCCCAGCTTGTTCGGCTCGTAAAACCGTTAAAGCCTCACCCTGCTACCTCCGCTTGCGCTGAAAAAATTCTTTCATCAGCGCCCCACATTCTTCTTCGAGCACACCGCTCACGACTTTGGTCTTCGGGTGAAGCGCCTTTGGGGCAAAGAAGGAATAACCACGCTTGGGGTCGGAGGCACCATAGACAAGGCGACCGAGTTGTGACCAACCGATGGCACCAGCACACATAATGCAGGGTTCTACCGTGACATAGAGCGTGCAGACATCCAAGTATTTCCCGCCAAGATGCTCTGCCGCTGCCGTGATTGCCTGCATCTCGGCGTGGGCAGTAACATCGTGGAGCATTTCCGTAAGGTTGTGCCCACGGGCTATGATTTGGTCGCCACAAACTACGACGGCACCCACAGGAATTTCGTCCGCCTCAAAAGCGCGACGGGCTTCCTCAAGCGCCTTTCGCATGTAGCGTTCATCGGCAGTTACGGTCATGCGTTCAAACCTTTCATGGTGAGCGCCACACGCCCACGTTCGTAATCAATGTCTAACACTTTCACCTGTACACGCTGTTGGAGTGTCACCACTTCGTTAGGGTCTTTCACGTACTTGTCCGCCAGTTGCGACACGTGCACAAGGCCTTTCACCTTAATGCCCATATCTACGAAACAACCGAAGTTCGTGATGTTCGAAATGATACCCGGCACCACCATACCCACTTCGAGGTCGTCAATCGTGCGGAGGGATTTGTCGAAACTGAATACGGTTGCCATGCCTCTGGGGTCGCGTCCAGGCTTGGCAAGTTCTGCCATAATATCCGTAAGCGTTGGGAGTCCTACTTCCGCCGTACAGTAGCGCTGGAGGTCAATGCTACCACGCTTCTCTGCCGAAGCGATGAGTTCGGGAACCTTACAACCGGCATCCTTCGCCATTTGCTCCACAAGGGCATAGCGTTCGGGGTGAACGGCAGTATTATCCAGAGGATTCTTGGCGTCGGGGATGCGCAAGAAACCCGCACACTGCTCATAAGCCTTTGCTCCGAGGCGTGGCACTTTGAGCAATTCGCGACGCGAAGTGAAGGCGCCGTTTTCCGCACGGTAATCCACAATATTTTGTGCCAACGAGGGTCCCAGACCTGAAATATACGTGAGCAGGTGCTTACTTGCCGTGTTGAGGTTTACGCCCACCGTGTTCACGCAACTCTCAACCGTAAGGTCGAGCGAGTGCTTGAGCGCCGTTTGATCCACATCGTGTTGATACTGCCCTACTCCAATGCTCTTGGGGTCGATTTTTACGAGTTCGGCAAGGGGGTCTGAAAGGCGGCGCGCGATACTTACGGCACCGCGAACGGTTACGTCGTAATCGGGGAACTCATCGCGGGCAATCTTTGAGGCAGAATATACCGACGCTCCGTCTTCGCTGACCAAGAAAATCGCAACGTCTTTCAAATGCAAGGACTGCACGAGTTCTTCCGTCTCACGTCCTGCCGTACCATTGCCAATAGCCACCGCTTCAATCTTATATTGTTCAATCAGCGTGGATAGTTTGCCACACGAGCGTGCCCACTGCTGCTGCGGTTGGTGGGGATAAATCGTTTCGTTATGGAGCAAGTTGCCCTGAGCGTCGAGACACACCACCTTACATCCCGTACGGAAACCCGGGTCTATACCCATGATGCGCTTTTGTCCGAGAGGGGCTGCAAGGAGCAACTGCTTGAGGTTTGTTGTGAAGACACGTATCGCCTCTTCATCCGCACGCTGCTTTGAACTTGCGGCAAATTCCGTTTCGATAGAGGGTTTCAACAAGCGCTTATAGGCATCGGCAAGTGCGAGTTTCACCTGCTCGCCCGACTTGCCGTACTTGGGATAACGGCGTCCGAGGCGCTCGAGGCAATCTTCCTCATCACGGGGATTGATGGCGACGCGCAAGAAACCCTCTTCCTCACCGCGACGAATGGCCAAGAGGCGGTGACTCGTACATCGGTTCAAGGGTTCGCTAAAGTCAAAATAGTCGCGATACTTCGCCGCTTCCTCCTGCTTGGTCTTAATCACCTTTGAAGAAATTACTGCGTTGAGTTCAAACGTTCGGCGCAGCGTGTTGCGCACGTCCTCATTCTCACTTAGCTGCTCGGCAATAATGTCGCGCGCACCCTGAAGGGCATCTTCAATGGTGGGAACTTCTTCTGTGAGGAAGTCCTTTGCGCGCACTTCGGGGTCATTATTGGGTTTCAACAAGATTTCATTTGCGAGGGGTTCAAGACCCTTTTTGCGCGCCACCTCAGCACGCGTCTTGCGCTTGGGTTTGAAGGGCAAGTAGATGTCTTCAAGCACCGTAGCATTCCAACAATCCTCAATGCGCTTGCGGAGTTCGTCGGTCAGTTTGCCTTGCTCTTCAATGGTTTGGGTAATGTATTCCTTGCGGTGGAGGAGTTCGTGAAGTTTTTCATTTTGCTCGGCAATCTGCGCGATAGCCACTTCGTCAAGTCCGCCAGTTGCCTCCTTGCGGTAGCGCGAAACGAAGGGAATAGTGGCACCGTCGTTCAACAGATTCACGGTGTTTTCCACCTGACGCTCACGCAGGTTCAGGCTTTTGGCGATAAGGGAAATTATTTGTTGCATTAAAAGATAAGGTTTTGAGGTTGTAAGGGTGTGAGGTTATGAGGTGCCATTCGGTCCGCAAGGTCCTTAAAACCTAAAAGCGAAGCGACCTTATAATCTTACAGCCTCACACAATTATTCACTCACCACATAACCGCAAGCGGCGATGGCGTCTGTTACAATCTTTATACATTGTTCGCACGTGGGTATGTCGGCAGCTTCAGCCATGACGCGCACAAGGGGTTCTGTGCCCGACTCGCGCACTAACATTCTGCCGTTACCCTCAAGTTGTGCTTCCGCCTTCTTTACCGCTTCGATAACAAGGGGAGCCGCCATCACCAACTTCTTATCCGTCACGCGCACATTGACGAGCAACTGGGGATAGAGTTTGACGGGCGCTGTGAGTTCGGAGAGTTTGCGCTTCTTGGCGAGCATGACTTCCATGATTTTGAGACTCGTGAGGATGCCGTCGCCAGTTGAAGCATGCTTGGCGAAAATCACGTGTCCCGACTGCTCACCTCCGATAATGTTATTGTGTGCCGCCATGTAGTCGTAGACATTCTTGTCGCCCACAGCGGTTTTGGCGTAGTCAATTCCAAGTTTGTCGAGCGCCTTAAACAGGCCTATGTTCGACATAACCGTAGCCACCACCGTATTGTTGTCCAACTGGTTGCGCTCCTTGAGATAAGCCGCCGACACGTAGAGAATCTTATCGCCGTCCACCACGTTGCCCTGCTCATCTACACAGAGGCAGCGGTCGGCATCGCCGTCGTAGGCGAAACCAACGTCTAATCCCTTTTCTACGACGAACTTCTGCAATCCCTC
>JBGVPF010000063.1:0-13727 GCA_045126825.1 Alloprevotella sp.
TAACTCCCAATTAGTTTAGTGGCGAGTGACGGGCTGAAAGCCCAGAGAGTCCATAGCCCAGGGCAAGGCGAACGGAGTGAGGCGACACCCTGGGTAGGCATCACCCGCATGGTGCGCCCTATTAGGGGCAAAAGTAAAAAACGTCCTGTCTGCCACTTAGGACTTTTGCCCTTTACAGGGCGCAATTCCCCCTCATCAACCACCCAAGGCGACGCTCCTAAAGTCGCTTGCCATTGGGCTATGGACTTTATCCCTTTCAGGGAAGTATCTCCAATGTCTATTTCATTCCGCATGGCGTTACTCACTACTCACTACTAACTACTACCTACTCACTGATATAGCTCCGCAAGGCATTAGTGTAAATTCGTGCCCATTCGTGGCTCAAAAAAATACGAGTAGATACGCGCCAATACGTGGAGACTTTTTTGGTCATGTACGTCAGTACATGACCGTCATCCTCAATTTCAGCGCCTCGCATTTTGCTCACTCTTACACAACTTAAGAGGGTGTGCCGAAATTTTCATTTCGACACACCCTCTTTTCAGTTTTAGGTCACGGTCTTTTAGTTCGGAATTTCAGGTGTGGGATAGCGTGTTACACCTGTTGATCTGTTGTTGAGGTCTTCGCAATACATCATGTCGTATACCATGCCTTCGGGCATTTCCTTGAGGGTGCCGTCGGCAACGAGGGCATCCATGTCTGCCTTAAACTCGTTGTACATTTCCATGGTCATTACGTAGTATCCCCATGAGTAGTCGTTGATGTAAAGCGCTACGTTGCGGAGGTAGCCATGGCGTTCGAAGTAGGGGAAGAGGTTGTAACCATAGAGGCGAGACGCCTTGCGGATGAAGTTGAGCATTGCGGGCACCACGTTTTCGTTGTCTCCGCGATACTGACCGTCTACATATCTGTCGGTAATCCAGCATGAAGTGGGGAACTTTTCCTTGAGGAGCTTGTAGCCATTGTCGTGTGTGGCATACTGTGCGTGGAAGATGAGTTCATACTTGTCCCATCCATCTTGCTTTTCGATGTCAGAACCACCTTCATAACCCATGCGGCGGAGTGATTCGAAGAGGTCGGGGTAGAAATCCAAATACTTTGTACCTTCCGCTGCTCCGGGCTTCTGGAGGTGAATCTTGGCATAGTTACCCAACATGATGAAGGAGTTGAGCACATAACCCACACTCGTTTGGTAGGGTGTTGCATCGTGAAGTGCTACGGCGCGGAGGGGGTTAGAGGCATAAGAAGTTACTACAGAATCCTTCATTGCTAAACAGAGGTCGCGCATCTTGGGGCTATAACTGAAGAGCGAAGCATTGCTCTTGGCATTGTTGTAGGCATAACCGCGTGAACTACTGATTTGCTTGCCGTCCTTTGAGGGCGTGTCTTCGTAGAACAATTTGCGTGCACGAGGCCAGTCGTTAATCTTGTCCGATGAGTTGTAGCCCATGTGCATGATGTTGTAGTAGGAGAATATGTTGTTAGAAACTTCTCCAAGTCCGCTCCAGCAGAGGTAGGGATGCATCTGGTGTTGGTGTCCCCATTCGTGTGAGAGTCCCCAGATGGCATCGTCGTCGCGCGTCATGATGGTTCTGCAGTTCAATACGCGTGACTCCTGGTCGCGGTGGAAGGATACGCCAAGGGCGCCCTGGAACATGTAGTAGGTGAAGTTTACATACGCCATCGTGCGGTTTTCGGGTATGCGTCCGTACTTTGTAAACCCGATTTCGTCGTGCTCCCACTGAATGAGTGAGTCGATGGCAGCGATGTATTGGCGATAACCGAGTGAACCGTCGATAGCCTTACAGTAGTCTCTGAGACCGGCAGAAGTCCATATCTGTTGCACCTTTGTACCGCTGATGTCCATACAGTAGTTGCGAGCGTTGGCGCAGATTTCGTACATTTCTTCGTTGGTCTTGTCGGGACTGAGGTAACCGTTTACCTGTCCGTTTACGAAGTGCACCTTGATATTGGGAAGCGCCTTGGGATCATCAAAGGTGTAGTAGCCGATGTAGGCAAGGCCGTCGTATTCGTAGGTGTAGTCAATGATGTTGATACCGTTTTGGAGGGCATAGTTTGTGGGGTAGGGGTTACCACCGTCAAAGTTGCTACCTTCCTTACCTACCCACCATGCCATCACCTTGAGGTCCACTGTTTGTCCTTCGGGAATACCGCTCACGATTACGGCATGCTTACCTCTTGAGATGTTGATGCCCGTAATACCTTCATATTGGCTGTAGCGCTTACCGGGTGTGCAGAACATTTCGCTCAAGCGGTCGTAGTGTAACTTGGGCTGGTATTCAGCAACACGGTATTCCGTATTGTAATCACCCTCGAAGATGCGCTGTGCGAGGGTGCGAGCAAAGGAGTTTGAAATCTTGTCAATATCAGCCTGTGTCACGCCTTCCTTAAGGGTGGTGTAAACATCGTCGGCGAATACAGAGAAGTCGTTCTGCAGCGCTGTGTTCTTCACGCAAAAGCGCATTTCGGCACAGGTGGCAAAATTGCCATTACCGCTCTTGATGACAAACTTCACATTGCGAGGATTCTTCCATCCGTCCTTGAAGTTGACGCGCTTGATGCTCATCGTCATCTTCCAGTCGTAGGAAGCATGGAGTGTATAATCAGCATCGCCTTGGCTCTTGATGTAAACGTCCACTTCACCAAACGCACCGTTCACAACATCTTGACGGGGGATGTATTCGATGTAGTCAATCTGTTCTGTAGTGCTGGGGAAGGTGTAGACGAGTTCTGCAGGGTTGTCTGCCGATACCACAAAGACGGTAGGATTCCACGCAGAGTGCCAAATGGTATTCAGGTTATTGTCAATGGTGAGGTTTGCCCCTTGTCCATTCTGATACGTATTGGCAGTGACTGAAGACGGTTTCACGGTTTCGTCGGTAGGAATTGTTTCTACAGACTCATCACGTGTTTGGGTGAGCGTCATCTTTTCCGAAATGTTGAGCGCTTCGTTCCTGAAGATCACTTCGCCTATGCGGTCTTCATTCTCAAAGTTCTGGGATGCATGGATGTAGATATTCCCATTGTCTTCTTGATGAATGGAGATCCATGATGCATTCGTCTCAACGGTGTATTCAACGTTTGCAGGGAAGGCATAGCAAAGTGTGCGCTCTCGGTAGTTGATGGTTTGCTTATGGGGCGCAGCAATCGTGGGGATGGGTGTTGCGTCCTGGGCGTATGTAGTGGCTGGTGCACTCATGAGCAGGAGCGCAGCAACGGCAGATAGTATGATTTTTTTCATTAGATGCTATATTTTTTACCGTTAATAATGTAGACACCTGTTGGGAGGTTGATGGTTGTTGTTCCTACAACGACACCACCCCAAACCTTTTTACCACTCATGTCGATGATGTTGACGAGGGTGCGGACATTGGCATTGAGCGTAACATATCCCTTTTGTGTGAGCACCTCAAGGTTGTTTGCTGCTGTGGTAACGTCGTTAATGTCTGTTGCTATGTCTTCACCAACGCAGAACGCATCGCTGACCAATACGAGGTCTTTGTACTTGCTGTGTGTTACCTTGATGACAACACGCTTTTGGGGATGGAGAAAAGCAATCTTACCGTTCGTAAAGGCGTAGTCGTTATTAGGATTGGTAGCACCCGCTCTGCTCAATTCGCGTTCTGTGCCGTCATCTTCAATAGCGAACGCTTCAATTGTGGCACCAGATGTGGAATGTCCAGGTCCTTCCCTATAAACAGAAAGGTCAAGTACGTATTCCGCCTTATTGCGGTCGGCATAACTTGGGCACACGTCCATGTAGGGCACACCGTCTGCCGTCTTCTTCATACCATCGGTGATGATGATGGGCGCCTGCGGTGAGTAGTTTGCATACGCAGGTACGGTCTTGGGGAGCGAACCGAAAGTAAGGCTGTTGTTGCTACAGTCGTAAGCCGTGAGAGACTTGTTGGGAAGGATTACACTTTCAATGTTGTTGTTCGCCACATTTACGGTGTTCAATGCTGTGCTGTTGCTGAAGTCAAGTGTGCCTGCGATTTTGTTGTCGTTAGCGATAAACGTTTGCAAGGCCTTAAGCGAGTCAAGTGCTGTAAACTTGGTAATGGCATTGTTTTCGCAGCAAACCGTAGTGAGGTTGGGCGTTGTTTTGAAATTAAGACTCTTCACCGTGTTGCCAGCGCAATAGAGGGCGTCCAATTGTGTGGCATTTGTGATAGTGACTGTCGTAATTTTGTTACCCGTGATGTTCAGGCGTTGAATGTTTTCTGTGTTGAAGGTAAACGTTGTTCCCGAACCATTGTTTTTTAACTCATTACCCGAAAGGTCAAGATTTTCCATTTGGGTATGCGTGGTGGGCTTAACCCCTGTCTTTGCCAACAGATTGTTGGAGGCATTGAGGTCGGTTAAATCTTTCGTTTTTGACACCGCCAAGGCTTTGATTTCGTTATTCTGGCAATACAGAGAGCGAAGTTCTGGAGCTTCAGAAACGTCAATTGTTACGATGTTCTGTCCTGCACAACCTAACAAGTCCCAACTCAATTCGCTACCCTTGATTACGATGGTGTCACCCTTAACTTCGCCTTCAAGAAATCTAAAACTTTCAGTTGTTCCGGGGTATTCAATGAAGGTGCCATCCCCCCAGTTTACACTCATGGTGCCTTTAGGATTCACCATGAGTCGCATTTTCTCTCCTGCAGCTTTGCTTGTTGTTAGCGTTACCGTTTGTTCGGCAATCGCGGAGGTCGCTAAACATGAAGCCAGGAAACAAACTGCTATACATTTGTTTGTCTTCATAAGATGATTATTAAATAGTGATGAATGATTATTTTAAGTGTTTGGAAATTAAGTGCTTGAATAATTCCTTTGCGTGATTGCATAGTACCACGTTGTAAAGGTACGTTTTTTTGAAAGAACCGTGTAGTGATTTTATGTTTTTTAAGATGATTTAATATTGTGTAACACCTTTATTTTTTGTGCTCTTCTGTCAAAATTATCGTTTCACACAGAACTCACGGAATACACAGTTTTTTTGGACAGAAGAACAAAAGAACATATTTTATTCTCACACGGAACTCACGGAATACACAGAAAAGGCTCCACGTATCTTCACCTATCTGCGCGTATGTTTTTTAGCCACGAATGGACACTAATTTACACTAATACCATGCGGGACATATAGCGAACGTAGAGACGTCATATTATGGTGTCTCATTAGCATGCGGGAAATCACTTGACCTGTAGGGACGCACGGCTCGTGCGTCCAAAAACATACGAGGTTGCGATTGGATACTCACGGAAATTCTCCATTGCTACGGACGCACGAACTTTCAATTGGGTGCTCGCGAAAAATCCCCTTTGATGCGGACGCACGAGCCGTGCGTCCCTACAAGTCAAGCGAATTTCCCGCATGGACTACTATCTACTACTTACTACCTACTACTTGCTCTCTGTGTCCTTCCGTGCATTGCTTTCCCCTCACAAGTTCGGACAGCGACTTTCAGTTCCGTGTGCAAATAAATTTCCTCGCCCTTTGCGTAGTCTGCGTGAGACAAATTATCAATCAATAGAGTTTTCTCCCCTGAAACAAGCGTTTGTTATATAGAAGTAATATTTAAGAATAATTTGCTACCCTCGCCAATAAATATTAACTTTGCGGATATTGAGATTGTGGTGGTGTTGTAGGCGCTTGCCGCTATCAAATTTGTAGTGAGGAGTGAGGAGTTAGTAGTGAGTAGTTAGTAGTGAGGAGTACCCAATAGTGAATACATCTCATCTCTCAACTCTCATCTTTCATCTCTCATCTTTCATCTCTCACCTCATAACCTCATAACCTTCCCCCTTAAATATCTTACAACCTTTTATAATGAAAATTTCCTTCAAAATACCTTACCGCACACAGGCGGGAGAACAGTTGGGCGTCATGCTCGACGGATTCGACAGTCCGCTGATGCTTTCTACGGACGATGGTGAGCATTGGAGTGGTACGTACGACGTGGCGCTTCAGGGCGCAACGATGGTGAATTACCGCTATGTCGTGTGTCGCGGAGCGCAGGTGGTGCGCACGGAACTCGGACGCTTGCCCCACAGTTTCCGCCTCGCCAAGCAGGTGGGCGCACACTATGTCGTGAGCGACTCTTGGCGTGACCTCCCTTACGCCTCTTACCTCTTCAGTTCGGCATTCTCCAACCAGGGAGTGGCGACTGCAAAGCCCATTCCCGCAGAGCAGCCGTCGGGCATCGTTGTGCGCGTCTATTGTCCTTGCATCAGTAAGAAAAATCAGGTGCTCACGATGGTGGGTGAGGGAAAACTGCTCGGTAATTGGGTGCCCCAGAAGGCGCTTCAGTTGACCGAGGTGCAGCCCAACGTATGGCATGCCGTGATTGACCCTTCCGACCTTTCTGATGCCGCGGCTTATAAGTTTGTTGCCTTAAAGCGTGGTTCGCTTGAGGTGGCAGAGTGGGAGGGAGGCGACAACCGCCGCCTGTACTTGCCCCATATTGAGGGCGCAGCCTTTCACCACACGAAGGAAATCGAAGTGTATTTCCCCTCAACGGGAATCCGCGTGGCAGGTACCGCCATCCCCGTGTTCTCACTCCGAAGTGAGGGCAGTCAGGGCGTGGGCGACTTTGGCGATTTGAGAACGATGGTCGATTGGTGCTTGCAAACGAAGCAGCATGTCTTGCAGATTTTGCCCATCAACGACACTACGGCAACGCATTCGCCCCTCGATTCCTACCCCTACAACAGCATTTCCATCTATGCCTTCCACCCCATGTACATTGACCTCCGTCAGTTGGGCGGACTCAATGATCAAGAGGCGGAAGCGGCATATTGGCACCGCTTTAACGCCCTCAATGCTTTGGCAGAGGTGGATTACGTAGAGGTAAACACGCAGAAGCGCCGCTACTTGCGTGAGTTTTTTGACACCAAGGGCGAAGTCTTTACCGCTACCAAGGACTATGCCGAATTTATGCGCGAGAATGCCCATTGGCTCGTGCCCTATGCCGCCTTCTCCTATTTGCGCGACCAGAATAACACGTCTGATTTCCGCGATTGGCAGAACTATTCCGTGTACAACAAAGAAGAGGTGGAGCGCCTGGCGAAAAACAATCCCGACGTGGCGTTCTATTGCTTCCTGCAGTACCTCCTTCACATCCAACTCCTCGATGTGAGCCGCTATGCCCAAGCGCAGGGCGTCATTCTCAAGGGCGACATCCCCATTGGCATTAACCGTTGCAGCGTTGAGGCGTGGGTAGAACCCCATTACTTCAATATGAACGGACAGGCGGGAGCACCGCCCGACGCCTTCTCTGCCGACGGTCAGAACTGGGGCTTCCCCACTTACGATTGGGACGTTATGGCGGCGGACAACTACGCTTGGTGGCAGCGCCGCTTTGGCAAAATGGCAGAATACTTCACGGCTTACCGCATTGACCACATCTTGGGCTTCTTCCGCATTTGGGAAATCCCCACACATTCCGTTCAGGGCATGCTCGGTCAGTTTGTGCCCGCACTGCCGATGTCTGTTTCAGAAATTGAAAGCTATGGTTTGCCCTTCCGTCCCGAATTGATGACGCAACCCTATATCAACGACGCCCTTGTTGACGCTACCTTCCACGATCATGCGGCTTATGTGCGCGAACACTTCTTGGAAGCGGCGGAGGACGGCACTTGGCAGTTGAAGGACACCTGCAACACGCAACGCAAGGTGCAGGCGTTGGTGCCCACCGACGGTTACGACCTCGAGAATTGGGCGGAGATGCAACAGGGACTTTATGCCTTGATCAACAACGTGCTCTTCGTGCCCGACCGCAAGGATGCCAGCAAGTTCCACCCCCGCATTTTGGGGCACACTGCCCCCGTTTACACCCAACTCAACTGGCAGGAACGCGAGGCCTTCAAGCGCTTGCACGATGATTACTTCTACCGCCGCCACAATGCCTTCTGGTATGGCGAAGCAATGAAGAAGTTGCCCGCACTCCTGACTGCCGCGCCCATGTTGGCGTGTGGCGAAGACTTGGGTATGGTGCCCGACTGCGTGCCTTGGGTGATGAACCAACTCCAAATCATGAGCCTCGAAATTCAGCGTATGCCGAAAGACCCCTCGTGCGAGTTTGGTCACGTTTGGGAGTACCCCTACCGCGCGGTAAGCACCATTTCTACCCACGATATGGCGACGCTCCGCGGATGGTGGGAGGAAGACGCTGCGATTACCCGTCGCTTCTTCCACACCGAACTCGGACACGGCGAAGATTGCCCTGCGGTGGCTACGGCAGCACTTTGTGCAGAGGTCGTTCAGCGCCACCTTGAAGCGCCCTCCCTCCTCACGGTGTTGGCATGGCAAGACTGGCTCTCGATAGACGAAAATTTGCGCTATCCCAACCCACATGCCGAGCGCATCAACATCCCTGCCAATCCGCACCACTATTGGTGTTACCGCATGCACATTACCTTGGAGGATTTGATGAGTCAGACCGACTTCAACGACCGCCTTGCAGACCTGATTACGGCGGCTGGTAGAGGCGAGTAGGGAAGGTGTGAAAAGAAGCCTCACTATCCTGCAAATTGTCTTGGAGATAATTTGATTTATTCCCCAGATAATTTGATTTAACTCCTATATAGTTTTTACTACTTCGGATGCAGGTAAAACCTGCTCCGTAGTCCATTTTCTAATATCTACGCAACAATGAAACGACTGCTTTCTCTTCTGACGTTCTTAACTCTCAGTGTGTGCTTGCTCTATGCTGCCGACACCATCCGCGTGGCGTGTGTTGGCAATAGCGTAACGTATGGTATGGGAATCCCCGACCGTGCTGAAAAGGCGTATCCCGTGCGCCTTCAGGCGATGTTGGGCGACGGTTATAAGGTGGAAAACTTCGGGCATTCGGGTTCTACGCTCCTCCGTAAGGGGCATCGTCCTTACATGAAGGTGCCCGAGTTTCGCAAAGCGGTAGACTTTAAGGCGGACATCGTGGTGATTCACCTCGGTCTCAACGATACCGACCCGCGCAACTGGCCTAACTTCCGCGACGAGTTTAATGCGGACTACATTGCCCTTATTGATTCGTTCAAGGTGGCAAACCCCGAGGCGAAAGTGTGGATTTGTCGCATGACTCCCATATCTCATGACCACCGTCGCTACCAGAGTGGCACGCGCGACTGGCATGAGCAAATTCAGGGGCATATTGAGCAGGTGGCTGCGGCAACGGGTGTGGGGCTTATCGACTTCTTTGCTCCGCTCCACGCACGCTATGACCTTTTCCCCGATGGGTTGCATCCCAATGCGGATGGCGCTTTGATTTTGGCGGAAGAGGTGTATAAGCACATCACGGGTGATTTCGGCGGTGTGAAACTCCCGACGTATTATTCCGACAACATGGTCATCCAGCGCGACGAGCCGATTCGCATTTCGGGAACGGCGGATGTCAGTGAGCGTGTTGACGTGTCGTTGGGCGGCAAGAAGGCCAAGGCTTACGCTTCTGCGCAAGGACAGTGGGAAGTTACGCTTCCCGAGATGCCTGCAGGTGGTCCCTACAAGCTCACAGTGCGCACCAAGAAGCGTACGATTGAAATCAATAATGTGTGGATGGGCGACATTTGGGTATGCTCGGGGCAGAGCAACATGGAGTGGCGCCTGAAGAACTGCACGACGGCGAAGGAAGACTGTGAAGCGGCGGCGAATCAGCCTTTGCTCCACTTCTACAATATGCGTGGCATTACCGATACCTACGACAATGAGTGGTCGGTGGAGGTGTGTGAAAAGGTCAACCGTTTGGAATATTTCCACCCCGCAAAGTGGGAACTCTGTTCGCCCGAAGCGGCGGGCGATTTCTCGGCTATTGCTTACCACTTCGGAAAGACTTTGGCGGACAGCCTGGGTGTGCACGTCGGCCTCGTACTTAATGCCGTGGGAGGTTCAACTACGGAAAGCTGGATTGACCGCCGTACGCTTGAATTCGATTTCCCGCAAGTGCTTTACCGCTGGACGGAGGGCGACTTCGGACAGGATTGGGCGCGTGGCAGAGCAAAGCGCAATGTGGCGGCAAGCAAAATGCCCTTGCAGCGTCATCCCTTCATGCCTCACTACCTTTTTGATGCGGGTATGCGCCCCTTGAAAGGCCTGAACCCAAAGGGTGTGATTTGGTACCAGGGTGAGAGCAACGCCCACAATGTAGAACTCCACGAACAGCTCTTTACGCTCCTCGAAAAGAGTTGGCGCAACTATTTTAACGAACCTAATTTGCCCTTCTACTTCGTGCAACTCAGCAGCATCGCGCCCCGCCATTCTTGGCCCCACTTCCGCGACAGTCAGCGTCGCCTTGCCGAAACATTGCCCTACACTTGGATGGCAGTAAGTAGCGACCTCGGACACGAAACTGACGTACATCCGCGAAACAAGCGCCCCGTCGGACAACGACTTGCCCTTCAAGCGCTCCGAAACAGCTTTGGCAAGCAACTTGTTGCCGAAGGTCCAAAATGTACCGGCATTCAGGTGAAAGGCACTGCGATTTTGATTAACTTTGCAAACGCAGAGGGCATGAAGACTGCCGACGGCGCTCCCCTTCGTGGCTTTGAAGTAGCAGGCGCAGACGGTATTTTCCACCCCGCTACCGCAGAAATCAAGGGCAACCAGATTAAGGTGAGCGCAAAGGCGGTGAAGACTCCCGTCAGTGTGCGCTACGGATGGAAACCCTTTACTGACGCCAATTTAATTAACGGTGCGGGCATCCCGGCAAGCACCTTTAAGGCTGCGGTTAAGTAAGCGTAAAAACGATGTCTCTTATAATTCGATTTATTCCTCAAATAATTTGAATTATCTCCCGCATAATTTTTCCTAAATCCCATATTCTAAAAAATGAATCTCACCTCGTTTGCGCGTCCCGCCCTTTTGCGCCGCGCCAAGAAGATTGACCGATACTTTACCCACGCTGAAGAAATCCAGCGTGCCGTTCTCGCGCGCCTTATCAAGAATGCGGCGAAGACGGAGTGGGGGAAGAAATACGGTTATGCCGATCTGAAGTCGTACGAAGACTTTGCGGTGGCTGTACCCCTCAACGATTACGAAACGCTCAAGGAACCCATCGACCGCATGCGCCATGGGGAGAAGGACGTGCTCTGCAAGGGGCGCGTAAAGTGGTATGCCAAGTCGTCGGGAACGACGAACGACAAGAGTAAGTTCATCCCCGTGAGCAAGGCTTACTTGAAAGACACCCACTATAAGGGGGGCGCCGATGTTGTAGCCCTTTACCTGCGCAACAACCCCAAGAGCCGCATCTTTGACGGCCGTGCGCTCATCCTCGGTGGTAGTCACGCGCCCAATTACGACACGAAAGATTCCCTCGTGGGCGACCTCTCGGCAATTTTGATTGAGAACATCAGCCCTGCGGTCAACTTCTTCCGCATCCCCAAGAAGGAAGTGGCACTCCTCTCCGACTTTGAACAGAAGCGCGACCTCATTGCTGAATACGCCAAGGACAAGGACGTCACCAACATCTCAGGTGTGCCCTCATGGATGATGGCGGTGATTCACCGTGTGCTTGAAATTACGGGCAAGGAGACGTTGGACCAGGTGTGGCCCAACCTTGAAGTGTTCTTCCACGGAGGTGTGGCGTTCACGCCCTACCGTGAGCAGTACGAACGCCTCATTCCCAGTGCGAAGATGCACTATATGGAAACCTACAACGCTTCCGAGGGCTTCTTTGGCATTCAGAACGACCCCGCCGACAAGGCGATGCTCCTCATGTTGGACTACGGCGTGTTCTACGAGTTTATTCCCCTCGAACACCTCGACAATCCCGAAGGTCATGTCGTACCGCTGTGGAAGGTGGAGGCAGGCAAGAACTACGCCATCCTCATCTCCACCACCTGCGGCCTTTGGCGCTACCAGATTGGCGACACCGTGAAGTTTACTTCGGCAAACCCCTATAAGTTTATCATTTCGGGTCGCACCAAGTGCTTCATCAATGCCTTTGGTGAAGAACTTATTGTAGACAATGCCGAGAAGGGGCTTGACATGGCGTGCAAGCAGACGGGCGCCGTGGTGAAGGAATACACCGCTGCTCCCGTATTTATGGACAACGACGGCAAGTGTCGCCACCAGTGGGTGATAGAGTTCGACCGCCAGCCCGCCGACATTGCAGCCTTCGCCAAGTTGCTCGACGAAAGCCTGCAGAGCATCAACTCCGACTACGAAGCCAAGCGCTACAAAGACCTTACGCTCCAACCCCTGGAGATTGTCGTAGCGCGCCCCAACTTGTTCAACGACTGGTTGAAGAGCAAGGGCAAATTAGGTGGGCAACACAAGGTGCCCCGCTTGGCAAACAACCGCGATATTATCGAACAAATCCTCTCCTTGCAGTGAAACAATCCATCCTCGCCCTCCTCGCGGCGCTCGCTCTCCTTGTGGGATGCCACTACGACAGCGACGTGATGACCCTCGAGGGCACTATTAAGAACGTAAAGCAAGTAGACCTCTACGTCTACGCCGAGGGGAGCATGAATCCCCGAGTTGATACCATCCGCGTGCGCGGCGGAGCGTTTACCTATGAGCGCAAACTCACGGCGCCCGAGGTGTTGACCCTGCTTTACCCCAACTTTTCCGAGATGCTCCTCGTTGCCGAACCCGGTAGTGAGGTAGAACTCGTTGCCGACGCCTCCAACCTTTCGGAGACGGTCATCAAGGGCACGAAGGAGAACGAACTCCTTACCGAGTTCCGCCACGCCACCAACCGTAAGAGCGAAAGCGAGCGCCGCCTTGCCGCCCAGCAGTTCATCTACGACAATGTCCAGACGCAAGCCGCCGTAGCCGTCTTCCGCGAATACTTTGTGAAGGCCAGGAATCCCGTCTACGCAGAAGTGCAACCCCTGCTCGACACGCTCTCTGTGGCGCAACCCGACAACCCCCTCCTCCGCGCGATGCTCGTACGCTTCACGCCCCAACTGCTCTGCGCCGTGGGGCAGAAACTCCCCACCTTCGAGGAAATCAGCCTCACGGGCGACACGCTGACCAACGCCCAGTTCGAAGGCAAACCCACGATCATCGTCCTGTGGGCAACGTGGGTAAGAGATATGCGCAAGCAGTTGCGCAACCTCGACCATTTGCAGCGCACGTACGGCAAGGAAGTCAACTTCCTCCTCGTCTCGCTCGACCCCTCGCGCAAGGACTGCGAGCGCTACCTCAAGTACGACACCGTCCATGCCCCCATCATCTGCGACCAGCAGGCACTGCTCTCGCCCCTCGTCTCCACCTTCGGACTCCGCCAAATGCCCGCCTTCATCGTAGTCGATAAGGACGGCACCATCCTCAAACGCGACGTACTCCCCAAAGAATGGGAGGCTACAATAAAGGAATTGTTGAAATAGCAGTTCCTTTAATTGTTTCGGGGAGGTTATGAGGTTTAAATAATATGGTAATAATTATTGCTGTCCGGTAAATATAGATAACTCTTTGTTTGATGGATAGTTGTACTCATACAAGTCCCCTCATAGATATTCAACCGAAAAAAACGAGAATTTCTATGTTTAAGAGAACACGAATTCCACGAATAACACGAATCTCCATGCGGGATGAACATTTCTTAATCAGAGGCGAATAGCACGAATTTTTACCATCCGGATGGTATTCGTGCAATTGCTTTCTCGACCTTTAGTTCGTATGCGATAAGCAAGATATCCCCCCCGCAAGGATTGACTTGCGCGACCTTCGGTTCGTGGAATTCGTGTTCTCTAAAATAAAGAGATAAATTTTA
>JBGVPF010000064.1:0-6088 GCA_045126825.1 Alloprevotella sp.
GCATATTGTGACAAAATGAAAGTTTGTATGAAATTAGCACAATACTCCATTCTAAAATCTTCCGTAAATATTTTTCTTTATAAGTTGTTGATATTTTAGCAAATACGAGATGGTTTGCGAAAATCTTTGGGACAGCAGTGCACGAACCGTGCGTCCCTACATTGCATCGCGAATATTCCACTTGAGAGCATAACGAATTGCCCACATTGGGACGATGTAGGGACGCACGGCTCGTGCGTCCGACACATTCAATTGCAAACTCAATCGCATGCGTCCCTACATTACGATGCGAATATAACGTTTTTTTCTCACATTTAGCGTGCCAAAAGGTAGAAATGAAAAAGGAAAAAGGAGAAATGACTGAATGCGCCAACAACGGGCATGGTCATTTCTCCTTTTTCAGTAGGGTTTAATTCTCCGCAGATGGAAGTTTCTTAAAGATTCTAAAACCTGTTACAGCGACAATAATTGAGAACACCGGGCAGAGGTAATTAAAGACTGCGTAGGGCAGATAAGTCCATGTAGCCACACCCATTACCGTTGCCTGCGTCATACCGCACGTATTCCAGGGAATGAGTGGCGAAGTAACGGTCACGGCGTCTTCCGTCGTGCGACTCAAGAGGCGCGCTTCATAACCATTATTGTGGTAGGTTTCCTTAAACATATTCCCCGTAAGGATGATGGAAATGTATTGGTCGGCAGTAACGATGTTGAACAAAAGTCCCGAACCTACCGTTGACGCTACGAGACTAAAGGTGCGGCGCACGAAACTGAGGAACACACGGGAGATTCCCGCCAAGAAGCCACTTGCCGACATCACGCCACCAAAGCACATGGCGCAAAGGATTAACCATATCGTGTCCATCATTCCAGCCATGCCGCCCGTACTCACAAGGTCGTTGAGTTCGGCAGTGCCCATCTCTAATTGAGTTGTCCCAAATACAGATTGCATCGTTCCCTTAAATAATGCCAGCGCACCCGTTCCACTTGAGGCGATTTCTAATAACACATTGGGTTGGTAAAGCAGTGCAAAGACTATGGCCATCAGTGTGGAAAGGAAGAGCGTGATAAGCGAAGGCAGGCGCTTCCAAATCATCACTGCCGTAAGCAAGGGGACTATCAACGCCCAGGGGGTGATGTCGAACTTGGCATCAAGCGCAGCAGCATAACTTTGGATAGAAGTAGCATCACCTGCGGGGAGCGTAAAACCTGCGATGAGATAGACCACAAGGGCACAGAAGAGCGCGGGTATCGTGGTATAAACCAAATAACGGATATGCGTGAAGAGGCGCACGCCTACGGTTGATGACGCCAATACGGTGGTGTCGGAGAGTGGTGACATCTTATCCCCGAAATAGGCACCCGAGATGATTGCTCCGGCAACCCACCCCTCGTGAAATCCTTGTGCCTGACCGATACCAATAAGCGCCACTCCGATAGTGGCAACTGTGGTCCACGAACTACCAGTCATCAGTGACACCACAGAACAGAGCACACAGGTAGTGAGTAGGAAAAACGCAGGATGGATAATCTGAAGACCGTAATAAATCATCGTAGGCACGACACCACTTATCATCCAAATACCAGAGAGTGCTCCAATCATTAGAAGAATAAACACGGCCTCCGTGACGCGCTTTACGTTCGTCTCTATGGCATGCTCAAACGTCTTCCAAGCAACGCCATAACGCCACATCCCAATGGTGGCACATACCGCTGAAGCGACGAGCAAACAAATCTGACTGCCGCCCGAAAGAGCACCGTCACCAAAGGCATAAATGGTCACGGAGAGGAGTGCCACCAGCACAAGCAGCGGCACAAAAGAAACTATGGAAGAAGGAATGCGTTCTTGCTTCATGGGGATTATTGTAAGGGGTTATGGAAAAGGTATAGGAACTATAGTCACTATAAATACTATAACCCCTATGCCAATTCATCACTCATCCAAAAAAAATCCTGCAAAAGGAAAACTTTTGCAGGACGTTATTCTTGATTCGCACAGTCCGTTGTCTTAGTCAGTTGACTGTTGACAACAATCTGCTTTGAACACAAGTCAAAGTCTAAAAACTACACCTTGATTTCTACTTCAACACCGCAGGGGAGTTCGAGCTTCATGAGAGCATCAACAGTCTTAGGAGTAGAGCTGTAGATGTCGATGAGGCGCTTGAAAGTAGATACTTCAAACTGTTCGCGTGACTTCTTGTTAACGAATGTAGAACGGTTAACAGTGATGATACGCTTGCGAGTAGGGAGAGGAATTGGACCGCTAACTACTGCACCTGTAGCCTTAACTGATGCCACGATCTTAGCTGCTGACTTGTCAACGAGCGTGTGGTCGTAAGACTTCAACTTGATACGAATTTTTTGACTCATTTTATTTTAGTGTTTTAAGCTTTCCGAGCAGTACAGGCTAAGAGTCATTCGTTAGCCTGCCTGCGCGTAAAGTAGTGATTGTTTATTAGGATGTGAATTACTTCACGAGGTCTACGCGACCCTTAACTTCTTCGAGAACTTCACGAGCGATGTTCGCAGAGAGTGCGATGTGGCTGTGGTAAGTCATAGAAGATGTTGCACGACCAGAAGTGATAGTACGGAGTGCAGTTACATAACCGAACATTTCTGCGAGGGGCACCTTAGCCTTAACTACGCGAGCACCTGAACGGCTGCTTTCCATACCTTCAACCTGACCACGACGCTTGTTCAAGTCACCGATAACGTCACCCATGTTTTCTTCGGGAGTTACAACTTCCAACTTCATGAGGGGTTCCATCAATACGGGACCTGCCTGTGCGCAAGCGTTCTTGTAAGCCTGGAGCGCTGCGATTTCGAATGACAACTGGTCAGAGTCAACGGGGTGGAATGAACCATCGAGCAATTCAACCTTGAGGCTGTCGAGGGGATAACCACCGAGCACACCGCTCTTCATAGCGTTTTCGAAGCCCTTCTGTACAGAGGGGATGAATTCCTTAGGAATGTTACCACCAGTTACCTTGTTTACGAACTGGAGACCACCCTGTGTGAAGTCTTCATCAACGGGACCAACGTTAACGATGATATCAGCGAACTTACCGCGACCACCAGACTGCTTCTTGTAAACTTCGCGGAGGTTAACTGTCTTCGTGATAGCTTCCTTGTAGTTAACCTGGGGCTTACCCTGGTTACATTCTACCTTGAATTCACGCTTAAGACGGTCGATAATGATATCGAGGTGAAGTTCACCCATACCAGAGATTACAGTCTGACCAGACTGTTCGTCAGTCTTAACTGTGAATGTGGGGTCTTCTTCAGCGAGCTTAGCAAGACCGTTAGAAAGCTTATCGAGGTCCTTCTGAGTCTTAGGCTCAACTGCGATACCGATAACGGGATCGGGGAAGTCCATAGATTCGAGTACGAGGGGTGCATCTTCAGAAGAAAGCGTGTCACCAGTACGGATATCCTTGAAACCTACACCTGCACCGATATCACCAGCAGCGATAACGTCAACAGGATTCTGCTTGCTTGAGTGCATCTGGAAGAGGCGAGATACACGTTCCTTCTTACCTGAACGAACGTTGTAGATGTAAGAACCAGCTTCAACCTTACCAGAGTATACACGGAAGAATGTCAAGCGACCAACATAGGGGTCAGTAGCAATCTTAAACGCAAGAGCTGAAGTCTTTTCGTCTTCAGAAGGCATACGACTTTCTTCTGCACCAGTGTCGGGGTTTGTACCGATTGTAGCACCCCCGTCCATGGGAGAGGGAAGGAACATACAAACGTAGTCGAGCAACTTCTGTACACCCTTGTTCTTAAATGAAGAACCACAAGTCATAGGAACGATATCCATTGCGAGAGTAGCCTTACGGATAGCAGCAACGAGTTCTTCCTTAGTAATTGAAGCGGGATCTTCAAAGAACTTTTCCATGAGCGCTTCGTCAGTTTCAGCAGCTGATTCAACGAGCTTCGCACGCCATTCTTCTGCTTCGTCAACGAGGTTAGCGGGAATTTCTTCTACGCTGTAGTCAGCACCCATAGTTTCATCGTGCCAGAAGATAGCCTTCATGTCGATGAGGTCAACGATACCCTTAAATGTTTCTTCAGCACCGATAGGAATTGCGATGGGAGCAGGATTTGCACCGAGCACAGCCTTCATCTGGCGAACAACTTCGAAGAAGTCAGCACCAGAACGGTCCATCTTATTTACGTATGCAATACGGGGTACGTTGTACTTGTCAGCCTGGCGCCATACAGTTTCAGACTGAGGTTCAACACCACCTACTGCACAATATGCAGCAACAGCACCGTCGAGCACGCGGAGTGAACGTTCTACTTCAGCGGTGAAGTCAACGTGTCCCGGAGTGTCGATGAGGTTGATCTTATACTGAGTGTTAGCGTAGTTCCAGTAAGTAGTTGTAGCAGCAGAAGTGATAGTGATACCACGTTCCTGTTCCTGCTCCATCCAGTCCATTGTAGCGCCACCTTCGTGTACTTCACCGATCTTGTGAGTCTTACCAGTGTAGAAGAGGATACGCTCAGACGTTGTAGTCTTACCGGCATCGATGTGAGCCATGATACCGATGTTACGCGTCAAGTGCAAATCATTTTTTGCCATGTCTTTCAGTATTTAGGGAGATTAGAATCTGAAGTGAGCGAACGCACGGTTAGCTTCTGCCATACGGTGCATATCTTCCTTACGCTTGAATGCACCACCCTGTTCGTTGTATGCATCCATGATTTCAGCTGCGAGCTTGTCAGCCATAGTCTTACCACCACGCTTACGAGCGTAACCGATCATGTTCTTCATAGAAACTGATTCCTTACGGTCGGGGCGGATTTCTGTGGGCACCTGGAAAGTAGCACCACCGATACGGCGTGACTTAACTTCAACCTGGGGAGTAATCTTAGCAAGCGCTTCCTTCCAGATTTCGAGAGCTGACTTTTCAGAATCCTTCATCTTTTCACCTACGATAGCGAGGGCGCTGTAGAAGATTTCGTAAGAGATATTCTTCTTACCATCGTACATAAGGTGGTTAACGAACTTAGAAACCTTCTGGTCTCCGTAAACGGGATCGGGAAGAACCAAACGCTTTTTAGGCTTTGCTTTTCTCATTGTAGAAAATTGGTTTTAGTAGGCTGCATCATTTGTCTTCAACTCCACGCTTGGAGTTTACTCAACCCTTGTGCAAACCAAATGTTTATAAAATTAGAAAAAGATGCAGGGCTCGAGGCCCTGCTAATGTGTTTTAGTTGGATGTAAGATTACTTCTTAGCAGCCTTGGGACGCTTAGCACCGTACTTAGAACGACGCTGTGTGCGGTTAGCAACACCTGCAGTATCGAGAGTACCGCGAACGATGTGGTAACGTACACCAGGAAGGTCCTTTACACGACCACCACGAACGAGAACGATTGAGTGTTCCTGAAGGTTGTGACCTTCACCGGGGATGTAAGAGTTAACTTCCTTAGAGTTTGTCAAACGAACACGAGCAACTTTACGCATTGCTGAGTTAGGCTTCTTAGGCGTAGTAGTGTACACACGAACACAAACGCCACGACGCTGAGGGCATGAATCCAACGCAGGAGACTTAGACTTGTCTGCAGCTACGCTTCTGCCCTTTCTTACCAATTGTGAAATAGTAGGCATTTTGTTTTAATTTTTTGTTTGTTATATATTATATTTTGTATTCAAATAGAGAGAAATTCGCAGTGTTTTCCGCTTGTCGTAAGCGCACACTACACCTTTTGGGGTGCAAAGTTACAAATTTTTCCTTAACAAACAACACAACCCATGCCTATTTTTTACTTTTTTCCAATGTTTTACCCTCAAACGACTGTTTACCCAATGCCCTTCACCGCAATAACCAATACTTTTGCTAACAACGACTGACATTTTGAACCCATTCAAAAAAACAACGGGCAAACATACCGTTGCCCGTTGTTATTAAATATGGCAATAATATAGTAGTTGACCCATACATATTAAAAAACTTTCGTCAGAGGATTTAACCATCTGAAATGCCCCCGTAGGAGGGCACACTTGCATAACCGCGGGTGAGCAGGGCGAACCTGCGGTGGTACTATACGAACGAATAAATCTATCGGTCCCCGTAGGA
>JBGVPF010000065.1:0-17014 GCA_045126825.1 Alloprevotella sp.
TGTCCACAAATAATCCTTACACCAAAGATGTTGTGCTCTTATTATTGTAGCCACTAATGGGCACTAATTTTCACGAATGCCTTGCGGAATATTTAAGACCGGATGGATATTAGTGAAAAATTTTGAACACCCTACCTATGAGGGCATTACGAATGTGATTTTCAGAAATATTGAAGCATTGTTGAAGCAGCCTAAAAAGAAAAGCACCGCAAACTATTGATTTGCAGTGCTTTTACATTGTTTGATGTGTACCCAGAGCCGGGGTCGAACCGGCACAGGTTTCCCTACTGGTGTTTGAGACCAGCGCGTCTACCGATTCCGCCATCTGGGCGCATACTCTTGAAACTATTCGTTTCAGATTTGCGGTGCAAAGGTAGGGATTATTTTTAGATTGGCAAAATTATAACGAACTTTTTTATGGATAAGCGGAGGAATTCTTGAAAAGGGCATTATCAAGAAGACCGCTCTAATGGGTCATTTTCCATATTACCCCCTATTTTTCATCACTACACCTTCTTCACGCAAGCCAAATAGTCATAATGGTCGCCCTGGCAAATCAATTCTGCACAATAACCCATAACTTCTGCGCATTCCTTGAAACGGGGGAAATCAACATACAACCAGTTGAAACGCTCACCGCGCACCTTTCCATAGACCATTTGGTAATCCACCTCTCCGTAATAGCTATCAAAATCTTCGGGGTAGAAGTTGCCTTCTTCATCCTCAAACACATAGCGGAGGTCTGAAGAGTCTATCAAGAGTTGACCACCAGGCGCCAAGAGCGCATCAAGGCGTTCAAAAAGTCGGGGAAGATTGTCGAGCGTACCCACAATACCCGTGCCATTCATCAGCATGAGGATGGTATCAAAGGTTGCATCAGGCGTAAAGGAAAAGAAATCCTCCTGACGTGCATCTATCACACCACGTTCCTGCATCGTCACAACAGACAGCGGCGAAATATCAATGGCGGTAACATGAAGTCCGCGCTCCTGAAGCGGAAGGGTGTGACACCCCGCACCAGCGCCGACATCAAGCACATGTCCTTTTGCTTGTTGCAACGCGACTTGCTCCATCAAGTTCATCTCTTCCACCGTGCGAAAGAGCGTCGGCACGGGCAACACATCATCATCAAACAAGGTTGAAAGCACGCGCAAGGGTTTGGCACAGCCTTTCTGAAAGTAATCACGAATGGCAGCACCCATGGGGTCGCGGTGGGAAAGAAGAATCGGCATAATAAAAAAAGGAAAGGAGGTAAAGTTCCGAAAGGATTAAACGTTAACGAGAAACAATTGAAGGGAATATATGCTGAAAGGTATTACCCAATACTCAAAAAAAACGTAGCGTTTTTTGAGTAGACAAGGTACAAGTAGACAAGCAGGCGCCGAGATAAACGAGTATAGTCCCGCATGGAATCTTTTATCTTTACTCTTTTAAGTTGACAAGTTAACAAGATACGAGTAAACAAGATACGAGTAAACAAGCAGGCACCGAGATAAACGAGTATAGTCCCGCATGGCATTACTTACTACTTACTACCTACTACTTACTACCTACTACCTACTACTTTGTTTCCTCCCCGCATGGTACTACTCTCTACTCACTACTCACTACTCTCTCCTCCCCCTCACTCCCTCTTCGCAATCATACCATCTTTGAGGGTCACACATTCTTGAGCAACGAGCCATTCCCACGCTTGTCGCTTTACTGCCGTAGGCACATCGGCACACAGTTTGGTAAGTTCGCCAGCAGGGTGGGGTTGTCCATCAGCAAGATGCTGCAAAATGCGTTCTGCCACTTCCTGCGGATCAATCGTTGCTCGTTCTTCTTCCAGACACACATCACACCCACCACAAGGTGTAGCCTCCTTCTCGCCAAAATAGTCAAGCAGGTAAACACTGCGACAAACATCCGTACGGGTAGCATAATCAATAACACTGTTGATGCGCTCTATGTAATGCTCCTTGCGCTGGGCATATACAATAGATGGGAACATCAAGAGACGCCCTTCGAGGCGGCGCGTCAGATAAGTAATGTAGGAGGCACACTTCTTGGGGATGTAGTTCAAGATACGCATGTGCGTGAGCGCCTTCAACTGCTCATACACCTCACGCGGAGTACATCTGCAGGACTTCGCCAGCAGTTCTTCATCAACATACACATAGTCCGCAAAAAGTCCGCAATAATGACGCAAAAGTGCGTTGAGCACGCGGTCGAGCATCGAGGTGAGTCCCTTTTGACGGTAGAGGTCGTCACGATTCACCAGGAAGATGACACGAGAAACATTTTCTTCCGCCTCACGGTAATGCAGGTAACCCGCCAGTTCAAGGATGCGCAAGGCACTTTCTACGCGAATGGGGAAGTGGCGGAAGTTGATACAGAATCTATCCATCAAGAACTCACGCGTCACGCCCTCACCCTCCCCTTCTGCCATTTGAAAGAAGTTTGCCAAGTCATCGTAAACCTTACGCACGTAATCCAGTTCGGGAAAGTTTTCTCCCACGGTACGCAACATGCGGGTGGTGTCACCACTGTCGCGTAAGAGCACGGCATAGGAGCATTTACCGTCACGCCCTGCACGCCCAGCCTCTTGGAAATAAGCCTCAATAGAGTCAGGTGCTTCCATGTGAATCACCAGGCGCACATCGGGTTTATCTATCCCCATCCCGAAGGCATTCGTTGCCACCATAATACGCGTATCATCCTCCTGCCAAGAGCGCTGGCGCACGTCTTTCTCCACATTCGAGAGTCCTGCATGGTAATGCAGGGCAGTAAACCCTTCTGCCACGAGCGCTTGCGCTACATCAACCGTACCCTGACGACTGCGGGTGTAGACAATAGCGGGCCCCACCACCGAGCGGAGGATATGGACGAGTTCGTTGAACTTATTCTCCGTCGTGCGCACAATGTAGCGCAGGTTCTTGCGCTCAAAACTCATGCGAAAGACGTTCTTCTCTGAAAATCCCAAAATATCCTGAATATCGTCCACCACCTGTGGCGTCGCCGTAGCAGTAAGTGCCAGAACGGGCACGCCGGGCACTATTTTGCGCAGGTCGGCAATCTTCAAATACGACGGGCGGAAGTCATACCCCCACTGCGAGATGCAGTGGGCCTCATCTACGGTAATGAAACACACCTTCATCCCCCTGACCTTGTGCTGAAAGAGTTCTGAACCAATACGTTCTGGGGAGATATAGAGGAACTTCACCCCACCAAAAACGGCATTGTCTAAAATACGCATCACCTCATCGCGACTCTGTCCTGTATAAACCGCTTCAGCAGTTATACCACGTTGTTTAAGGTGCTGCACCTGGTCCTTCATCAGTGCAATAAGCGGCGTCACCACAATGCAGACCCCCTCCATAGCCAGCGCTGGCACCTGGAAGGTAATACTCTTGCCACCGCCTGTAGGCATCAAACCAAGCGTATCCCGACCTTCGGCAATACTGCGGATGATGTCCGCCTGAATGCCGCGAAAGTCGGGATACCCCCAATATTGCTGTAAGATGGAACGGTGGTGCATAAGGAATTGTCAAGTGGGAAGTATCTTTTAATTCTGGATGCTCGGGATATTCTAGATATTCCAGATACTCTAGACGTTCTAGACATTCTAGATACTCTAGACAATCTAGAACTTATAGAACGCCCTAACTACGCCTGCTCCAGCGGACGGATATCCTCAATCTGCAATTGCACTTCGCCACGCTTGTGCGTATTTTCTTCTACAGAATAGCAGATATCGAAGGCGCCCTTCGACTTGATGTAGCGTGCCTGCGAACTCTGTCCGAAGGCAATACCGTTCATCACATTACTGCTCTTGTTATCCACAAGTTCGAGTTTAATATGCTCCTGTCCGCGCCCCACCACCTTGCTTGTGCCGTAGTCGTAGACACGCGGTGTGAAGAAGATGGGTTTCGGATTTCCAGGTCCAAAGGGAGAGAACTTTTTCAAGTCTTGATAGAACTTGATATTGATGTCGCTGAAGTCGAGTTGCGCGTCAATATCCAAGGTGGGTTGCGTCTGTTCGTCAAGGATATGCTCTGCCACGTAGGCCTCGAAGCGCTGCTTAAACTCTTCAACATGCTCTACCTTGAGCGAAAGACCTGCGGCATAAGTATGTCCACCAAAATTCTCAAGCAGGTCCGCACAATGTTGCACCGCGCTATAGACGTCAAAACCAGATACCGAACGCGCCGAACCCGTAGCGATGCCCTCACTGCGTGTGAGCACCACGGCAGGACGATAGTAGAGTTCCGTCAGGCGCGACGCCACAATACCGATAACACCCTTGTGCCACGCCTCGTTGTAAATCACCACCGAGCGATGGTCGTCAATACCAGGCGTTGCCTTCGCCATTTCAATCGCCTCTTCGGTCATCTGCTTGTCGAGATCCTTGCGGGCATCGTTGTACTGGTCAATCAAGTTTGCCAACTCCAGTGCCTCGGGGTAGTTGCGCTCCACAAGGAGTTGCACCGCCTCTTTACCGTTCTGCATTCTTCCCGAAGCATTAAGGCGCGGACCTATTTTGAAGATGATATCATTCATCGTCACCTCACGGTCGCCTACGCCACACACCTCACACACCGCCTTCAGTCCCACAGAGGGCTTGCTGTTCAGAATGCGCAATCCATGGTATGCCAAAATGCGGTTCTCACCCATAATAGGCACGATATCCGAAGCAATACTGATCACACAAAGGTCGAGCAGTTGATGCAACTGATTAAACTCAATACCATTGCTCTGCGCAAAGGCCTGCATAAACTTGAAACCTACCCCACAACCCGAAAGGTCGGTGTAAGGATAGCGATTGTCCTCGCGTTTGGGGTTGAGGATGGCTACAGCACAGGGGAGTTCCTCATCGGGAACGTGGTGGTCGCAGATAATAAAGTCGATACCCAATTCCTTGGCATAAGCAATTTCCTCAACGGCCTTGATACCGCAGTCCAAAACGATAATCAAACCCACACCTGTTTCAGCAGCAAATTCCACACCCTTCTTTGAAACACCATATCCCTCGTCGTAGCGGTCGGGAATATAGAAGTCTACATTAGGATAATATTCGCGCAAAAACTTATACACCAGCGCTACCGCCGTACAACCATCAACATCATAATCGCCATAAACCATAATGCGCTCCTTGCGGATCATCGCCTCATTCAGTCGGTCTACAGCCTCCTGCATATCGTTCATCAAAAAGGGATCATGCAGGTCAGCGAGTTGGGGGCGGAAAAAGCGCTTTGCCTCTTGTGCCGTGGTAAACCCTCGTTGAGTCAGCAGGTGCCCCAAGGCAGGATGTACCCCCACCTCAAGCGCCAACTGCTCCTCGGCGGTTTTCACCTCGGGAGATGGCAGTTCGTAATTCCATTTGTATATCATTGTCGTATAATTTTATCAAAGTCAAGGGAGCGCCAAAGCGACACTATCCCAATTAAGGTGTAAAATTACAAAATTCTCTTGACTTTTCCCTTACACAACCCCCACATTTTGCCAACCACACATACATTTTAACACGCGAGCGCGATTCTGCCAAAAACAAAGTGTATCTTTGCAGAATGTTTTGATTAAGGTTTGAGGTCGTAAGGATTAAGGTTATAAGGCCTTGAGGTTGTAAGGTCTTAAGGTTATAAGGTTATAAGGTCTTGAGGTTGGAAGGTCTTAAGATTGAAATACCTCAAGGCCATAAGGTCACCGAAAAGTTTTCCTAACCCCTAACCCCTAACCCCTCACTCCTACCTACTACTTACTCCCTACTACTTACTCCCTACTATATGCAAGCAATCATCCTCGCAGCCGGAATGGGACGCCGCTTGGGCGATCTCACCAAAGACAACACGAAATGCATGGTAAAGGTGAACGGCACGCCGCTCATCGACCGCCTTTTGTCTCAACTTTCACGACTCGAACTCAACCGCGTGGTTATCGTGGTCGGTTATGAAGGCGAAAAACTGAAAGCACATATCGGCACACGTTACGACGAGGCGCTGAAGATTGAGTATGTTTGCAACCCCGTTTTCGACAAAACCAATAACATCTATTCCCTTGCGTTGGCAAAGGAACAGTTGCAGGAGGACGACACGCTCTTGATTGAGAGCGACCTTATCTTTGACGATGCCATGTTCCCCCTCTTGCTCAACGACCCCTATCCGAATTTGGCACTCGTAGCCAAATATCAGACGTGGATGGACGGTACGATGGTGCGCATTGACGAAGATAACAACATTGTGAACTTTGTACCCAAAAAGGCGTTCAAATATACCGACGTTGATTCGTACTACAAGACGGTAAATATCTATAAGTTCAGCAAGGAATTTGCGCGCAACAAATATGTGCCCTTCCTTGAAGCCTACACAAAGGCACTTGGCAATAACGAGTACTACGAACAGGTGCTCCGCGTCATTACCTTCCTCGACAAGTCGGAACTCAAGGCGCTCCCCATCTCTGATGAGAAGTGGTATGAGATAGATGACATCCAAGACCTCGACATTGCGGAAGCCCTTTTCGCAGAGGGCGAAGAGCGCTTGAAGAAGTACATGAAGCGCTTCGGTGGCTATTGGCGCTTCCCCGGATTGTTGGATTACTGCTACTTGGTAAATCCCTACTACCCCTCAGCCCGCATGATGGATGAGATGCGTGCAAACTTCAACATCTTGCTTACAGAATACCCCTCGGGCATGTATGTCAATTCGCTCCTCGCGGGCAAATGTTTTGGGGTGAAGCAGGAATACGTAGTGCCAGGCAACGGGGCAGCAGAACTCATCAAGAGTCTTATGGAACTGCTTCCTGGAAAATTAGGTGTTTCCTACCCCACTTTTGAAGAGTATCCCAACCGTCGCAATGCCGATAGTTTGGAAATCTTTACGCCCAATAACGCCGACTTCCATTATACGGCAGAAGACCTCAAGACTTATTTCGCGGCACACCCCGTGGATACCCTCCTCCTCGTCAATCCCGACAATCCTTCGGGAAACTTCTTGACACGCGATGAGGTTCTCGACCTCGCAAAGTGGTGTGGCGCACGCGGCATGAAGTTTGTCGTAGACGAATCTTTCGTGGATTTCAGCGAAAATTACGAACAACACACCCTGCTTGCCGACTCCATCCTTGAGGCACACCCCTGGATGATGGTGATGAAGAGTATCTCTAAATCATACGGTGTTCCCGGTCTGCGCCTCGGCATTCTTGCCTCTGCAGATAAGGAACTCATTGCCACACTCAAGAAGGACGTTGCGATTTGGAACATGAATTCGTTTGCAGAATTTTACATGCAAATCTTCACCAAGTATGAGGCGGACTACCGTCGTGCTTGCGTGAAATTCCAAGAGGAGCGCCGCCGCTTCCAAGCGGATTTGCAGGCGATTCCCTACTTGCGCGTCATCCCCTCACAGGCAAACTACTTCTTATGTGAGGTTACGGCGAAATATACTTCCCACGAACTCGTGCTTCGCCTGCTTGAAGACTACAACATCTTGGCAAAAGATTGCAGCACCAAGAAGGTATTCAACGGCAGAAGCTACATCCGCCTTGCCATCCGCAACCGCGCCGACAATCAGCGCCTTATTGAGGCTTTGAAGCGCTTATAATCAACAACCACATAGAGGTTTATAACAAATACAATGACACATAACGAAGTTCGGATTATCAATGACTCTGATATTACGGCACTACATATTTCACCAAAGATGTGTGTTGCATGGGCAGAAGAATCTCTCCGCATGAAATATAACGCGATTCTTCCTCCTAAAATTAGTTTGCACCCACAAGGAAACGATTTTTTCAACACCATGCCTTGTATACTTCCTTCTGAATACAACACATTTGGAATGAAGGAGGTGCGCAGAATAGAGCAGGCAACACCTGCATTGAGTAGCGAAATTTTTCTGTACGACACCCGTAATGGACAAATGAAAGCAATTATGGGCGGAGATTGGATTACCGCCATGCGTACAGGAGCCGTTACTGCCATTGCGATTAGATTGTTACAAAAGAAAAGTGTTGATACCTATTCGTTCATTGGTTTAGGAAATATAGGTCGTGCTTGTGCCCTTTGTCTAATAGAGGACAATCTTGACAGAAAAATCAAGTTCCGCCTTATGCGCTATAAGGATCAAGCAGAATCCTTTATTGAACGCATGAGTTGTTATCCAAATGTGGAATTTGAAATCATAGATGACATTAATACTTTCGTAGCAGAAGCAGATGTAATAGTAAGTTCCATCACCGTGGCAACAGATTTAATCTGCCCTGACAACAATCTTTATCGCCCAGGTGTCCTAGTGGTACCTGTCCATACACGAGGTTTCCAAAACTGTGACCTATTTTTTGACAAGGTATTTGGCGATGACAAAGGACATATTGAAGGTTTCAAATACTTCAACCAATACAAACATTTTGACGAGTTGAGCAATGTTTTATTGGGCAATTCAGTCGGTCGCGAGAATGATAATGAACGCATTTTAAGTTACAACATCGGTTTGGCGCTCCATGACATCGTCTACGCTTCTAAAATACTACCTCTATTCACTGATAAGAATAGTTCTTCTTTCTTACTAAACAAAGAGAACCGCAAAATTTGGGTGTAAACCTGTAACTCTTCATCTCTAACACCGAGCTTCTCACTCCAATGACTAAAATAGACTCCATACAAGAGCTACGCCAGCTGCAAATCGACATTCTCGACACGGTGCATCAGTTCTGCTTGGAACGCGGAATCACTTATTTCCTCTCCAGCGGCACACTCCTCGGCGCCGTTCGCCACGGAGGTTACATTCCCTGGGACGACGACATCGACCTCTATATGCCTCGCGAGAGTTACGACCGATTTGTGCGAGAATTTGTGGGGGTAGCACCTCACTTGGAACTATATGCCACGGGCAAGGAGGGATATTTTTACACCTTTGCCAAGGTTGTCGACACGCGCACCAAGTTGGTAGAAGACGAATTCCCCGACCTTTCGTTGGGCATCAACATTGACATCTTCCCCGTAGATGGTGTAGCAAACGCAATGTGGTTGCGCAAGTTGGAATTCAAATTCAAGGAGTTTTTAGTAAATTGGTTGCGCATCCGTCGCAAGAAGGAGCGTGAGTCCAAGGGATTCTTGCGGGACCTGGTGGCAAACCTTTTCATAAAAATGCCCATTTCATCGGGAAAAATCACCACTTTCTTCCACAAATTCTGCGCCCGTCATCCGCAGTCAGAATATGTGTGCAACCTTTCCGAAGTGGGTCCGAAAATCAAGGGATGCATTCCCCGCGCTTGCATTGCGAATAGCGTAGACATCCTTTTTGAAGGCAAGACCTACAAGACCATGAACGGCTACATCGAATACCTGACGGCGACCTACGGCGACTATATGAAACTGCCGCCCAAAGAAAAGCAGGTGCCCCACGACTGCACCGCGTATTGGTTGGATTAAAATTAGGGAAAGTTAAAGAAGGACACCTTTTGTCCTTATAACCTCAAACCTTAAACCCTATAAATGACATAGGTGCTGTCCACGAAAACTCGTTTGTTTTATTTCGAGCCACTAATGAACACGAACCGAAGGTCGCGCTAGTCAATTTTCACTAATATCCATCCGGTCTTAAATGCCCCGCAAGGCATTAGTGTTCATTTGTGCCCATTAGTGGCTACAATAATAAGCGCACAACATCTTTGGTGTAAAGATTATTTGTGGACATCTGCTATATTATTACCTAAACCCTCAATCCCTCATAACCTCAAAAAAAATGAAACGCTTTACCAGCCTCCTCTTCATCCTCTGCCTCACCCTCTCAGTCGTTGCGCAAGGTAAGGCAAAATATGTATTCTATTTCATCGGCGACGGCATGGGTGTCAACCAAGTGAATGCTGCCGAAACCTATCTCGCTGCCCTTGAGGGACGCATCGGCATCACCCCAATGGCATTCGCTTCATTCCCCCATGTGGCGCTCGTACATACGGAATCTGCCACGAATGGTGTGACCGACTCAGCAGCTGGCGGGACAGCCCTTGCTACGGGGGAGAAAACGAAGAACGGGGTTATCTCTATGACCCCCGACGGACAGACTTCCGTCCTCAGCATCGCTACTGCAGCTCAAGAAAAGGGCTTGGCGGTCGGTGTGGCTACCTCTGTAAGTATTGACCACGCCACTCCCGCAAGTTTCTATGCTCATGAAGCCTCTCGCAGTAACTACCACCGCATCGGACACGACCTCTTGGAGGCTAAGTTTGACTTCTACGCAGGTTCTGCCTTCTTACAGCCTACGCACAAAGACTGCCCCAACGAACTTCCCCTCTACCAACTCTATGAAAATGCGGGATACACTCTTCTCAAGGGGAATGTAATTGACAATAAGAAGATCAAAAAAGCCAAGCGCTTGATGCTTTTGCAATCCGACGAAGCTAATGCGTTTGACAATACTGCCCTGCCCTACGCCATCGACCGTGGCGAGAACGATCTTACACTTGCCAACATCGTAAGCACGGGGATTGATTTCTTAATGAAAAAGAACAAGGACGGTTTCTTCTTTGCCATCGAAGGCGGTAAGATCGACTGGGCATGCCATGCGAATGACGCTGCCGCAGTGATCCAGGAAACACTCGACCTTGACGAAGCGGTGAAGGTGGCGCTTGAATTTTACAAGCAACACCCCGATGAAACGCTCATCGTGGTGACTGCTGACCATGAAACGGGCGGGATGTCGCTCGGCACGGGTGCTTACGAACTCCGCCTCCACTTGTTGCAACACCAGAAAATGAGTGCGTGGAAATACACCAAGCATATCTCACAACTCCACACCACACTCGGCGACGCATTTACCTGGGACGTGGTGAAGAAAGACTTGACCGAAAACTTTGGTTTCTGGGAGCACATCGCCATCAGCGAGCGCCAGGAAGCACGTCTCAAGAAGGCTTACGAAGCCCTCGTAGCGGGAAAAGCGGAAGGCAATAAGAGTCTCTACTCTCAAGAAGACGCCATCGCTACTACCGCCAAGGAAATCATCAATCGCGCTGCCCTCGTGGGATGGACCAGCGGCGGACACTCCAATGGTTATGTCCCCGCCTTTGCAATCGGTGTGGGCGCAGAACAATTCTCTGGACGCATCGACAATACGGACGTAGCGAAGCGCACGCTCAAGATCATGAGCAAAGAATAGTAAACTGTTCATCCCGCATGGCGCTCTCCCCCTGTTTATAGGGGGAGGGGACCACGTAGTGGTGAGGGGGTGCGAAAAATGTTCCACAAGAACATCCACTCCTGACTACTCACTCCTAACCACTCACTTTTTCAGCACCCCCTCACCAGCAGAGCTGGTCCCCTCCCCCTATAAACAGGGGGAGAGCGCCATGCGGATTCTAAAACCTCACAACCTAAAAACCTCAAGACCTCATAATGAAAGAATTTATACAATCAGAAGCAAAAGCCGAAACCGCCATCCTCGTGGCGCTCATCACAAAGCGACAGGACGAGCGGAAGACGAATGAATACTTGGATGAATTGGAATTTCTTGCCGAGACGGCAGGCGCTGTTACGGTGAAGCGCTTCACACAACGCGTGGACGGTCCCAGCAGCATTACCTACGTCGGAAAGGGTAAGTTGGAAGAAATCCGCCAGTACATCGAGATGGAAGAAGAAGCCGAACGCGAAATCGGTATGGTGATTTTCGACGATGAACTTTCGGCAAAGCAATTACGCAATATCGAAGCAGAACTCAAGGTCAAGATTTTGGACCGCACGAGTCTCATTCTCGACATCTTTGCCATGCGTGCGCAGACGGCGAATGCCAAGACGCAAGTAGAACTTGCACAATACCGCTACATGCTTCCCCGCTTGCAACGCCTTTGGACTCACTTGGAGCGCCAGCGCGGTGGTGCCGTAGGACTTCGTGGTCCTGGGGAAACGCAGTTGGAAATGGACCGTCGTATCATCCTCAACCGCATGTCACTCCTGAAGGAACGCTTGGCGGAAATTGATAAGCAGAAGACTACGCAACGCAAAAATCGCGGACAGATGGTGCGTGTGGCGCTCGTGGGTTATACGAACGTGGGGAAATCTACCCTCACGAACCTCCTTGCCAAGAGTGAAGTGTTTGCCGAAAACAAACTCTTCGCCACGCTCGACACTACCGTGCGCAAGGTCATCATTGAGAACCTCCCCTTCCTGCTTACCGACACCGTAGGTTTCATTCGCAAACTCCCCCACGACCTTGTAGATTCGTTCAAATCAACCCTCGACGAAGTGCGCGAGGCAGACATCCTCTTCCACATCGTTGACGTGAGCCACCCCGAGTTTGAAGAACAGATGCAGGTGGTGAACCAGACGCTTGCAGACTTGGGTTGTGCCGACAAACCCACGGTCATTGTCTTCAACAAGATGGACGCTTACCGCTGGACCGAAAAGGAGGCAGACGACCTCACGCCTGCAGGTAAGGAAAACGTGTCGCTCGACGACTTGATGAACACGTGGATGAGCCGCGTAGGCGATGACTGCATCTTCATCTCAGCGCGTCAGAAGACCAATATTGAAGAACTCAAGGAACTCCTCTACAAGCGCGTGAGAGAACTCCACGTGCAGAAATATCCCTACAACAACTTCCTCTTCCAGCAGTATAATGCGGAGGGTGAAGCGGAATAAGACAACGGTCAACGGACTACAGACAACGGGCAATGGACTTTAGAGACCTTAATATCCCTAAAGGTCATGCAGTTCTTAAAAACACTATTGCGGTCTCGTAAAATCACGTTCGTAATGCCCCCGTAGGTGGGCACACTTGCCTAACCGCGGGTGAACGCAGTGAACCTGCGGATTAGGAAGATAACTGAGTTACGCTATCGGTCCCCGTAGGAGGACCCACAACACTTGGATATGCTATAAGTAGTTTTAACTTATCCAGGCGCTGTGGGTCCTCCTACGGGGACCGATACATTTATTCGCTTGCAGTCAACTTCCGCAGGTTCGCCCTGCTCACCCGCGGTTAGGCAAGTATGCCCTCCTACGGGGGCAATGCACGCACAACTTCCACATGCTATCTCCCATTTTTGTTGCGTTAGGCAACGGGGACTGCAGACCATTGTCCGTTGACCGTTGACTGTTGACTGTTGTCCGTTGTCAGGCGTAGCCTCGTCCGTTGTCCGTTGACTGCTGCCCTCAAAAAAGGGCAGCAATTAATTGCTGCCCTGTAAAATCACTTGCGTACTACTCCATAGAGGGAGTTATGTAAATCTTTGTTTATCGAATGAAAATACGCTCCTGAACTTTTTCAAAGTTACCCCAGGGCGCTACCATCATGTATGCATCCTTTGCACCTTCGGAAACATATAATGTTACCTCTTCAAACTTCTCCATATCAAAGATATTGTTTTCACAAACGATAGGAGTCATTGCCAAAGCACTCACATCCTTCAAGCGGTTGCATCGTGAAAAAGCATTCTTACCGATAAGTTCGACACCACTACCAATCGTTACTGAAGTCAAGTCAGAGCACCAGAAGAAGGCATTCTCACCAATGGTCTTCACATTGTTAGGAATCATCAATGAAGTCATACCGAAACATTCACTAAACGCTCTGTCGCCAATCTCAACAACACTATTAGGAATGGTTACTGAAGTCAACCCTGAGCAGTGGAAGAACGCCCAATCACCAATGGTTGTAACATTGTTACCCAAGGCTACCGTATTCAAACCTGAACAATGAAAGAAAGCACCGCTACCAATCTCCACAACGCTATTGGGAATGGTCACATCCTTCAAAGAAGAACAATTATAAAAGGCAGAATCTCCAATTGCAATCACACTATTGGGAATCTTTACAGAGGTCAAATTTGCACAATCACGGAAGGCCGCATCACCAATGCGTGTAACACGATAGGTCTGACGTCTGTATGTCACCAATCTGGGGAAAATCACATTACCAGCATAACTTGCAAATGTCTTGCTCGAGCTAACGACTTCCACCGTCTTGTCGGTCTCAGAGGTAATGTCATAATAAATGCCATTATCTTCAAAGTCATAGGCAGTAACTGATGTGCTACACAATAACATTACCATTGTCAGCAACAAGAATTTAAGGTGCTTCATTGTCTTTTGTTAATTATTGGAAGTAAGTCTTAAATACGTAAGGTTGGCTTTGTTTCAATCAAAAAAATACCCTTCAAATTAAGGGTAAGATTTTGTCCACAAAAAGCTTAACCCCATAAAGGGATATTTCGTTTGCAAAATTAAGAAAATAAAACGAATAACTAAAAAAAACGGCGCTGATTTTTTAGAAACTTATAAGGTATTTTAGATTGCCGCTACGCTATTAGTATTATTGATTTCAGCAAACGCGTTAACGAGGTAGGAGTAGACGGGAAAGATACACGCACTGCAAGGTCTGCGTGCTCTATGATTACACAAACCCATGGGGGCACAAAAAAGGCGTTGTGTCATAATGAGCAAACTGCTGCGTTGCTCCTCAATTTCGGACTTGGTCATGTACTTCAGTACACTCCCGTCATACTCAATTTCAGCGCCTTGCATTTTACTCACTCTTACACAACTCAAGAGGGTGTGCCGAAATTTTGCATTTCGACACACCCTCCTTATTTTTCAGAATAACAGGAATCCCTACGATAAAACTAAACGAATTCCTCACCGAGTTTCATTTGGGCTTCCGTAACGAGACGGCGCACAATTGCAGCATCGTGATTGGGACAAATTACGAGCACCCCATCCTTCTCTGCCACGAGGTAACCTTCAAGTCCTGCAATTACGGCCGCTTTCGCATCTGGCAAGCACACGAGGTTGCCATATGCCTGATCAAAGAGTACTCGCGTGGATGATATCACAGCATTGTCGTCGCCATCTTTCTGTTCCACCTCATGGAGTTCGGGCCACGAACCGATGTCTGCCCAACCAAAGTTGCAAGCCATCGCCACCACGTTTTTCGTCTTCTCCAACAAAAGCAGGTCGATAGACTGATGCACCATTGAGGGATATGTATCATTGAAGAGTTGCAACATCTGCTCCTTCGTAGCTCCCGAACGTGCAGTTGCTACGCACTGCGAAAAGGCTGGGAGTTCGCGCTCCAACATATCAAGCATCGTAGGTAAGTTACACATGAACATACCCGAGTTCCAAAGGAATTCACCGCTCTCTACAAACATCTCGGCAAACTGAAGGTCGGGCTTTTCCGTAAAGGATTTCACCATAGGATAGTCCCCATCCTTGACATCGTCCATCTGGATGTACCCGTACCCCGTATTGGGCGTTGTGGGGCGCACACCGACGGCCAGGAAGTTGTTGTGGGCATCTACATATTCCAACCCGCGCGACACCTGTTCCACGAAACGCTCTTCGTTGATAATATACTGGTCGGCAGGCGTAATAATGAGGTTACCACTTCCAAACTGGTGGGTCAAATAAAGCGCCGTCCACGCCGCTGCAGGAGCTGTAGAGAGTTGAACGGGTTCTACGAGGATCTGCTCTGCCTTTATTTCGGGTAACTGTTGCTTTACAATATCAACATAGTCTGAAAAGGTAGAGACATAGATATTCTCGGCAGGGATAAACTGGATATAACGATCGTAAGTCTGCTGCAACAGGGTACGTCCTGTTCCAAAGAAATCAACAAATTGCTTGGGCAAGCGCTTACGACTATACGGCCATAAACGGCGGCCAATACCGCCAGCCATAATTACACAAAAGTTGTTATTGTTAGTCATGGTATTTGTATTTTAGTCTGTAGGGACGCACGGTTCGCGTCCTCGTATTCATTTGCGAATTAAATTCCTACACAATGTGTAAAACAATCAATCGGAATACTATTCATCGAAAAAACAATCGTTATCCCACCTCATCACATTGGTCTTGATATAATCAACAATGCGATTACCATCCCTTGCTCCACGGATGACGTGATCATGGTAACGTCCTTGCCACCCAAATTGAATGTAATTACGTTTGGCATATAGAGTAACGTCCCTTTTAAAACCTCCGACGACTACCCCTAATGCCGAACGATGATTGGGAAGTAGCGAGAATTGAAGAACTTTCTGAAGATCTTTATCTGATGAATCCTCTATGTGGATTATCGCATGAATGTGATTAGGCATTACAACATAAAGACGAACTTGAGCATAAGGATAATGCAATGTAATATCGTCTAATTGCTGTTGGCAATAATTACCTAACGCTGTGTAGTGAATCTCACCGTTAGCAATCGTTCCAAAATAATGCGCCTTATCTTTGGTACATATCGTCACAAAATAATCACCCCCTAAATAATTGCTGAAACTTGCCCGCGGGCTTTTCCTTACACATTTATCGGAGCGAAAGTCTGGCGCAGAATCCTCAATTTGATTATTCTTACCTTGCATAACAGAACTACTTTTGAGGTTATAATATTGTGGCGAACACACGAATCCATAAGTCGTGGAGCAGGATTTAATCTTCTTGCGTCCAACACATTGAATTGCACATTCAATCGTATGCAAACCGTGCGCACCCTATTCAATTGCACATTCAATCGTACGCAAACCGTGGCGCACCCTATTCAATTGCACATTCAAACGTATGCGGACGCACGAACCGTGCGTCCCTACATTGCAGTGCGAATATTCCACCTGCAAGCATAACGGATTGGTTCACATTCGGACGATGTAGGGACGCACGGCGCGTGCGTCCACCGTATCCAAGTGTAAATTCGTCGTATGCAAACCATGCGCACCCTATTCAATTGCACATTCAACCGTATGCGGACGCACGAGCCGTGCGTCCCTACATTGCATTGCGAATATTCCACCTGCAAGCATAACGAATTGGTCCACATTCGGACGATGTAGGGACGCACGGCGCGTGCGGACGCCACTTTCAGGCGAAAATTCAAGCAAAAATTCAAGCGTATGCGGACGCACGAACCGTGCACTGCTGTCCCAAAGAAATATTAACTTTTTGAGATCCGCTCTAAAAACCTTTTGTAAGTGACATTTTGTCAAAATTCAAATAGTGTTGGGAAGATCGGTTGGGGAGGGGCTCATTTTGTTCTTTATATCTATTAAC
>JBGVPF010000066.1:0-11336 GCA_045126825.1 Alloprevotella sp.
GTTAATAGATATAAAGAACAAAATGAGCCCCTCCCCAACCGATCTTCCCAACACTATTTGAATTTTGACAAAATGTCACTTACAAAAGGTTTTTAGAGCGGATCTCAAAAAGTTAATATTTCTTTGGGACAGCAGTGCACGAGCCGTGCGTCCCTACAAGTCAAGTGAATTTCCCGCGAGCGCCCAATCGTGACCTCGTATGTATCAAGGACGCACGAGCCGTGCGTCCCTACATGCCAAGTGAAAGTCCCGCACGGCGCTCTCCCCCTGTTTATAGGGGGAGGGGACCAGCTTTGCTGGTGAGGGGGTGCAGATTAAAGTGAGTAGTTAGGAGGATGCCATGCGGTGCATATTTTGCGGACTTTATTTCAAAAAAAATGAGCGCCCCACGTGGAGCGCTCAAATATTGTTGTTAAAATTTTAATCAGCAATCAAACTAAATTCTGCACCGCTGGCAAAGTCTGTACCGTTCTGTTCAGAGAGTGCGCGGAAGCGGATGTAGCGTGCCTGTACGGGAGCGTCGAAGAGTACGCGCTTGGGTTCTGCACCCTTCGCGAAGCAGCCCTTCTTCACGGGTTCACCCCATTCCTTGCCGTCCTGAGAAACGTAGATTTCATAATCCTTCACATGACCGTTTGCACCGTTCTGGCGAGGAGTATAAACGAAGCCCTTCATGTTCTTCACTTCGCTTGCGTCGAAGTCAATCCAGTGGGGGTACTTCGCTACGGTTACACCGTAAACAGTGTGCCAAATGGTAGAGTTGTCACCGTCAACGAGGCGGTCAGCGCCTTCACCAGGTTCCTGGCTTGAGCAGAAGGTAACCACGAGGGGCACACTCTCAATCTTAGCATACGACATTTCTACAGCAAGTGCTTCGTTGTCAGCATACCATGCCTTAACCGTACCACCAGCACGGAGGTTGATCGCTTCAGTGTACTGTGTGCCCTTCTTCGCACCGTTCAAGCTGTACATGATTGTGCGGCTCTTGTCTACAGAAGAGATTTCCACCTTACCCGTGTTGCTACGAGTGATGGTCAAAGGCTGTTCGCCAGCAGTTGTCACCTGAGCCTGTTCTGCCATGTTGTTGCCGAGTACAGGACGGATGATGAAGCTGAAGTTGTGAGCGTTTGCCAAGCAACGGTCGGGGTTCAAAGGACCACCCTGTCCGCAAGAAGCACCACCAAGACCTGTTACCTTGCTGTCAAGGTAGAGGTGTGTACCCGTGCTTTCGGGAAGCTGGTAGAAGTGAGGCGCATAAAGGAGTTCGAGGTTTGTCCAGGGCTGTGCAGACACTGACATCTGACCACCAGCTACGAACACTGCACCATGACCTGCTTCGTTAGTAAGCGAAATCCAGCGCACGTCTTCACGGTTGCTGTAATCCTGAGGCTTGGGAAGCATGATGTTGTCATAGATGCTGTGGCTGTGCTGTTCGATGAACTGACCAGTCTTACGGTCGTTGTAGTTGTTCACAGGACCGCGACCGTAGTACGTAGCAAATTCGTACTGCTTGGGCATTTCGAGGTGATAACCGAGGCGGGGGAGAATCAACGTGGGATTGTTAGACGTAATCGCCGCCTGGAGTTCTACAGAACCGTCTGCATAAACGGTGTAAATCTGGTTGGTAGTGAACTTAAAGTCGTTCTCACCGAGTGAATCACCCTTTTCTACGATGCTGTAGCGACCAGATGAACCACCGAGGATATTAGCATACTTGGGCGCCTGACTTTCTACGGTGAATGCGAGCACGAGTTCGCCATTCTTACCCTTTGTCTGCGTCATGTTGAGCACCTTGTGCTTCAAGTTGTGCGTACCCTTATTTGTCCACTGCTGGTATACCCAAATGTCATTGTCAGTAGCCGCACGGTAAGCGTCAAGAACCATACCGCCAGAGTTGGGCTTAATCACGTCGAAGCCATCGTAAGCGAGCTGTGCGAGACAACCCTTCTTAGTGCAGAATGTAGCGGTGAAGTCTTCACCCTTCACAAGGAGGCGGCAACCTTCTGCCTTTGTTTCGATAGCGCCCTTCTGACCTGCAGCGATAGAGGGGAGGTTTGTAGCTTCCTTCACGAGGAGCTGTTCTTCCATCTGCACGTAACCCTTCTTCGCCCAAGGCTTGTTGCTTGCCAACTTGAACTGAACCTTCACGAAATATTCGCTTGTTTCGTTGAGCTGTACACCTGAAAGGTCAAGACGGAAGTTCTGCTTTTCGCGAGGACCAACAGCCATCTTGGGACCAGTGAGGTACTGATTTGCCAAAACGCATTCGCCATTTTCATAGAGGCTCCAAACAATCTGGTAGTCGTTGAGGGGCACGAAATAGTTCTTGTTGAAGATTTCAATCACACCATTCTTCATGTCAACCGCCTTCACGCCTACGTTCTGGTACACCTTCTTCACTTCAAAGTACTGACCCTTGGGCGAAAGGTCGGGGCGCATGATACCGTTCATACAGAACATACCATCATTGGGCTTGTCGCCGAAATCACCACCGTAACCCCAATACTTATCTCCAGTAACGGGATCGTAGTTAATGACAGCCTGGTCCACCCAGTCCCAGATAGCACCACCCATGAAGAAGTTTGTGCTTTCCATAGCTTCCCAGTAGTCAATGAGGTTACCTACGGCATTACCCATTGAGTGAGCGTATTCAGAGATGTGGTAAGGATACTTAACGCCGTACTTACCTGTCACAGCACCCTGCACCCAAGCGATTGAGGGATACTGGTTAGAACCCATATCCACGATGTCGTTGTTACGTTCGTACTGCACGGGGCGTGTAGTGTCCACCTTCTTGATAGCGTTGTAAGCTTCCACGAAGTTCTGACCAGGACCTGCTTCATTACCGAGCGACCAAATTACGATAGACGCGTGGTTGATGTTGTTGTACACCATTTCCAAGTTACGCGCAACATGGTGGTTCTTAAACTCGGGCACGTGTGAAAGCGAAGCTTCGCCGTAGTAGTACTGGTGGCTCTCGATGTTACATTCGTCTTCGAGGTAGATACCATACTTGTCGCAGAGGTAGTACCAATAGGGGTCGCAAACGTAGTGAGAGTTGCGCACGTGGTTGATATTACCGCGCTTCATGAGCATTACTTCATACTCCATCTGCTCACGCGTAATAGCGTGACCGCGTTCGGGACTATTTTCGTGACGGTTCACACCCTTCATCTTAATGGGCTTACCATTGAGGAAGTAGTAGCGACCTGCCAAACCAAATTCGTCTTCAGAAGCGGGTGTATCCTTGATTTCACACTTACGGAAACCAACGTTTGTAGAGAAGGTTTCAACCACCTTACCCTTCTTATCCTTCAACTGGCCCACGAGCACGTAGCGGTAAGGTGCTTCAGCACTCCACTTGTTCACGAGTGCACCAACCTGCATTGTTACCTTCGCATGGTCGGCATCGTTCTTCGCAAGTGCGCCTACCTTTACTGAAGCAGAAACACCGGGAACAAGCGTTGTCTTTTCGCCGTAGAGTTCTACAGCATAGAGTGAGTAATCAATCGTATAACCCTTCACACTCTTGTTAGTGAGGTTGAGCACTTCAGCATCGATAGCAAGCGTAGCATTCACGAAGTCCTTGTCGAAATCGGGAATTGCCTGCAAGTCGCGCACCTGTACCTGGGGCTTTGCAGAGAGTGCTACAGTGCGGAAGATACCGGGGAGGCGGAACATATCCTGGCTTTCGAGGAATGAACCGTCAGAGTGACGATACACTTCTACTGCCAATACGTTTTCACCGGCTACGAGATACTTGGTGATGTCAAACTCAGCCACGTTACGAGAGTTCTTTGAAAAACCCACGTACTTGCCATTGACATAAAGATAGAAGAATGAATCCACACCGTCAAAGCTGATGAGCACCTGACGTCCTGCCCAGTCAGCAGGCACTGTGAATGTGCGACGGTAAGAACCCACTTCGTTACGGTTCTTATACGTAGGCCAATCCTTAGCAGGTTCACGCATCACACCGCCCTTCCAGTCGCCTACAGCCACCTGGTGAGCGAAGATTACGCGCTGGTTAGAATATACGGGTGTGCCGTACTTCTGTGAACCGTCCTTCTGAATACCTACCACGTTCCAGTTCATGGGCACCTGAACCTTGTCCCAGTTTGTCACGTCATAATCTACCTTGTAGAAGTCCACGGGGCGTTCTTCGGGGTTACCCACCCAGTTGAAGCTCCATTCGCCGTTGAGCGACTTCCAATACTTACTGTTTTCGGGCAACACCTTGCGCGCCTGGTCTACATTCTCAAAGTTGAAGAACCAAGCATGAGGTTGCTGCTTGTTGAGGGCAACGCGCTCGGGATTTTCCCAATCGTTGCGACCCTGCGGAGCCAAATTCTCCGAAGCGTCATACTCAAAACCCTGCAAAGGGTGCTCATAGTCGGCTGCAGCGGGAAGTGCCAAGCAACCTAACAGAAGCGTGTAAATAGCTTTGCGCATAGTTAAAAATTATTTGTACGTTAAGGATTTTAGGCGTATTTTATGAATTCACTTTGTCGTAAAGTCGGAATTTAACCGAGGTGTTTTTGTCACGCATTGAGGGAGTGTAGCGGGCTACACGACCGAAACGTGTGGCAAAAAGAACCGGCTAAAAACGACTTGACGACAAAAAGAAAGTTCTTACCATCGTTTGTATCTGTGGGAATTTATGAAACCCACCTAAATACATTCTTTGCAAAGGTACAATTTAATATCCAATAACACCCCCTAAATGCTATGCTTATTTTTTAAACTTAACATGTTAACTAATAAGTTGGGACAGTTTTAATTAAATTTTAGTTGATTTCGTTTTTGGGAGGAGGGAGGTAGTAGGTAGTAAGTAGTAGGTAGTAAGTAGTAAGTAGTAGGTAGTAGTTAACCATGCGGAGTGAAATATACATTGAGGAGGATATTCCCTGAAGGGGATAAAGTACATAGTCCAATGGCAAGCGAGTTTACGAGCGGCGCCTTGGGTGAGGAGTCCATGCGGGACATATAGCAAACGTAGAGACGTCATATTATGGCGTCTCCGAGACTAGCGAGATATGATTGGGAATTCGCTTGCCTAGTACGGACGCACGGCGGCGTCCTCATCAATGTATACTTCATTCCACATGGCATTACTCACTACTCACTCCTCACTACTCACTAAAGGAAGCTACTACTTACTACCTACTACTTACTCTCTGTGTTCTTCTGTTCTTCTGTCAAAAACAAAATTCTGTGTCATTCCGTGAATTCTGTGTGCAATAATATTTGACAGAAGAACAAAAGAACATATAGTTTTATCCACCACGTCCACCACCTACACAGCACAAAAAAAGCGGGTATGTCACACAGACACACCCACACTTTATATTTTTACATCACTGCCACAAAGGTTCATTCTCCCATAACTCAGGGAATCCCATTGCAGTAACATCAACATTCGGGAACTGAGCAAGAAGGGCTTTGAGATATCCCTTCATATCATTCTGAGGCGAGATTATATCTATAAACCATTTAAGAATACAGATATTATAAAAAACACGCGTTGGGGAAACACTCTTTGAGTCCCAGGGTTTCTCAGATTTTTTCAGCAACATCGGAGTTATGGCATTTTCTTTATTCCATACCCTTGAATGATGGCAACAAGAATTTCTTGTCAGTGTTACAATCGTTATCCACGAACTAAAAACAGGAAGTGGCAGGTTAAAACGAGCTGCAATCTTCTTACGCAAAGCATTGTCGGCAATATTTTCAAAAATACGCGTCACTACTCCCAACGGCAATATCTCAAACAACATCCACGCAGGCGGATAATCGTTTGTATATTTTCCCTTGAAATGTTTGATAAAATCCTCCTTCGAACTCTTCAACTCTTTGTCTACCAACGCCATTGTTTTGTTAAACTTGTCTCTGTTGGCATACATTGTAGCATCTGTTACCCAGAAAATATTTCCCGTTTCCTCCGCCACAACATTCGCGATTGTACTGCGCAACGAAACCTCAATCTTTTCTATTTCATTAAAGAGGAACATACGCAGTTTCTTATCGAAACGATATAGATTTAGAGCACTTCTAAATTGACTGCTGGGTTTAAATAAATGAAGTTCTTTAGGCTGTGTTAGAAACGGATACAGGTAAGCACTAAATCTGTAATACCCAACATTTGAAATTACACGCTCCGCACTATCAACATCATCTATCTGCAGTCCTCTTTGTTTGAGCAAGCAGATAATATCAGCAGGTGAAGTATATGTCTTTCCAAATTTAACAGCCATGGTATATATAAAAAAAAACGACCCCCGATTTTAGCATTGTTAAGAGGCTTGGGGGTTCTAGTGGTGCAAAGATACAACAATTATTTTAGGCAAACAAGTTATTCGGTGAAATTTTAGAACGTGTGTATAAAATACATAGTCCCTTGAGACTTTACACTATTTATTATTTTACATAAGAACATATTTTTCGGACTCACACAGAAATATATTTGACATAAGAACAAAAGTCCATAAGTTTCTGCGCAAAAATACACAATATTGTCGTTTCCAAACGACAATATTTCAAAATTTTGTCGGTTGAGTGATAAATGATAGACAAATTGAACTCTTGTTCCCATTAAAAACTGGAAATTTACCCAGCTATTCCGTGTGCGACTATTTCTTAGACAGAAAAAGAAAAGAACAAATAGCTCCGCGCCCTTTGCGCCTTTGCGTGAGAGTTTTTTTCACACGGAACTGAAAGTCGCTGTCCGAACTTGTGAGGGGAAAGCAATCCACGGAATACACAGAAAAGGCTCCACGTATCATCACGTATCTGCGCGTATGTTTTTAGCCACTAATGGGCACTAATTTACACGAATGCCTTGCGGAGTGTAGTTGCCTCACGCAAAGGCGCAAAGTATCGCAAAGTTTCTGCGACAAAAATATGTCCTTATGTTCTTTTGTCAAAAACAAAATTCTGTGTCATTCTGTGTGTAATTATATTTGACATAAGAACAAAAGAACATACCGCTTCGCGTCCTTTGCGCCTTTGCGTGAGAATTTTCACACAGAACTGAAAGTCGCTGTCCGAACTTGTGAGGGGGAAAGCAATACACAGAAAAGTCTCCACGGATTGGCGCGTATCTACAGGTATCTTTTTAGCCACTAATGGGCACGAATTTACACGAATTTTTAGTTGACGAGTTGACGAGATACGAGTAAACAAGAAGGTTACCGAGGTAAACGAGCGACATTTCGCTTGGCATGTAGGGACGCACGGCTCGTGCGTCCTTGATACATACGAGGTTACGATTAGGCGCTCGCGGAAAATCCCCATTGATGCGGACGCACGAACCGTGCGTCCCTACAGATCAAGTGAATTTCCCGCATGGTTCACTACTCCTTACTACTTACTACCTACTACTTACTACTTGCTCTCTGTGTTCTTCTGTTCTTTTGTCAAAAACAAAATTCTGTGTCATTCCGTGTATTGCTTTCCCCTCACAAGTTCGGACAGCGACTTTCAGTTCCGTGTGCAAGAAAATAAAAAACGGGTGAACCATGTGGTTCACCCGTTGTGTGAGGTAACTAATTGTTTAGTTATTTTCCCAGTTTGAAGAGCTCCAGGGGCTGCTGATTTGGTTACCGAGCTGTGCGCTGGGATCAGAAGTATCCACTGTCTTCGAGGGGTCGCTATTAAGCTTGATAGAAGCTGCGATAAGGCCTTCGAGCTGCAACTCCTTAGAGCTAACAGCGGGAGCGATATATGTCTTTTTCATATTATGATTTTGTTTAGAAGTTATACAAGTTTCGGTTAAGTTCTGAGTCTTATTGTTTGACTACATACTATAGACAACGGACAACATTTGGCCGTGCGGACCGGATGATTTCCGTTGTCCGTTGACTATAGACCGTAGTTTTTAATAACTCTCTTACTTAACGATGATCTTCTTACCGTTCTGGATGTAGATACCCTTCACAGCCTTTTCTACGCGGCGACCGCTGAGGTCATAGATAGCAGCGTTAGCGTCGATACCGTTGTTGAGAACTGATTCGATTGCTGTAGTGCCACCAAAGTTGAAGCGGAGTGCCTTAACACCAGCAACTGTTACTGCAGAAGCGGGGAGGTAAGCCTTGTTAGCGTTGTTGAGGAAGTGAGTAGAACCAGTTTCACCAGCTTCGTTCTTGTTCAAAGCAGCCTTGAAGAAACCAGCACCTTCACCGTCAGCACCCAATACGTAAGCATCACCAGCAACGTAAGTATTTACATTTGTACCAACAAGCTTGTTATTAGTCCAGTCAGAAGAAGCAGTAGCGATTGTCAAAGTGTGAGTACCTGCACCTTCCAAGATAGCACCTGTGTTAGCAGGGATGTCTGTCTTTTCAACCATTGTAGCAGCACCATTAGCAACACCTTCTACAGCATAAGCCTTAACTGTGTTGGGAAGTGTTACGTCGAAGGGCAAGTTAAGTGTAGCATAACCTGCAGAAGTTACTTCAACATTGAGGTCTGTAGCGGGGAAGAGATACCAAGCAGAAGCAGAGTTAAGTTCGCCACCCCAGCTAACGATATTACTACCAGCACCACTACCACTGCCATGATTATTTGCATGCGCAGTACCATTACCGTAAACAAGATTGAACTGACCACTGCCAAGTTCCTTCAATGTAATATGCCCATTTGCTGTCATGTTTGCATTTTCAGCACCTTGTACACCTTGCATATACATATTTGAATTTACAGCCTGAAGGACAACCTTTTCATTATCTGTTGTCAACTTAAAGATTGCATTCACATTGTCCTTTGCTACCGTGCCCCAACAGAAAGGTTCTGCTTTCGTCTTATCATAGATGAAACCCTTATTGTTTGCAAACAGACCAGGTTGAGCGCTGTAGATACGATAGAGACCATCTGCATATCCAATAGTTTCAATTGAACCAGCCATTGCTACAAGGTCTTCAGAAACTTCACTGGTAATTGCAGCAGTATTCCAACCATTTGCAGCAATTGCATTGTAAGCTGCATTTACTGCAGGAGTCATATCAACCAAAGCACCAACAGCACCTACGGGCACATCAGCATGAGCAGCAAGCATTGTTTCCTTAACAAAATCTGTAGGAGCAAATACGCGACATGAAGAACCACCATCAGCAGCATTCCAACCCTTAAGAATCTTCACACCATCAACCGCTTGGGTATTCAAATAATAAGAATGTCCCTTGGGGAGCAAACAGAAACCGTTCGTTACACCAGCAGCTGAGGGTACAACTTTATAAATAGTAGCCTCGTCAGCAGAAATGCCAGCAACAGTATTATTATCTGAAGTCTTATTCAAAGTTACAGATGCACCAGCGGCCTTATTGTAGACCTTGAAACCATCAAATACGTTACCTACGAAGCACCACAACTTATCGTCTCCAAAAGTAGTAGTCTGCTTACTGAATTCCTTAGGCAATTGTACATTGTTTGTCGCATCTGCTACATAAGTCCATACATATCTCTTTGTGCCGTCGTAGATGTCACCTGTACCTGTATCGTTACAGTGCATATCAACCAAGTACCATTTCGCATCAGCAAAACTTGCAGAAGAAATGAAGGGCAATACTTCTGTACATGTAACCTGAACTGTAGTAGTTTCAGAAGTAATATTTCCTTCAGGGTAAGAGAACTGTACATAAGTTACCGCAGGAGCTTCAAAAGGATAACCTACAATAGAATTTTCAACAACAGCAGAACCCTTAACCTCTCCATTAAGCACATACTGGTATGTTACACTTATATACTGAGTAGTTGTAAGACTTACAGGCAAGAAATGATAACAGTTATTACCCCCAGTGGTCGTTGGAACATTCGTTTCCCAGCATACAAAATTTTCATTAGAGTATTGACCATCTGCTACAAAACTGCGCTCTACATGCTGGATATAAAAATGACCTGCATTTTCACCAATAGTAGCAACCTTATATGCTACAGGCGTAGAAGATACTGTAGAACTATTGTTTGAAACGAAATCAAAATAAAGTCCTGTTCCTGAAACGATATAATATTCACCTTCTGTACCAGTTGATACAAACTTAAAGAGTTTTCCAGCAACATCCTCTGCCTTCAAACCACTTTCAGGAATATTACGCATCTTCATAGCAGAACCTTCGTGGCTTACACAGTTGTTACGACCATGATTGTTTAAGATATACCACTGACCTTCGGTAATGCTCGTTGCAGCCTCGCCCACTGAAATAGACTTTTCAACAAAATCTGCAGAAAGTGCAGGTTCAGCAATCCACTTCAAATTTTCACGAGTGGCGTTGTGATTTGAATACAAAGTAGAACCATCAGAATTTGCGCCATCATTAGGACCAATCTGACCCTTTGAGCCCTTAAGATAGAAAACAGTTTCGTCTACCATTTCAATAAGGGTATTTGCGCCATCACCATCAGTAGCTGTTGCCTTGTACCCCCAAGATGCGAACGTAGCAAGATAGTGATTATCCTTTGACTTAATCTTAAAGGTATTTTCTTTTCCTTCTACTGGAATAAAATAAAACAACTGTGATGATGCATTTGTCAAATTCTTAATTTGCACACCACCACCATTCTGATCATTACTTTCAGCATTAACAACTGTCATGTAAAGACCAGAACCTACATTTTTAAGACGGAAGACCTGAGTGCTCAAGTCATATCCATCCAAGGGACCTGCCCATGCCATTCCTACGAATGCGCAGAACAGCATCAAGAGAGTAGAAATTTTTCTCATAATTGAAATATAAAGTTAAGTAAATTGTTTTTTGATAGTCAACGGACAACGGTCAACGGGAGTTCGCTAACGCGGTCAACAGACAACGGTCAACGGACAACGGTCACCTTGCGGGGTGTTCGCTGGCGCGGTCAATAGACAACAGTCAACGGACAACGGTCGCCTTGCGGGGTGTTTCCTTAAGTCATCAGTTCGGACTGATGAATTGAAGGGAATGAGTCTGTTAATTCGCTGATTACTTGATAGTTCAATGCGATATATCGCGAATGAGCGTGGGGGATTAGAGTGGAAATTTTCCGCTCTTTACCGGGCGACATTTCTGCTGCTTTACGCGTGTGCAGACTTGTCGCCACAATACTTTACGGTGCAAAATTACATAAATATTTGAAACTGACAGGCATTTATAACATTTTTTCTCATATATAGGTCCTTATATTTTTGACAGAAGGACTAAGAGCACAGAGAGCAGGTAGTAGGTAGTAAGTAGTAGGGAGTCGTGAACTATGCGGGAAATTCACTTGATCTGTAGGGACGCACGGTTCGTGCGTCCGCCTCAATCGCCATTTCCTACATACCCACAATCGCCCAATCCGTCTGCATTTGTCTCCACGTATATACACGT
>JBGVPF010000067.1:0-11933 GCA_045126825.1 Alloprevotella sp.
ATTGTTTGTAATTAGGCAACGTAGAAAATCCTGTAAATCACTTTCGTAATGCCCCCGTAGGAGGGCACACTTGCCTAACCGCTGGTGAGCAAGGCGAACCTGCGGATTAGGGATAACAGTTGAGTTTCTCTATCGGTCCCCGTAGGAGGACCCACAACGACCGGATAAGTTAAAGCAATTTGTAGCATATCCAGGTGCTGTGGGTCCTCCTACGGGGACCGATACATTCATTCGCTTGTAGTCAACCACCGCAGGTTCACTGCGTTCACCCGCGGTTAGGCAAGTGTGCCCTCCTACGGGGGCAATGCACGCATAACTACCAATTGTTATATCTCATTTTTGTTTGCCTTTGGGCAATGGAAACTGTCCGGTAAAATTTGTCTCTTTATTTTAGAGAACACGAACCGAAGGTCGTACAAGTAACTTCTATATTATTGCCATTATTTATGCAACACCTTGGCGCGTATATTTCTGATTACCCCTTTTATTTGTGCCTTCTCCCATTCGTTGAAGAAACAATAATAACCAAGGAACGAGATGTTCACCACAGTGAGAATTGTAGTGATGAGAATTTGTATTAAACTATGGGATGACAGCATACTACCGAGGATTGCTAATGCAAAGGTAACCCCCGCCATAGCTATACAGGGCAGAACTATTTGCGTCAAAGAGCGCCACACAGGAATCTGCGCATCCTTAGCACAAATAATCATTCGCAACACGACGCAGATGACTTCTTCTACGATAATGCAATACATGATTGTTTGCGCTGGAAGACCATAGGTAAACAATACGTACGCTACAGGAATGGGTAGAATATGCATCGCTCCAACAAAGGTCTGTAACCTGCGAATCTTTCCTACGCTTTCCAAAGCAATGGATAACCCTATCGTTATCTGATTGATCAAGACGATCAGCAGAAACGCCTGACAGAATAATTGCGTACCTTCAGGCACTTCTTTCAACCATATCGATAAGATGAAGGGCATGTTAACAAATAGCGGAACGACCACCAGGAGTAGCATGAGGAACGTTATTCTACTCGTTGTCAGCGCCATCATTTTCATCTGTTCATGCTCACCGCCCCCTTCCTTTTTAATAATGATGGGGCGCATCGGTCGCACAATGCTATTCGCAAAGAACAGCAAAAAACCGTTCACCTGCTGCGACAGTCCGTATGCCGCATTTATTGCCAATCCGAAGAAGGGGTTAAGTAGGATGGCAGTCCCTTGCTGGCGAGCAATCGAACAAGACGTCCCGATTAAATTCCATCCTGCAAACTGCAACATCTGCTTCAGCAAACCCTTATCTTCTATAGGATGAAAACGATAATGTGTTTCTGTATATTTCTTCCTTGAATAAATGCGCTTGCTTATGTAAGCAACAAATTGACTGAATAGTACGAGCGCCGCATAGACCTCCAATTGATAGGACGTCGTAAGCATCACAACAAATGCCGCACCAAGTTTCAGAAGCGCCTCCACAATATTCACAACCACAATCCTGTTTATATCCTCATGGGCATTCATGGCTGCCTCATAAGGCACTGCCAATACTGTAAATGCAACTCCAAGAATCATGCATAACAGCACAACGTAGGTCGAATTGATGAGTTCGGGATTTAGCGTCAATACATTTTGAATCAGGTAGGTTCCCCCTATCGAGAGCACAACCAGCAAGAGTACTGCGATGGAAATATGTATAACAATGCTACAGTAGAAATTCTCTTTAACCAAACGCTCATCCTTTGTGCCCAATGCAAACGAAAGGTAACGCTGTGAAGCTGCCGTCATGGCTGCATTCACAAATGCCAGCATGGCAACCACGCTGGCAATAAGTGTGTAAACCCCAAATTTTGTCTCCCCCATCTCGTCAAGAATTATTCTTGTTCCGAGCAGGGTAACAATAATCGTCACCCCCATATTTAGATAAAGGGACAGGGTGTTTATAAGGACCTTATTGATTGCCTTCATATATGGGGATATTGTAAAGTTCTTTTGCTTGATTGAGTTTTAGACGGTCCTCCTCACTCATATCTGAAGTACCTATGGTGCGAAGTCCCTTGTATTCACTTTCAAACAGGTGTTCAAGATACGACCGCTCTAATCTTTCTTCAGGAGCATAAAGGATTCTTTCGTGCTCCAAAATCTGTTCCAAATTAAAGCGCACAGCAATCACCTTTGCTGGAACACCCCCTACAACAGCATAGGGAGGGATTTTCTTGTTTACCAAACTACATGCGGCTACTACCGCTCCTCTTCCTACATGGGCCTTTTGTAAGAAGGTGCATCGGGAACCCGCCCAAACATCTTCCTCCAACACGATTTCCGATTGCGTGTCGTTGACGTGCGTGATACTTAAAAACTGCGGTAGTCCCACGGTGGGTATGTGATTTCCTGGGATAAATAAGCATTCAGCCCCCACGGCAGTATACTTTTTTATCTTTACGGTACCTCCACTTGAAGTGAAGCGCGTATCTGCCTGAATGCGCGTAAAGTCCTCCATCTCCACAAATTCAGGGGTTCCCTTAATCGGACCATTTATTTGTACCTGCACCCCACATTTCCGAAGCGCCTCTTTTCGAGTGTTTTTAAAGAACATGGAGTAAGGCACATAGAGGCGTTCTACAAAATCTTTAGGGAATATCTTTTTGAAGAAATCTTTAATCATGATTTTCGTTAATTGATAGGGGGTGAGAATGTTGTAACTGGACTTGTTTTAAACGTTCTATATAAGAATATATCATCAGTAACACCGCCATCCCTGTGGACGATACAAATAGCGGGTTAGTACCGGCTATGAACAGATAAAAAATGTACGAGCCCAAAATGCCAATGTTGAAGTCCGTCTTGGGAAATTTCAGCACAGCATATATTGGATAAAACATGACCACCAAGATGAGTAACGAGAACACTCCGTAGTTGCGCACCAATTCTATGTAGGTCCACTCCGTTTGAGTAACGGCAGCACCAAACCCTGCCGAATAGAACCGCGTACAAGGTCCTTGCCCAAATATGAAGTACCAGGGATTTTCGTCAAACAGATTAGCATAGGAGGTCAGGTGGGCAAACTTGATAACGTTAGACGCTTCCGATTTCTCGGTGGCCAACATCATCACCACTCCTAAGAATAGTATCCCCACCACACAGAGTGCTGGATAAAGGAAATATTTGACGCGTGGCAGGTCTTTGATTCTAAAAAAGACTACCAGACCTATAATGGCGAAAGGAAGGAGCATTGTGGCTCGTGTGCCACTGACTAAAAAGGCAAATGTCAGAAGCAGTATCGCCACGATTCTCAAGATGGAAAATTTATGGGATATTTGATAGTACAGGATGAACAACGTAAAGGTGAGTGCGACGATGGACTTATAGTACATGCCAAAAAACGGTATTCCCAAAAAACTACGGTGCGTCATCATGATGAAGTCATTATGCTGTTTCACAAAGGTCCAAACGGCAAGCTCAATAACTTCACTTGAACTAACAAATATATAGAGTATCGCCATGAAACACCCCACTAAAACGGCGGGAATAATGGACAAGTTCATGACGTTATAATGTTTCACCCATGGAAGTAACAACAAGGGGGCAAAGGCTTTGAACACGGCAAACAATTCTTCGTGAACAATGACCTCTCCCGTTATTACGCAACAGATATAACTACAAAATATTGCGCAATAAATAAATGTTATGGGCCAAAGCAATTTCAAGTCGGGTTTGAAGAAAGCAATGTTGTAACCCAACAGCAAAATGAAGAACACCTCCTTGAGTCTTAATATAGTATTCGTTGGGTCGACCATGATAACAAAGATCAACCCAACAAATAAAAAGTTACCTCCGAGTTGTCGGAAGTCTATGTTTTTCAAGAAGTTCCTCACGTTTCAGTAGTAGTCCTACAAGGATTCCTCTTTAGATGGTTTCTTAAACAACAATTTTACATACACATACCCCATGCTACCTATAAACGTTACGAACAGGTAAGCAAAAAGTATCAATATCTTCTTGGGAGAATTGGCACGGTTGGGGACACTGGAATCCTCAAGAACGGTAAATGCGGGAGTACTCTCCTGCACCTTTGCCTGTGCCAACTGTACTTGCTGCTTGATTTGGGTATATCCCGACGTTGCGATTTGCAAATCATTTTCCAATTTGCGTGCTTGCGTCAGGTAACTTTGGAGGCGTATATCTTGGTGCGCGTCAGTAAACGTAGAGTAAGCCTTTCGGCAACGTTCCAAATCCTCCTGTGCTTGCAGTTCTAACCCTTGATAGTATTCCATGTCGATACGCGCCTTGTTCGTGCGGTATGCTGTGATAGCATCTCTCAACTTGATCATGATGGTATCAACCATCGTTGTCGCCACGAGAGGATCTTGGGCTGAAAATCCTAACGTGATAACCCCTGTCTTTTCATTTATAGAGCAATTGATAAGGCTTCTTAATCCCTTGACAACCCCCTCTTGATCTATGCTCAGCATCTTGGGATTCAGCGTTTCGTCTGTTGCTGGTTTCTTGTCAGACAGGAGTGACACAATACCATTCTTTACGCCCATGAAAGCCATGCTCCACCAGGGCATTCTGGTCTTCTTTTTCAGATAGTCGGCAAATGTCATTTGCTCCCCATCTTTCGTCTCTACATTGACTGGGAGAAGTTCTGTAATAAACTTGTTCGTAGTGATAAGGTCCTTATACAAGTCCGGACCAATAGCATCCGTAGTATTACCCAGTGACAATCCGACCATTGAAGCCATCGAACCTAATCCGCCCAAAGAGTTTTCATCTCCAGCTTCATACACGATGGAGGTCTGCGCATAATACATTTTGGGGATACTGAAGGCGACAACAATCCCCAAAACTCCGGCAATGCCGAGGTTTATGATAAGCTGTTTCTTGAATGCCAACAACTCGCACAGGAGTGTCTTAATACTAAATTCGTTCATGATAATTTGGTGTGCAAGTGTGGTCCAATTATTTCAATAACGTAGCAATCACACTACCCATCATGGCGATGGTTGTAAAGATGCTGATATATTGTGTGAAGTTTAATTTCTCGCGTTCTTCCTTTGTGGGCACAACAATCTGTGCACCGGGGCGGATGTCCTTGGCCTTCTTCACCATCGTTACCGTTCCGTCCATGTTTACAGCAAAGACCTTGCTCTTCTTGGCCTTATCGGTATAACCACCCGCCTGCTCGATGTAATCCTTCAACTTCATGTCTTCCTGATAAACCACAGTGTTGGGGTAGAACACTTCCCCTCTGATGGTGATGGTGTTGTTCATCTGAGGGATGTTGAGCACGTCACCTTCCTGCAAGACAACATCGTAGAAGTCATTTCCGGGATGCTCCAACGCCTGCTTGAGGTTGATACCTACGAATTTCGTAGCACTCAGGTTTAACTTTTCGATGTCCACACTGTCGTTGATAGCCTTCAACATGTCACGCTGCTGCTGCAACTCTTCCTTCGTGAGTTTTCGTTCCAGACGCGCTCCGTCAGCATAGGCACCCACCGCCAAACCGCCAGCAGCCTTAATAAGGTCGCTCAAGCGATAGTTACGCTTGCTAATAGCATAAGTTCCGGGGAACACAGCTTCACCCGTAATCAAAACATGTTGCTGAACGATGTAGTTGGGGGCTCTGCGTACGAACACCTCGTCGAAGGGGAGCAAGGTGAAGTCTGCCTTACCATCCACTACAAATCCATCCTTAAGGGTAAAGGTAAAGGTTTCTGAAACCACTTCCTCCGTCTTTTCGCTCACCTTATCGCGAATACGGCGCGCTACATCTACACGTGTCAATGACGCCGCATCGTTCAGTCCGCCAGCAGTGAGAATAAGGTCCTCTACCGTCATATTTTCTGCGTAATCGTAAGCTCCAGGTGTTACAATTTCGCCATAGATATACAATTCATAATTATCCATTTCCGACTCGCGCGAGTGGATGTAGAGTTCGTCTTCGTTCTGAAGCACAACATCCGTCACACCGCCCTCCATCAACTGCTCAAGGTTGATGGCTGCAGTCTCAATCGTTCTGTCGGCCTTACGACGGTGAAGCAACGCTCTGCCTGTAAGAGCATACTCCGTCAATCCTCCTGCAGCTTCAATCAACTGCTTGAGGGTCTGAATAGAACCTCCCATCTGGTATTGACCGGGTTGCTTAACGGCACCACGAATGGCCACCATATTGTTGTAACGCATGTACACACTGTCCACCGTCAACACGTCACCATCCTTCAATCCAAAGGTTCCTCTTTGCGCTTCATCGAGTGTGAAGATCGAGAGTTTACCGTTCACCTTTCTCGTGACACGCACAAATTCTGTAGAAGCATTATCCGTAAATCCCCCAGCATAGGTCAACAAATCGACTGCCGATTCTTCACTCTTCATTTCATAATACATGGGGCGCTTGAGCATACCTTCAGCCTGCACCAAATTTTCGTAAGTGCCTACAATGATGACGTCATCACTCTGCAAGCGACAGTTGCCTGACAACTTACCGTTCAACAGATAGTCATAAATATCAACGGTAGTAATCAACTTATTCTTACGATACACCTTGATGGTACGCAACGTACCGATTTCCGTGGTTCCCCCTGCCAAATAAAGGGCGTGAAACACGGTTGAGAAGGCCGACATCGTGTATGTGCCTGGCTGTTCCACCTCACCCATTACATTCACGGTAATGGTTTTGGTTTGCCCAATCGACAACTTGATATTAGAGTTCGCATAATACTGTCCCAAAGCGCTCTTCACCTTTCGGTTGGCCTGCTCTACAGTAAGCCCCATCAACGAGATAGGACCGCACCCCTCAATCACGATTTCACCTTCGGGTGAAACGGTGTTGTTAAACGTCTTTTGTGAAGCGCCCCACACGTCGATAATCACACCATCGCCTACCCCAATCGTGTAGTCGTGGGGTGTAGCAATGTTTATTTCAGAAACGAAATTGAGTTCCTTGTTGGAGAAGACGTCTCTACCGAAAATCTTTTTAGAATCCTCAGAAACTTCTTTATCTTCCTCAAGCATCAAGAGTTCTTCTTCTGTAAGTTCCTTCTTGTCGTCTTCAAAAGGTTTGCGCAAACGAGAATCTTGGGTGCCTTGCGCCACGGGTTTCTGCTGCTTCTGTAATTTCTCCAAATCGTTCTTGGCCTTTTGTATTTGAGCAATCGTAGCACCCTTGCTGATGAGTTCAGAGGCTATTTCTTTTTCAGAAGCACCATTCTGATATTCAGTAATGATGTACTTCTTGACCTGCTCATCCGTCATCGACGATTGCGCCGATACCATAAGTCCTGTTAAAGAAAAAAGAGTAATGAAAAAGAATCTTTTCATGGAGTATATTTTGTTTTTAGAATTCTGTTTTGAGAGAGGAGAGAGGAGAGGGGAGAGTTGAGAGTTGAGGGAGAGAGAGTTGAGAGATGCCTTAACTGCAAATCTCACCCTTTAGGGTAGGGTGTTCAAAATTGTAAAACTAAGTCAGACTATTTTTGAGATATATTTAGTCTTGAAAATCTGCTAAATCCGGATGGTCAAGACGCCGAAGGTGTCTCCGCTCAGTAACCGGGGCGTGCGAGCGAGGCGAGTACCCCCGGTGAGGAGCGCACAAACATCGCACCCTGGAGGGGTGCCCGAGCAACGAGCAACAAGGTATGTCTGATGTTGGGGCACTCTTCCAGAGTGCGACTACTCTCTGATACCAACCCGGGGGTATTCGCTTCGCTCAAACCACCCGGTTACCGAGCGGTGACGCCTTCAGCGTCATTCGCGAGTGAAATTCTTAAAGTTACCGAGCGGTGACGTCTACTCGCACCTTATCCACTCGTCCACTAAGAATAATAACGTTCTGTTACCCATTTTATTGCAAAAATAACAAAAGTATGTCACCCATGCAAGCAAAAATCAGGTGCGTTGCGCGCAACACACCTGATTTTTATTTCGTTCTGCCCAACGACTCGTGGTCATTCATGGGGAATGGTGGACCAGGAGGGGATTGAACCCTCGTCCAAACGGGGACACCAAAAGCTTTCTACATGCTTATCTCTGACTAAATTTTCGTGTTATAGCAAGACCAGAGCCACCAACTATAACCTTATCCTCTAAGAATTTCATCCTTGGCGCGAGGCCACCGCAGACTATTCCTGATATTACAGCACCTCCAATTCTGAACGCCTCAGGAAATGGGCAACAGGGAGATGTCTCGTTTCAACACCTGGTGTCGAAATAAAGCTAATCTACTATACTTCGATTAAGCAGCGAGAGCGTAGTTGTTTTCGCCAATTAAATTTTCGAGAGCCGAGATTATAGTGCCCGCCCACACCCGCACTGCATGCTTACTCTTACCATCTACCCGCTGTCAAATCCAGTCTGGCCCGTGATGGTTTCTGTCAAAAAACGCCCCTTTTTATAAAGTGGGATATCTTCTGCGGGTGCAAATTTAAACAAAAAAAAGTTTGGGGACGAGTTCTACAGAGAAAAAAGTTTTTCTATTTGTATTTATTAAGAAACCCAAACTGAAAAAGTGTGCAAAAAACTTTTTGTGTTATCTTTGCAATATATACAGAATTTGTGCGTTATATGATTAGCGCAATGTTGCAGTACCCCGCGGGTGCTGCAAATTTTAGGAAGTTTTTTATGATTTCAAAGACACACAATAGAAGAAAAGACACCGAATTTATCCCTGTGCGCATGTCCCGTGGCGAACAGATTTTGAAGCGTATGTTTGATTTCGTGTGTGCATTCCTGGGACTCCTCTGCTTGATTCCTGTATTTGCAGTAATCTACATCGTGTTGCTCATCCAACGCGATGGAAGTCCTATTTTCTCTCAAGAGCGTATTGGTAAAGGGGGCAAACCTTTCAACATCTATAAGTTCCGCACGATGTGTATGGACGCCGAAAATGGCACTCCCCTCTTGGCACAGAAGGGCGACGACCGTCTTACTCCCGTTGGCAAGTTCTTACGTACTCATCACCTTGATGAACTCCCCCAACTCTGGAATGTACTGAAGGGTGATATGTCTTTCGTAGGGTACCGCCCCGAGCGAAAGTATTTCATCGATCAGATTATGCAGCATGATGTGCGCTACCAATTCCTCTTCCAGATGCGCCCAGGTATCACTTCTGATGCAACGATCTACAACGGTTACACCGACACCATGGAAAAGATGCTCGAACGCCTCTCTATGGACCTCCACTACCTCGAAACAGCATCCTTCAAGGGAGATATCATCATCATCCTCAAAACATTGGGACTCGTGGCGAAGGGAGACTGAGTAAGATAAAAGAGGAAAGATAAAAGATACCCTGCGGAGTGAATACCCAACCCTTTGTTGGTATTCACTCCGCATTATTTTTGGCGCAATTATCACTTGACCCACAGGGCATTTTCGTGAAAATTAGTGCACATTCGTGGCTCAAAAAACTACGAGAAGATACGCGCCAATACGTGGAGACAATGTCAGGAATTACGTTTGACCTGTAGGGACGCACGGCGCGTGCGTCCTCATCAATGGGAATTTTACGCGAGCGCCCAATCGTGACCTCGTGAGTCCCTACATGCCAAGTGAATTTCCCGCAGGGCATTTTCGTGAAAATTCGTGATCATTCGTAGCACAAAAAAATACGAGAAAATACGTGTATATACGTGGAGAGAAATGCAGACGGATTTGGCGATTGAGGGTATGTAGGGAGTGGCGATTGAGGCGGACGCACGAGCCGTGCGTCCCTACAGGTCAAGTGAATTCCCGCATGGTTCACTACTACCTACTACTTACTACCTACTACTTTGTCTCCTCCCGCATGGCATTACTCACTACTCACTACTCACTACTCACTAAAATTAAGATTACCTCCTACAGTAGTTTCCACAACGTAAGCGGGTGTACCAAAATACATTTTGGTACACCCGCTTACTATAGATTCAGTGATTACACTTACTTCACCAAGACCTTCTTACCATTCACGATATAGAGACCAGGAGCCTTCATATCGTTCACCTTACGACCAGAGAGGTCATAGATAGCCTTCACACCCTTCGCTACTTCCACCTGTTCAACACCAGTAGTTTCAAAGCGGAACTTAAATCCACTTGCGCCCTGTACTGCTGCGGGAACTGCGTTTGCGGGGAGGTATGCCTTGTTGGCATTGTTGAGGAATACGCCACCAGCCTTATTTGCTTGGTAGAGACCAACCACACCGTCAACCATGCTCAACACATAAGCATTCTCTGTGATATACTCATTCTTTGTAGTACCTGTCATAACACTTTCAACATCAACAGCTGCATCTGCTACATCAAAAGTATATGCACCCGCTGCTGCTTCTACAATCACTGCTGTGTTGGCGGGAATCTCATCTGTCACCTCTGCCAATTGTATTGTTTCAGCACCAAATTCTGAAATTACATAGCAAGTAACATCTTCAGGAATTACTGCATTGTAATCCAAGAACAATGTTGCCCAACCAGCTGCTGAAACATTAAGAACATAGGGTTCGTAATTTACCTTATAGAGACTTACACCAGATTGTTTACCAGATTCATAACAAGAGAAGAGTTTTGGAGAATTTCCATTATTAAATCTGATAACATTACGAGTATATGAACCTTGAGCAACAATTGATGCTGAACCAGATTGATCTATATTTACACTCCAACTACCGTTGTCATCTAAACTAGCTTTTGTTTTCAAGTAATTCGAACTCGAAGAAGCTGCATATAAATAACCTTCATCGGTTTTAAATGCAAAAGTATTATCCAAATTACCTGTCTCAAGAGTTATAATTTGCACATCGTTATTCAAATCTATACTTGTACCAGTCTTTGTTATACTAACTGCACCACGATTATTACCTCTATCTGCTGAAAGAGCAAAATCATAATCTGAAGCAACAATCACAACCTGATCACCAACTTTTAAGTTAATTGCATCTTCCACCAAAGTTACTGTATTGGCGGATTCGTTAAGTTCCTGTGTGAAATCCTGACTGACAATAGAACTTTCATTATCATTTTCATCATACGCAATAACTTTGAGGGTTGCATCTGCCTTAATAGTTAAAGGTCCTGTGTATCTAGTGCTTTCATTACTGGGATTGCTACCATCCAAAGTATAATAAGCAGTAGTTCCGTCAGCAACATTCACATTTACCAACGTAGATTCTTCAAAGGTTGTATCACCTACAATAGTCGGTTTTGCTACTTCAGGAGTATCTCCACTGGGAACATATTCATATGTTATAGTAAAAGACTGACAATAAAGTGAATTAGTTGTTGCAGCAATTTCTATAACAACATCCTCATCTGCTCCAACCACTTTATCTGCAACTGACATCGCAGGAGTTACATCGATATATGATGTTGACCATTTGCCAGCCCAATTAGCTGTATTGAAATTAGCAGTAGATATGGACGAAATAGTTGTAGTTCCAACTGTTGCAGAAAAGTTACCAGCTCCCTTTGATGTATTTGACTTCATACTCATCTTTATACCAGTAATCTTATTACCAGCAAACCCTTTGAGGGTAAGTGTCATACTATTTCCACTAGTTAGCTGAAACTTTGTATTATAGGTGGATTTATAAGTAGCAGAAGAACCTGCAGGTGCAATACCACTAACAGACACAGCAGATGTAGAGGTTACTGTATATGTCACCTCCTCCGCATACCCATTCACCACCGCCATCAGGCAGCATAAAATAGAAAGTAAAAATTTCTTCATATTCATTTAGTTTTATAGTTTAAGTTCTTAAAATCTAATTCAGTAACTTGATTACATGCAGTATATTCTGCAAAGGTATCTAATAAAAATAACCCCATAAAGTTTTTTAGGCAAAATCTTTGGAGAGCAGGCGTTTTTATGGAGGAGAAATTTGTTCTTTTGTCAAAAATCGTTGCACACAGAACTGAAAGTCGCTGTCCGAACTTGTGAGGGGAAAGCAAT
>JBGVPF010000068.1:0-7389 GCA_045126825.1 Alloprevotella sp.
GATATATAACAACTGGTAGTTATGCCTGCATTGCCCCCGTAGGAGGGCACACTTGCATAACCGCGGGTGAGCAGGGCGAACCTGCGGTGGTACTATACGAACGAATAAATCTATCGGTCCCCGTAGGAGGACCCACAGCACCTGGATATGCGACAAATGGCTTTAACTTATCCGGTCGTTGTGGGTCCTCCTACGGGGACCGATAGAGAAACTCAACTGTTATCCCTAATCCGCAGGTTCACTGCGTTCACCAGCGGTTAGGCAAGTGTGCCCTCCTACGGGGGCATTACGAACGTGATTTGCTGAAGTGTTTACATTGCCTAAATACAAACAAAACAGTTCCGTAACGTGCTTGTTGAGGGTTTTGTTATATAGAAGCAATATAAAACAAACAAGTTTTCGTGGACAACAAAAGGTCACGCAAGTAACACCTATATCATTTCCCCCAAAAAAAAGAAAGGAGATATATAGGCCACACATGCCCAATATCTCCTTTCTTCTATTTCAAAGTCTTATACGTTAAAGCGGAAATGCATGATGTCTCCGTCCTGTACAACGTATTCCTTACCTTCTACGCGCATCAAGCCAGCTTCCTTAACAGCGGCTTCAGAACCGAGGTTGATGAAGTCTTCGTACTTGATGACTTCGGCACGGATGAAGCCCTTTTCAAAGTCGGTGTGGATAACGCCTGCACATTGGGGCGCTTTCCATCCACGGCGGTACGTCCAGGCACGCACTTCCTGCACACCGGCAGTAATATACGTTTCCAATTCGAGCATCTTATAAGCAGCCTTAATGAGGCGGTTGCAACCTGATTCCTCAAGTCCGACATCCTGAAGGAACATTTGGCGTTCTTCGTATGTTTCAAGTTCTGCAATGTCAGCCTCTGTCTGTGCTGCAACTACAAGAATCTCTGCATTTTCATCCTTCACAGCTTCGCGTACGCGTTCTACGTATTCGTTGCCCGTAGCTGCCGATGCTTCGTCCACGTTACAGCAGTAAAGTACAGGTTTTGCGGTGAGGAGGAAGAGATTTTTAGCAGCAAGTTCTTCGTCCTTCGTGTCAAACGTCACGGTGCGGGCACTCTTACCTGCAAGAAGGGCTTCGCGGATGGCGATGAGCACGTCATATTCCAACTTTGCCTGCTTGTCGCCACCTACCTTGGCAATCTTCTCTACGCGCTTGATGCGGTTTTCTACCGTGTCGAGGTCCTTGAGTTGAAGTTCGGTATCAATAATTTCCTTATCGCGAACGGGGTCTACAGAACCGTCAACGTGCACGACATTGTCGTTGTCGAAGCAACGGAGCACGTGGATGATAGCGTCTGTCTCGCGGATGTTGCCGAGGAACTGGTTGCCGAGTCCTTCACCCTTAGATGCACCCTTTACCAAACCTGCGATGTCCACAATTTCTACGGTTGTGGGCACTATGCGGTTGGGGTTGATGAGTTCAGCAATCTTCGTAAGGCGTTCATCGGGCACGGTGATCACACCGACGTTAGGTTCGATGGTGCAGAAGGGGAAGTTTGCCGACTGTGCTTTAGCGTTGCTCAAGCAGTTAAAGAGAGTTGACTTACCTACGTTGGGCAAGCCTACAATTCCACATTGTAAAGCCATGTATGTATAGTATATTTATTTCGAGTGCAAAGGTAGTAATTTTAAAGGAGAAAGGAGAAAGGAGAAAGGAGAAATAACCTTGCGGGATGGAATGGTGGAGGGTGAAAGGTTATCAGTTCTTCACCGCCTTGCGATAAACATTCGTCTCACGGATTTCGTAACCCTCGCTCTGGTATAACTTGTTAGCAGCTTCGCGTGAGGGGCGAGAAGTGAGGTTGAGCGACTTTGCGCCAATCGCTTTTGCTTCTTCAGCAAGGTGTTGAAGGAGTTGACGTGCGTAGCCACGACCGCGAGCTTCGCTGTCTACAACGACATCTTCGACCCACGCCTTTGTACCCGTGATGAGTTCTTGAAGGGAAAGGGTTGTGGTGGCACGAATCTTGCCTTCTTCGTCACGAAGTGTGTAAAGGCGTGTCGTGGGGCAGTTGAGTACCTCTTGCAAACGGTCGGCAGTGAGCGCTTTTGCGCTTGACGAGAGTTGAGGGAGGAGGTGGTTGAGTGCCTGAAGGAGTTCTTCAGTAACAATGCGCTCCTGCGTTATGGTCGCTTTGTTAAGTTGCATAAGAAGTGATTGATAAGATGTATGAATAGTGGGATGTATGCCCTCGGGGTGCACATCACAGAGCGGTTCCAGCACGAAGCGGCGCTGGTGAAGGCGCGGATGGGGAAGTTGCAGGGAGGGCGTATTTATAATGTGGTTGTCACACGCAAGCAGGTCAATGTCGAGCGTGCGATCGGTGTGAATGCCGTTGACTGTCTTCGAGGTGCGCCCCTGTTCGCGCTCAATTTGCTGCGTGATGTCCAGGATGGTTTCTGGGGAAAGGGTGGTTTCAAGCAATACGACGGCATTGACAAAGGCGTTGTCGGAGGCGAACCCTACAGGTGCTGTGATGTAAAAGCGAGAGCACTTGAGGAGCGTTCCGACGCGCGTCTCAAGTGCTCGTATAGCCGTTCGCAACTGTTCTTCCTTTGCACCGATGTTTGCACCGAGGGCTAAAAGGAGTTTCATGTGCGGTTTAATCTACAATAAGGAGGCAGTCGCCGTAAACGCCAAAGCGGTAGTCTTCCTGAAGCGCCACATCGTAGGCCTTCATGGTGTTTTCATAACCCCCGAATGCTGCTGTGAGCATCAAGAGTGTAGAGTAGGGGAGGTGGAAGTTGACCAACATGCTATCGGCTACCGAGAAATCGTAGGGAGGGAAGATAAACTTGTTCGTCCAACCCTCAAATTCCTTAATGCGGCAGTCGGGACCTACGCACACTTCGAGTGCGCGCTGCACGGTTGTACCTACGGCAAGAATCTTCTGACCATTATCTTTTGCGCGATTGACCATTTCGCAACATTCACGGTCTACCTTCATCTGCTCGGAGTCAATCTTGTGCTTCGTAAGGTCTTCCACATCCGTATCGCGGAAGTTACCAAGTCCGCAGTGGAGGGTGATAAATGCCTTGTCGATATCGAAGATTTCCATACGCTTCATCATCTCACGCGAGAAGTGAAGACCCGCTGTAGGTGCGGTTACCGCCCCTTCGTGTTCAGCAAAGATACACTGGAAGCGCTCAAGGTCTTCAGGTTCACTGCCACGACCGATAAAACGAGGCACGGGGGCTTCACCAAGAGCATAGAGCTGCTGGCGGAATTCCTCGTGGTCGCCATCGTAAAGGAAGCGGAGCGTACGACCGCGGCTTGTCGTGTTGTCAATCACTTCAGCCACAAGCGAATTGTCCTCACCGAAGTAAAGCTTATTGCCAATACGAATCTTACGAGCGGGATCAACGAGCACGTCCCAAAGGAAGAGGTCAGGATTCAGTTCGCGGAGGAGGAACACTTCGATTACAGCACCCGTCTTTTCCTTATTGCCGTAAAGGCGTGCGGGAAATACCTTCGTATTGTTGAATACGAAGAGGTCATGAGGGTTGAAGTAAGAGATAAGATCCTTAAACATCTTATGCTCAATCTCTCCCGTCTTGCGGTGAAGCACCATCATGCGACTTTCATCGCGGAAACGAGCGGGATATTGGGCAATTTTTTCTTGGGGAAGCTTAAATTTGAATTCTGAAAGTTTCATAGTTTTCTGTAGACTGAAGGTAGGTTCTGTAAAATTAGCATTCAGGATTTCCTATTGGATAATTTTAGGAACCTACAGGGAGGGAAAGTTGTTTTTCAAAGTCCTCGATGGTGGCAAAACACTTGTCGATGGTGTAGTCGCCCACTCGGGTGCGGCGGAGTGCCGTAAGATGGGCACCAGAATGGAGTGCCTCTCCAATATCACGTGCCAGGGCGCGGATATAAGTGCCTTTGGAGCAGACCACACGGATTACGATTTCCATCGTGTCAAGGTTGCAGTCGAGCAACTCAATTTCGTCGATGCGCAAGGGCTTCGCCTTGAGTTCTACGTCCTTACCTTTTCGTGCCAAGTCGTAAGCGCGCTTACCATCAACCTTTACGGCAGAGAATACTGGGGGCACCTGCATGATTTCTCCCACAAATGTGGTGAGCGCTGCCTCAATACCTTCACGCGTAATATGGTCGGTGGGGTAAGTAGCGTCAATTTCTTTTTCGAGGTCAAAGCTGGGCGTTGTAGCTCCCAATTTAAGGGTTGCAATATACTCCTTTACGCCCGCTTGAAGCTGGTCTATTTGCTTCGTAGCCTTACCTGTGCAGATAATAAGCACACCCGTGGCAAGGGGGTCGAGCGTTCCAGCGTGTCCCACCTTGATTTTTCCTCCGATGTGTTTTGAAATCAACCATCTTACCTTTGCTACGAGGTTGAAGGAGGTCCAGGTCAGGGGTTTATCAAATGCAAGGATGGTTCCTTGCGCAAATGGATAGGGCATTTGTGTTATTTTTAGGTACGAGTTAACAAGGTACGAGTTGACAAGGTACGAGTTAACAAGAGGGGTACAGAGATAAACGTTTGTCTGTACCGATGATTTTCACTCTTGGTATATCTAACTATCTCGTTTACTTGTCTACTAATTAGGTACGAGTTGACAAGGTACAAGTTAACAAGAAGAATCCAAGAGAGTCGGTAATCATCTCGTTTACTTGTCTACTATAAACTCGTCTACTAACTACTAATTACTAATTAACGAAACTTGTCACCAACGTCACTACACCCACGATGAGGCAGTAGATGGCGAAGTAAATGAGTTTGCCACGGCGTACGATACCAATCATCCACTTGCAAGCCACACAACCAGAGATGAAAGCAGCAAAGAAACCGACAACGAGTGACGTGGTGCTACATCCACCAAAAGCTGCTTCCATACCTTCCTTATAGGCCTTGATGCAGTCCAAAAGTGCTTCACCAAGGATGGGGGGGATCACCATGAGGAAAGAGAACTGTGCCATGTTTTCCTTCTTATTACCGAGAATAAGTCCCGTAGCGATCGTTGTACCAGAGCGACTCAAACCTGGCAATACAGCAAGTGCCTGCGAGAGTCCAATGATAAAGGCATCACGAAGAGAGATTTTCTCCTTCAAGCGGGGCTTCGCAAAATAAGAGAAAGAAAGGAGTAGGGCGGTGAGCAATAAGCAAGCACCCACAACTGTAAGGCCACTACCGAAAATAGCTTCAACCTCGTCCTTGAAGAACACTCCTACAATACCTATGGGTATCATAGACACAAGGATGTTCAACACATACTTTTGGTCGTCGTTCAATTTTCCACCAACAGGAGAATGCACTGCGCCCGAAATGATTTTCCAAATCTCATGACCGAGAATCACAATCGTGCTCAACACAGTTGCTACATGTACGGCAACGGTAAACATCATGCTCTCTTCTGCATGAATACCTAACAATTCAGAACCAATAGCCAAGTGACCACTACTGCTGACGGGAAGATACTCCGTCAATCCTTGCACAATACCAAGGATGAGCGCTTCTAACCAATCCATAATCTATTAGTTTTCTTTTTTGTTATATTCTATTTCAGTATGGTTGCTCTTCCTACGGTAAAGTATAGCTACCACGATAAACAGATAACCAAAGAAAGTCACCATGGGTGCCACACGGATGCGCTGTGCATTGAAAATTTCGGGGTCAAACTGCTCAACAGTCGTACCACCGCCCGACATGAGCAACAAACCTACCATCACAACGGCAATACCTATTGCGAGGAGGATGAAGTTTATTTTTGAAAAGGCAAATTCGTGTTTCATAACGTATAATGAGGTTGTGAGGTTTTAAGGTTGTGAGGTTTTAAGGGGCTTCCGCGCTGCATAGTTCTATAAGCGAAGCGACCTTATAACCTTGAAGGAGTTAAGGGGCATCCACGCTGCAAAGTCCTTATAACCTAAAGACCTTTTAGCGAAGCGACCTTATAACCTTAAAAATTAATTCATAAACATCTGACTGCTCGACATCTTCAAGAACTTATTGACTGACACATAAGCACTGATGAGTGTTAAGCAAAGACCGCAGGCGAAATTGATACCAAAGGTGGTCCAAACGACTTCTTGAGTCACCAGGTTTGCAACATAGGCATCCAGACTATACAACCAGTACATTCCTAATCCAACAAGTGTATTCGCACCTATTGCCGCCCAGAAACCAATCCAAAAGGCACGCATCATGAAGGGGCGACGAATGAATCCCCAACGGGCACCCACGAGTTTCATCGTGTGAATAGAGAAGCGACGGGCGTAAATGCTCATACGCATCGTGTTATGGATAAGGGCAAAAGAGATAAACCCAAGCAACGATGCAACAAAAACAAGAATGGTTCCGATCAACGGAATGACATGGTCCACAAATTCCATAGCTTCTTTGGGATATATCACATCCGTTACTTGCTTGTAATTGTAAAGATCAGGGATATAATAAAGCAAACTGTCCTGATTGGCATAATCCGCATTCAAGAAAAGTTCAAACTCTGCAGGAATGGGGTTGAAACCTAAAAATTCCTGGGGACCACCCTCCAACACCGCTGCCATTTCCTTCGTTCCTTCTTCCTTGGAAATATAAGAAACCTCCTTTACATAAGGAAGCGCTGAAAATTCCTGCGCCATAGCATCACGCTCTGCCTCGGTAATAGCATCGTCAAGAAGCACCTCCACAGTAAAGTTCTCGCGCAACTCACGACCGAAGTTTTCGGCTAACTTCACAAAAAAAGTAGCAGTACCCAATAGGATTAACACCAAAGCAGTACTGATACACGAGGTGATAGTATTAAAATTTCCAGTTTTCTTATTCTTCGTTTTTGTCATAGCGGAATTGTGCTAACTGCCCCTAATTGGCGTATGGACACACCAAGGCATAATTACTGCAAAAGTACTATATTATCTTGAGAATGACCGAATTTATTTTTTAAATTTACATATCAACCACCTATTTTTTCTTCTATAATATAAATATTGAGTAGTGCTTTTTTAGAAAAGCGGGATTTCTCTAAAGAGAAACAGGGTTTTAAGAGGATGGTTTTGCCAAACAGTAATACTACGAATTCCACCTTTTATACTTAATCGAAGGCAATAATATAGGTGTTGACCCATCTAAAATTTATGAATGCATTGCCCCCGTAGGAGGGCACACTTGCCTAACCGCTGGTGAACGTAGTGAACCTGCGGATTAGGGATAACAGTTGATTTTCTCTATCGGTCCCCGTAGGAGGACCCACAACGACTGGATAAGTTAAAGCAATTTGTTGCATATCCAGGTGCTGTGGGTCCTCCTACGGGGACCGATAGATTTATTCGTTCGTATAGTACCACCGCAGGTTCGCCCTGCTCACCCGCGGTTAGGCAAGTGTGCCCTCCTACGGGGGC
>JBGVPF010000069.1:0-11547 GCA_045126825.1 Alloprevotella sp.
CGAAAATTGAGTTTTTTAGACACAACGAAATTTTTTATGAAAACATGAAAAGATAGCGTAATTTTACGTTTGCACGAAAAAAGACCTTCCCGAAACGGAAGGTCTTTCCTGTTGTTTAAGGATAGTTTCAAGATGAAACAAACTGCTTAAGTGTGCGAAAAGACACTAAGTCAGGCTGCAAGATCATCTTGTTAGAATTGGATTTTTTCTTCGATATACTTAATAGCGTCTTCCACCGATACACGGATTTGTTCCATAGTATCGCGGTCGCGGACGGTAACGGTGTTGTCTTCCAAAGTCTGGAAGTCTACGGTCACGCAGAACGGCGTACCGATTTCGTCCTGACGGCGGTAACGCTTACCGATAGAGTCCTTTTCGTCATACTTACAGTTGAAGTGGAACTTAAGGTCGTCGATAATTTCGCGTGCCTTTTCGGGAAGACCGTCCTTCTTAACGAGGGGCATAACTGCGAGCTTCGTGGGAGCAAGTGCTGCGGGCAATTTGAGTACCACGCGAGTTTCACCGTTCTCAAGCGCTTCTTCCTGGTAGCTGTGACACATCACAGAGAGGAACATACGGTCTACACCGATTGAAGTTTCGATGACATAGGGAGTGTAGCGTTCGTTGAGCTCGGGGTCGAAGTATTCAATCTTCTTGCCAGAGTACTTCGCGTGCTGTGAAAGGTCGAAGTTCGTACGGCTGTGAATACCTTCTACTTCCTTAAATCCGAAGGGCATGCGGAATTCTACGTCGCTGGCAGCATTAGCGTAGTGCGCGAGCTTTTCGTGGTCGTGGAAGCGGTAGTTTTCAGCGCCGAAACCAAGAGCTTGGTGCCAAGCCATACGCGTATTCTTCCACTGTTCGAACCACTGGAGTTCTGTGCCGGGCTTTACGAAGAACTGCATTTCCATCTGTTCGAATTCGCGCATACGGAAGATGAACTGACGCGCTACGATTTCGTTACGGAAAGCCTTACCGATCTGTGCGATACCGAAGGGGATCTTCATGCGACCTGTCTTCTGCACATTGAGGTAGTTTACGAAAATACCCTGTGCTGTTTCGGGGCGGAGGTAGATGGTTGAAGAACCTTCAGCAGTTGAACCTACTTCTGTCTTAAACATAAGGTTAAACTGGCGCACGTCTGTCCAGTTGCGTGTACCGCTGATGGGGCAAACGATTTCTTCGTCGAGGATGATTTGCTTGAGTTCGTCGAGGTCGCTGGCATTCATTGCAGCAGCAAAGCGTTCGTGGAGCGCATCACGCTTCTGCTGATTTTCAAGAACGCGAGCATTTGTAGCGCGGAACTGTGCTTCGTCAAAACTTTCGCCAAAACGCTTCTGAGCCTTGGCAACTTCCTTTGCAATCTTCTCTTCGTACTTTGCAATTGCGTCTTCGATAAGCACATCTGCACGGTAGCGCTTCTTAGAGTCGCGGTTATCAATGAGGGGGTCATTGAAAGCGTCAACGTGACCTGAAGCCTTCCACACTGTGGGGTGCATAAAGATGGCGCTGTCAATACCCACGATGTTTTCGTGAAGAAGCACCATGCTCTGCCACCAATATTGCTTGATATTGTTCTTAAGTTCTACACCATTTTGCGCATAGTCATACACTGCGCCAAGACCGTCATAAATTTCACTTGAGGGGAATACGAAACCATACTCCTTACAGTGCGAAACGATCTTCTTAAATACATCTTCTTGTGCCATATATCTTTGAATTTTAGAATTGCTTAGCGGGGTGCACAGGGTTTCTGCGCACCATATTCTGTGCAAAAATAGTAAAAAACTTTCGTATGTCCTTATCGAAAACACTTTTTAGCAGAAATAACTCCTACGGAGGGGCTGATTTTCTGAAAATTCTGTATATTTGCAGAAGATAGTGCGCCCATGTTGCGCCTATCGTTTAACTTGCAAAGCAGAAACAGACAATGACTATTGTAGAACGATTTTTGAAGTATGTAAGTTTAGACACACAGTCGGACGACGCATCGGGAGTTACTCCCAGCACAGCAAAGCAGTTTGTCTTTGCTGAATATCTTAAGGAAGAACTCATTTCTATAGGTATGGAAGAGGTAGAATTGGACGACCTCGGTTATCTTTACGCCACCCTTCCTGCCAATACAGACAAGCCCGTGCCCACGATTGGGTTTATTGCTCACATGGACACCAGTCCCGACTGCTCGGGCAAGGATGTGAAGCCACGCATCGTTGAGAATTACGACGGCACAGACATTGTGCTCGACGCAGAAGCAGGCATCGTAACGACGGTTGAGAAGTTCCCCGAACTGCTCCTGCACAAGGGAGAAGACATCATCGTTACCGACGGTCACACCCTGCTTGGTGCCGACGACAAGGCAGGTATCGCTGAAATCGTTCAAGCCATGATTTACCTCATGGAGCACCCCGAAATCAAGCACGGCAAGATTCGCGTGGGCTTCAACCCCGACGAAGAAATTGGACTTGGTGCGCACAAGTTTAATGTAGAGAAGTTCGGTTGCGAATGGGCTTACACGATGGACGGTAGCGAGCTCGGCGAAATTGAGTTTGAGAACTTCAACGCGGCAGCTGCAAAACTTGATTTTACAGGAGTAAGTGTACACCCTGGATATGCGAAAGACAAGATGATCAATGCCGGACGCGTGGCGGCAGAATTCATTAGCACACTTCCAGCAAACGAAACTCCCGAAACAACTACGGAATACGAAGGTTTCTTCCACCTCCTCGCTATGGAAGGCGGTGTAGAAAAGGCCAGCGCTACCTTTATCATTCGCGACCACGACCGTCAGAAGTTTGAAGCGCGTAAGCAAAAGATGACCGACCTCGTTGCGCAGTTTAATGCCAAGTATGGCGAAGGTGTGGTAAAACTTGCGCTCAACGATCAGTATTATAATATGCGTGAAAAGGTAGAACCCCAGATGCACATTATTGATACGGTAAAGCAAGCCATGACGGACCTCGGCATTACTCCCCAAGTGCGCGCCATCCGCGGTGGTACCGATGGTGCACAGCTCTCATTCATGGGACTTCCCTGCCCCAATATCTTTGCGGGCGGCTTAAACTTCCACGGACCTCACGAATTCTTGCCCATCCCTAACTTGGAGAAGGCCTCACAGGTTGTAGTAAAAATTATAGAACTAACAGCGAAGGCGTAAATATAGATGCTCTAGAGTCTCTAGAAAATCTAGACAATCTAGAACATCTAGAATCAATCTATACAACCCTCCCCTCAACAGAAACAATACAATTAACAATTCACATAATTCTTATGGCAAACATTCCTGAATTCAAGTACGCTCCTATGTTCCAGCTCGGTAAGGACACTACGGAGTATTACCTCCTTACAAAGGACCATGTTAGTGTTGGCGAATTTGAAGGCCACCCCATCCTTAAGGTAGAGGCTGAAGGTATCACGAAAATGATCAATCAGGCTTTCCGCGATGTATCGTTCCTCCTTCGTCGTGCGCACAACGAGCAGGTGGCAAAGATTCTCTCTGACCCCGAAGCTTCTGACAACGACAAGTATGTAGCCCTCACTTTCCTCCGCAATGCGGAAGTGGCTGCAAAGGGTCAGCTCCCCCTCTGTCAGGACACAGGTACTGCTATCATTCACGCTGAAAAGGGTCAGCAGGTGTGGACAGGCTTCTGCGATGAAGAAGCTATCGCAAAGGGTGTGTACAAGACTTACACGGAAGAAAACCTCCGCTATTCTCAGAACGCGCCCCTCAACATGTACGACGAAATCAATACACGTTGTAACCTCCCCGCGCAGATTGATATCGAGGCTACGCACGGCATGGAATACGAATTCCTTTGCGTAACAAAGGGTGGCGGTTCGGCAAACAAGACTTACCTCTATCAAGAAACAAAGGCTATTCTTAATCCCGCAACACTCGTACCTTTCCTCGTGGGTAAGATGAAGACGCTCGGCACAGCGGCTTGTCCTCCCTACCACATCGCGGTTGTTATCGGCGGTACTTCTGCTGAAAAGAACCTCCTCACGGTGAAGCTCGCTTCTACTAAGTTCTACGACAACCTCCCCACTACAGGCGACGAAACAGGTCGTGCTTTCCGCGACATTGAACTCGAAGAACAGCTCCTTAAGGAAGCACAGAACATCGGCCTTGGCGCACAGTTTGGCGGTAAGTACTTCGCTCACGACATCCGCGTAGTTCGCCTCCCCCGCCACGGCGCAAGCTGCCCCGTAGGTCTCGGTGTAAGTTGCTCGGCAGACCGTAATATTAAGTGTAAGATTAACAAGGACGGTATTTGGATTGAGAAGATGGACGACAACCCCGGCAACCTCATTCCCGAAGCGCTCCGTCAGGCAGGCGAAGGAGATGTAGTTCGCATCGACCTTAACCAACCCATGAGCGAAATCCTCAAGCAGCTCGATAAGTACCCCGTGAGCACACGCCTCTCTCTTAATGGTACAATTATCGTAGGTCGCGACATCGCACATGCGAAGATTAAGGAGCGCCTCGACGCAGGTCTTCCCATGCCCGAGTACTTGAAGAATCACCCCGTTTACTATGCTGGTCCAGCAAAGACTCCCGCTGGCATGGCATGCGGATCTATGGGTCCCACTACGGCAGGTCGTATGGACTCTTACGTAGATCTCTTCCAGAGTCACGAAGGTTCTATGGTCATGCTTGCTAAGGGTAACCGCTCACAGCAGGTTACTGACGCTTGTAAGAAGCACGGCGGTTTCTACCTCGGTTCCATCGGTGGTCCTGCCGCAATCCTTGCGCAGAACAACATCAAGAGCATCGAGTGTGTAGAATATCCTGAACTCGGCATGGAAGCTATCTGGAAGATTGAGGTAGAAGACTTCCCCGCATTCATCCTCGTGGACAACAAGGGCAACGACTTCTTCCAGCAGATCAAGCCTACTTGTAGTTGCAAGTAAGGCCGTTGGAAAGGAGAAAGGAGAAATAAGAAAGGAGAAAGTGCTGCGCACCATCCTTCGCATAAAAACCATCCTTTTTCCTTTCGGATTAGAATCACTTTGAGAAAGAAGAAAGAGAGAACTACATGTTGAGGATTTTACTCCGCACGGTATTTCTCCTTTCTCCTTTCTCCTTTCTCCATTAATTACCATGCTTCAATCCATCTGTAAATTCATCTTCCACAAGGTGCTTGGTTGGAAGAGCTTTGTTGAAGTCCCCAACTTCGACAAGTGCATTTATTGCGTAGCTCCCCACACCAGTAATCTTGACCTCTTTATTGGCAAACTCTTCATTACGGCAAACGGTCGCAAGTCGGCTTTCGTGATGAAGAAGGAGTGGTTCGTTGGTCCGCTTGACTACATCTTCCGCAACTGGATGGGAGGCATCCCCGTCAATCGCGGTAAGGGCACAGCGCTCATTACGGAACTCATCGACATTGCCAATAACAGCGAAACTTTCCGCCTTGCCCTCACTCCCGAAGGCACGCGTAAGGCAAACCCCAAGTGGCACCTCGGATTTTATGTCATTGCTTCAAAAGCCAACCTCCCCATCGTGCTTATGGGCATTGACTATAAGAAGAAGGAGGTGCGCATGACAAAGTATATCATGCCGACAAGCGACCGCAAGGCCGACCTTCGCGAAATCTATGCCTATTATGAAGGCTATCAGGGGCGTCATCCTGAAAACTTCATTGTGGGTACGGTATAATACAAGGCGCTCTCCGGAGCGCCTTTCTTTTTGTCTCTACATGAGGGTAAAATCTCGCCAAAATCCCTTGCTCGAAGCGCTAAATTTTGTCGTAATTTTTCGTGAAGAAATACGCTTAATCATCAGCGTGTTACACACCCCTAAAATTATTATTAACCTTTTTTTAATTACATTACTAATAATTTTTCTTAGGTTACTAATAATTTTTACTACAATAGGCGTAGCTTTTTAAGCAATGGAAATGGGGTGAAATTTGAGGGGTGAAAAGGGCGTTTTAGCCCAAGTGTGGCGCCTCGCAAATAGCAAATGTGGGCGAAGGTGGGGTAACTGATTGATTTCTTTTGTTTTATATATTTCAGGTTGTACAACTCAAATATTTTTCATAAATTTGCAATCGTGGCAGAGTGCCCCTGCGGCGATTTTATTGCTCGCCCCTCACAGAAATTCATTAAACCCTTAACAATAAATTAACTATGAAGAGATTTTCGACATTCATCGCCCTGCTGCTGTGTGCAGTGACGGCGGTCCTTGCCGATGGGCCTTTCCGTAACCACCGTTACGATTCGTTTAAGGCCATGTCTGTAACCAGCGAGAACATCCTGTTCATCGGTAACAGTATTACCGATATGCACTGTTGGCACGAAGTTTTTGTGACGTCTAACGGCGACTACTTGCCCATCGTGAACCGTGGTAATTCGGGCACTTATTCTACGGAGCAGAGCGACAACCTCGAGTCGTACATCAACGGAAAACCCAAGAAGGTGTTTATGATGATTGGCACCAACGACATTGCTACTTCGGGTGGCTTGAACTTCAGCCCCGAGCAGGTGCTTGCTTACGTGAAGAGCATCGTGACACGCATCCATGCGCGTTCGCCGCAGACGAAGGTGTACCTCTACAGTATCTTGAAGAACCGTACGGGCAACCGTGTGGAGGCAACTTGGCTCAAGGCGAACGAACTCACCAAAGCGTATGCTGACGCTACGGAAGGCGTTACTTACATCGACCTTTACGACAAACTCGCGGGCGTAGCCGACGGTGGCGCTTGGAGTTACGACAACCTCCACCTCACTGCCGGTGCTTACCAGGCGTGGGCATCAACCATCTGTGAGTATCTTGCGGAGGGTGAAGACTACACCGTGTCGTGTGTGTATCCCGAAAACACACTCACCGTTCAGAACGCGGGCGGACTTGGTGGTTCTCACGGTATGCGTGGCACGTACTTCAGTTGCCTCCCCATTAAGAGCAACGACGTGCTCGTCTTTGGTGATGCGTTTGTGAAGAACGGCGAATGGCAGGAATTTCTTGGCAATCCCAACGTGAAGAACCGCGGTACGGGGTGGAACAATAGCGGTGACATTGCTACAACAAGCAAGATTGTTGATGCTACTTATGCTACAGTAGAAGGCGTCGCGAAGGCGGATGCCAAGGCAATTTTCCTTTATACAGGTACTGCTGACTGCACAGGTTCTACAGATATTGCTACTGTAAAAACTAACTACAAGGCGCTTGTAGATAAGATTGCAGAAAAGTCGCCCACGTCAAAGATTTACTTGATGGCGATTTGCCCCCGCAACAATGCCAATCACAACACGCGTATTGCGGAATTGAATGCTTACATGCAGTCTATCGCAACAGGAAACATCCGCTTTGTTGATACGTATACTCCCATGCTCAACGACGGAGCCGTGAACTCAAAGTATGTCTTCTCTAACGACTACATTGGCGGTTTGGCTTATGTAAAAATTGCCAACTTGATGAAGGAAGCGCTCCTTGCAGACTTCCCAGAAGATGTCTATAATGTGACTTCTGAGGCAGATGCTGAAGTGCGTTACAACCAGGCTACGCTTCGCAATCAGTTGACACAGGTTATCGCTCGCGGATTGGTGGCTGAGCGTGGTAATGAAGCAGGTCAGTATAGCGCTGAAGCAATGGTGGCATTTGATGCAAAAGTTGTTGAAGCCAATACGCTTTTGGAAAAGGACAATATCACTGCCGACGAAGTTACTGCCTTTGCTAACGCCCTCAATGAAGTGCTTAACAACGCGCTTTCTATGCCTACCTATAGCACTGAGGCAAACGAAGTGTGGTATCAGTTGAGCACGCCCAACCGTAACAGCAAGTACCTCACAAGCACTGGTGCTGGCGCTGGCGTAGTTGGTGCTGACAAGCACAATTATGCTACGGGTATGTGGAAGTTTGTGGCGCGCCAGGACGGCAGTCTTGACATCATCAACCGTCACGATAATTCTTACCTCGCACCTACGGCTGCTTACAATACACAGATTTCTACTTCTGCAACTCAACCCGCTGCGGGATGGACTTTGAGTTATGCGAATACACCCGGTCTTTTCATCGTAAGCAGTGGCACGGTGCAGTTGAACCAAACTACGAAGGCCAACACCCCTGTTTACAATTGGAGTAATGGACAAACTGGTGCTGACCGAGGAGATACTGGTTGCCAATACTTGATTGAACGCGTGGAAGGCGAACCCGAAGAAATGCCCGACGCAGATGTTTTGACATTGACTTTAGGCGTTGACCAATTTGCCAATGGTGCTGCTACTTGGACGAAGAATGTAAGTACTTCCGACGCTTGGTACGGTAAGTTTGTTACGAACACAACTCCCGCCGTTACTGTTGAAAGCGTTGACAAGACTGTTAACCCCATGGGTTGGTCACAGAAGCGCCCCTGGTTGCAGACGGGTTATACTTACACGATTACTGTACCCGAAGAATACACAATTGTGGGTTACGAACTCACTACTCTTCAGGGACTTGACTTTACGGGAACCTTTACTTACACTACTGCTGACGGCACAGCAACGAGTCCTGCTCAAACAAGCACGGCTCAAACTGTAGAAGCTGAGGGACTTTCTACACGAACTATCACTATCAAGGTAGGCGAAAGCACTGACGGCACAAAGGGTATCATGATGACCAAATTGGTTCTCAACTATAAGGTAAATGAAACTACCGAACCTGAACCCGAACCTGAGCCCACAGAATTAACCTACACTATTGACAAACTCAATGGTAATCTCTACAATGCAAATGGTTCGGCAAACCAAAATTGGAATGCCTCTTGGAAGAGCAATACTGAACCTATGTTGCAGTTGGTATGTGGAGCAAATAATATGAATTGGGCTGGCAATAATGTGCAGTTGATGACAGGTTCAAAGACTAATGCCACCTACACTCTCACAGCACCTGCTGGATATGTGATTACAGATTATAGTTTCACCTTCACCAACAACAACCACAACACGGGTATTGCCTTGACTATGGTTGACGATGGTGCGGCATACACTACTTCACAGACTCCTCAGACTATCAGCGAAAATGGTATTAAGAAGGCTTCTGTAGCATTTACTATCGTTGGTGATAATGGCAAGGGCGTTGTGCTCTCTGACTTCACTGTAAAGATTAAGAAGGATGTGCTTGAAGCGCCCAAGGTGAGCACCGAAGGCAACGAGCATTGGTATTATATCACAAGCGCTTCTACACAGACTTACTGTGCTGGTAAATCTATCTATTACGATGACAGTACAGGCAAGTTGCGCTTTGGCGACAAGACTTTCAGCGCTAACCAAATTTGGAGTTTCTGGGAACAGGACGGCAAACTCGCAATCAAGAACTACAACGGTGAGTACTTCGGCACTGCAGGTAACGGCACGGGCAGTTCAACTGCTTTTGGCGTTGTAGACACTCCAAACTATAGCTACACGATCAGCGAAGCTCACGGTTTCTTTATCATTAAGGACAGCGGTGTAGAACTTCATGCTCAGTCAAGCGGACAAACAATCGTACGCTGGGCGGCAGCTGCGGGCAATGCTTCACTTTGGCGCTTTGACGAGGTGGATGCAACAAATGCAGCGGCAGCGGTAACTACCACAAGAGTGGAACAAGGTAAGGTTAGCACTGGTATTGGTAACATCAACCAACCCATCGTCCGTGCTACTATCCGTGTGAGCGGTCTTGAAGGTAGCGTAGATTTCCAGGGCGTTAAGGGAACATTCGTTGGCACGAACAAGAACGATGTTACGAATGTTAAGGCATATTTTGCGACTAACGAACGCGAGCTCTTTATTGATGCAGACAAGCAGATGACTTGGCGCGAAGAAAACGGCACACAGTTTGGCGAAGCCGTTACACTTGCAGAAGACGGCACCTTCACTATCACTTCAAGCAAGGAGATGGTGCCCGGTGAATACTACCTTTGGATTACCTACGACATTGCTGAAGAAGCTACAGAAGGTAACCTCGTCGATGTAGCTATCACAGGTTATATCGCCGACGGCAAGGAGATTGCAGAAAAGAATGGCAACCCCGAATACAGCGCTACCATCTTCCTTTCAGAAGGTGCAGTGCTTATGCCGATGGACAAGGGTTCGCTTTACTACCGCATTCCTTCTATCACTGTAACCAAGGACGGCAAGCGCCTCGTTACACTTACCGACGACCGCAAGCAGCACAACTCCGACCTTCCCTCACACTGCTACCTCGTAGCGCAGTATTCTGAGGACAATGGTAAGACTTGGAGCGACCCCGTTACTGTTGCGGGTACCGCAGAAACTGGTGGCAACTACGGTCACGGCGACGCTTCTATAGTTACCAACCGTGACAACGGCGACATCATTGGTATTATGACCAGTGCGGGTACTTATGGCCACGGCTTCTTTGCTGGAACAGCACAAGAACCTCCCCGTTGGAAGACTATCACCAGCCACGACGGCGGTTTGACTTGGGAAACTCCTGTTGACCACACCGACGACCTCTTTGGTGCTAACTGCGACAACCCCAAGACACAGACTTGGAAGAGTGGCTTCTCTGGTTCAGGTGCAGCGCTTCAGAAGCGCGACGGTACGCTCGTTTCAAGCTTCGTAAACCGTGAGGCTGACAACAGTCAGAATTTCTACTTCTTCATGAGTAAGGATGGTGGTCAGAGTTGGTATGTTAGCGGTACGAGCGGTACTAAGGCTGCCGACGAACCCAAGACTCTTGAGCGCAACAACGGCGACCTCGCCATCAGCGTGCGTGCAAGCGGCTACAACTACTACAACTACACTTCTGACGACGGTGAAACATGGCACAATCCCTCACAGACGCGCTTCACAACGGGTATCTCGGGCAACGCCTGCGATGGTGAATACATGGTATGGTGTTCTACGCTCGAAGGTAACCCCTGGGACATCGCCTTCCAGACACTTCCCAACAACAGCAGCCGTCGCAATGTGAGCATCGCCCTTTCTACAGACGAAGGTGCTACATTCGGTTCGCCCAAGACGATTTGTCCTCGTGGTTCTGCCTACAGCGCAGCCGTAGTGCTCCCCGATGGCACACTCGGTGTGTACTATGAAGAAGAAGGTGTGTACGGCGGTTTCGTAATGCGCTTCGTTCGCTTCTCGCTCGACTGGGCAAGCAACGGCACTTACAAGTTTACTGAAGACGCTCCCTTCCACCCCATCGCTTCAACAGTTCCCACGGGCATTGATTCAGGACTCACTATCGGCAATGCTGACGGAGCCATCTACGACCTCTCTGGTCGTCGCGTTCAGAAGGCCGGCAAGGGTGTTTACATCATGAACGGCAAGAAGGTCATCTTCTAACCTCCGACACATATATTTATTACGCCGCACAGCATGCTGTGCGGCGTTTTTTCGGTCTGTTGCGGGGAGAAATCCGACTTCAAAGACAGCAATTGTTAGTAACATAATGCCACTTCTGACCCCTGAAAATTATATTTTTTTTATTGCTGTCCGGTAAACTTTGAAACGGCACACTTTATGTATCCACATCCCCGATAAAATGGTGATGTGGATATTATTTTTGAAAAGTAAGCCCCCTTACTCAAATAATAGCAACTGTATATGAGGTGAAATCTCCTTCTC
>JBGVPF010000070.1:0-68859 GCA_045126825.1 Alloprevotella sp.
CGTCCGCATCAATGGGGATTTTTCGCGAGCACCCAATTGTAAGTTCGTGCGTCCGTAGCAATGGAGAATTTCCGCGAGTATCCAATCGTAACCTCGTATATATCAAGGACGCACGAGCCGTGCGTCCCTACAGGTCAAGTGATTTCCCGCATGCTAATGAGACGCCATAATATGACGTCTCTACGTTCGTTATATGTCCCGCATGGTTCACTACTACTTACTACCTACAACCTTCTACTTCATCACTCCTCACCCTCACCGCCATGCTTATATTCTACATAATTTTGCATAGTAAAGTAATTGTCGTATCTTTGCAATACGATTAAGCCCCCCCAAAAAATGAACCTTTCCGCACAGATGTCGCAAATCAATATAATGAAACATTCTTGAACGACAATGAATTGATGGAATTATGGTAACATTCAGTTTTAGAGAATATGGAGAAAACCTGGGGACACGTCCCTTGGGAAAACGTGTGCGCGAACAATTGCTTCACACGATAGAGCAGAATGAGCGTGTAGTGCTTGATTTTACTGGAGTGAATGTAGTGAGTAACTCTTTTGCCGATGAATGTATCGCCAAACTACTCCTCACAATGTCACTCGCAGATTTAAAAAGTCGCACAACATTCCGAGGGCTTAACCCAATAGCGTCTGAAAGTGTGCTTACAGCACTTAGGCGTAGGCACTTAATTACAACTTAACCAAAGCAGAAGCGGGTGTGTCAAAATGCAATTTTTGGCACACCCGCTTAAGTTATACGAAAACATTGATGTACGATAAACACTAACAAAAAATATGTCTTTATGTACTGTCAAAATTATCGTCTCACACAGAAGCACAGATTTTTAGACAGAAGAACAGAAGAACATATTTTTGTTTTCACACGGAACGCACGAAATGACACAGAATTTTGCTCCGCATGCTTCTGCGAAGGTCTGCGCCGTCTGCGTGAGACAATAACACTCCGCACGGCATTAGTGCAAATTCGTGTCCATTCGTGGCTCAAAAAAAATACGAGTAGATACGCGCAAATACGTGGAGACTTTTCTGTGGATTCCGTGGATTGCTTTCCCCTCACAAGTTCGGACAGCGACTTTCAGTTCCGTGTGAAAATTATTGCACGCAGACGTCGCAGAACAACGCAGACGCTTTGCGAAACTTTGCGCCTTTGCGTGAGAATAAAGATTTATCCTTTTTGTCCTTCTGTCAAAATCATTGCACACAGAACGCACAGAAATACACAGAAACTTTGCTTCGTATGTTGTTCTGCGAAAGTCTGCGCCGTCTGCGTGAAACAATTCCACGCCGCACGGCATTAGTGCAAATTCGTGCCCATTCGTGGCTCAAAAAAATACGAGTAGATACGCGCAAATACGTGAAGACTTTTCTGTGCATTCCGTGGATTGCATGAAAAAATCAAAAAAAGTGAGATTTCTAACCCGCTTGGGGGGCATTTGGATTTCGCGGAAATATGTTGTATATTTGTATAGAGAAAAGGAGATACTCCCACAGCGGGGGTGTCTCCTTCATTTTTGTCCGATTTTTTGGGTAAAAAAGGGTAAAATTATTCGGCACATGCGAAAAAATATGTGCCGAACAATTTAAAATATGTACCGAATAATTTTTCTTACATCCCTTGTAGTTTTGCTCTCCAAACTTTTTTTGTTCCGAATGACTGAAAGTGTGGTCAATTCCTCTCGTTAAAATCTTCAAAAAAATCAAATAACACGCAAATACCTTCTTCTGGTTTTGTCAATATTTTTTACCTTATCGAGTCCCTACAGGTCAAGTGAAATTCGTGAGATTCGTGTTCTCTTAAACATAGAAATTCTGTATTCTTTCGGTTGAATCTCTATAAGGGACTTGTATGAGTTCAACAATATATCAGACAAAGAGTTACCTGTATTTACCGGACAGCAATAAATTAAATTAGCCCCCAACTTAAGTTTACACTACCTCGTCTCATTCTTCAATACCGTGATAAAGTCTAATGCATCAGCGGGTAAGTGGTATTCAAGCGTTCCTTGGTCACGAAGTTCCATTAACAGTCTGCCCAACAAGTTGGGACCAACGAAATCATCTCCCTCCAACTTTACGCCCCACGTACCGGGACTTTTTTTAGGCATCGCTGTCAGGTCTTCTACAATAAAGCGTCCCTTGCTCGCCTCTAATTTCTCGCGAAACGCTGGCGACTGCTCGTACTTCTTAACCAAGCAAAACTTCATTGCGTCCACAATCATACTCCCCCAATCCGCTCTGCGATATGCCTTCTCATAACTCTTCACCGTCTTCTTAATTTGGTAACACCGCTTACCGTTGTTGGTCACCCCATTCATGATGTTAAGAACCACCGTGGCATCCTGGAATTTCATCATTTGGAAAAGGTGCTCACTGCTTTTAAAACACACCCCCTCAATAACAATCGGTGTGGTAGCAAAATTAGAAAACACGCCCCACTCCTCTGACACCTTGTGCACCACAACGCACTCGGATTTTGGATAAGTGGAATACCCATAGTATTGCGGGTAAAACTCCTTTATAAAGTCTGCAATGCTGTAGAAACTCATAACTTCACCTCCCTTTCCGATCCAGGAATCAGTTTGTTCTTTTTATCCACCGATACCTGTTCAATCTTTAGAATCTTTATTTTACGCTCGTTCAACACCGCACGATTCGTGTCACCATCAGGTTTCCTTTGCGCCTGTGGCCACACGAGAAAGTCCACCCCTATTTCATCCAAGAATCTTGACGCGGCATTTTCTGCTACAGCATCCGCCTTTCCCATCATCTTCTTCACCGTGCCGCGTTGATTGGTCAACAAGTTGCCGAGATATTTGCGGAAGAGCTTCCCCGCCTCCTTCACTTCATCAGGAATGCGTTCACCCAACACTTGCTCTGTCCTCTGAATGATCGCCTCATGCACGGGTTTACATGAAAACACATGATTGTCGTCAGTCATACTGGGAATTTCAACGGTATAAACATAGCAGTCATCCACACCATTCGCCTTTCCCGCCTTTGAGGCATAAAGCGCTGCTGTAGCATAACTTGAAGTAACGTAGATACCTTGACCATACTTAGACTTGCCTTCGCCTTGCCCTAAAAAGGATAGCGAAAACTCTTGAAATAAACGGCACGTGCCGTGATAGAATATTTCCATAATTTACGAATAATCTACTAACATTAAAACACCCACCCCAATAAGTAGTTGCAAAAGCGCAGTCCCACGAGTTCCACTCTGTTAAGAAGCGTGAGTTGTGGTTGCTGGCGCAGCACAGCATAACGGCGGATGAACACTCCGATTTCAACATTTATATTGTGCAACCTTTTGAGTTCCCTACATTTCCAGCGGAATCTCCAACCGTGCGGACAAAGAAAACTTCTTTTATTTTTTACCGTCACCACGTAATGATGCACCATCTCATGAATCAGGACCTCCTTAAACAACTCTTCCGTCCAAACAGCCGTCTTCGAAAGGTTCTTGGGATATCGTGCAATCCAAATACTATCACGCGTATAAAGTCCTAGTTCTTCTTTCGTGTTGTACACGGAGAATTTACATCGTGGCAACTCATTGTTGAAATACAGTTGGTTGTACTCAACATACTTCTGCCGAATCAATTCTTTCGTTATTACCATTTATAGGTTCTATAAAGGTTAGGTATCTATTTCGGATATTGCTCACAGTAAAACGTTTCACCCAACTACAATAATTCCGAATAAAAGTTTCTTCTTATTCTTGGGTACTTTTCACCTTCACCCCTCACTCCTCCTTATTCTCAAACATCAAGATGGTACCCTTTTTATTATAAAGGTGTCCATCCTTCATGGAGAAGAGTTTAGCATCGCTGGGCACTTCTACGACCTGAACTGATGCGTTGCGCTTCACGGCATTGAGTTGTTTGCGCGTAAGCGAAGCGGGAAGGATGAGTTTCTTCACATTAAATCCATTAATGATGGTCATCAAGGCATGCAATTTGCGCATGTAGGAGCGACCATAAACGGGACCACAGTGCGACCATCCGAGGCACACATACGCCTCCTCTTCCTTCTCTTCAAACGTTGCTTCGGAAACGTCTACCACATCAAAAGTTCGCTTCGTAAGAGACTCTGCAACTTTCACGGGCACGAGTCCCACGAATTTCACTTCACGCACGTCTGCTTCAAGGCACACACCTTGATTTGATAAATCAATTGTTTTCATATCTTAAGGTTCTCCAAAATCAACTATTTTTATTTAGGTAATAATATAGCAGTTGACCCACGCAGAGCATAGCATTAGTTATGCTTTTTTTTTATTGAAAAAAGTCTCTTATATTCGTTTCAAATTCTATAATGTTTTCTATGGCATCATCAATGACATTTCCGACTAAATGCCTATTAATTATTAGAGAACCATTATATCTATAAACTGAAAAAGAACCATTAACCTCTTTTTTTATTAATTGTATAGCAGATACCCCCATAATAACCCCCTCTAATGTATATCGTACATTTTCACGATATGACATATGTTGGTATTGCAACCAATACTCTACATCATCAACTATTAAAAAACGTTTATAGTATAAAGGGGCGTTGTTAAGCTGTACAGATATGTCGTAAATATTACTAATAAATGTGAACATAATGATTTATTCTGAAATTATAGAGCAAATATAGATAATAAATTCAAGTAACGACATAGCAGATGCGCGCACAACCGAGTAACGACTCACTACTTTAGTTAACAAGTTGACGAGGTACGAGTAGACAAAAGTTTAGTTGACAAGTTAACGAGGTACGAGTAGACAAGATGGGCAGCGAGATAAACGAGTAATGTCCCGGATAGTATTACTCACTACTACTTACTACTTACTACTTACTACCGACAACTTGCTCTCTCGTCCCGCATGGTATTACTCACTACTCACTACTAATTTGCTCACTACTAATTTGCTTCGTCACTTGTATGTTCTACTGCCCCTAATTGAGGAACGGGATAAGTAGCATGTTGCTTCGCCCCAAGCGCCTCAAGTTGATTGCAAGTCAAAATGATGCTCTGTCCCTTGTCAGCAAGTTTCTTCTCGCCCTCTTCATATGCCGCACGAGCGTTGTTCAAGGCCTTACCCACTGCATCATAATTCTTGATGAACATCCCCACGCGCTTAATCATTTCGTTGGCAAGTTTGTACACCTCCTTATGATTTTCCGCCTGCTTGATTTGCGTCCAGGTCAAGTTAATCATTCTCAAGGCAGCAAAGAGAGTCTGCTCGTCGGCGATAAACACATTTTGCTCCATCGCCTTGCGCCAAAGGTCGGGTTGTGCATTAAGTGCCGTCCAAAGCGCACCTGTATGAGGTACGAACATGATGACGTAGTCCATCTTCTGCTTCGGTGCCTGGATGTACGAAGAATAGTCCTTCTTCGACAACTCCTTGACGTGCTTCTGAATGCTGTCAATGTGGAGTTTCAAGAAGTCCTGACGCGCCTCATCAGTTTCCGCATTCACATAATCCATAAACGCCGTGAGCGATACCTTTGAGTCAATGATAATCTCACGATTGTTATCAAGATGCAAGATTACGTCAGGACGCAAGTTGCCTCCAGTATCCGTCTTCACCACATTGCCCGCAGCATCGCGAATCACACATTCGCGTTCGTAATGAATGCCACACTGCAATCCTTGAGAATCCAAGAGTTCCTCCAACACACGTTCGCCCCAATTACCCTGCACCTTACTCTTGTGTTTAAACACACGCGCCAGTTCATCCGCACTCTGCTTCGCCGCCTCACTCTGCTTCATCATGTTCTCCAAGTTCTCCTTCATCGCCGCGCTAAGTTCCGTATGCTTCAAAGTGCTCTCGTTCATCGTCTGCTTCATCTTCTCAATTGTCTCACGCAAGGGCGTAACAATCTGCCCAAGGTTAGTGTTGCTTGATTCCGCAAACTCCTTCTGTCGCTGTTTCAACATGTCGTCAGTAGCCGTCTTCAGTTGCGCCGACACCTTCTGCATCATTTCATCAAAACGCTCCTGTTGCGCCGTCAATGCCTGTTCATGGTTACGCTCCTGTGCCGCCATCATTTCCTGCGCCTTCTTTTCAGCATCCGCCAATCGGTGCTGCTGTGCTACAATTTCCTGGCGGTGGCGAAGTTCCTGCGCCTCCTGCATTTCCTTCGCCTTTGTCTCAACAAGTGTCATGGCTTCAGCCATTTGCTGTTTTTGACTCTGCAAAGTTTGCGTATATCTCACCTCCTGTGCCTCAAGTGCAGCCTTCGTTTGGCGTTCAGCCTCCACCTTCACTTGAGCAATACGCACCTCCGCCTCTTGTTTCGCAACCTCCAGGTTCTCTTTAGCCTCCACCTTCTGCACCTCCATCTGCTGCTGAAGGTTCGCAATTTGCTGTGCGGCATTCAACTTGTCATTCTCCAATTGCCACTGGAGTTTCTCAACAAGAGAACGACTATCCTGATTCTTAACTTTTGAGAAAAAGAAACCAATAACACTTCCCAATACGACACCTGAAATAATGGCTACGATAATTTCCATAGTATACTGTGAATTAAAAGTTTGAAATAAAAGAATGTAGAGTAGACCAGATTATTCAGTCTATAGTCCGTTGACCGTTGTCTGTTGACAGGCGAAGCCTCCTCCGTTGTCATCGTTAACAGCATCACTCCGGATGGCAAGTCCGTTGTCCATTGACCGTTGTCTGTTGTCTGTTGACCGTTGTCTGTTGACCGTTGTCTGTTATCTACAACTCCAGCACCGGTTTACCAAACAAGTGGAAATCAGCAGGCAATTCGTAGGGCAAGTTCCCCTTTGACTCACGCAGCGCTGCAAGCAATTTGCCGAGGACATTGCACCCAAAATAGTACTTCTGCCCATCCACCTCAACCAACTTCGCGCCCCAAAACAGGTTTGAAGCATAGCGCGTCCCCGTTGCATCCTCCACGGGGAACAAGTCTGTGGCGTGCAAATCTTTTCTGAAGAGCGCATGGTCGCGGTACTTCAAGTTAAGGCAATACTTCATCCACTCCGTCTGAATCTCCTTCCAGTCGCCGCGCTCACAACCACGGAATTTTGCCTTATATTCGGTCTTCTTACGTGCGTCCACTCTTAACTGGAACAGGTTGTCGCGCAACCACTCATGCGCCTCCACCGTCTGCATTCGCGCCATGATGTAAAGAATCTCTAACTGTCGGAACTTAAAGTCCCCGTAGTGCAACCACGACTCAGGCTTATGGATTGGCAACACAGCCATGTTATCAAGGTGGTAGAAGGGAGTTTTCTGATTGGTCACAAAGGGCACACACGCCTCAGCGGGGTACAAACCAAACTTCTGAAGTTCAGCAAAGTCACCTTCACATTGAGGGATAAGTGCCTCAACATCAACAACGACCTCTGCTAAATCCTTACGCAACTTTTCGTCACTCAACTGCTGCTGAATAAATGCTAACTTTGTCTTCATGCGGTCCTAAAAATTAGTGTAAATATACGAAAAAATATTGGTTATCTGCTTTTCACAGTGCAAAGTTAAAGCACAAAAGTGCAGTTTTAGTGCACTTATTCAAAAAATAAAACCTATATTTGCGGTGAGTGATGAGCAACCATGTGGAATTAGCATCGTTTATAGCACTTTGGTTTGTCGTCTGTTAACAATAAACAATACCCCATTATGCCCAGCAATAAAAACATATCATTACGCTACAAAATCATGGACCGATGCTTTCGAGACAAGTATCGTGTATACACATTTGAGGATATTAGAGAAATTATTGCAGACGAGTTAGGTCTTGATATCAGCACCCGACAATTGCGTACAGACCTCAAAATTTTCAGAGAGAAGCATCAAGCACCAATCAAACTCAAGCGTGAATATAGCAGCGTTTGTAGAAAATGCTACTACAAGTACGAAGACCCTAACTTCTCTATATTCAAGAAATTAAGCGACAACGACCGAAATATGTTAAAGAAACTCCTTGAATTGCTCTACAATTACAAGGAGACGCAACCCTGGTTGGGTGAAGTCATCACCAACTTGGAATGCAACTTTAACATCACGCCCGATGCCGAGAAGGTCGTATTCTTTGAACGCACCGAACTTCAGGGTATAGAATACCTAACCGACATCATCAAACACACACTCAACCATCAGGCACTCACCATCGTATATCGTTCATTCAAGGGCGAAGAAGTACACTACCAGTTTAGCCCCTATTGCGTAAAACAATACAACGGTCGTTGGTTCCTTTTCGGGTATGATTATGTGGGAAAGCAAATCGCCAATTTAGCACTCGACCGCATTCAAAAGTTGGAAACGTCTACATGGGACTATGTTGAAAACACCAGTTTCAACCCCCAAGAGTATTTCAAAGACGTCATCGGAGTCTCTGTCCGCCAGGATGCCGAACCAGTTGACGTCATCTTGCGCTTCGCAGGCAAAAGATTCCCCTATGTAAAGACTAAACCCATCCACCCCTCCCAGGAAATTGTAGATGAGAAAAAAGGAATTGTAAAAATCCACGTCAAGATAAACAAGGAACTAAAGCAACAAATATTCTCCTTCATGCCCCAAGTCACCGTCCTTGAGCCACAAGAGTTGAGAGAGGAAATCATCAAAGACATTCGTTACAACCTCAGCTTGTATGAACGAGAGACGAAAGAGACAGACGATCAGAAGTAACAGATGTGAAGAAAGATAACCACTCATCTTTGCTACCGCATAATTACAAAGAGACTTGCAATTATAATTGCAAGTCTCTTTATTACCTCCACAGGTGACTAGTTGCTGGTGACTACAACTTAACTCCTCAAATACTAAATCTTTCCTTCAAGACATCCAGGTTCATACCTGTGACATAAATGTATAAAGTAACAAATGCTTTTATATTGTCATCTAGTTGATGCTCCGTTCGCAAGTATGAAGAATGAGCACCATTTCCATCGCTAGTATTTCTATTTTTGCGGATGATTTCAAGATAACCAAATAATTTTCGCTCTATTTCTTTTGAACCATATTTCAAACTTTTCAAGCAAGGAAATGCGAATATACAATTAGCAAGAGTTATATTCTTACCTTCTTCCGTAGGTTTTAATTCTTCACCATGAAGCATATAGTAAATTTTCTTTAGGAATACTTCAAATTTCACCGAGAGATTCCCAGAGTGTACATGTTTGTCCACAAAACTTACTTTTCTTCTTCCAAAAAGTTCATCCATTGCTTTATAAATATCAAAGCCAACTCCGTCTACGCTGGGAATCGTTGTTGTAGTCAGTATCTTAAAGAAAGACTTAACAATATCTTCAGTAAGTGGCATCCCTGGAATTTTACGCATGTCCATCTTTACAACTTGTCGAATATTGTTAATGATTTCTTCTAAAGATAATTTGTTATTATCCTCTTCCTGCTTAGTGCGATTTTGATTTTGGGGTTCCTCTGGAATTTCTTCAGGGACATTCACATCCAAGAGAGCTTCATCGTTTTGATAAGCATAGATAATCTTTGCTCTATCAATAGGGTCAAGAATAAAGCGACGTACAATACTTGACATATTGGTAATGACAAAACGCTTTGGAGTGTCTTGTCCGGTAACCTTTTTCAAGAAATCTACAGCCTTGTCTTTTTCTATGGTACGTATCAGTTCATCGAATCGTCCTTGCTCATTGATATTCTGCTCGGTAGTATCCTTACCGATAAGCTCTTTTAGCTTAGTGATATTCATGCCCGTAGCCTCGGAGAATGTATAGACTTGTTGGTCACTCTCTCGTTTCTGATAGTCAAGAATGTAGTCGTAGATTGTCTTGCCTGGACTTAATCGTAAATCACCACTTTCTATATCGTGCAGAATACGTTGCGCAGTTCTTTGGTCACGTTGATTTAACGAAGCAAATGCATTATGCAACTCTGCTTGTGCTGCTTTGACATACTCACTGCCAGGACCAGATGTATACAGGTTCTTTACAAACTTGATAAACTTTGAATTGATATATTCTGCATCAATTGTTCCTGCTCCAGTTTCCGTGATGTAGGTTTCCAACTGATATACATCATCATCATCACCTCCTCCACCACCTGTTTTAGTGAAGAGTTCACGATAACGAGCTAACAGAACCTTATATGTTTGTTCATCAAGTAGCATCTTGAGGGTAACCCAACCATTAGTATGTAAAAACTCATACTCTGATTTCTCCCACATGAATCCTTGCATCTTGGCTGCTTCAAGTCGTTTGGTCATTTCACAGAACTCCTTAGCAAACTTCTTTCTGGAAGCCTCTGCTTGAGGTAATGTTGCAAAATACTCTATTCCTTCAGCCTTGAAGAGCTGTTCGATAGTAACATATGCCTGATTGATATTTTCAAGATTAGCCTCCAGTTTATCTGTAAACACCAACAAAGGTTGGTCAACGTACAATTCAAGTGCGGCATCAATGTTCTTTGCCATTCGGTTTGGACGTGTGAAGTACTTGATAATACCAAATGGTTTGTCTGGACCAAACAAACGATTGGTACGTGAGAAGGCCTGAATCACATCGACATACTGCAGCAGCTTATCTACATACAAAGTGTTTACCCATTTTGAGTCATAGCCGGTAAGCATTTGAGTCACAACGATTAGTAAATCAAGTTGCTTACCCTTCTCAAGAAGCTGATACGGCATCTTGTGAGCAAGACGTTTAGCTACATCTTTTTTATACTTTGCATAAGTAGATTGTTGGAATGACGTATCAAACTTCTTGTTGTAATCCTCCAATATTTCAAGAATGGCATCTTCTCTGTATTCACCGCCACCATTGTTATCTATACTGTCGTCAAAGATGGCTGTAACATTATACTCTGGATAATGCTCCTTGAATAGACGGTAATAGTCAATAGCCTCAGGGATATTTTTAGTGGCTAAAATAGCGTGGAACTTACCATTGTGGCTTAACATTGGTCTCTCTTCTACAATCTTATTTATGACTGCCATGTGATGAGCTTCAGTTTGGTACAGACTTTTAGCTTCATCTTCAATCTTCATCATGTCAGTTTCAGTCATAATCTTATTGTAGATTTCAACTTTCTCCTTGTCTTTCTCAATCTCCTCGAAAGACTCTGCTTCAACAGCTCTCAGGGCAACAGCTTCACGGATGTCATGTTCTTGGAATGTATCTTCTCTGTATAAGTCAAAACCTAAGACGTTGCCATCTGGTATACCACTGGCGAGGGTATATTTGTGCAGCATATCACCAAAGATAACTTCTGTGGTCATCTCGCCTTTGGCATTTGCCTCAAAAATAGGAGTGCCAGTAAAACCAAATAGAATTGCACGAGGGAAGGTGTTTTTAATAGTGAGCAACATACCACTACCACTATCTTTGCCCGAACCAGTAACACTGCGATGACATTCATCAACTACAAAAACTACACGTTTTTTGTTAATCTTATCGATGGTAGATTGTGGTATACTATTTCCTGTAGTGATACGGCTCATCTTCTGTATGGAAGTGACAATCAAGCACTCGTCCTTACTATCGCTTTCCAATACACGGATAAGGTTTCTTGTATCTTCGGTATCAAGCACATTGTCGTCAGCATTTGCAAAACCACGATATTCATCGGCAGACTGAGTACTAAGTTCAATGCGATCAAGTAAGAACACCACTTTATCTGCATCGTTAGCCTTGGCCATCAGTTGTGCCGATTTAAACGATGTCATGGTCTTACCTGAACCCGTAGTATGCCACACATATCCGCCTCTGTGTGCATGATCATCCCAGTTAGTCTCCTTCACTCGCTCCCAAATCTTTGTAGTGGCAAAGTACTGATAACTTCTAAGCACTTTCAAAGTCTCGTCTTTGTCATCGGCAATAGTATAGTAACCCACCATTTGGTGAGCCATAGGGATTGATAATAGATTTGCACCGATTCGCTTCCAATCGTGCACTTCTTCGTTGTTGAAGTCAGCCCAATGGAAATAGAAACTAGGGGAGAAGTTCTTGGATTCTCCAGGATTGGCGAAATAAAGTGTTTTCTCAGGTGTCATTGCAACGAATATCTGTACCAATGAGAAGATGCCACGAGAGAACACACCCTCATGTGCATACTTCTTGATTTGGTTTACAGCCTGGGTTACATCCACACCGCTTCGCTTCAATTCAATGTGGATGATAGGCATACCATTTATTAGCAGCATTACATCACCACGACGTGTAGATGCCAATGGATGCTTCGTCGGGAATTTTGGTTGACGAACAATCTGATATACACTTTGACCAGCACGGATTTCACGAGCATTGAAAATGGTAAGATAAACCTCTTTACCATAGTTTATCTTGTCATCCTGATTTTCTCGCTTAATCATCACCTGACCACAATTGATGAATTTGTTTACCTCATACGGATTCTTCAGATTGTCCACCTGTGTCATAATCTGTTGCATCTCACCATCCGTCAATGGAAAGTCACCAAGACGATTCATGTCTCGGTTGTTGTTGTATATGATGGCGGCCCAATTCTTGATAAGAATCTCTTCTGTTGGATTCTTTATAACCTGTGCCTCCCAACCATGTTGTGGAAGAAGGTCTGCTAGTGCTTGCTCAAAATCAAGTTCCTTCGAAAATGGACGAATTAAAACATCTACTGGCATAGTATTGAGTTTTAAGATTATACAAACATGTTGTCTAAACAGGCAGATTTTATCTGTTTAAGTTTCTCCAAGCGTTGGGTTTGGAGGGTGATTTGAGTGTCAAGGTTTGAAAAATAATTGCCAATGGCAGCTTGCTCTGCTTTAAATTTTGGAAGGAGCAATTCTGTTTTACAGAAGTTATTCTTAGACAAATTATATCTAGTTGCGCCTTGTGCTAAGATTGACATAATCTTTCTACCTATATGACTTCTCATGAGATATGCAATAAATGTAGGGTCAATATTTTTGTCCGTTATTCTGAAACCAAAGCAAAAACTATTGAGATATACATTTTCAAGTTCATCATCCATAACCGAACACATTCCAACTTCTTCTGGAGTCTCGGAGGAGGTGTTAAATAGAAGGTCACCTTGTTTAACTTCATTTTGGTGCTCTCCCTTGCTAACCTTTACAGGTTCAAGTATTGAAGTATCTATTTTCGCATTTGTAAGTACATTTAAAAATGTAATAAATTTAGCATCACCTTTCCCAAAGTCGTTTTTAGTTTTGCCAGAAAGACCTGAATAAGTTGCTCCAAGATTACCAACTATAGTCTTCTCCCACTCCCCTTCAAACCCTTTGAAACGGACACGAGGTTTTGTTTCCCCCTCTTGTGGGAACATTGACTGCAAACTTGCTGCCTTCACCTGCTTGAGCGATTCAATCTTCTTGGTGGTCGATTGGATGAGGGTGTCAAGATTTTGAAAATAAGAAGCAATAGCTTTCTGCTCTTCTTTGTTAGGAAGAAAAATGTTTATTTTAGCAATATTGACCTTAGAAAGACTAGGAACCCCTGTTGATTCGTCATACTTTCTCCAATTTGTTTTCAGGCTTAATGCATATAGAAAGTCTAAATTATTCTCTTTTTTAGGTGTCAAAAAGAATAATGTATCAACAGTCCAAAAAGGAGCTTTCAACAATTGGGGTTTGTCAATAGTTCCTTTTCTGCCAATACCTATTGCGTCTATTTCGGATAAACTTTCGTTAACACTAAGCATATAACCGCCAGTTCCATACACAGGAATATTACCTGCAGATAAATGTTTATAATCCATTCCTGAATTAATAACGACAGATTCTCCATAAGTGGTTTCCTTCCACTCCTCATCAAATCCTTTTAATCTTATCTTCGGTTCCATATTTACTTCTTGACAAGGTTTGACAATCCCTTAATTGCATACTCATCACCGGCAAGTTGGCTGATGAGAGCAGCTAGACTTCGCTCTGACTCTGAAATATTAGTTTCAATTTCATCGTAAGTCACTGCGTATTTTTCATTGAGTGCTGTGATGGCATCTGCAAGTTCGGCTATGATAGCATTAGGCATCACTTCAATTGCCGAAGTTATAGGAAGAATCCATTTCATATCTAGCAATTGTACGATTTGCTTCATGTCAAGCGCTTGGATGAGTTCTTCGGTATGCTTGTCTAATATGCTACCAGTTTGTTTGATTGACTTCCCGAGTTCTGAAGATTTCTCTCGTAAAAGGACAATACGCTTCACTTTTGATTCAGTGGTGTCCTCCTCAAATTCGTATGCGGATTTCAGTTGAGCGATAGTGTAACTAATTGTCTTCTTGGAGAATGTGCCATCTTTCGCTTTCTCCATCTCCTCCCAAATAGCAATAGGATTTTGCGTGACATAAGCCAACTTGTCGGCCTTTTTTGAAAGTTTAAGATAGTTTTCCAAAAGCTCTGTTTCTGGTGTAGAAACTTCTTTAAGAATTGTATCCCAAGCCTCGTTTACTTTATTTTTATCGTAGTCAGTATTGTCGTCATTCAGCAACATGTCTTGCTCTTCCACGTCTAGTCCTTCAAGGAGCTCGGTAAGAAGGTCTTCTTGTTCATGCTTTTCCTGTTTCAGTCGCTCCAAAGATGCCAATTCGTCTTTCAACAAGGTTGCTTGCACCAAATCAAAGGGCATAATACGTCCCTTGTTTCCGTCAATTTCTTCAACTTCAACACCATCTCTCTTGACTATTTTATACTTGGCCTCCACCACATTACATGCTCCAAAACCTTCTGTTTGGATGATTTCAACATCACCCATGATACCCTGCCAGTTGTCGGCAAGAATCTGATAAGCTGCATATTTGTCAATCAATGGAAGACCTTCTGCACGGGCAAAGATATTTGTAGAGATAACATCGCTTTCTACCACTTCCTTTACCTGTTCTACATTGTCAATGAGGCGAATTCGAAGTACACGCTTCAAATCCTCGAAAGCGTTGTTGAAACGAGCCTTAAATTCTTGTACGTCTGAATTCGCATTTAATGTTTCCAAAACATCGTTCACCTTCATCTTTGAGTAAGGACGGTCTGTCTCTGCTGCAAATACCTCGTCTTTTAGTGTTGGGAAAGCATCCCAATACTTACCAAGGTCTGCTATTTCGCTATTAGGTATGCCGCCAAACATGGTTGAGTAGATGTCATACTTTGCCGGGGCTTCGCTTGAGTCCACATAACGAGGAATATTGAGGTTATACTCGTTGCGACGAATCTCGTCACGAGTTACTACACGAGAGTATCCAGGAATTTCCTTACGCTCACGATAGGTATCGGCAATCTTCTTTACATCACATGCACGAAGTTTGTTTTGCTTACCATCCTTAATGAATCCCTTGCTTGCATCAATGATAAGCACGCCCTCGCTGCCTCGATTCTTCTTGAGAACCAAAATGAGGGTAGGAATGCCTGTACCGAAGAAAATATTAGCAGGAAGACCAATGATAGCGTCAATGTTATTCTTCTCAATTAGGTTTGCACGAATCTGACCTTCTGCCTGCCCTTCCTCTCGTAACTCAATAGAAAGTACATTCCCATCTTTGTCGTATATCTTTGGTGCCTTGCCACGGAATAGAACACCATGGGGCAATACGATAGTCATAATACCATCAGCCTTGAGGTGGTGAAGTTCATGAAGCAAGAAAGCATAATCTGCTTTTGTCTTAGGAGCAAGACCATATTGTGCAAAACGTGCATCAAGTTCTTTATCCTTAGGATCCCAATGTTGTGAGTATGGCGGGTTACTTACCACAGCGTCTACTGCAAGTGGTTTGTCGATATCAGATCCTTCTTCATGGATTGGCCAGTCTTCCTCAAGTGTATCTGCGCAACGTGTTACAATGTTTTGAGGGATAATACCACGCATCACAAGGTTCATACGCGTAAGGTTGTAGGTATTCTCCTTCAACTCTTGTGCATAGTATTTCACCTTGTTATTTCCTTGTATGTGCTTACTGATTGCTTTACCAATAGTAATGAGCAATGAGCCAGAACCTGATGTAGGGTCATAGATTTCGAGTGTCTCTTTATCTTTATGGTGCTCGGCTACAATCTCAGACATTACCATAGCTACCTCGTGTGGAGTGTAGAACTCGCCAGCTTTCTTACCAGCACTTGCTGCAAAGTTACTGATAAGGAATTCGTAAACATAGCCAAGAACATCATAGTCCTGAGAACCATCGGTAGGAATATCCTTGATGAGCTTAATCAAACCCTTCAAAGCCTTTGTTTGTGCAGCAGGATTCTCACCGAGTTTGCTAAGACCTTCACGCAGAGTCTTGAAGATTCCTTTATAGACTGACGCATAGTTCTCGCTCATCAAACGCTCAAATTTACTCAAGGCCTCGCTCAATGTCTGAACGCTGAAACTTGTGTCATTAAGCCAAGTATTGAACAAGTACTTATATTCAATGAAGAAACCGATATGCTCTTGACATTCAGCAATAGCATTCTTCATGTTCATATCCTCGTCGTTTTCTACAAGTTCACATAACTCATCTTCTTCCCAGTCACACACTTCGGTAAAGTACTTTACTTCTGTATCTGAAAGGAACTTATAGAAAATAAGTCCAAGGATATAGTCCTTATACTCGTTGGCATCAATCTTATTACGCATGTTGTTTGCTGATGCCCATATTCTGTTGGCTAACTGTTGCTTATTCATATTAGGTGATAAACGTAAGAATTAGATCTAATGAACGCTTAGCAAATTTAGGTTTTAAATCTCATTTACACAATACTCTCCATAAAGAAACTTATCAAAATTGCACTACTCAAACCTCACGACCACCCCCAGCGAGAGATAGCAGATGAGGCGGCGCGGAGGGTACGTCCGTGGCGCTAGAGGGTTTCTTCGTAGAGGGCGATTTGGGCTCCACAAGTGCCGCATGCTCATCTGAGTAATTTAGGACTCAAGATTGAGAAACAAGGGCAAACGAATCTTCAAATCCATGGTGAAGATGCGCAGATATACCATCTGCCTTATGAATCAAATAACGTAGTTGACTCCTCTTGGCATCTTCGTAACGAAAATGGGAATCTTTTCCTTTAAGGCTCATATGAAAACGAATTGCAAGATACTCCTCGGCGGTTAAAACAAAACCAATCGCTTTGATAATTTTTGCGGAACGCCTGCCGTGTCCTGAAATATCAAGGAAACCAGAACAATTACACAGATCGTGAAGCAATGCTGCAATAGCAATACTATCTTCATTCAAAAGTGGTGCGGTAGGATTCTTTTTGCGATTCTCAACATTTAATCTCAAAGCAATCTGATATGTTTGCCAAGCATGATCCGCTAGACCACCACCATATTTATGATGTCGATGACAATGGCGGGTAAAGAAACCATTATTGTTCATATAATTGAATAATGTTTCTATATGAGATCGCCCTGTCGCATTGAGACGGTCAACAATTGCTTGTTTTATATTCATAATATTTTTTTAATATTCTTATTTAAAATAAGCAGGATAGGGTCCGAACTTTTGAGTATCAGAAAACTCATTCTCTGTTAGCGGAATGAGTGCATCTACATCTGCGACGACTTTCAAGAATTCTTCACGCAATCTTTTGTCGCTCTACTGTTCCTTTACGTATTCTATTTTTGTCATATTTCAAACTCACCGTATTCCAACTTCCCTTTTTCACGTAATTCCATCAACAGTCGTCCCATTATATTTTTGCCATAGAATTCATTGGTTTCTACGTCATAAACTGCGCCCCAAGAATCAGGTGTTTTGCGACGATTGCTTTCGTCCTCTACTATGTATTTGCCTTTGCTTCGCTGCAGTTCATTACGAAAAGTTTCCGAAGCATTATATTTATGATTTAGGCAGAAACGCATAACATCTACGGATATATTGTGCCAATCGTCACGTTCGAGTCCTCGTTTGACAAATGATTTCGCCTTCATCTTGAGTGTCAAACATGGAGGCACTTTGAGAAATTTTGCTCTCTCCACCTCGTTATTAAGGCGTATATAATGAAACATCTGCTCTACACTTACAAACTCAATGTCTTCCACTACCATAGGAGTTCTGGCAAAGTTAGAAAACACACCCCACTCTGCAGCAGTCGATGTAAAACCGACTGTCTGGTCTGCGGGGTATCGTTCATAAATATCGTATTCGGGATAATACATAAATTAAAGTTAAATAGTTTTTTGCTGACTCTTCGACTAACTTTTTTCTCGTCTACCTCAACCTGCTCAATCTTGGTGGTACGTATGTCTTCTTCATTTAGTACAGACTGTGTGTGAACACACGTGCATGAGTGATGTCATCTGTCCACTGCCCTGCTTCGTCGAAATATCCTGCGACCCCATTTTTTATCGCTCTTACGAAAGTGAAAGTGTTCCCAAGAATAATCTTATCGTATGCAGGGAGGATACAAAAATCGCTATCAAAGTATCCGTATAGATTGCCCTGTTGGGTGATAACGCAACAATGCTCATGCTGAATGTTCAAGTTGTCATAAATGGGTTCCAATAACCATTTGCCACGGAGGGAATCGTATACTCCGAACTTGCCCTCAACCTTTGCCACCAACCAATTTTCACAGAGGCACGTCTTGGGCAATTCTTCCGACAGGAATATTGGCGAATACGCCTCGTCGACAGGATCCAATAGCGCCCAAAGTCCTTGTCGTTTTCCGTAGATGGTGGGACGATTTTTTTCTTCAATCACGATTTCATCATACACGGGAGGAATGATGGTGTGCCCCAGGAAGTCCACCACTCCATAGTACCCTTCTCGCTCAATAGTGTCGCAACGGTCATTGGGGACGAGTGCTTGCGCTCGTTTATTATAGGTCTTCCATTCCTCATGATCGACATCGCAATCTTTCAGCAAGGTCTCCACCTTGTCACACGCTGTAATATCTCGGCGCGTCACTGGATGGTATTTCAAGAATGAATCTGCTATAAAACTCGAATCGACGAGTTCGGGAATCACGAATTCATGTGCCTCTGATTCAGAAGTACAGAAATCCAAGTTGCCATCTAAATACCCCCATACTCCGTCCTTCTTGACATGAATCCAACCCGCACAACGGGGGATGCGTATTTCATCAAAATACAGAGACGACAACTTTCCACCTCGCGCGTAATATGTTTTGCCCTCTTTAACCACAAGGTACAGGTTCTGGGCAAATTCTGTGATGGAGTCGTACTCTACCTTAAACAGTTCGTGGACATCTTCACACAACCAAATCATCCCCACCTTCCCCTCTCGTTCTACTTTATACAAGTTGGAACTATTCACACTCTCAATGCGGTCGAAGGAAGCCTCAACGGCGGGATTCCATGACGATGCTCGGATACCCCATTTCCCTTGCTCCGAATAGATGAGATGCTCCCATTGGATATCCTCCTCCATCGCTTCGTCGTCTAAAAGCTCTTCATAGGGGTCTATGTCTTGTTGCATGGCGAGGTATTCACCATGCAACTTCTCATACGCTACGGTATCCGTGCAATGTTCCAACAGGGTTGCTGTTGTAATAAACGCACGGAGTTTTTCACTTAATTCGTGCACCATCGGTAACCTTGAAATTTATATTGAGGAAGCAATAAGTTCTGCGACCACTTGTTTGGCATTTTCGGCTTGCGCTACACACCATTCGTAGGAAGCATCCTTTGGCTCTTTATTTCCCAAGTAACATGAAATACGACCCGAGTTAGCACCACTGGGATGAGCGATTGCTACGATGGGAACTTGAATCAAATTCTGCTTTTGCAAATCTTCTAGTACGCCATATACATTAGGACCACACGCCACGAACAAACGGGCATTCTTATAGTTCTTACAATCTGCCACAAAACCTTCGTGGAGCATCTGTGTGAGCTTTGCGGATTTCGCAATTTTCTTCGTATCCTTAAACATCTCCTTCGTGCCGTCCTTCTTCAAGATATATGTTGCTTCCTTGAGCAAGGAAGTCATTTCTATCTTATTGAAGTCGTCGCCCCAAAGCGATTCACAAGAAGCGATTCCCAAAAGTCCATTTATATCGATGCTATCAAGCATGCTTATTAAGGGTTTACGCATATTACCAGCAAAGGCATTTTCCTTCTTAATCTCTGCATCAGACTTTCCTTCACGAGAACCCTTCAACTGAGAATTTCCGGGCGTAATACCCACAAGCACCACTTGCGCATGGGGATTCACATAACTAAAATTGGTCTTTTCAAATAAGATACGATCTTCAAATCTCATAGTATTTCTTTAATAGTAAGCAAGTTAGTAACGCTAAAAAAAAATAAACTCATAAAATGGTGAGTAGAGAAAGTTGAACGACAGCAATGTCAACAGACAGCGCATCCACCTCCGATTTATCGTTAACTTGAGCGGAAACAAAGTTATAAAATTCTGCCCAAAGTAGAACTAAAATTTACAAATTGACAGTATTAATCTCATAAATCATACAAGTTCTATCTTCAATTTCTTTCCCAAAAGCACATTGATGGTTGCTACCGCTTTTTGTCGGTCCTTGGTATTGCCGATGATGTTGATATACTTTCCCTCTTCTATTTCTTCATAACTTTTCTCTAATCCATAGGGAATGCGCTTTGAGAGGAAAGGAGTATTTCTCACTAAAACCTTAAGATTCATGCACACATCAAAACCATAAAACTCCACTACTCGCTTCATCGCATCTGTGGTTGAAAGCAGTTGCTCTTCTCCGGAGGGATACACAATTTTAAATTGTCTGTGTTTACCCCCTTTTTTCACCACACGCGAATCATTCCAAGTTGACGCTATAAGGTTTGCAAAATCTTCAGAGTCCATATTGGGAAGCAACTCTCCGTAAAAGGTTTGACACACCGAGGATGCGCGTTTGGGGGCTAATCGTTCCGTTTCAATGAAATCCTTGAGAATAGATAGGAGCATAGGATTCATCAACGCCACCAACTTCCCATTTATCATATACTTCTCTTCATACGCCGTTAGTTTCGCTATCGGATAATCCATGTATGGATCAATCAAGCGTTGCTTCTCCTCGGAACTTATGTAGTCATTGTGGAGTGCTTGCATAGAATCCAAAAAGAAGAGGTAGTCATCAAAAATCGTGGGCATCTCCGTAAACTTCAAACGGTCCTTCCATCTTACGGTAAAGATATCCGTAAGTATCTTGCGAAAGGACTCCGGAGATGTACACTTCTTAAGTTCTGCTGCAAAGCAACCTCCCTTTAGGCGTTGGAGATACACCCCAAATTGGTACTTCAATTTTTCTGCCTCGTCACGACTCATACCTTTAGCCACTAACACATTGAAGTATACATTGTAGTAGGCCGGTTTACAATAAGCTTCCCAGATATTCATTACTTTATTATTTGATATAGCGAGGGAGAGGCATCCCTCTGCCCTCGCTTAGTTGTATTAAATAGTCCAAATATTTCGACTCATCACGTCTGCCAAACCATCATTACGACTCATGATGTTCTCTTTAGTCCAACTCGTAAGATGCTCCAAAATGGTGTTGCTACGCACACCTTCCGACCATTTCTGCAATGTTACGACTTTGGTTGGGCAATCGCTTTCGGAGGTCTTTTTCAACTCTTTCTTGCCTTCAGCCTTCACAAGGAACATATTTCCCAAGGTGCCAATCTGCTGTTTGCGTTCCTCTTCCTTGTGAGTGTTGTCTCTGTGTTTAGGCCAATGAGGATTGTCAGCCTTTGTAACCTTCGGCATCAACGTTTCTGAAACATAGTCGTTGTATCCTCCCGTGAATGAGCCTTCGCTAGCACTTGTCAACTTGGTTTCGTACATATAGAAGACGAGTCTCGCTGTTCTTTCATCAATGGATTTCGTACGTGTCTTGACCTTCAGTTTGATGGTTCCGTTCGCAGGCATTGCCAAGTTGACTTCGGGGGACTTATTCATTATGAAGTCCTTCAAGGAGGCGACAGTAGTGAGTCGATTGCTGATGAAACTTTCGGGGAACATCTCGCTATAACTCTTGCTTTCGCTGTCTGCCAAAATGCGACGCATAAGGTATGTTTCCAAGAAATCAAAGATGGCAGTGCGCTCAAGTTCATCCTTTTGAGTGTTGAGAACGTAAAGCACATAGGGAATCACTGCATACTTTTGGGTGGCATTGATAAGGCACGAGATGCGCTTGATGCCTCCGTGCTTGGGGATGCGGATATCAAGAATGTCCTCACTTAAGTGCTCTCTGTAGAGTTGTGCATAGGTGAGAATCTCAGACGCCAACTCTTGTTTGTTCATACCAAATTTCTCCACAAAGGCTTTACATGTCTCAAAGACATTGCTTATCTTAACAAAGTTCTTTCGTTGTGATTCGGTCAACTGATCTTTGAAATCCCACATCTTGATGCGAACGAAGGCATGAAAGAAGCGTTCAATGATGGTGTTGTCCTTTGACTTCTCCTGACGTGACTTTGCCGCTCCAGACTCCCAGAAAGTTCTCGCCTCATCGGTGTCGAAAACTAATTTCCAAGTTCTATTATACACATCTTCATCTTCGGCTTCATACAAGAAGTTTTTCATGAGTTCACCCGTGGTCAAAGGTACACCCAACGAATTTATAGTGTCAAAAATGCGCTGTTCGTTATCTTCACGCGTCAAGTTAATTCCCACAAAAGTCACACTCGAATTAACCGTATTTAACAAGTCTTCCAAACTGATTTGACTCTTGGCCTTTTCCAAGTACTCACGGAAGAAATTATACGCGTCAATGATGTTGCCCGCACCTTCAATGTGCTCTTGAGGTGTTTCCAAATGCATAATCTTTCTAAAGTCTTGTGCATCTTCACATCCATGAGCGATTACAGGTTCTCTCAACTGCGTTCCCTGCAAGTACTGATTGTCGAAATCCTGTTTTCTGTTGGTCATCATATGAAGCACTTTCATATAGATAGCCAAGGTCGTGAGTCGCTGCTGACCATCAATTACTTGTTGCTTACGACCAACACCGTTGCGTCTATCTTGAAGGGAGGTGGTTTCATCCTTCAAAATAATTGCCCCCAAAAAGTAGTTGGACTCGCTATCCAAAGTGGATTCCATGTCCATTGCGAAGCGTTCCCAATCTTTTCTTTCCCACACATATCTGCGCTGGAAATAGGGGATTCTCAACAAACGGTCTCTCTGAATAACTTCGCTAATCATATACGTTCTAGCTTCCATAAGTAAAAAAAATTAAGATGTCAATTAATATTCCGGTTGTATCTAACTAAAGTTTCATAGGCGCTCAACTTCAGGGGAGGTTGTAGCGTGCAGATTACTTTTATTCTCCCTTAACGCCTTTATAAAATCCAATGAAAAAATTGGGGATGAACACTACTGCGTAGATCACTGTGATGAACACAAATTTAAGTCCCTTCTTTAAGAGGTTCGCGAGCATTAAAACGCCCTTGTAGAGGTTGCTGAAGAATGATTTCATGAGGTTTGTGAACTTGTTCATAAGTATAAAAATTAAAGGATAAGTAAACTTCTTTTGTGCGTATAGTAGACTGGATAAGGCACATGCTTGAAATACCAAGGGGTGGTATTTCAACTACCATATGTGGTACTGCGAATACCAAGGGCTGGTATTTCAACTACCATACGTGGTACTACGAATACCAAGGGTTGGTATTTCGACCACCACGCCTGGTAGTTTCTTGAGAGGGGGGATGAAAATTCTCGTCTACTGACTCAACTACTTAAACCCAATGGTAGTTCTATGCGGTGAGGACGAGGTCATGCTTTCCTGCGTACAGTAGTTACGCAGTTTTTCCAACGTGGGCGCTTCATCGTAAAGTATCTTGTCGACAAATTGTTTGCGCATCACATTCTCTATTTGTCCGCCACTCAAGTCGAACTCGCTGGCAAGCGTTTGGGCGTCGCTGTCATTAAGTTCGTTGATCATCGACTGCCAAATGTGCTTCTTGGTGGCAACTCCTGGTTTGTGAAACTCCACCTTGTAAATGAAGCGTCGCTCAAAGGCGGTGTCAATGTTGGAGGTGAGGTTCGTCGTGGCAATCAAGATGCCGTCAAGATTCTCCATCTCCTCAAGAATGATGTTTTGAACAGCATTCTCCATCTTGTCCACACTGCGCTCTACATTCGTACTGCGCTTGTTGATGATGGCATCAGCCTCATTAAAGAGCAAAATGGGTTTCACCTTACACTTCTCGCAATAGTTCTTATAGCGTTTGAAGATATTGCGGATGTTCTTCTCGCTATCCCCCACCCACTTGCTTCTGATGCTTGCAACATTCACCTGCATAATATCACGCCCCGTTTCACGCGCCAGTTGCAACACGGTTTCGGTTTTTCCCGTACCCGGTGCGCCATAGAACAAGCAGGCAAATCCGCTGCGGATTCCCGACGCTGTCATGCGTTCCTGAATTGCGGTAAAGTGATCATTGTGCAACATCTTGAAGAGTTTCTCGATGGCCACCTGCTCCTCATTATTATAATAGAGGTGTTTCTGCTGAATCGTTTCGTGAGTAAGCAACCCTTCTATCGGTTTCTCTTCCGAAACTTTCCAATTGAGGTGTAGTTCCTCATCTAAATACTCCTTGATCTCTTCAGATACTGCGATTCCCTCACGCGAAGCAAAACCAGAATCATGAGCTTCACTTAGCAACTTGTTCTTAAACAAAAGACTTCTGCGCGATATAATGTCCGAACGGATTTGCGTGAGTTCTTTTACGGGGTACATAAACTGATAATCGTGATCGGTAATGCACAAATCGCCGAAATCCACATACTTGGTTACGCAGAGAAAAAATAGAATGGTCTCATGCGTCTGCAACTCCTTCACCTTCTTACACAAATAGTGCGCTGGATTTACCTCCAAGAGATCTTTAACCTCCCCCACCATCATTTCGTAAGAGATGTCTCCGTTATTACACTCGCTAATGCTGGTCGAGATATACTCACAGAGTTGTTGCGTTGTGAGGTTCTCCTTTGAGACAGGTACATAGACCTCATTCTTCATAAAGGCAGTCAAAGCGTTTGGCGTAATCTTAAAACCATTATTACGTTCATCCTTTTGGTGTCGCACGATTTGTCTCTTCACCAACTCTTCAATCTCCCCAAGATACTTGAGCATGGATATATTCTTGAGTCCGATGTAGCGCGCCATATTTCCTGTTTCCAACACAATATTAGAATCCACAAGCATCGCAATAACCATCGCTTGCATGGGCGTGAACGAGAGTTTCTCCTTCAAAAACTCAAAGTCTTCTTTGAGTGCTTCCATTGCTTCATCGTTCAACTCACTATCCTCAATGGTTGACACCACACGTTCCAACGCTGCCATAATCGTGCCTTCGCCACACTTCGTGTTGGAATAATCAACCGCATGGTTGTTCTTGTTTTTAATTCTCAATTTTCTCATATGCTCACGCAAAGATTATATAGATAAGGTTATTATAAGAGTACAGAGTACAGAGTACAGAGTGCAGAGTACAACTGCCGTCTGGTATGCACGCCCAACTCCCGTTTACTCGTCAATAAAGCACACGTCTACGCCTCTACTGATCGTTTGACAGTGCAAAAGTAGGAAGTACGAGTGCAGGTTTACTGCACTCAAAGAAAAAGTTACGCGTTAAAAGTCTACCGCCGAAAGCCACCCAACCTGCCACAGCTCATCATACTCTTCATCTGTAAGGTTATCAAACACCTCATTAGGAATGAAGCGACCATCTAACATAAGACGTCCTTCAACACCATCCTTAACAAAGAAGAAGTCGCTACCGACGCCCTCGTCATAGATACTGTCATACTCTGGTTTGATGTAAATAAGAGTTCCCACATAATAAATCAACCCTGTTTTTCCATTCGCACCAAGCCAAACACCTCCATCTACAACATCTCCATAGACTTCTATCTCATAAGGTGTAAAAACTTTACCATCATGCATCAATGCAAAGTGCGCCTCATCTTCTGCCTTCCAAACTGCATAGAAGGGCGAAAACGGGATGTGTTCCATTTGCGAGAACTCAAAGTCTGTAATAGGAGTTCCTTCACCATCACGCTTTACTAAAGCAGCCTTACCATCAAGGTATGCAATAACCTTCTTAGGGTATTCGTAATAAGGCGCGAGGTCACTAAAGTCATCGTAGATCGCAGGCACCACCACATCACCCTTCACATTCATAAGCCCCTTCTTACCATTCTCCTCAAACACAATATCGCTCCAATCATAACTTAAAATCAAGTCGTTGTACTCTTCGTAGAATTCACAATAATCAGATTCCTTGATGAGTCCCATCTTCTTAACCATCGCATCAAGTTGTTCTACTTGTTCTGTAGTCGCTTTAGCAAGCAAAGTCTTCTGTTCGTTCATAATCACTATCTAAAAAAGGTTAACACTAAAAGAACTTGTTTTCGTTTGATGGTGCAAAAGTCCGAAGTAAAAGTGCAACATTACTTCACTCTATGAAAAATGTTGTTTTTTTTATAGAAAACTCTTTTACACATGGTGCAAAAGTCCGAAGCAAAAGTGCTACTTTACTTCACCCTATGAAAAATGTTGTTTTCTCAGAAAACTATTTACACATTGTTTTGCATGCATCTACGTGTGTGACGCATACTAAATCTGTGTGCAAAAGTAAAATAAGATAATGGGGTGGTGAAACGCTATATACGTATAAAAGATGTGTGAGACAAACGTGTATACCCGTTATAATTTAGTTCCCAACCTTTGAGGTTAGTAGTATTTGTGGACAACCCAAGGGGGTGCCACTAACGACCATATTATTACAAAACAAATGGCAATCATATAGATGTTACTTGCGTGACCTTCGATTGTCCACGAAAACTCGTTTGTTTTATTTCGAGCCACTATTGAACACTAATTTTCACTAATATCCATCCGGGCTTAAATACCCCGCAAGGCATTGACTTGCGCGACCTTCGGTTAGTGAAAATTAGTGCCCATTAGTGGCTACAATAACAAGAGCACAACATCTTTGGTATAAGGATTATTTGTGAACATCTACCATATAATTACAAAAAAAGCAGTTGACCACTTCTCAAGTTGGAAGGTTGGTCAACTGCTATACTATTTTTATTCTCCAAGAAGTTCTTTACGTAGTTGTTCAAGGGCATCGGCCTTGTTGTAATGTTCTTTGAAATAAGGATGTATTTCCTCGGGGGTATCCAAACCATACTTTTTCATTACAACAGAAGCATCTATAGTGAAGGATTCAAAACTGCCGGAACTGTTGTCTGTATATTGCTCATTAGAGACCACTATTTTACGTCCCTCGAAGTGCATATGTGTTTGATACTCATTGAAGAGACCATATTTTGGTACTATTTGATGTCTCAATACAAAAGTCTTAATGACTGGATTTTCACATTCAAACAAACCTAATGTATCCTTAAATGGGTTTAATATCTTCTCACAAGCCTCCTTTAATTCTTTCATATCCGCAACAAAGGGTTCCCAATTTTCAAACATAAAATCCATACTTGCATAGGACAAATGCTCCATGATTTGTTGCGCCAATTCTGGTTTTCGGTAAACAAGCATATTCATTGAGTAATGATTGCTGTTTAAGAGGAGTTCAATCAAAATCTCTTTGTATTCCTCGTCTGTTAAGTCCACCCCAATTATTTTTTCGTCATCAAGAGTCGCCTGTGCTGACACACTTTGAAAGGCAAACCCTGAAAACTTCAGAGGATGCTCCAAATCAATAGAATCAAGGTAACCTAAACTATAGGGTGATTCATGCTCCAATAATTTTTCAAGCAACTTCACATGCCCTTCTGATTCAAGGATTTCTCCCAAACCACATTCTTCTGCTTGGGCAATCTCCGAGCACTTACGCAACACATTTAATTCCTCCTCTGTAAGTTTTTTATAGGAGTATATTTCTTCGTCATCTTCTCCCAATAAATGTGCACCATAAAACAAGTCTCTCGGATTTTTCTCCAAATAAAGACCGGCGATTTTTTCAGCAGTTTTTCTGTTGGCCTCCTTTTTAACCTGAAGGTAATCTTCATTTATTTCTTCTGGAGAAGCACAGCCAATAGCTTTTTTAAGTTCATCCTGATCTGGCAAATAACTCCAAGCATCCTCACCACACGCATTTAATATTTTCTCAAGTTGATAGGCAATCTCTTCCTCAAGTACGTTAGGCGAACCATCGAAACGATCCAAGGCTTCCCCAAGTTCTCGGTCTAAAAATTCTATCAAGATATACTGCGGACAACCACTCTCTACTAATTCTGTCAAAAAAGCAAAGAACTTCGCTTCAATGTTGTTTGTAATTTGAATCTCTGTATTCATAGTATCTTAAATGTTTAAGTTTCGCAAAGGTAATAATATAGCAGATGTCCACAAATAATCCTTACACCAAAGATGTTGTGCTTTTATTATTTTAACCACGAACCGAAGGTCGCGCAAGTCAATGGACGCTAATTTACACTCTAATGCCTTGCGGAACATTAAGACCGGATGGTTATTCGTGTAAATTAGTGTTCATTAGTGGTTTCAAATAAAACAAACGAGTCTTGTGGACAACCGAAGGTCACGCAAGTAACACCTATATTATTGTCTTTTTTTAATATTTACTTCACCACTTCGCCTTTCCAGGAAAGGATGCCTTCAGCGAGTTCGGTTACTTGGAGTCCAGCGTTAGTCATGCGCTCGGCAGCGAGTTTGCTTCGGCGACCGCTACGACAGTAGACGGCGACGGGGCGGGCGGGATTGAGCGTTGCGATTTGGGCATCAAAATTGTCGGACTTCACATCCATGATTACGGCACCGGGGATGTGGCCTTCACTAAACTCTTCGGGAGTGCGGGCATCTACGAGTTGCACGTCCTGGTTAGCGATGACTTCGGAAAATTGCTGGGCGTCTACAGATTTAAATTCAGTGTTTGACTGACAACCTACGAGTGAGGTTGCGGCGAGGAGAAGGGAGAAAAGTTTTTTCATAGTTTCAAGAAATTGAGTTTATTCTGGGTTACTATTTACTTACAACGCCGCCACCTCTCGCGTGCGGAAGGACTCGCGGGCCTTGCGGACATAGAGTTTAATGACGTCTGCGGGGAGGGAGGTGGTGCGGACGTAAGCGCGGGTGAGGTCGGGGAATTTGGCGAGGGCGGTGGCGAGGCACCAGGCTACTGCCATGCGCACGTAGTAGGGTTGAGCGCCTTGCGCCGTGCCTTGCTGGGCAACTTTGGGTTTGCCTTTGGCGTATTGATACTCGGAACTGATCTTCTCAAAGCGGAGCGCTTCAAACTGCTCAAAGATGCGGGGCAACCATTCCGCGGTCATGAAGTAGGTCATGGCGACAACGATGGCGAAGCGCACTTCAAATTCGCGGGTGGAGCGGAAATAGGGCTGCAAGTACGCCCAAAGTTCGGGTTTATCCGCTCGCGCCATCCACTTGGCATGGGCGCAATAGGAGTCGCACACCGCCCAATTGTCGAACACGGGGACATACTTTTGAAGCAGGGCGAGGCGCTCGGCAAGACTGCACTTCTCAAGGTTGATAAGGTAGCCCCACACGACGGTTTCTTCGTAACAAAGGGAGGCGCTGGGCACGTCCTCAAAACTGCGTATCACCGCTGCCCCACTTTGACACTCTCGGCACGCGCCATCCGGCAGTTCCACCACCCCACCCGAGCGCGAGAGTTGTTTTGCCACCTGTTTCATTTCTGGAGCATGGAGCCCCAAGACACGGCGTGAGGGAAGGGCATTCACCACGCGCAGATGCCCGTCGCGGTAGCGCGCATCGGTAAGAAAGCGCTCACTGATTAAGGGGGTAAGGAGGGAGAGAATCATGGGGAGGTGGGAGGTTAGAAAAGGTGGTGAAGGGTTGTGACGTTAAACACGAAAGGTTGGCACTGCGCCAACCTTTTTTCGACAGCTCGAATTACGTTTTTTGGGGACTAAATCCGTTGGCAAAAAAACTATATCTATTTTCGTAAAAACTATTAGTAACATATTTTAAAAAAGGTTACTAATAATTTAAATTATGTTCTAATAATTTAAATTATGTTACTAATAATTTTCGCTAAAATAAATACTTGATTTACGCCACGTTGCAAAGGGGATTTTTTTACCCTATCTGAGGGGTAAAATTCTTACATTTTCCGCCCCGCATCTATTCTCAAAAAGATGAAAAGCAGGATGGTGAAGCCCCAGAGGGAGGAACCGCCGTAACTGAAGAAGGGCAGCGGAATTCCGATTACGGGAGTGAGCCCGAGGACCATTCCAATGTTGATAAAGACATGGAAAAGCAGGATGCTCAGCACGCAATATCCATATACGCGGGCGTAGGTGTGCGTTTGCCGTTCTGCCAAATAAACGAGGCGCAGGATGAGCGTGAGAAAGAGCAACAGCACGGCGGATGAGCCTATGAAACCTTGCTCTTCGCCTACGGTGCAGAAGATGAAGTCGGTGTCTTGCTCGGGCACGTACTTGAGTTTCGTCTGCGTGCCGTTCATAAATCCCTTTCCTTCCAATCCGCCCGAACCGATGGCTATCATGCTTTGGTTGACATTATACCCCGCGCCGGCGTTGTCGGTCACGACACCGAGAAGCACTTGTATGCGAATCTTTTGGTGGGGTTGCAAGTGGTCGAGGGCGAAGTTTGCAGAATACAAAAAGCCGAGCGACCCGAGCGTGAACAGGGCAATGTAAAAATAGGCGATGATGCGCTCGCTCAAAGCGTGGTAGCAGAGGTAGAGAACGGCGCCCACGAGCACGACCACAAAGGCGAGCGACACATCAATGGGGACTACCGCCAGCGAGAAGAACAGTGCGGAGCCTACCACGGCAATGCCTGCCCAAAAGATGCGCCAGGCGTGGATGGTTTGCTTGCAGAAGATGTGAATCATCCCGATGCAGAACAGCCAAATGACGGTCATGACCGAGAAGGCGCCCACCGTGGAGAGCGTGCCCTCAAGGGGGACTTCGGCGTAGCGAATGCCGACTACGAAATAGAGCACGGCGGCAAAGGCGGTGAAGAGAAAGGCTCCGGGCATGCCTTCGCGGTAGAACACCAAGAAGAAGGCGGCATAGACAAGGGCGGAACCCGTTTCTTTCTGCATAATGATAAGCACCATGGGCAGGAGCACGATGAATGCGGCCTTGAGCAGGTTGCGCATCTTGTCGAGCGAGAAACCGTATTGCCCACACATTTTCGCCACCGCCAGTGCCGTGACGCATTTGGCGAACTCGGCGGGTTGCAGATTGACAGGGCCGAGCGAAATCCAGGAGCGCGAACCCTTAATGTCCTTTGCGATGAAGGGCGTGACGAGCAGGAGCACCATCGTCAGGACATATAGGAGTCCCGTAAGTTGGTCGAAATACTGGTCGTCGATGAGCAAAATAATCAGTCCGATAACGAGTGCCAACCCCATCCACACGATTTGTTTTCCGGAGCGGGTGGCGAAGTCGAAAAAGTCAGTATCGCCAATTTCATGGCTGGCGCCGCAGATGGAAAACCACCCGAAGACCATCAGGAGAAGGTACACCACGACCACCACCCAATCTGCTGAAAGGACGGCGTTACGCTGTAGTCTATCGTTCCTGTTTACCATAATTTATAGTGCGTTGCTGCATCGCATCCGCCTTAAGTTTTGAAGTTTCTGAAAGTTCTCCGTTGAGGTATTGCTCCATGATGAGTCCGCCAATGGGTACGCCGTAAACGGCACCGTAACCGCCGTTCTCCACATAGACTGCTACGGCAATCTTGGGGTCGTTCATGGGAGCGAATCCCATAAATACGGAGTGGTCTTGCCCACGGTTTTCAGCCGTACCCGTCTTGCCGCACACCTCAATGCCGGGGATTGCTGCGCCTCGGCACGTACCGCCCGTCACTGCGGCGCGCATGCCTTCGACGGCATAGTCGTACCATTTTTCATCCACCATCGTGTAGTTGGGAGTGGTGTAAATGGAGTCGAGTTCGGCATGCTGAATCTCCTTGACCACGTGGGGAACGTAGTAATGCCCACGGTTGGCAATCGTTGCGGCAAGGTTGGCAATTTGGAGGGGGGTAGCGGTCACTTCTCCCTGACCGATGGAAATTGAAATCACGGTCAACGCGTTCCAAATACCCTTGTACGCCTTGTCGTAGTACTGCGCGTTGGGAATCATCCCACGCTTCTCGCCCGGAAGGTCAACGCCGAGGGCGTAACCGAAACCCATTTCTACGAGGTGGTCCTTCCAGCGCGTCATAGCGTCTTGCACGGTGGGATATTTTGAGCGGTTGGAGAACATTCTCACGAGGTTCCAACAGAAATAGGCATTACAACTCGTGGCAATGGAGGGCACCAACGGGATGGGAGCAGGATGGGGGTGACAACCGAGGTGAAGTCCGCCGTAGTGAAAACCTCCGTTGCAGGGGAACCCAATATCGGGGGTGATACTGCCCTCTTGAAGTCCGATAAGCGACTGGGTGAGTTTGAAGGTCGAACCGGGTGGATAAGTACCCATGATAGCGCGGTTCAGCAAGGGTTTCATGGGGTCGGCAGACAACTTGCGGTGCATCTTTCCGCGGTCGCGCCCCACCATAATTCGGGGGTCGTAGGTGGGAGAAGAAGCCATGCAGAGCACTTCCCCCGTTGCGGGTTCTATGGCTACGATGGCGCCCAACTTACCTTGGAGCAAGCGTTCGGCAAGCGCCTGAAGGTCTTTATCGAGTCCGAGGGTCAAGTTGCGCCCTGGCACTGGAGCAATGTCGTATTGCCCATCCATGTAGTGGCCTTTGGTGCGCCCACGAACATCGCGGAGCATGATGCGCATCCCCTTCTCTCCGCGCAAATAATGTTCGTACGAACGCTCAATGCCGAGTTTCCCGATGTTGTCACCACTACGGTAATAAGGGTCGTTGAGGATGTCTTTTTCGTTTACCTCCCCTACATCACCGAGGATGTGCGCTCCCATACCGTCGGCATAGTGTCGGATGGTGCGCTTCTCGGCAGAGAACCCGTTGAAGCGGTAGAGTTTTTCCTTAAACACCGAAAATTCTTCGGCGGGAATCTGACTCATGAAGAGCTGCGGCGTATGGCGGGAATAGCCGATGCGCTGCTTGATTTCCTTCATGCGCTGCTTGTAAAACTCTGGGGTGATCCCTACCGTTTCGCAGAAGTCCAAGGTATCCACGCCCCACTGCTCTTGCATCACCACCATAATATTATACGAGGGTTCGTTATATACAAGCAAGCGCCCCTTGCGATCGGTCACCAAACCGCGCGAGGGGTATATAATTTCCTTTCGGAAGGCGTTGGAGTCGGCACTCTTCTTGTAGTCGTCGCTAAACATTTGCAACGAGAACAGGCGAATGATGTAAATCAGAATGATGCCGACGGCTATGCCTCCGATGACGAATTTACGATTGTCGAAGGAGTGGTCGCGAGCCATAAAGGATGAGGTTGAGAGGTTAGGAGGTTTTGAGTATAGCCAAACAATCTTAAGACCTTATAATCAGAGAAGTTGAATGCTTGTGAAACTTTAACGTATTACCTAATAACGCTAAAAAAATAACTTGGGACTTTTTATATTAATAATGTTTTATGGAGGCATTTAAAGAGTTGTCATTTTGTTGCTTTCGTCTTTATTCATCAGTCACATAGTCCGCTAGTTCCTTCTTCACAAAAACGAAATCAACTAAAAATACAATTTAAACTGTCCCAACTTATTATTTTACCGTTACTTAACAACCCACACCCCGTTGCGCTTACCATTCTTACGTTCCAGAAGTCCTTTATTGTTAAGTTCTACCGTGATAGACTTTACCGTTCGTTCAGACTTCCCTATATGGAGTGCTATTATTTTTTGAGTTGCCGTAGGATTTTCTCTTAAGAAATTCAAGACTGCCACTTCTTCCAAAGTGCAATCCAAAGTGCAAATTTTGCACTTTGAAACCTCTTTTCCAGTTTCAATTGCACTTTGGGGAGCGCACAAAATTTCCTCCCCAATCAACATGGTGCGGTTTTGTAATTCAATAGGTTCTTCTAATATCAGTTTTCGAAGGAACTGCTCCAAGTACTCGGTTGTGGCATACACTTCTTTGCTGATATTATTATAATTCGCCCGAACCAAAGCATTTCTAAAATACCAAGAGTGAGACGCAAAAGCGTCATTATTAAAATGGAATCCAAAGGTGCGAAGATACTTTATTGCAAACACAGCTGTGGTGCGCGTATTCCCCTCACCGAAAGCATGAATCTGCCAAATGCTGGAAATAAACTTGGCAATGTGTGAGATTGACTCGTCAACATTTAAACCTTTATAACTAAAGTTTTTTTCTTGCTCAAAGTCATATTCAAGAGTCTCACGAATATTTCCAGCACTCGCATAAAGTACGGTGTCTCCCTGCAAGACCCATTCCTTTTTCGTAATGTTGTAGTCTCGAATCTTCCCTGCAAACTTATAAATACCATGAAACAATCTTCTATGTATTGCGATATACTCTACAGGTGAAAAGGAAAAGGTTTGCTCCGCTAAAATCTCGGCAATTCTGGCGGACACTTTATCAGCTTCTTCCGTTCGATCATCGACACTTATCCTTCCCTGCTTCGTCTCATAATACTGGTCAATTAAATTCTTTGCTTCCGACATAGAGATGCGACCTTCTATGTGCTCACGAGCTGTTTGAATCAGATATTCGGAAGGTTTAAGCGCATCTACCGCTTGCAATCCCACAGCAGTTTGCCAAGCGTAACCCTTCTCTACCTGATTGGGTTCGCCATTCTTAATATATTCATCAAACTCTTTCATAAGATGCATAAGTATAAGAGGGGAATAACATGGAACAACCTATCGTTTATTGCGCAACATCTCCAGGGCAAGTATAAGAAGGGATGTAAGAAGCGTCGAAGAAAGAATACTCCAGAGGAGGTCAGCAAGATGGAAGAAACTAAACGTCTCGATGATATAAAAAGCCGTTGTGTGAAGCAGGCACATACCCACAGCGTAACGAGTAAAACCTCCCCACTCCATCGTGCGCACTGAAGGAACTAATGCACCGTCGCCACGCTCGGTGGGCGCAAATACGGTGAGCACAACGGGACGCAACAAGGCGGTAAGCAATAGGGCGGAGGACGCCATACCGGGTGTGCTACTAAACAAATCAACCACGAAACCCAACACAAATGCCAACACCAATAATGCCCAACGCGCAATCGTGCTGGGCAATATCATGATAAAGTAAAGGTAAATCATGGGCATCGCATAACCGAGCAGGTGAATGTGGTTGCACACAATTACTTGCCCCGCTACGAGAACTATAAACCATGCTATGTAGGAGAAGAGGGAGGGGGACATAAAAGAGTTGGGAAGTAATAGTTGGAAAAACTACTTGAAATGCATAGGGATTTTACCATTCATAAAATTGTCTTCTGACTTTTTAGTTGCCATCTTCAATTCATCTACAATCTTGTCTATATCATTTTTTGACATCTCACAAAGACTTGAATAAGCACAAATATCTGCAGATTTTTGATTCCCAGAAAGAAAATCGGAAACTTCTTTTATATGAAATGGGAGTACTATTTCCAACAGACTATTGTAATAAGGATATTCATAAGAAGTAGGATATAGTTCAGAGTCAGGACCCGACTCAAACAACCAGCGTTCAGGAGATACTATTCCTGCCAGTCCTGCACTTAACATGGGCCATGCTGCTGCTTTATAAAAAAGTTTTGTCGCCTCATCACCTAATATTTTTGTAATAACTTGGGGTATTACAGACAAAAAATATAGTGAGACAGAAAAGTAGTAAACTTCTGTACTATCGTGCACATTGCAACCGTTATCATTTAATAAAATACTTGAGCGCAACCTCTTATTATCATTAAAATTTCTGACAGCATGCAGCACTACTCCATTCCTTAAACTTGGATAAAAATCTCTAAATATATAGGGAAACTTCTTATGATAAAAATCCACATATTCAGCAAGGACTTCATCTCCTCTCTTCGAAAATTCTTTATAGTGTATCATTTTAATAAAAGTTAACGAAATAGTCTTAACCTATTCACTTATTTTTGAGAAGAGGCTATCGATAGCGGCCTTGTAGGGAGTAGCAATTACATTGACTTCGCGGAGGGTGGAGAAGTCCGTACCGAGGGCTATGTCGAGTTTATACGATTGTCCGTCGGCAGAGTTATTCACCTTCTCAATTTTCCCGACAAAGATGCCAGGGGGGAACACAGAGGAGTAACCGCTGGTTTCAATGACGAAATCTTTTTCCACCTGTGCGTGGCGGGGAATATCATCCACCGAAGCACGGCGCATATTCTTGCCGTCCCATTGCAAATAACCGAAATACCTTTGCCCCTGAATGCGACAACTGATGCTGGACTTCTGGTTGGTCACAGGAATCACCAAACTGTATTCATCACTCACAAGGTAAACCACACCGACAACACCGCCACCGCCAACAACGCCCATTTCGGGTTTCACACCGTGAGCACTACCGCGGTCGAGCACCAAGTAATTATTCTTCGTACCCTTGGAGTTTGAAATCACCTTGGCAGGAATCATCTCGTAATCCACCAAGTTGCACGCCATCGCCCGTTCCACGTCCGTAGAATCTCGCTTGAGGGTCATCATCGCCTCGCGCAGGCGGTCGTTCTCCAACATGAGTTGGGTGTTTTGCGCAGAGAGATCACGATTGACTTCGCCCAGATGCACATAACTCCACAAGTCCAAGTACCATCGGTCAATCCCTGCCACCACCGTATTCGCACCCGTATGCCACACACTCCCCTGAAAGCTGTTGAAGCGTATCAGGAGCGAAAGGCTGACGTACTCTAACACAATGAAGAGCAGCAGGTAATGGTATTTTCGGAGAAAATCGAAGAGATGGGACATGGAGAGAGAGTACAGATAACAGAGTACAGAGTACAACTGACAGAGTACAGATAACAAAGTACAGAGCACAGAGTAACACGCCGCATGGTAGTTGTTCTCTGTTCTCTGTACTCTGTACTCTAAAAATCTTATCGCATCAAGAAAGTGAAGTTGTCCACATTCTTAAGCGCGATACCCGTTCCGCGCGCTACGCAGAGGAGGGGATCCTTTGCCACGTGGAAGGGGATGTTAATCTTATCGGTCAAACGCTTGTCAAGACCGCGAAGCAAGGCACCACCACCTGTGAGCCAAATACCGTTCTTCACGATATCGGCATAGAGTTCGGGAGGTGTTTGCTCGAGGGCGTTGATAATCGCCTGCTCAATACGCGCGATTGACTTTTCAAGACAGTGCGCAATTTCCTGGTAGCACACGGGCACCTCCATAGGCATTGCCGTGATACGGTTCGGACCGTGCACCACATAATCTTCGGGAGTCTCGCCAGGGAGGTCAGTAAGCGCCGCACCCACGGCAATCTTAATACGCTCCGCCATACGTTCACTGACGCGCACGTTGTGCTGACGGCTCATATACTCCTGAATGTCGTTGGTGAAGTCGTCACCCGCCATCTTGATAGAACTGTTAGAAACGATGCCGCCCAACGAGAGCACAGCAATTTCCGTAGTACCACCGCCGATGTCTACAATCATATTACCTTCGGGTGCATTCACATCAATCCCCACACCGATTGCTGCCGCCATGGGTTCGTAAAGCAAGAAGATGTCGCGACCGCCAGCATGCTCCGCAGAGTCACGCACCGCACGAAGTTCCACTTCCGTAGAACCCGAAGGCACGCCAATCACCATGCGCAATGAGGGCGAGAAGAGGCGCTTGCCTTTGTGCACCATCTTAATCAACCCGCGCATCATCTGTTCACAGGCATTAAAGTCGGCAATCACACCGTCGCGCAAGGGGCGAATTACGCGAATCTTATCGTTCGTCTTTTCGTACATCAGTTTTGCCTTACCCCCTACGGCCTTCATCGCATCCGTATGGCGGTCGAGCGCCACCACGGAGGGTTCGTCCACCACGATTTCGTCGTTGCAAATGATAATTGTGTTCGCCGTGCCGAGGTCGATAGCAAGTTCCTGCTTGAGCGAAAAGAAGTTTGAAATTACATTCTTAAAGAAGCTCATAACAAATTGAGGTTGGAGGTTATAAGGTTATAAGGTTATGAGGTTGGGAGGAGTGAGGAGTGAGAAGTATGCCATGCAGAACGACACTCCGCATGGGTTACTCACTACTCTCTACTAACTACTCTCTAACATGAGGGTCTAAACCTTAAAACCTTATTTACTTTGCAAAGTAGTTGTGAATCGCAGTATCATAGTGGCTGCTCACGCCGAAAGCCTGAGTTGCGAACCAACGGCGCTGTTCGAGCGTAGTCTGCGCACCATTTTCCTTCACGATGTCGAGGAGGGGCTGATATTCTGCCTTTGAGGGAACGATAACCACATCGTTGAAGTTCTTCGCACCAGCACGGATGAGAGAGATACCACCTATATCAATCTTTTCGATAATATCAGCTTCAGAAGCACCGCTTGCTACAGTCTGTTCGAAAGGATAAAGGTCAACGATAACGAGGTCGATTTCGGGAATTTCATACTGCGCCATCTGCTGCTGGTCACCTTCGAGCGCACGACGACCGAGGATGCCACCGAAGATTTTGGGGTGAAGCGTCTTCACGCGACCGCCGAGGATAGAGGGGTAAGAAGTCACGTCTTCCACCTTCTGACAGGGAAAACCGAGGCTTTCGATAAATTCGCGCGTACCGCCCGTTGAGAGGAACTGCACACCATCGTTGTGGAGCGCTGTGAGGAGTTCGTCAAGACCGTCCTTGTGGAACACAGACACCAAAGCTGTCTTAATTTTCTTAGTTGCTGACATAAGTATTATTTTTTAAGTTTTAGAATCCTAATTTTGAACTGCAAAGTTACACTTTTTCTTTAGCATACACGGCATTTTATAGGGGGAAAGTTGGGGAGGGGGAGAAGAAAATTCCCCATCATTTTCTGCACATCGTCAGTTTACGAAAAGTCGTACCAAAGGTTACGAGCAAGGCACGAAATTGAGATGATTTTACCCTTGAAAAACTCTACCTATAACCATTTGATTATCAGCAAACTTATCTACACAAAAATTTATAAAGGACATAAATCAAGGTAATAATATTCTTACGGACAGCATTGCGTCCCTTTGTGCCTTTGCGTGAGACCACAAATCCCGCATGGCTGCCTTCTATTCACGCAAAGACGCAAAGGGCGCGAACGTAGAGACGTCATAGTATGGCGTCTCCGAATAAGGTGAGACTTAATTGGCATTTCATTAGTGATTCCTGCTCAAAGAGTAATGTTCTATGTCGGGAATACCAGTCAAATGAGGTACCAATCCGCGCCTAAAAAATGACGAAAAATGAAGGAAGGATGTGTCACAATTTTTCGCAACTGATAGTTTTTTATTAGGCAATAATATAGGAGTTGACCCAAGATTTTTAACATACCCCCTCCGCAACTAAAGTTGCTCGCCCCCCCTTCATTTCCCCCGTTATCGGAGGACGGAAATCCTTAACTTTGGGGGAAAATTTTAGTTACTTTCCCTCGTTTGGGTATCCAATTGGGAATAACAAGCGAACAGACGTATATAAAATTCCTCTTTCTCCCTCTTTCAAGGGGGAGTACCGCCTTTTGGCGGGGAGGGGGTCTTAGGGGAACCGACGCTCGAAGTAAGGGCAGAGGATAAACTTGTTTATACTATGCCTTACGAGGAGGAGAAAGACCGAGTCTGCGAGGTCAAATGCCCAAAGGGCGGAGGGGTCTGTGGTTATGGGGCAACTCCTATATTATTACCTTTTATTATTGTCTAAAATTATCTCGGGCATAAATGCAATTAACTCGGACTTATGTTGAAGTAAGCCCGAGTTAATTTTTAAGTATTCAGTTTGAGTTTCGCCAGATGCGGAACTGCCAAGAAGCAAAGCGGAGGGTGGCGGTGCGGTAGGTTACTCTTCCGCAGCCTTTTCCTTTGCAAATTCAAAGGTGCGCGTCATGCCTGCTTGCATAAACTCTTGGTGGGCGCGATTGACTTCTGCCTGCTTCACCTTGTTGTCTTCAAGTTCCTCTTGAAGCGCATCGTAATGCTCGCGCTCCCACTTCATCAGTCGCTCTGTGGCGGCGGTGACCTCCTCAAAGGTTGTTGCCGCCTTGATTTCCTTGGTCGTGCGCTCTATCTCCGTGATGTATTGATCAACCACTTCTGAACCGCAAGCGGTGAGCATACCCGAGAGGAGCAGTGCGCAGAAAATGTTTTTGAAATTGACCATCATACGTTTACGACTATTCTTCTTCAACCGCCTGGGTATCTACAGGACTTTCGTAGTTGCCCAAAATCTTCAGCTTGATTTCTTCTGCCAATTCGGGATTGTCTTCAAGAATGCGCTTCACGGCTTCACGTCCCTGCCCAATCTTTGTGTCGCCATAGCTGAACCACGAACCGCTCTTCTTGATGATGCCTGCTTCTACGCCGAGGTCTACGATTTCGCCAATCTGCGAGATACCTTGTCCGAAGGTGATTTCAAATTCTGCCTTACGGAAGGGAGGCGCTACCTTGTTCTTAATGACTTTCACGCGCACCTGGTTGCCCACGGGAGTGTCGCCATCCTTGAGCGTGGTCACCTTGCGGATGTCGAGGCGTACGGAAGCGTAAAACTTCAGGGCGTTACCACCCGTTGTGGTTTCGGGATTGCCAAACATCACACCAATCTTTTCGCGCAACTGGTTGATGAAGATACACGTTGTATTCGTTTTATTGATTGACGCCGTCAACTTACGCAACGCCTGGCTCATAAGGCGTGCCTGCAAGCCCACCTTGTTGTCGCCCATATCGCCTTCGATTTCAGCCTTGGGCGTAAGTGCTGCAACAGAGTCCACCACAACGATATCTACTGCCGCAGAGCGGATAAGTTGGTCGGCAATTTCAAGTGCCTGTTCGCCGTTGTCGGGTTGAGAAATCAAGAGGTTGTCGGTGTCCACACCGAGTGCCGCAGCATAGAAGCGGTCAAAGGCATGCTCGGCATCGATAAATGCCGCAATACCTCCCTGGCGCTGTGCTTCAGCAATCGCATGGATGGCAAGCGTGGTCTTACCCGAACTTTCAGGACCATAAATTTCAATAATGCGTCCCTTGGGATAACCACCCACACCGAGGGCGAGGTCAAGACCTAACGAACCCGTAGGAATCACTTCGACATTCTCTACCTTTTCATCGCCCATTTTCATAATCGACCCCTTACCGAAGTCCTTTTCTATCTTTGCCATAGCCGCCTGAAGGGCCTTGAGCTTCTCCGTTTTAGGATCCAAAACTTCTACTTCTTTCTTTGCCATAATTTAGGTTTTGAGGTTATAAGGTTGGTAGGTCTTGAGGGGTACGAGAAAGTAAATGCAACGCTCATCCGCCCCTACCTAACAACATGTTTACGATATACTGTTATTTGGCAAAGATACATAAAAGAAACGGAATGGAGGATGGTTAGAGGGATAAACCTCTACGACGAATTGTTTTACCAAATAAAAGAGTTATATTTGCAAGTGTAATCTAACCTTATTGTTGTCAGATATGAATGCGCAAACATTAAACTTCACCATCTTTTGCATAGGTTGCCTTGCCGACCATTTGAAGCTCAGCGCTCGCGAAGTCTATCATAAACTGCAGAGCGCAGGCATCATATCAGACTACATTGTGCCCTGCTACGACGTGCTACACTCTTTCTCCAAAGAGTATATCGTAGAAGACTTGGTGGCGTTTATGAAAAAGAAAGGAGTATTGGAATGATACGGTTATACCACACATCTAACATCGAGGTGCCCACTCCTGACGTGCACCACTCTCGCGAACATCTTGACTTCGGTAGAGGTTTTTACCTGACAACGTTGCGCGAGCAGGCTGTAAAGTACGGGCAGCGTTTTTTGCGCAAGGGCGAAGAGGCTTTTCTGAATGTTTATGAGTTGGATGAAGACTTAACGAATTTCTCTCGCATAGTCTTTGACGCATACGATAGTAAATGGCTTGATTATATCACTGCTTGCCGTAAGGGGCTGCCCCACCCTCAATATGATATTATAGAGGGCGGCATTGCTGACGACCAAGTTTTTGACACAATCGACCTCTATTTTTCAGGCATATACACCTTTGAGCAAGCACTTGACCAATTGCGTTTCAAGCACCCCAACCATCAAGTATGCATCACTAACCAGGTAGTATTAGAGAAGCATCTTCATTTCGTAGAATCCATAAAACTCTGACCTATGCAAGCCAACAAAATTATTCTGCAACGCAAGTTTGCACGTATCGTACAACTCTTTGCCGACCAAACTGGCATCACGTACGAAGAGGCTTTAGGATTGTTTTATGATTCCAAAACCTTTGAACTTATCAGTGAAGGCATCGCCGATATGCACTGCATGAGCGATGCGTATTTAGTTGATGAACTGAAAGCAGAACTTTTCCCCAACGCGAAATAACATTTACCACACTGACACAAAGAAGCATCGGACATCCTCAAGAGGTTTTCCGATGCTTCTTTTTATGTAACAGACAGAGAGGGAGACTATTTCACTACACTGGCACACAGAAAAAACACGTCGTTATAACTGCGGCAATGCCGATGCTCAAGGCGAGCACCCAAAGGGTTATCAGCGTAATTTTCACGCCTTTAGAGAGCGCCGAATCCGAGGCAAAAACACAGCGGATAAGGGCAAAGAGCGGAATGCCCACAACAAGGAATGCGCAGACGGCACACGTGTAAAGCAACCACGACACACCTTCGGGTTGAAGCACCATCCATTGCGTAAACTCGGGATGGTGGGGCACCAGAGCGAAATTACACATCGTAATCACGCTTGCCGTGAGCACAAACAGGAAGGACAATGCCGAGATCACCCCCACCAACAGCACGATGATAAAGGGAATGGCGATAATAAGCAATGCGATGTGGAGCAGGATGCGTCCCCAGCGAAATGCAGCAGGTTTCTGAACAGACGAATGCCCTTCGGAGGTGCGCATTTCGCTCATCACCTCGCGGTTGACATTCTCAAAATTTACTTTTTCGCCCTTCATGCGGAGGCGGTCTTCCGCCGTAACGGCTTCGGGAACGATGAGCCACATGGCGATGTACAACAACAACAACAACGAGAAACTCATAAAGCACAACACGACGAAGAGCAAGCGCCAGGGCGTCACGTCCTTTCCGCCAAAGTATGCGCAGAGTCCGCTAATTACCCCGCCCAGCATTTTGTCGCTCCCATTGCGGAACAGTTGGCGCTCAGCAGATGCAGGAGTGCCAGATGGCGTAGCGGCGTCGGCATCACTGGGAATAATCAACCACCCCACAAGGTAACAAACGGTAGAAACGGGAATCGTAAACACAAACACAATAAGGAAGAGGATGCGCCAAGGGGTTGCGTCGGAGAAACCGAAATAACGTGCCAAACCACTGATAACGCCTGCCAACATCTTGCCCTGCATATCGCGGCGCAAGGTGCGAGAAGCGCTACCGGCTTCAAATTCTTCTTGGGGTTCGGTGTCAGCACAGCCTTCCGTTACCGTTTCTTCATCAACAACGGGTGCTTCATCGCCCTCCATTTCTTCGGGATTGCCGATGCGCGCAATGAGTTCTTGTACTTGCGAAAGGGTAATGCAGGTTGTGCCAGCTTGCTTCAGTTCTTCCAACAATTCCGACACACGCAGTTCTATATCGTCGGCAATCTCCGCCCCATCTTCTCGCTTTGAGAAGTAGGTGCGCATATTGGTGAGATAACTTTCCAGAAGCTGACACGCATCTTCGTCAATCGTAAATATCCGATTGCACAAATGAATGTTGATGGTCTTTTTCATGATGCTATAATGGGGATAGAGTTTTTAATTTAAGAAGTCATAAAGAAGTTCGATGGGCGCTTACGCTTCTTGTTGCAGAACCTTGACCGTATGGGCTATTTCTTGCCACGCTGCATCGAGTTCCAATAAGAACGCCTCACCCTCGGGCGTGAGCGAATAATACTTTCGGGGCGGTCCCTGCGTAGATTCCTGCCACTCATACGAGAGCAGTCCGTCCTTCTTCAAGCGCGTGAGCAGCGGATAAAGCGTGCCTTCCACCACAATCAAGTTTGCCGCCTTCAACTTCGCAATAATATCGTTCGTATATGCCGGACGCCCTTTCAGCAGGAGCAACACGCAAAATTCCAGCATACCTTTGCGCAACTGCGACTTGGCATTTTCTATGTTCATAACTCATGTATTTGGTAATTACGCGGCAAATATATGCATTATTTTAGTACCTTGCAAGACATAGTACCTTAAAATTCCAAAATTGCAGCATATTTTTTACGACAAACGGGATTAGTGGCGGATTCTTGGGGCAAATTGGGGAGATTATATCGCAGTTTCTTGAGTTACCATGAGTTACCCAATCAGGACTTTACGCCTACATTGCCCCCGTAGGAGGGCACACTTGCCTAACCGCGGGTGAGCAAGGCGAACCTGCGGTGGTACTATACGAACGAATAAATCTATCGGTCCCCGTAGGAGGACCCACAGCACCTGGATATGCTACAAATTACTTTAACTTATCCGGTCGTTGTGGGTCCTCCTACGGGGACCGATAGAGAAACTCAACTGTTATCCCTGATCCGCAGGTTCACTGCGTTCACCAGCGGTTAGGCAAGTGTGCCCTCCTACGGGGGCAATGCATTCATAAATTTTGGCAATGATATAGCAGTTGACCCGATATTAAAATCATCATACCCCCTCCCCGCCCTTTTGCGGTGAGGGGGTATAAAATGCAACTTGGATCAACTGCTATATCATTACCTAATTTTTACATACGGGATGCGGATGCAAATTGTTCGTACAATCACTTCCCCATCAAGCGCATTTGGCGCAAAATCTGTGCGCGACGCTTACGCATGTAGGGCGAAGGTTTCTTGGAACTAAACTTATTGGGATTCGGAAGAGTGGCAGCAATCAGTGCGCAGTCGGTACGGCGGAGTTTATCAGCACTACATCCGAAATGTTCCTGTGCCACAGCCTCTGCACCATAAATACCCGGTCCCATTTCTATGCTATTTAGATACACCTCAAGGATGCGTTCCTTCGGCCAGAAAAGTTCAATCAGGAAGGTGTAGTATGCTTCCAGTCCCTTACGCAACCATGTGCGAGTGCCAAAGGTAAAAACATTCTTTGCCGTCTGCTGTGATATTGTACTCGCCCCGCGGTTACGTTTCCCTTGTCTGCGCTCTTCAAGCGCTTTCTCTATTTGGTCAAAGTCAAAACCGTTGTGCTCATAAAAGAGTTGATCCTCCGAAGCAATGACCGCCTTTTTAAGATGTGGAGATATTTCTTCTATCGGCACCCACTTGTGTGCCAAATTAGGAGTTTTCCCATCATATAGTTCCGAGAAGCAATAGCGAATCATCACGGGAGTGATGGGTACGGGCACAAAGCGGTGAAGAAGAACCCCACCGATGCTCCACACAAAGAAAACGATGACGAGAATACGAAGGATTTTTAGGAATTTCATAGAAGCGCTTGTTAAATTGAGGCCTTCGGCTATATCTGTTACCCCTATTGGGGGGGTCTAATTGTAAAAAAAAGGACTGCGTCAACATTTTGACGCAGCCCTAAAGTTTTATTGAATAGCAAACTCAAGGGTTTGCAGTCAAGTCAAAAAGAGATGGATTAGAACTTGTAACGGCTGTCAACCACATCAGCATCAAGCATCAAAGTGTTGAGCAACACTTCCTGGGGTTGTCCGTAGTACTGGTAACGCATGATGTTGCTCATGAAGTTCTGTGTAGCCTGCTGAAGTGCATTTGCTTCGTTGTAAGGAACAGCAGAAGGAAGTTCTTCCAACACCTGTACATAATAAACCGCACCAGCGCCCTTGATAGGACCAACAAATTCACCAGCCTTGGCACGTGCGATAGCACCAGAGAGAGCGGGTTCAGCAATACCTACGTAGTTCACACGAGCATTGCGAGCGAAGTTTGCAGAGATGGTATCAACAACAACCTGCTGCACCTTTGCTACTTCTTCCATTGTCTTGGGAGTACCTACGAGTTCAAGCGCCTTAGCAGCCTTCTTGTTCTGCATTGCAATACGCTCAAGTTCGGGCTTCACATTCTTGTTGTCCCAAGCAACATATTCGCCATCGTTGATGCCAGCAACCGCCATCACGAGGAGGTGTTCCTTGTTAGCACCGCATTCATAGATACGAGAGATATCACCAACTTTAGCGTCGTCAAGCGCCCAGCGAACTGCTTCCTTCGCACCGCTCATCTCTGCTTCAAGAGAGTTGTCGGGAGCAGAAACAATGCGTTCAGAAACCATGTAACCAGCAGCGAGAGCGTTCTTTTCGATATTCTCAATAGTAGTGTTTTCAGAGAGGAACTTATTGAGCTTGCTCAACTCGTTGTTGTAAGTTTCTTTAGAGAAATCATTCTTGCACTTCACGACAGCGAGGTTGTACTTTTCAACAGGATTCTTTGTTTCGAGCACCTGAAGTACGAGGCTGTAGTTATTGTTCAACTTAAGAACTGCAACCTGACCTGCCTTTGTAGCGTTGAGAAGGTTGATCATTTCAGCAGTGTTTGCGTCGAGCGCAGCACCTTCATACTGTGCAGAAGTCAACCACATAGAATCTGTGGGTTGTTCATACTTCTTAGCGAGTTCGGCAAAGTCAGCACCACCCTTCACTGCTGTAGCAATACTGTCAGCAAGTGTCTTGCTTGCTTCGAGGTCAGCAGCAACTGCAAAGATGCGGCGGTAAAGCACTGAGTCGGGCAAAGTAGTCTTTGACACGAGTTTGTAAGTATTTACAGTGTTGTCAGCAACAGTGTAGAATGCGGGAGAAACATAACCTACTGTAGCAGTATCAAGACGACTGTAGATATCGTTCATACCACGGTAAGCATCCTTACGTACGGGAACATTGTTGAAAGCAACAATAGACTTGCTTGCAGCAACTGTAGTTGCAGGATCGTTACCAGCACGGAGCGCATTCGCCACTTCGTTCACTTCCATTGTAAGCGCAACCTGATCTTCTGTGCTTGCCTTAACTTCTACATCGAGCACCTTCACATCGCGAGTCTGTGAGTAAAGCTTGTAGAAATCCTTCTTCGCATTGTAGATTTCCTGCATATCAGCATCTTCTACAGTAACGTCTGCGTCAGCAATAGCGTTGAAGGGGAATGCAGCAACAACTGTGCGCTTCTGGTCTGCAGTAGCAGCATCAAGCTGTGCAGAAACGGGGTTACCGATACAGCAGTTGTTGATAAGTGTGTAGAACTTTGTTTCGAGAAGTTCCTTGCGCAACTGCTTTTCTGTCCACTTCCAAACTGCGTCAACCGCCAAGATTGCTTCAAGCGAACCATCTTGAGCCTGAGTAGCCAAAGCAACATTCTTTTCCTTATTCTTGAGGAATTCCTGGAGCGCTGCGAAGTCGAGCTTACCATCCTTCGAACCGAGAATAGCCGCCATCATTGAGAGGCTACGCGCCTCACCCTTTACAAGAGCGTTCTGGAAATCTGCAGTAGTCACTTGAATACCTGCCTCTTCTGCCTGCTTTGCGATAACCTGTGAGCGCACGAAGTCGTTCCACACATATTCACGTACCTGCTGGAGTTCTGCATCAGTAAGGTTTTCAGACTGACCTTGCATCGTGCGTTGCATCTTCATTACCTGTGTCATTTCTTCCACAAGGTTCTGATACTCCATAATGTCAATTGAAGTGCCATACACTTCACCTGCCTGCTGCTTGTTAAACGCTGCTGTTGTTTCGATAGCGTTGAAAAGGTCGCCGGCAATGAAACCGAACAAACCAAGACCGATTGCACCTACGATCAAGGCTCCGTGGTTTCTGATTGTTTGTAATGCTGCCATTATTATATTTATTTATTGATTATTAATTTCACTATGGAAAAGCAGACGAGTCCACTTTGTCGCGCAAAATTAAGAAAAATCTAAAGATTATTAGGTGTTTTCACCAAAAAAAAGCAAGTTTTCTTTGTACAAGAGATTGAATTCTGCCAACTAACACCTATTTACATGGGCATAATCAATTATAGGGAAGCCACCTGATTATTGATTTCTAATTTTTCCATTTGCTGGCACCACTTCCCATTGCTCCTCTCCAACCCCTATTTCGTCAAGGTTATTATACAAACAAAGTGGGTGCACCTATTGGCACACCCACTCTTTATATTACTGTTCTTCTGCAGGAACCTGAACTTCAAGACCGTAACCAAATACTACGATACCGAAGCTTGTGTCACCACCGAATGAACCATTGTAGTCTGCAGTGCTTACGATATAAATGTAAGACTCACCCCAGAAATCCTTAGGAATATCAAACATCATAGGATCATCCTGTGAAGTTTCCATTGCAGTAGCATAATACTGCTGCGCAGAACTTGTACCCTTTGAAGAACCGATAAGCACAGCATTCTGAAGACCTGCTGCATCTTCAATGGGTTCTTTAGATACATATACATCAAAGTGACCAGCGTAGTTTGTTTCACCGAAGTACATCTGCATCATGGCAGCATCAAACCATACCTTGGGGAAGGCCATTCCTGTGAAGTTAAACTTGAAACCAGCAGCGTTTGTTACTGCGTAAGTTACGAGCTCACCTTTGAGCGTATTAAACAACACTTCAGGTTCAAACATTGTAGAAGCTACACCATAGAATTCCTGACCATAGAGGGCAGCCATGTTTACTGTTGTGAAACCACAAGCTGAAGAGTGTGTTGCAGCGAGCATTGCACGATAGGGCAAGTAGTTATTAGCGTCATCAGCAGTAGCGAATGCCCAATAACCCTTTTGAGTAGTGTAAACTATAGCTTCCTGCTGAACTGTGATGGTTACAGTGTGCTCATCGTCGCTACAAGCAATCTTAATTTCACCCTGACGTTCAGCACCTGTATCGTTCATAGCTACTGTGAAGGTCACTTCAGCAGTCTGTGCATCTACGTGAGTTGTAGCAGGATCTTCGTTCATCACAATCCAATCAGGGCAAGTAACTTTATAACCTGCAGCAGCTGTGAGTTGAACTGCAAATGTAGCACCATCTGTAGGAGATATAAATTCTGTCTTGTCAATAGCGAGACCAATACCGCTCTGAACAACTACCAAAGAGTCCTTAACACCTTCACCGAATACGCGGATGATACCAGTACGTTCCTTACAAGTTGTAATAGGAGCAATAGCAAAAGTCACATCATCAGTATACACACCTTCGTGAGTTGTAGCAGGATCTTCGTTCATCTTAATCCATTCAGGACACTCAACTGTGTAACCAGGAAGCGCAGTCAACTTTGCAGCAAGTGCGCCACCAGCAGCGGGTGCTGCATAATCTTCCAAGTTAAAAGAGAGGTTAACACCTTCCTGAACAACTACCAATGAGTCTTGAAGACCACTTTTAGCAACAACGCGAATCACACCAACACGTTCCTGATAAGAAACTGCGGGAGCAACTTCAAAGTGATAAGTAGTTGTTGAGTTGACACCGCGAGTCATAGTTGCATCTTCCAAGAACTCAATCCAGTCGGGAGTCTGTACAGAGAAAGGTTCGTTTGTGGGAGTTGTCAAGTTAAATGCAATTGCACCACCCTCAACAGGAACTGCTGTTTCATCTTCGGGAATGCTGACAACCGCATCAGGGAACACTTCATCTTCTGCTGTACAAGAAGCGAAGCCAACCGCAGTCAAGCAAAGCGCTGCGGCGTAGAAAAACATTTTCTTCATGTCGTTTAGTTTTTATATTTATTAATTTAGAAGTCTCAATTTTCTATACAGGTCGCAAAGGTATTATTTTTTTTGTGGTCAGCAAATACTTTTTGTAAAAAATTGCTAACAACTACCAAAATGTTTACCCACGCCACAGATTTTGCAAACATTTTATAGGTTATAACGGCATTTTCTATACAAAAAGTCACTACAATTGTGAAAAATCCCATTCCAAACTCTAAAATTCTGTGTGAGGAATCCGTTTTTCTTCTTTAAGCAAACAATTGGGGCTATTCCCTTTTGCCCCGTCAAGATGTAAGCAAACCAAAGTGGAGACCGCCCTCACCGGACGGCCTCCACTATTATTATAATTTAAGACACACGCAAGATTTATGCCTGCTTGTAGTCTTCCATTATTCGCAAGAGCGCTGCGCTTTCGACGAGCGTAGCAAACCATAGACGATGCGGTTGATGAATTTCGGCAGGCAAAAGGCCTTAACCACCATCGTCACTCCGTTGTTTGTGAATTCGCGCAATTGGTTGCGCAATGTGGATATGAAGTCGTGTTGATTTCGAAATTCGGGGGTCGTAAACACTTTTCTCATAGTGTGCGTACAACTTTAAGGTGGGGCACTATTAATTATTCGAACAGAGTTCTCATCAACCCGTCCCACTGATTTTTAATAATGGTGAGTGCCTAATATCTTTTAGTCGTAAGATAAAAGTTTCGTCCCGGTTTTTTGCCACTCGTATCGGTTGGTGTAACCTGCTACGCTCCTTTAGTTTATTAATTGACCTGAATATAAAAATATTTCTTGCCACTTACTTAAGTTTTGTTTTTTTTACATAAATTTGCAAAATCTTATCCGTGCTGGAAGCCCTCAGGGAATTTAGCAGGGTGGGGTAAATAATACATAAAAGGCGTATCTGTACGCTTTGGTTTTAACGTAGTAGAATCTCGCAAATTCAATCTGATTGTTAAAAAACAAAGCAACGGGAACGTCTCATGGGATGTTTATATACAGCCCTCATTGGCTTTACTCAAAAAGAGAGGTCAATGGGGTTTAGTGTTTATATTCATCATCGTGGGGCTTTCAGCGTTGCTCGTTTCGACAATCAGGGCAATGCGAGAGCCTTACTACGTGGAACGAGTGACAGATCGAGCTCCACGTTTTTTTTGTATTTAAAAATTCAGATTTTAATAAAACAATAACAATCCCGGAGTTCGATTGTACAATAATTATTGTAAAAATGAACACATTGAAAAAAACGCTGATGGTGGTTTTTACCATTTTTGCTACGTTTGGTTTTGTTGCATGTAGTAGTGATGATGATGGAGAAAAAATTAACAATCCGCTTGTCGGATATTGGACTTGCGATGATTGGTATCACTCGGATATTCCTACAATGCTTACATTTAATAATGATGGTAGCTTTACTATGAAGTCTGGAGTGTATAGTAGTGAAAAAGGATATTACACCTATAATTATCCTCAATTGTGCTTGTCCTATACGGGTGAAGATAGTTATACGGCTATATGGACAATTGTTTCATTCCAAAGTAATTATTTTGTAATGATGACAAAATCCGGTTATTCATACACTTGGTATAGAAGTACAGGAGAAACTGAGGTTGAACAAGAGATTTCAGGAACAAGACAAAATCACGATTACGTAGATCTTGGACTTTCTGTTAAGTGGGCTACATGCAACGTCGGTGCTTCTCGTCCTGAGGTTTCTGGCAGTAAATTTGCTTGGGGAGAGGTGGCGACAAAGGAATATTATAATTGGGATAATTATAAGTGGAATAAAGATGATTCTTGGGGTGAAGCACTTACCAAATATTGTCCGAACCCTGACTATGGTTATTGCATTTACGAAAGTGAATATTCTTGGATGGATGATGTTTATTTTTCGGATGATTTAACAACTCTTACAACGGCAGATGATGTTGCATATAAAACGTGGGGTAGCCAATGGCGTATGCCTAGCAAAAAACAGTTGGAGGAGTTGGCTAATAGATGTAGCTGGAAGTGGACATGCCAAAATGGTTATATGGGTTACAAAGTCACAGGCCCAAATGGTAAAAGCATTTTTATGCCAATAGAGCATGTTTTTGAGAAGAATGGTGATGTTAGTGAATTTTGTGCAGAAGTTTATTATTGGAGTTTATCATTACATGAAGAATATTGTGATTGTGCTTATGTTCTTAAAATGGATGGAAATTGGGATGAACCTTATGTGACAGAAGACTGGCGTAGTAGTGGTTTCTTTGTTCGCCCCGTAACACAGTAAATATTTGATTGAAGTGTCTCAAGTGCTTTAATAACTTACGAAACTTGAATATTTGAAAAAATAGTAACAAAAAATCTGCGGATGAACTTGAATATAATAAATGGGTTCGTCCGCAGATTCTTTTATACATGTTGTTCTGTTAGTTAAGGTGGGGTAGAACTCACCTTAAACTTGTCAATTCGTTTTGTAATCCTCCATTGTTTCAGGCGTGAGATTCATCACCCATGTGTAGTGCTTCATCACTTCTGCCTCAACATAATTCGCATAAACGCGGGCGCTCTTCGCGAACATTTCGGGGCAGCGTGTAGCGTTCTGCGTGAGGAGGTGAAGCATGATGATGCTTGCAGCCATTTCGTAGAGGTGGCGCGCACAGAGGTCGTGGAATTCTGCGTTTGCAGCGTCCTTCACGTGCGTTGTAGCCGCCTCAAACTTATCTGCCATAGCCTTTGCACGCTCGATAAGCGATGCAAATTCAGGTGCTGCGGGCACTGCTTCGTAGTCGCGCATGAGGGCGAGGTATGCACCGTTGGTCACATAACGGATGGCTGCCACCACTTGCAACTGCGTAGTACCTTCATAGATGCTTGTGATACGGGCATCGCGGTAGATTTGCTGACAGAAGTATTCCATCATGAAACCTGAACCGCCGTGCACCTGGATGCAGTCGTAAGCATTCTGGTTACAGTATTCCGAGTTCATACCCTTGGCAAGGGGTGTGAGCGAGTCGGCAAGTTTTGAGAACTTCTTGAGTTCCTGACGTTCTTCTGCCTCAAGCTTACGTTCGCGCGCAATATCTTCGAGTGCCTTGTAGATATCTACATAGCGTGAAGTCTGATAAAGCAACGCACGACCGGCATCGAGCTTCGCCTTCATGAGCGAAAGCATGTCGCTCACGGCGGGGAAGTTGATAATTTCCTTACCAAACTGCTTGCGGTCTCGGGCATAAGCAAGGGCTTCGTTATAAGCCGCCTGTGAAAGTCCGACACTCTGCGCAGCAATACCGAGGCGCGCACCGTTCATCAAGGCCATAACGTATTTAATAAGCCCGAGTTTGCGGTCGCCACAGAGTTCTGCCTTCGCGTTCTTATACACAAGTTCGCACGTGGGCGACCCGTGGATACCCAACTTATTTTCAATGCGGCGCACGTCTACCCCACCGTCGTTCTTGTCGTAGATAAACATAGACAAGCCACGACCGTCGGTAGTACCTTCTTCTGAACGCGCAAGCACGAGGTGAAGCTGTGCGTCACCATTGGTGATAAAGCGCTTGCAACCGTTAAGGCGCCAGCAACCTTCAGCTTCGTCGTACGTTGCCTTGAGCATTACGCTCTGAAGGTCAGAACCTGCGTCGGGTTCGGTGAGGTCCATTGACATTGTTTCGCCTTGGCAAATGCGGGGGATGAAGCGGCTGTGCTGGTCTTCGTTACCAAATTCGTAGAGGGTCTCAATACAGTCCTGCAAACTCCAAATATTGCTGAAACCTGCGTCGGCTGCTGCCACGATTTCGGCACACATCGTGTAGGGAGTGATGGGGAAATTCAAACCACCGAAACGGCGGGGCATTGTCATCCCATTCATTCCTGCGCCAACCATAGCATTGAGGTTGTCGTAAGTGCCCGAAGCGTAACGCACTCGGCCATTTTCGCAATGAGGTCCCTCGGCGTCAACACCTTCTGAGTTGGGCTTAATCACATTTGCCGTAATGTCGCCCACGATGTCAAGCACCTTGTCGTAAGAGTCCATCGCATCGGGATAATCAAGGGGAGCTTCGTCAAATGTTTCCTTGTCACGGAAATTGCGCTCCTTAAGTTCAACAATTCGCTCCATGAGCGGATGGTTGAGTTCGAACTGAAGTTCTTTTATGTCGCTATAATAGTTAGCCATAACCTAAATAAATTAGAAAGGAGAAATTAGAAAGGAGAAAGGAGAAATATGCCTGCGGGACATAAATACTACCGAAATTTTTCGTCATAACTGCTCTACGAAACAAGAAGGAATGTAGCACTGGGCACTCACTGCGCCAGCCTATTTCTCCTTTCTCCTTTCTCCTTTCAAGGGCGTTAGCCCTTATAATACTTAATCATTTTGGGCAACACCTCTTCCACCGAACCGTTAATCACATAGTCAGCAATTTGGTTGATGGGCGCGTTGGGGTCTGTGTTGATAGAAATGATGATACCGCTTTCTTTCATCCCTGCCACGTGTTGGATGGCGCCCGAGATGCCACATGCGATGTACACCTTGGGACGTACGGTCACACCAGTCTGACCAATTTGCATGTTGTGCTCACAGAAACCTGCGTCAATCGCCGCACGGCTCGCACCCACTTCGGCATGGATTTCCTTAGCCAAGGCATAGAGCAACTCAAAGTTCTCCTTCGAACCCACACCATAACCTCCGGCAATCACGATAGGCGCTCCCTTGAGGTTAGAACTTGCTTTTTCTACCTGGCGGTCGATAACCTTCACGACATAATCCGTTTCGGGCACAAACTTCGCCACGTCTTCGATGACAATTTCGCCGGGGTAATTTGCATCAAGCACTTCCGCCTTCATCACACCGCTACGCACGGTAGCCATCTGCGGACGGTTTTCGGGGTTAATGATTGTCGCCACAATATTACCGCCAAAAGCAGGACGGATTTGGTAAAGCAACTGGTCATATACCTTGCCCGCACGCTTATCTTCGTGACTACCGATTTCGAGTGCCGTACAGTCGGCGGTAAGTCCTGAATGAAGCGCAGAAGAAACTCGAGGACCGAGGTCGCGGCCAATAACTGTAGCACCCATAAGGCAAATCTGGGGTTCTTCCTGCTTAAAGAGGTTAATCAAAATTGAAGAGTGGGGCAACGATGTGTAGGGGAAGAGTCCGGGGGCGTCAAAGATGTGAAGCTTATCTACGCCGTAGGGCAAAATTTGCTGTTCTACTTTTCCCGTAATGCCACTTCCGGCAGCCACGGCTTCTAACTTCACGCCCAAAGTGTCGGCCAATTTGCGACCTTTGGAGAGAAGTTCCTGACTTACTTCGGCAACCTGCGTGCCTTCAAGTTCGCAGTAAACATATACGTTATTCATTGTCATTTCTGCCTTAGTAAATTATCCAATAGTGTGATTTGCCAAGAGCTCTTCCATGAGGCCCTTAATATCTTCGTCGGAACCCGTGAGCACCTTACTTTCCTTTGCCTTAAAGACAATATTTTCGATGCTCTTTACCTTCGTGGGCGAGCCTGAAAGTCCGCACTGCGCGAGGTCGGCATTGACATCGGCGCAAGAGATTTGACCTAATGTGAGCCAAGGTTTCTTGTCGTACTCTTCAGCATACGCCAAACCTTCAGCGGGCTTTTCAAGGGGTGCCAAGCAACGCTTATACTTCATCACGAGTTTCGCATTGCGGGGGCGACAAGGCGCAGCGCTACCGTTCACTGTGAGCACGAGGGGAAGGGGTGCCTGAACGGTTTCCACACCGCCGTCAATGTGGCGCTTTGCGGTGAGAAGACCGTCTTCGAGAGCGAGAATTTCTTCCACATAAGTGATTTGGTTCAAACCGAGTTTCTCTGCCACCTGCGGACCTACCTGGGCCGTGTCACCGTCAATCGCTTGGCGACCACCGATTACCAAGTCCACATCGCCAATGTGGCGAATTGCCGTAGAAAGGGCATAACTCGTAGCGAGTGTATCAGCACCTGCAAACGCACGGTCGGTAAGGAGGTAACCGCCATCTGCTCCGCGGTACATAGATTCACGAATAACTTCCGCCGCACGGGGAGGTCCCATCGTTACGATGGTCACCGTAGTGCCAGGGAATTTATCTTTCAAACGCAAAGCCTGCTCAAGGGCGTTTAAGTCCTCGGGATTGTAAATGGCAGGCAACGCAGCGCGGTTTATCGTACCCTCTGCCGTCATGGCGTCAGGACCTACATTGCGCGTGTCGGGCACTTGCTTGGCAAGTACAACAATTTTAAGACCCATATCTTTTTATTGTTTATGTAAGTAAAATTCAAATAGAATTATTGCAAATTACAGTTGCCAAAAGTAAGAGATTTTAACGAAATTACCAAATTTTTACACCGCTAAATACTTGAAGTGGGGGTGAAATAATCTTGGGGGCGGGATAAAATAAAAAAAGTGGTGCCACAAATTAAATTACACCATTTTGTTCCTCTATCATAGGCAGATTTGTGGTATATTTGAATGGCGCAACCAAAGGTAGTTGAAAGATGAAGCGCAAGATTTTTACCTTTTTCAAAAAAACATACCTCAAAAATTGAATTTTCGTCCTCATGTTACTATATTATATATGTAATTCAAAAACAAAAGTATGACAGAGAACGAAAGACGGTTTGTTGATATGATTGTGAACCTGGAAAAGTATGTTGCGGAGGTGCGGGAGTATATAAAAACTAATTTTGATGTTGACTCTCATTATGATGCCTCAACCCTGACGCTTCGACTGTATGTAACGAACGTGAACAACGCCATGCAGATTCTGGCGGCAAGGGAATATTTTGAGCGGGAATACCCAGACTTGTTGTGGATACTGGATTCCGCCCGTGGCGTTAACGAAAACAATTTAACAAACTAAAAATATTTTACCTATGAAGAAGTTATTTTTTGACATGGATGGCGTGTTGGTTGATTTCCAAAGTGGCATCGACAAATTGAGTGAAGAAACAAAGCGCGAATATGAGGGTCGCCTTGATGAGGTTCCCGGAATCTTTTCGCTGATGGACCCTATGCCTGGCGCCATTGAGGCAGTGCACGAATTGAGCGAGTACTACGATATTTACATTCTCTCCACTGCTCCTTGGAACAACCTTACGGCGCCGAGCGATAAGATTCAGTGGCTCACCAAGCACTTTGGCGACCTGTTTAAGAAGCGTGTGATCATTACGCACTGCAAGCACTTGGTGGATGGTGACTACCTCGTTGACGACAGAGCGAAAAATGGCGCCAGCGAGTTCCCCGGTGTGTGGGTGCAGTTCGGCACGAAGCGCTACCCCGACTGGGAAGAAGTGACGCGCTTCCTCATCAGCGAAACCTACCTCCACGATGATGACGACGAGAAAATCAAGCGCAGAAAGGTGAATTACTCACTGGTAGAGAAAACCATCAACACACTTGACGACTATATGAAAACGCTTAACGCACAGTGTGACACAGCGTTTTCTGATGAATTGAATACGAAGATTATTAAACTTGCCCAACTCACCAACAAATGGTTGGAGGTTGCGGGCGAAGAGGGCGAAGAAACATATTATGATATTTAGACCTTAATGTTTTAAGGTCTTGAGGTTATAAGGTTACATCGCTTAAAAAATATGGCAATAATATAGGTATTGACCCATCTAAAATTTATGAATGCATTTCCCCCGTAGGAGGGCACACTTGCCTAACCGCGGGTGAACGCAGTGAACCTGCGGATTAGGGATAACAGTTGAGTTTTTTCTATCGGTCCCCGTAGGAGGACCCACAACGACCAGATAAGTTAAAGTAATTTGTAGCATATCCAGGCGCTGTGGGTCCTCCTACGGGGACCAATAGATTTATTCGTTCGTATAGTACCACCGCAGGTTCGCCCTGCTCACCAGCGGTTAGGCAAGTATGCCCTCCTACGGGGGCAATCCCGTCTGTTTTCTATACACAGAAAAACAAAGGAGATAATATAGCAGAATTGACCAAGTTGAAGTTTCATGACGCTGAAGGCGTCACCGCTCAATAACTTTAAAAAATTCACTCGCTAAATGACGCTGAAGGCGTCACCGCTCGGTAACCGGGGTGTTTGAGCGGAGACGCCTTCAGCGTCTATAGCAGCTTGGGTCAACAGCTATATTATTGCCACAACAAAAGGAGAAAAGGATTTTGACCTTATGTTCTTATGTCTAAACCAACGCGCCCTTACTTCACAATCACCATCGTAGCCCCAAAGCCGTATTCGCGGAAGGAAGCGTCTTGGAAAATACAGGTCTTGTAGTTTTGGCGGAGTTCTTTGATAAGGGCGTTACGCAGAACGCCGTCGCCCTTACCGTGGATGAAGACAATCTTGGTGCCCTTCTTCTTGATGTGCTGCTTCATCTCGTCATGGAACACCTGGAGTTGGTATTCAAGGATGGCTTTGCTGTCCATGCCTTGCTCGGTTTCAAGAATGGCAGAGGCATGAAGGTCCACCTCAATAATGCCGTTGCGCATCGTGTTGCGCGCCGTCTGCACTTGGGGGCGCTCCTCGCGCTTGGGTTCAAGGATGGCGTCGCGCAGTTGCTTGGCATCGATAAACACGGAGCGGGCAGGCTGGTCGTCCTTCATAACATCCACAATGTAAGAGGGGTGCTCAAAGAAGAGGCTTTCGCCAAAGGTGTGGAGTTTGTAAAACTTCGGACAGTCCAAACGGAAGCCTACATACACTGGCGCTTTGGGCAGGAAGGGTTTCTCTTCCTTATAAGCTATCGCTTGCAGCGTGAGTTTCTCCAGTTCGGGAAGGATGCTGCGGTCAAATTCTTCAAGAAAGAGTTTGGTGTTGGGTTCAATCACCCCCGTGTGGCGCACGTGGCAGGCACTGTTCGTTTGCGTGAGCAAGGTAAAACTTAGCGTATAGTTACAATCGTTGATGAGGTACATTTCAAATGCCGAATTGCTCAACTCACGAATATTTACGGGCGTGAAACCAAGACTGATGTTCAGCAAATCACCCCCACGGCGCTCCACAGGTTTCGCCTTAAAGGTCATGGGGCGAGTAAGGTGCGCCTCATCGTCATCTTCCGTTGTCCGTTGACCGTTGTCCGTTGACTGTTGTCTGTTGTCCGTTGCCTTCACAGGAATGTTATAGTCATTCGTGTCAATCACCACGCACTCCGTGATGAGCATGGGGATTTCAAAACCATCTTCGTCCTCCACAAGCACGGTGTTCTTGCCTTGAAAACCTGCAACGATGCCACCGCCGACTTCGTTGAGGAATCTTACTTTATCTCCAACTTTCATAAAATTCTATTGCTTTGTTTGGGAACGCAAATATACGACAAAACTTTCTGAAGCTCGCGTTTTGGGGCAACGGAAATGCCGCTTTGCACCGAAAGTTTCGGGCAGATTACGCTCGAACCTGCCCTTCGCCACGAATCAACCACTTGTAGGTCGTAATTTCATCGAGCGCCATCGGACCGCGGGCGTGTAACTTTTGCGTACTAATGCCTATTTCTGCACCGAGACCGAATTGCGCACCATCGGTAAACGATGTCGGAGCATTTACATAGACACAGGCGGCATCCACCAAGCATTGGAAGAGCGCAATTGCCGATTCGTCGCGACTCACGATGCATTCGCTGTGTCCAGAACCGTATTGCTGAATGTGTGCTACCGCTTCCTCTACATTTGCTACGACATGAACCGACATCTTATAGTCTAAATATTCCGTACCATAAGCTCCGTCGGGCTGTCGTTGGAGTAAGGGTGCTGGATAAGTCTGCTCCAAAGTTGCAAACGCCACCTCATCGGCATAGATGACCACATGGTGAGCCGCTAAAGGCGCACAAATTTCGGGCAAGCAGTTCAGCGCATCACGATGAAGCAACAAACAATCCAAAGCATTGCACACACTGACGCGGCGGGTCTTTGCATTTTCAACAATGCGACACGCACATGCCATGTCTGCCGAAGCATCCACATAAGTATGACACACGCCCGCACCCGTTTCTATCACAGGCACAGTAGCCTCGGAGCGCACATAATTTATCAGGTTGCTACTGCCGCGCGGGATGATTAAATCCACCCAGCCGTGGGCGTGCAACAAAGCTGTTGTCGCCTCTCGCGTAGCAGGGAGCAAGGTTACAACATCGGGATTGACCTGCTCACGTTCTAACACAGATTTTACGAGCGCCACTATGGCACGATTGGAATTTTCGGCGTCCTTACTTCCCTTCAACACGCAAGCACTACCGGCCTTCAGGCAGAGCGCAAACACGTCAAAGCTCACATTGGGGCGCGCTTCGTAAATCACGCCAATCACCCCAAAGGGAACGGCTACACGTTGCAAGTGAAGTCCGTTGGGAAGGGTGCATTCCTGCAACACCTTTCCTAAAGGCGAGGGCAACGCCGCTACGTTGCGCATATCAGCGGCAATAGCAGCCAAGCGTTGTGAGGTCAGTTTCAGACGGTCGTATTTAGGGTCGTCCTGGGGCATCAGTTCAAGGTCCAAACGGTTTGCCGCAAGGAGCACATCGGTGTCTGCCTCAATAGCATCGGCTACAGCAAGCAACACCTCATTGATACGTTCCACCGAGAGGCGCAACAAGTCACGACTTGCCGCACGAACGGTTTGGAACAGGGGGATATATGTTTCTATATTATTTTCCATACATAAAATCAAGTAGTTACAAGTCAATCAAACGATTTTTAGCGCAAGAGGATTGCGGTCGGAAGGCAACCTAAAAACCTTAAAACCTCTAGACCTTAAAACCTCGGAGTTGAGCACGGTGCTCAACTCCAAACTATAACGGTTGTCACTCCGCCTTATTTCACAGGTTCAAAGCAAGTAAAGCAGGTATCCTCGGGATGAAAAACGAGATTGGTGAGTATGCCCTCACGCTTTCCGTTGGCAATCCAAACGGCTATACCTTCGTCAGCCACCTTTCGGGCAATGCTGCATTTTGTCTGCATACCGCCACGCCCGAATGCCGATTTTGAACTCTGAATGTAGGCATCGAGCGAGCGCCCTGCCTCAACACGGCGAATGATGGCTGAACCTTCCGCATCGGGCGGACCATCGTAAATACCATCTACGTTACTTAACAGGATGAGTGCCTGCACGTTCATCATCGTGGCGATAAGCCCCGAAAGTTCATCGTTGTCGGTAAACATCAGTTCGGTAATACTCACCGTGTCGTTCTCGTTGACAATAGGCAACACCCCATTTTGAAGCATCACACGCATACAGTTGCGCTGGTTTTGGTAGTGGCGCTCCGTGCTGAAACTTTCCTTCAGCGTCAATACCTGGCCGACGTGAATACCATACTCGCGGAAGAGTTCGTAATAGCGATTCATGAGTTTCGCCTGTCCTACGGCAGAGAAGAGTTGGCGTTGGTCTACGGTATCCAAGTCACTCTGGGGAAGATGGCGCAATTCACTACGTCCACATGCCACAGCACCTGAAGATATCAAGATGACCTCGATACCCGCGGCGCGCAACTGGGCAATCTGGTCGACAAGCGCCGACATACGCGTGATATCGAGCGTACCATCCGCACGGGTCAGCACATTACTGCCCACTTTTACGGCAATACGTTTGTAAGAAGATGTATGAGTCATGGTTTAGTTGTGTTCGTAGCCGAGTTTGTAAAAATTAACTGGGAGATAAATTAAATTAAGTGCCGATTAGTTTGAAATAAGTGCCGATTAGTTTTGGGGATGTGCGTTTTCCATAACGTTTTCCCCTACTTCACTCTGGCTACGTCCCTTATTTCATCGCAGCTCGCAGTCCCTGTTGCACACTATGGGTAAATCCAGCCTGCTCCATCGCATTGAGTCCGCGGATGGTCAAGCCTCCTGCGGTCGTAACCTTATCTATTTCTGTTTCCGGGTGCGCTCCTTCCTGCGCCAAGAGGTCTATTGCGCCCTGAAGGGTTTGCGCCACAATTTCTTGCGCATCGCGGGGCGTAAAACCGAGTTCTACACCGCCCTCCATCGCCGCACGAACGTAGCGCAAGGCGAATGCGATACCACAAGATGCCAAAGAGGTGGCAGCTGGAAGCAAGCGCTCGGGAATAAGTTTCACCTTTCCCATAGTAGAGAAGAGTGTCACAATAACTTGTTCCGCTTCGGCAGGCACCTCGCGCGTTGCGATAAAGGTCATACTGCTTCCCACAGCAATAGCAGTGTTGGGCATGACCACACAGAGCGGAGGTACAGCGGCATCTGCAGCACAGAAACAACGCGCCACGTCGTCAATCGACATACCTCCCGCCAAGGATGCCACAACTTGATTGCAAGCGTCAATACAGGGCGCTATCTCACGAATCACCTCGGCAATGAGCCACGGTTTTACCGCTAATATAATAAGGCGTGCATCGTGCACCGCCTCAAGGTTGCTTGAAGTGGTCTGCACTTCGGGATAGTCGCCCTTCAACGCCGTTAATTTTCCCGCACTGGGGTTTGAAATCCAAACTTCGTGAATTGAAGTGGCAGAAAGTATGCCGCGCGCAATCGCGCTGCCCATATTTCCCGCACCTATAATCGCTATTTTCATACTGTTCAAAATTGAGATTCTTATCTTCGGGGAAAGGTTCCACCCCACTGAGGCAACAAAGGTAGTATTTTTGAGAACACCCGCTATATTTTGCAACAAAAAGTTACAAATCTCGCCCCAAAATTATACAAATTCGCTTCCACCAACCCTCTTTTCAATAAAAATGTCATTCAATCCGTAAAAAAACCTTACATTTCGCATTGCCAACCCAAAACAATGTATCATATTTGCAACAGAAAAATTTTATTAACCTTTCAATAGCGGAAGTCAAAGTTAAGTGACCTACCGCCCTTGAAACAAAAACCTAAACTACTTATGAAAAAAATGATGTTGAAGAGTGTCGTTGTAGCACTCGCTGGAACCATGTTGTTCAGTTCTTGTATCGGTTCGTTCTCACTATTTAACAAGCTCGCAGCTTGGAATAACGATGCAACGGGAAATAAATATTTGAATGCCATCATCGGTGTTGTTATTTCGCCCGCTTACGGGATTTGCCTCTTGGCCGACTGGTGGGTGCTCAACTCTATCGAGTTCTGGAGTGGCGAACAGGTACTTGCTGACGTAGGTAAAGTTCAACCTTACGTAGGTTCCGACGGCGACTTCTACCTTGTCACCACCATTGTTGACGGTTATAGCATCAGCAACGAGACAAAGAAGGAAACATCATACTTGAAGTTTGACAAGAACAGCAACACATGGACTTACGAAGCCGCAGACAAGACCAGCAAACTCTTGCGCGTAAATGCCGACAACACCTTGACCGTGTTCCTCCCCACAGGCGAAACAATGGACGTCACTAACGACGCACAGGGTTTGCAACAGGTGAAGGCAACGTTGAACCCCACCATTCCCTTCATGGCTGCGAAGTAAGCATAGCGTAGTTGCACCCTCCAGCGCCCCGCTTTGTGTGAACACAAAAGGAGGTATGGGCAACTCAATCTCTTTTCAAAAATATAAAGTGCCGAATGCTAAAAACTAATCGGCACATTAAAAAAACAAATCGGCATTTAGTTCAAACTAAATGCCGATTTGTTTTTGGTATTACAACGTGCCTTTTATGACACACGAATTCAGAGGTTTACTTCTCACCGTCCAACTTCACTTCATCCGCCCCTTCACTCATGAGGTCCGTCCCCCAGTGACTATCAGCCAAACGGAGTTCGCGGTCGCGCACTTCTTTTGCCTTGCGTGCATAAACGATAAGGCGCAAAGACTGTCCGTAGCTGAAGTAGTTCCACATCCAGTTGAGCAACACAATAATCTTATTGCGCACACCGAGGATTGAACGAAGATGCACCACGAGCCACATTACCCAAGCGATGAAGCCCGCCATCTTGATGTTGCTGAATTCTGCTACAGCGCGGTTACGTCCTACGGTAGCCATAGCACCGAGGTTCAAGTAGCGGAAAGGCTTTAATTCCTTACCCTTTTCCAAGCGCTGAAGGTTCTTTGCCAAGAGGCGTCCCTGCTGAATAGCCACCTGCGCCAACTGGGGGTGTCCACCCTTCCATTCGGGGTCGCCTTCCTCCATTAAGCATTGGTCGCCGATGCAGAAAACGTCTTCCAAACCTTGAACACGATTGAAGGCATCCACCTTAATGCGTGCACCGCGTCCGATACATGCTTCAGGCATGTTGCCTACGCGCTGCGCAGCCACACCGCTCACCCAGATGAACGTACGCGTAGCGATGCTGCTTCCGTCCTTGAGCATAACGCGGTGGTCCTGATAATCCGTAACCATCTTATTGAGCAACAAGTTCACACCCATCTCGCGCAAATACTGTTCAACATGCGCAGATGACTCAGGACTCATTGCCGAAAGCAAGCGTGGACCAGCTTCTACCAAATACACATTGATAAGGCTGGAGGGAAGGTCGGGATAGTCCTTGGGAATGATGTATTTCTTCATTTCCGCAAGCGCCCCAGCCACTTCTACACCCGTAGCACCGCCACCTACGATAACGACATTGAGCAATTCCATGCGCTCGCGCTCACTGGTACAAGTCAAGGCGCGTTCCAAGTTTTCGAGCAACGCATTCTGAAGTCCCATAGCCTCGCTCACGTTCTTCATAGGTATCGCTACTTCTTCCACATGCTTGTTGCCAAAGAAATTCGTCGTAGTACCTGCCGCAAGAACGAGGTAGTCGTACTTTACCTTACCGATTGAGGTTTGGATAATCTTATGTTCGGGGAAGATAGAACGCACCTCTGCCATACGGAAATAGAAATCCTTACGACTTTGGAAGATTTTGCGGAAAGGAAACGAGATACTACTGGGTTCGATACCCGAAGAGGCAATCTGATAAATCAATGGAGGGAACTGATGGTAGTTATTGCGGTCAATCAAAACCACCTGAAAGTTTGCCTTGCGGAGTTTATTTGCCAACTTCAAGCCACCAAAACCGCCGCCTACGATGACCACACGCTTCTTGTCCGTTTGAGGTACGTTGAAACTCATAAATATACGTATTTTAGAAGGATAGCACTTAAACTATCTAATTTGTTAAACATTGCAAAGTTAAGTACTACCGCAGAATGTGCAAAAAAATCTTATGACTATTTGACATTTACCAACACAACTCTTCACAGAAAAACAAAGTTTGAAACCATGACACTACAAAGTTTATACAAAACACGCCTGCCTGTACACCCGAAAATGCGGATAACATATTCTGATTTACTGCCACACGGTGCCCCAAGAAGAAGAAAAAAAAGCGACCACACCCTCATCGGGGTGCAGTCGCCAATCTATTCATGTATGAGTTATTCCCAAGTGTGAGACCAAGGTTCTTGCTTCACATGGTTCATCACAGCATTGTCATTCGTAACTTTGTCAGATGCCCCTACTTCCTTTGAAGATGCAAGCATGTGATTAACGCCCAACTCTACAACTCTTAATTGAGGCGCTACATCATATTGTTTCTTATTCATTGTCATCATCATTTCCTCGCCGACCGTTAACCGTCCACACAGATGAGCAAAATCGAAATTTCAAGAGAAAATCACTCAAATCTCTAATGCTGTGACAGTTGCGCTTTTTCAAAAGGTTAAAAAACCGCTGAAAAAGTGAGATACGGCCCCGTGCTGCGTTATTTCCAGCCAACAACTCCACGCATCGAGAAAAAACCATTCTCAACAACCCAACTGCGCTTTTTTAGCCTTGAAAGACTCGCAAAACTTTAACTTTTATTAAGAAGATTTAACACTCCTCCCGACCTGCAAAAAATTATTCGGCACCTAAAAAAAATTATTCGGCACCTATTTTTTCGTAGATGCCGAATAATTTTGCCCAAAACGGATGTTTTTTTAGGAAACCACAAAATTTACACACTGATAATCAAGCACTTAAAAAGGAGGCATTACCCGCTTGGGTAACACCTCCTTTTCTGCAATGCAAAGATAATACATTTTGAAGCGAAAAGCAAATCGCCTTTTTCCTGCCGCAATCGCCTTTATGCGAAAAATGTTGACAAATCCAAATCCTCAAATAAATTAAGCGCGCACCATTCCCTCCCCCTCCCCAATACTTACTACCTACTACTTACTACCTACTACTTACCACCTACTACTCATTATATATATACCGCCCCCCCGTTCTCTACGCAGCGACAGTGTCGCTGCGCCATCCCCCCCCCCATTGCCCCCCCCTCTCCTCTCCCCCGCATTTTTGGCAGAAAAACTGACAAAATGGCATACCTCCCTCCAAAATTATTTTACCACAACGCCAAAATATCTTTTTTTGGCACGGTACTTGCTACATATAGGGCAGCAACATAAACCCGAATATTAACAATTAAAACACATATAACTATTATGGGAAAGATTATTGGTATTGACCTTGGTACAACAAACTCTTGTGTATCTGTATTTGAAGGTAACGAACCTGTTGTAATTACTAACGCTGAAGGTAAGCGCACTACTCCTTCTATCGTAGCTTTCGTAGAAGGCGGCGAACGCAAGGTGGGCGACCCCGCAAAGCGTCAGGCTATCACAAACCCCAAGCGCACTATTTATTCTATCAAGCGCTTCATGGGTGAAACTTATGATCAAGTAGCGAAGGAAGTGGCTCGCATGCCTTACGACGTAGTGAAGGGCGAAAACAACACTCCCCGCGTAGCGATCGACGGTCGCAACTACACTCCCCAGGAAATCTCTGCTATGGTGCTTCAGAAGATGAAGAAGACTGCTGAAGATTACCTCGGCCAGGAAGTTACAGACGCTGTAATCACCGTTCCCGCTTACTTCTCTGACTCACAGCGTCAGGCTACAAAGGAAGCAGGTCAGATTGCTGGTCTTAACGTTCAGCGTATCGTGAATGAACCTACTGCAGCTGCGCTTGCTTATGGTATTGACAAGGCACACAAGGATATGAAGATTGCAGTATTCGACCTTGGTGGCGGTACGTTCGATATTTCTATCCTCGAGTTCGGTGGTGGCGTGTTTGAAGTACTTTCTACAAACGGTGACACTCACCTCGGTGGTGACGACTTCGACCAGGTAATCATTGACTGGCTCGTTTCTGAATTTAAGGCAGAAGAAGGCGTTGACCTCTCACTCGACCCCATGGCAATGCAGCGCTTGAAGGAAGCTGCGGAAAAGGCGAAGTGCGAACTCTCAAGCTCTAACGCTACAGAGATTAACCTCCCCTACATCACAGCAACCGCTTCTGGTCCCAAGCACCTCGTGCGCAACTTGACTCGTGCGAAGTTCGAACAGCTCGCTCACAACCTCATCCAGGCTTGTAAGGTTCCTTGCGAACAGGCACTCCGCGACGCTGGTATCTCAAAGTCTGAAATCGATGAAGTAATCCTCGTGGGTGGTTCTACACGTATCCCCGCTATTCAGCAGCTCGTTGAAGACTTCTTCGGCAAGGCTCCCTCAAAGGGTGTAAACCCCGACGAAGTAGTAGCAGTAGGTGCTTCTATTCAGGGTGCTATTTTGAACAAGGAAGAAGGTGTGGGCGACATCGTGCTTCTCGACGTTACTCCCCTCTCAATGGGTATCGAAACGCTCGGTGGTGTAATGACAAAGCTCATTGAAGCTAACGCAACTATTCCTTGTAAGAAGAGCCAGGTGTTCTCAACAGCTGAAGACAACCAGCCCGAAGTGACCATCCACGTACTCCAGGGTGAACGTCCTATGGCTGCGCAGAACAAGTCAATCGGTCGCTTCAACCTCGCAGGTATCGCTCCCGCTCGTCGCGGTGTGCCCCAGATCGAAGTTACGTTCGACATCGACGCCAACGGTATCCTCAAGGTGTCTGCAAAGGACAAGGCTACAGGTAAGGAACAGACCATCCGCATCGAAGCTTCTTCTGGTCTCAGCCAGGAAGAAATCGACCGCATGAAGGCTGAAGCTGAAGCAAATGCAGAAGCTGACAAGAAGGAAGCGGAACGTATTGCGAAGATCAACCAGGCTGACTCTATGATTTTCCAGACTGAAACACAGCTCCAGGAACTCGGCGACAAGCTTCCCGCAGATAAGAAGGCGCCCATCGAAGCAGCCCTCTCAAAGCTCAAGGATGCACACAAGGCACAGGACGTAACAGCCATCGACGCAGCCATCGCTGAACTCAACACAGCATTCCAGGCAGCAAGTGCAGAAATGTACAGCCAGGCAGGTGCACAGCCCGGTCCCGACGCAGGTTTCAACGCAGGCGGTGCTGATCAAAATGCTTCACAGAAGCCCGGTAAGGAAAACATCCAGGATGCTGACTTCGAAGAAGTGAAGTAAGTTTGAACTAGCAAATAACAAATTAAAGTAATGAGGGTGTGTCAAACTGGCACACCCTCATTTTTCTATTTCAACAACCTGAACATTTTATCTATACATTTCTTCTTTTGTTCCATGTTGGGATGAACATATAGGTTGAGAGTAGTACTGATATTGGCATGACCAAGAATAACACTAACAGTTTTATAATCACACAGACTTTCAATGCAACGTGTAGCGAAACTATGTCTGAGTCCGTGAAACTTTAAATCAGGAATATCCAAGTGTCTCAAAAGTTGCTTGAAGTAATTACGATAGGTTCGAGGTTCAGTAGGTTTTGCTTCATTCGTCAGTACAAAGAAGTCATCATTCATTATCTTCTTAAAAGGACGTATAAGCTTCAGTAGCTCACGGTTCATTGGAATTTCACGGATTGAGTTTTGAGTTTTAGGTGTACTGATAATTAATTCAGTATGTCGTTTTCCCTCATCTATGATATAAATTCTTTCAATAGTCCGGTTTACACTGATGGTTTCGGCAGAAAGGTTAATGTCACTCCATTTCAAACCACAGATTTCTCCAATTCTCATACCAGTACTCAAACAAACATAAACACCGAGATTGCGAAAGGTAAAGTTCTCTTTCACATATTGCATAATTTTCTTTTGGTTGGCAATACTTAGAACCTCTAATTCATTTTTCTTTTGCTCTGTAGGAAATTTTACGGACCATTCAGCCATTGGTAGAATCTCATGTTTTTGACCAAACTTCTGAATCATTTTCAGAACAATGAGAATGTCTTTCACTGTCTTTTGACTCTGCCCCTCTTGTAATTTAAGAAGGGTAAAGTCTTGCACGTCCTTTTCAAGTAGTTGATGTTTGTCTCCAAATATCGGTAAAATATGGTTCTCTAAAATGAGAGCATAAGCCGACAAAGTAGACTGCTTAACATACTGTTGCTTATCCTTTTTCCAAAGAATAGCCACTTCTCTAATTGTTTTAAATTCTTCCATAATAAATATTATTAAACGGTAAATTTAAATTATACCGATAATAATTAGAGAAATAGTGTTCTTAAAGTACCCAAT
>JBGVPF010000071.1:0-33495 GCA_045126825.1 Alloprevotella sp.
TGATACAGACGAGGTTAGCAATTGAGGATACGCGGGCAATACCTTTTGAGGCGGACGCACGAGCCGTGCGTCCCTACAGGTCAAGTGAATTTCCCGCATGTTAATGAGACGCCATAATATGACGTCTCTACGTTCGTTATATATCCCGCATGGTTCACTACTACTTACTACCTACTACTTTGTTTCCTCCCCGCAAGGCATTAGTGTGCATTAGTGCCCATTCGTGACTCAAAAAAACGAGAAGATACGTGTATATACGTGGAGACTGTCTGTGGATTCCGTGGATTCCGTGTGAAAAAATCTCACGCAAAGGCGCAAAGGGCGCGGAGCGTTATGTTCTTTTGTTCTTATGTCAAAAATTATTGCACGCAGAACTACGCAGACGCTTTGCGACACTTTGCGCCTTTGCGTGAGAAGAAATATGTTCTTATGTCAAAAATAAAAACTATGTCATTAAACAAAAGGAGCCTCGGCGTAGATACACTCTTGCGGCTTATGCGAAGATCGTACTGTAGGTTTTGACTGCAGTTATTCAGGTTTGGATTACCAATCCTCTGATTCATGATAGGGAAGATCATCCTTTACTCTAATCTTCTTCATTTGTCCCTGAATGTAGTCCTTCTGTTGTTGGTCGTATTTCTCTGGGTACAGTTGCATGTTGTTAATCTGATCAACATACCCGCTATAGGCGCGACTCGTAAACCTGCGGTTTATGCCGTCGCGGTATTTTTGTTTCGTTGCCTTCTGTCTCTCACTCAATCTCGCTCTTGTGGCATCGTTCTTCGCTCTGATTTCCGCCTTTCTGGCAGCTTCGCGCTCGCGTTTTTCTTGTTTCTTTTCCGCAATATCTCCAGCGATGTCTGCTGCAAGGTCCAATACGCTACCAGAAATAGAGAAGATGCAGTCCCACATAATGGCTCTGCGTTCTTTACGTTTTTGCTTGCGGATGGCCTCCTCTTCTTGTTGAATATAGGTCAGGAGTTCTGTTGCTTCTGCAAAGTCAGGATCTTCAGCAAGTACCTTGTTGAGGTAATTGGTGACCAATGTGTAGTCAATGGCATTTGCCTGCTGGAACTGGTTGAAGTAGAACACCGCCATGTTAAAATAGGCTGCCGAGCGGTAGTCGAGAATGTTGAAGTTGTCGGTCTGCAGGATTAACAAAGAGTAGGCAGAGATGGTGTTGTTGTCGCTTACCACTTCCAGTTGATTCAGCATCTGTTCAAACAAGGGATACTCCTCTGTGCCATCTTCCGCCAATGTCGTTGTGAGTCCAAAGCGCGTAGCAGTCAGTTTGCCCGTTTGTGGGTCTTTAACGATACCGTCGTATTGGTTTTCGGTGATAGAAATGCTGTCTTCGTTAAGGATGGTCCATGATCCGCAATCGTTGACTACGCTTCCGATGGGAACTTGGTATACCGTTTGGCGTTGTGGAATGGTGAGTTCGGGTAGGGGAGTGTTAAGGTCATGGTTGTTCTTGAAATGGTTAATCCAATCTGCAACGGTGGTAAAATTCTTGGCATTTTGCAATCCCGCCCCATAGCATTCGTTGAGTGCTGTAATATTGTTATATCCTAAAAGGTAAGCGCGCAGGAAGTATAGTGTAGCCGTTTCCTTATCCATTGGGAGGTATAAACCATTGTAGGCATAAACGCCAAGATTGTGGAGGGCCATGTTTTGATTTGCCGCAGCAGCCATCTTGAGTAGGTTCAACCCTGTGCGGATGTCTCTGTCAATACCGACACCATTGATGTAACTCACCGCCAAATCGTTCACGGCTTGTTGGTGCCCTAAATTCGCCGCTTTGCGCAACCATTTTACGGATGCCTGATAATCTATAGGTTGAAGGAGCAACCCCGTTTTATGGATAACAGCAATGTTGTAGGCACCCGCAGCGGAACCCAACTCAGCTGCTTTGTGGTAATATTCTAACGCCTTATTGCAAAAGAAAGCATAAGTTTGGTTGGCATCTTTCGCCTTTATCTTGACAATTCTTTCTGTTAAGAGTCCCGTCATATTGGTTTCGTAGAGTCTGCCAATATTGACCAAGGCATCCGGGCATCCCGCTTCTGCCGCTTTCTCCAACCACTCAAGGGCCAACTTCAGGTCCTTTCCCTTGGGAGTTCCTAATCCATTCGTGTACAAATTTCCAAGGTTTAACATCGCAAGTGCAGACCCCTTTTTGGCTGCTTTTGACAAGTATTCAAATGCCTTTTTGTAGTCGCGTTCGAGGGGAACTGTAGAGGTGATAAGATGGGGATTTCCCTCTTTGCCTACAAAATAACAGAGCCCAATCTTGTACATAGCATCAGGATCTCCCGATTTAGCCACCTCCAAGAGTGCTTCGGAGTACGCAAAGGGTTCTTCCTTTATAACTTGAGCGGATAATGGTTGGAAAACAAAGAGCACCACCATGCATGCGAAGGAAAGAATAAGTTTTTTCATGGTAATAAAGTTGATGGATGTTTACATGTATTACTGCCCCCCCCCTATTGGGAGAAACGGGTTAATGCAAATGTAAATAAAACTTTATAAGGGAGGGGGGCAATGGGTAAAAACTATTGCTTCTATATAACAAAACCCTCAACAAGCACGTTACGGCACTGTTTTGTTTGTATTTAGGCAATGTAGACACTTCAGCAAATCACTTTCGTAATGCCCCCGTAGGTGGGCACACTTGCATAACCGCTGGTGAACGCAGTGAACCTGCGGTGGTTGACGACAAGCGAATGAATGTATCGGTCCCCGTAGGAGGACCCACAACAACCAAAGGTAACTGTCCGAATAGACAACAGAGGGCGACTCAATGAGTTCAACTTATAGCAAATCCAAGTGCTGTGGGTCCTCCTACGGGGACCGATAGAACTAGAATGTTGTTCTCCCTAATCCGCAGGTTCGCCCTGCTCACCCGCGGTTATGCAAGTGTGCCCACCTACAGGGGCATTACGAAAGTGATTTACAAATATTGCTGTCCGGTAAAATTTATCTCTTTATTTTAGAGAACACGAATTGCATAGCGATGGCGGAGTAATACTGAATGTTGACGCGCGTTTCTCTTGTCATAGTTTAGTGTTTTGTTATGACAAAAGTATCGCTAAGAAATTTAGTGTGAAAAGACATAAAATGTAAAAAGAAATATTTATTTTTGAAGTTCTAAAAATGATTTTATATGCAAAACAACGATATCCCAATAGATTATAGATTTCCAGAAAAAATTCATGATTTCATTTTGAATAGATCTGAATATGAATTTCATAGGTATAGTAATTCCGATTTAACAAAAATTATGTACGAAAAGAAGTACATAGAGGAAGCTAAAAAAATTTATACGTTTTATGACAATCATCCAGAAGCAGATGTGATTAAGCCAGAGAAGTATAATATTTCAAAAGAAGATGTATTTAAATACTATCATGATATTGAATTTGCAGAAATCAAATCATTGTCAAAACAAGTAAAATTCTCGCATATTATACCCAATGACATATGCAAAGAAAAATTTAATTACAAAATCCTTCAGTACCCAGTTTTTACCATATTTGGTATATTATATGTCATGTGGGTATTTCTGCTATTCTCGGTTGCTGGTGATGAAATATTTTGGGTTATTGTAGGATGTATCTTTGGTGCCCCCGAATTTATTCTAGGTCTATTTCTAGTATATTACGTCATTCAAACAATTTTAATTATTATTTATTATCTTGTAGAAATAGTATTTAAGTCGAATAAAACTTCTGCTGGGAAACTAATAAGTTTTATAAGGAGTCGTCAAATAGATTATCTCATTAAAAAAAATTAGTCCAACTCAGATTTGGGTCCCACACGATTTTGTGCCACCGAAGCAAAATCGTGTGGGGTATTTTATTATTATCGGCGGCACGGACAGACAGGGACGTGCCGCCGATAGGGCAAAGAAAATCCCACTGCCTTGGGTGGCGGTGGGATGCTATTTTAACGTTGTGCGTATTGTGTTACTTGTTGCTGACTGAACAAAAAAGCGAGAGGGTAAAATTCCGTGCTTTCTTCGCTTTCGTTCTGCTTTGTCTGAGGTTTTCCCCAGAGTAGAAGCACGAATAACACGAACCGAAGGTCGCGCGAGTCAATCCTTGCGGGGCGTCACCTTGCTTATCGCATACGAACCAAAGGTCGCGAAAGCAATTGCACGAATACCCTCCGGATAATAAAAAACGTGTTATTGACTTGCGCGTCCTTCGGTTTGTGTTATAAAATACCCCGCACGGTGATTCGTGTTATTCGAATGCGATTAGCAAAAAAAATATCCCGCACGGTGATTCGTGTTATTCGTGAGATTCGTGTTCTCTTAAACATAGAATTTCTCATTTTCTTTCGGTTGAATATCTATAAGGGGGCTTGTATGAGTACAACGATCCATCAAACAATGAGTTATCTGTATTTACCGGACAGCAATAATTTACAAAATTTTCTACTTTGCCTAAATACAAACAATACTATGCCGTAACATGCTTGCAGAGGAATTTGTTATATAGAAGCAATAATATTGCGGTCATTCCTTAAATTAACAAAAGGGGCGCAGTCACTCGATGTGAGGTGACTGCGCCCTAACTATTAGTTTTTGTGTGTTTACGTTACTTGGCCATCTGCTCCAAGCGCACGGTGAAGTGTGCGAAGTCTGACATTTCGGCACAGATTTGTTCTGTTTCCTGAATGACGTGGAGCAAGAGGGTAAGCGTAGAGAGGTTAGCTTCCTCGGCGTGCATGTTTACAAGTACTTCGTGGCGGAAGGTGCGGAGGTCTTCACGGATAGTTTCAAAGACAGTGCGCATCTTATCGTTGCCCGCAAAGTTGAGCGTGCGGAGGTTATCAGCCACCTGTTGCATAGCTTCTTCAGCGCGGAGGCGAAGACCAAGGTAGCGCTCACGTTCCTTCTGGCTGATGGGTGTGAAGTTGTTGTCTACGTGGTCAAGCGCAGGTTCGGTAAGGCGGATAAGTCCGTAGAGAATCTGGCGGAGGGAGTTGTGCACAAGGTGGAAGTCCGTAGAAAGGCGCACCGCGATAGTGGGTTCCGTACGGCGGAGGCAAATCGTTTCGCGACGGCGGAGGTTCTTGATTTCACGCTTCGTGAGTCCGAGCGTGTGAGACGTCTTGCGGAGCGTGCGGAGGTTTTCTGTAAAGAGACCCTCAGTCGTGTCGCTCAAGCAACCCTTATAGCGCTCCAAGAGTTCTGCCGAACAAATACCGATGTGGCGCTGGAGCATGGGGAGGACTGCCTGCTGGTCGTTGGTCTGCAAGATTTCCTGGAAGAGGATGTCGCCTTCCTGCATTTCTTGAGACTTGTTTGCAAGCTTCTTACTGCTGCTGATGAGGCAATAGAGGCAACCCGCAATGAGGAGCACCATAACGATTGTGCCGCCGAAATACATGAGCGCAGCCACCACGAAGCAGGCTGCAAAGGCAGCACCAGCCGTGATGAACCATCCACCGATAACGGTGAGCACACCCGTGATACGGAACACGGCGCTTTCACGCGTCCAGGCACGGTCGGCAAGACTTGTACCCATGGCTACCATGAAGGTAACGAAGGTCGTAGAGAGGGGGAGTTTCAGCGAGGTACCCAAGGCAATGAGCAACGACGCCATCACGAGGTTGACAGAGGCGCGGAGCAAGTCGTAAGCCACCGTGTTGTCCTGACATTCTGCAGGCATCACAAAGCGGCGGTCAATAGCGCGAAGCACGCTGTCGGGGATAATCTTCACCACCGTCTGCCCCGCAGAATTTCCCCATCTTACGAGGCTGCGAGCAGCTTTTGAAGAACCAAACATTTCGTCGCCCTCGTTCTTACGCGAGAGGTCCAAGGACGTCTTCAATACCGTGTGAGCTTTCTTAGAAGTGGCCAAGGCTACCACCATGATGACCCCTGCAGAGAAGAGGAAAATGAAGGGTGTTGATGCCGACTCCATCAAGGAGGTCATCATGTGCGTATCGGGGTTGGCACCAGCCATGGCAGAGAAGTCTTGGAAGGCTGAAAGTCCAGCGAGGGGCACACCGAGGAAGTTCACCAAGTCGTTACCCGCAAAAGCTGTGGCAAGCGCAAAGGTTCCGACCAATACAACGACGCGGAACACGTTGACTTTCAACAGGTGAAGCAACTGTGAGAGCACGGTGAAGATGATGAGGCAGCCGCCCAAGATGAGGAGCACGTTTTCATTGATGTAGTCCTTCACTTCTGCCGTCATAAACGAGAGGTGCTTCAACCCCTTGAAGAGCATGAAGTAAACGATAGACGTGATGGCGATACCTCCGAAGAGCCCAATCTTGAGTCCGAGCCCCTTCTTGAGGTTGAACGAGAAGATGATGCGCGAGATGTACTGAACGATGGCACCAAAGACAAAGGCAATAGGTACGGAGAAGAATATCCCCATAATCACCTCGAGTGCCTTGGCGGAGTTGATACATTCAGCAAAGGTGAGTCCGCTCTCGCCGATAAGTTTAATCAGCGTGAAGGCAAAGGCTGCCCCGAGCATCTCGAAGACGAGCGACACGGTCGTCGACGTGGGCATCCCGAACGAGTTGAAGGTGTCGAGTAACACGATGTCGGTCACCATCACCGCCATGTAAATCAGCATCACTTCGCGGAACGTGAAATGTTCGGGAGTGAAAATCCCGTGGCGCGCAATGTCCATCATGCCGTCGCTCAAGACGCAACCGAAGAACACACCCATCGCCGCAATGGCAATAACGGTCTTAAACTTTGCCGCCTTTGCCCCAACAGCTCCGTTGAGGAAGTTTACGGCGTCGTTGGACACACCCACCCAAAGGTCAAAGATGGCGAGTCCAAATAGGAAGATAATCATTCCTAAGAAAATCCAATCCATAAATTATAGTTTAGGTTATGAGGTTGAAAAGGAGGTTATGAGTCTTAGGTTATGAGGTTGTAAGTCCGTGCGGTCTGCATAGCCCTTAAAACCTTAGAGCGAAGCGACCTTATGACCTTAAAACCTCAACAACTATTTTTCCGAATGCAAAGTTACGCCTCAATAATTTAATGACTTAAGGCGCGTGGTTAAGAATTGGTTAAGTTTTCGAGGCGGCACAAAATTTAACTAATTCTTAACTCTTCAAGGCGGCGTATGTCCCAATAAATTCTTATACTTGCAGAGGAAATAATGCGCCCCTCCCCAGAGCGGAGCGCGACATATTATATATTAAGAATCCTCCGACTTTTCAGATATGCAAAAACGAATATTAGTAGTTGACGACGAACTTGACTTACGCGACATTCTGCAATGCAACCTTGAGGCTGCGGGATACGCCGTTGATACCGCCGCTTCGGCAGAAGAAGCACTCACGCTGATTGACCGCGCCCCCGACCTTTTGTTGCTTGATGTGATGATGGGCGGCATGTCGGGTTTTGCCTTGGCTGAGAAGTTGCGAGGGGAGCATGCCTCTGCCGTGCCCATAATTTTCCTTACGGCGAAAGACACGGAGGATGATTTGTTGCAGGGCTTTTCTGTTGGGGCCGACGATTACATCAGCAAACCCTTCTCCCTGCAAGAGGTGTTGGCGCGTGTGAAGGCGGTGTTGCGCCGTACGCAACAGGCAGAACCGCTCGGCACAAAGTCCTACGCTTCAGATATCCTTTCGCTCGACAGCCACCGTAAGATTGTGCGCATCGGCGATGATGAAATTCCGCTTTCTAAAAAGGAGTTTGGCATTCTCAGCATCCTTGTGTCAAATCCTGGTCGTGTCTTCTCGCGCGAAGAAATACTGGAGCAGGTGTGGCAGGGCGAAAGTTTTGTGCTCGACCGCACCGTCGATGTACATATTGCCCATGTGCGTAAAAAACTGGGCGAGATGGGCAACCGCATTGTCAACCGACAGGGCCACGGATATTGCTTCGTGTCAATGAGTAGTGAGTAAAGAATAACCCATCTGGACGGACTCCTCTCTCAACTCTCCTTTCTCAACTCTCTACAAACTCAAATTAAGGTGCGTCTCTCTTACAAAACAAAACTTCTCACCAACTTCTCCGCGCTCTTCGCGCTCTTTGCCATAATCCTCGTGCTCTTTCAGGGGCAGCGCGAGGAGCAATATAAGATGGACTTGCTTGAAAGTCGCTTGCGCAGTTATGCCGACCTGATTTCGGGCTTTGAATGTATTAAGAACAAGGATGTAAATAACGCCGTGGTTGCCCCATTGCTCGGTGCGCTCCCCAAGGAACTGCGCATCACGGTGCTTTCTCCCGACGGTGCGGTGCAGTACGACTCGCGCGAGGTGGGACTTGACGCGATGGACAACCACTTGACGCGCCCCGAGGTGGCAGAGGCGATTAAGTCGCACGAGGGACATTTCATCCGCATCTCCTCGACCACGCAGCGCCCCTTCTTCTACTTCGCAAAGGCTTACCCCGACTGCATCGTGCGCGTGGCGTTGCCCTACGACCATGAGGTGGAAAACCTACTGAAGCCCGACAATGTCTTCCTGTGGTTCGTGCTTATGATATTCCCCATCGTGTTGGTGCTCCTTATTTATGTGTCCGACCACTTTGGCAAGTCTATCACCATGCTGCGTCGCTTCATTGATGCCGCCGAGCGGGGACTCGTAGATTACAACCACTTCCGCTTCCCCGATAGTGAGTTGGGAAAAATCAGCCGTACGATTCTTGAGAAATATAAGCAGTTGGAGGACAGCCACCGTGCCGTCCTGCAGGAACGCGAAAAGCGCCGCATTTACAAGCGCGACATGTCGAACAACATTACGCACGAACTGCGCACTCCCGTGAGCAGCATCAGTGGGTATCTTGAAACCCTGCTCACCGCAACGAACCTCACCGAGGAGCGCCGTCAAGGTTTCCTAAAGCGCGCCCACCTGCAAACCCAGCGCCTTGCCGCTATCATCCGCGACATCTCCCTTATCACAAAGGTGGATGAGGCTCCCGAAATGATGCCGCGTGAACAACTTTCGCTTCCCCTTGTTGTGGCGGAGGTGTGTGAAGAACTTTCTGCGCCCATTCAGCAGCGCCGTGCGTCGCTCCACCTGCAACTTCCCGATGAAGCACTGCTTCAGGGCAACTACTCTCTGCTTCACGCCATCTTCCGCAACCTCGTTGAAAATTCCTTGCGCTACGGCCCCGAGGGTGTTGCCATTCATCTTACGCTCGACCGAGAAGACGCCACGCATTATTACCTGACTTACTACGACAACGGCGGTGGGGTAGAACCGCGCCACCTCTCGCGCCTCTTCGAGCGCTTCTATCGTGCGCAGGAAGGACGCACGCGCGACGGTGCCGACATTGGTGGCACGGGACTCGGACTCTCCATCGTGCGCAATGCCGTGCTCTTCCACCGTGGTAACATCACCGTGCGCAACCGTCCCGAGGCGGGGTTGGAATTTACGTTCTCTCTGGCAAAATAAGGGAAATCCTTGCGTGTGCTACCGGCAAAAAATAAGGACTGAAACTTGGGATTATGTGTCCCAGAGTTTCAGTCCTTTTTTTATTCGGGTTATCAAAATGCTTTATGAGGTACTCAAATTTTTAAGCGGTTTACTCCTCCTTAATATGAATCAAGGCATTGGCAAGAATGGCAGCTACACCGCCCGTAGTAATGCCCGACGAGAAGATGTTGCGCACCGTTTCGGGAAGCTGCGTGAGAATTTCCGGAACGAGTTCTACACTCAAGCCCATACTAAAGCTGATGGCAATGACCAATGTAGCCTTGCGGTTGATATTTTGAGAAGCAATGATGCGCACACCGGCTGCTGCCACGGTGCCAAACATCAGCAACGTTGCGCCGCCAAGAACGGGCTCGGGCATCAAGGAGAATATCAAACCTACCGCAGGGAACAAACCTAATAATATAAGCATACCCGCAATGAAGTAACCTACGTAGCGGCTGGCAACTCCTGTGAGCTGAATCATACCATTGTTTTGCGCAAAGATGGAGTTGGGGAAGGAGTTGAACACACCTGCTACTGCTGAGTTAAAACCGTCTGCCAAAATACCTCCCTGTGCGCGCTTCATGAATTTCTCGCCCTCTACGGGTTGTCCCGAAATCATGGAGTTGGCAGTAATGTCGCCGTATGCCTCAATGGCTGTGATGAGATATACAAGGCCTAATGAGATGATGGCTGAGAGGTCGAACGATACCCCATAGCGGAAGGGAACGGGGATATTCAAACTGCCGTAATTCTGAATGTCGGAGAAGTTTACCATGCCCATTGTCCACGACACGACATAACCAATAGCAAGTCCAATAACAATAGAACTCATGCGCAGGTAACGGTTGCTGCTGCGGTTGAAGAAGATGATGAGTCCCAATACTAATGCTGCGAGGCCTACATATTCTAAAGAACCGAATGTTCCTGCAGCCTTTGCCGTTTCGCCACCACCACAGGCAGTAATGCCTACCTTAATCAGACTCAAACCAATCAGTGTCACCACAATACCCGATACCAAGGGAGTGACGATGCGGCGCATGTATTTCAATACGCGACTCACGAGAATTTCTACTACCGAACCTGCTATTGTTGCCCCAAACACGGCGGGGAGACCGCCTGCAAATCCTGCCGAAATAATCGGTCCGATGAACGAGAAACTCGTGCCTTGAATGCAAAGCAGTCCGCAACCGATGGGACCTACTCTGCGGCATTGGATAAAGGTGGCAATCCCAGAAACGAACAACGCCATAGACACCAAGAACCCTGTCGTCTCAAGGTCTAACTTGAGCGCGCCCGCAATAATCAGTGGCGGCGTGATGATGGCTACAAAGATGGCCAAGAGGTGTTGTAAGGCTGCGAAGAGGGTGTCGCGCAAGGGCGGACGGTCTTCTAATCCGTAAATCAAGCCCTGAGGTTTCTGGGTAGGGGTTGCTTCTGAAACTTTTGTTTCCATACAGTCTAACTATACAAAGTGGAAAATCTACTTCAATTTTATTTCGCAGTTGTCCAAGCTCTCAATGATGGCGAGCGACTCTACATGAATGCCTGCATTGCGCAAATAGTCGCCACCGTCCTGGAACGCCTTTTCAATGAGGAAGCCCATGCCCACCAATTCAGCTCCCGCTTGAGTCACCAAATCAATAATGCCCTTGGCGGCATTCCCATTGGCGAGGAAGTCGTCAATGAACAGCACCTTGTCGCCGGGACAAAGGAAATCCTTGCTCACACATACCTTGTAGGTGGTGTTTTTTGTAAACGAGAACACCTCTGTCACGAGCATGTTTTCCATGGTGCTGGGCACCTTCTTCTTGGCAAATACAACGGGCAACTCTAACAAATAGCCCACCATAATAGCTGGCGCAATACCGCTTGCCTCCACGGTCATAACCTTATTTATCTTGGTGCTGGCAAAGCGACGCACAAACTCTACAGCCATAGACTTCATCAAAATGGGGTCCATCTGATGGTTGATAAAGTTGTCTACTTTCAAAATGCCGCCGGGGAAGCAGCGCCCGTCTTTCAATATTCGTTCTTTAAGTGCTTTCATTGCAAGAGTATTTTAGTTAAGAGAGGCACAAAGTTACAGATTTTAATGGATACGACTACTATGAAAAAAATAGTTTTTTAGGTCGTGAGGTTGTAAAGTGAGGTTGTAAGGTGGGAGGTCGCTTCGCTTGGAGGTTTTAAGGGGCATCCGCATTGTACAGTCCTTATAACTTCATAACCTTTTAGTTGACAAGTAAAACAGGTACAAGTTAACAAGAAAGTTACCGAGTTGAACGAGTATAGTCCCGCATGGACTACTAATTCCTCACTACTAACTCCTCACTCCTCACTTTCTTAAAACTTTGCACTCAACCACTTTCTAATAGGCGCGTCGTACCACTTCATCAATACAAACGCCACGAGGATACTTCCCGCCATGACGCCGAGGGATTGCCAGGGAACTGCGGTAAAGTTGTACTGCCCGTTGGCAATAAGTCCGGCGTAGAAGAGGTACATGAGCGGATAATGCACCGTGTAAAGCGGGTAAGAGAGGTCGCCAAGGAAGGTGGCGGTGCGCTTTGTAGTGGTTGACACAGATGTGCTTGAGGCTGCCAGTAACACGATGGCGGGGAAGACGAGCATGATGCAAGTCATCTCAAACACGCCGTTCATGCAGAGCGGTTGCATCGCCTCGATGTAAGGCACTGCGAAGAGGGCAAGTAGCAATGCTGTGCACAACCAAAAGGCACCGCGAACGGGTCGGGGCTTGAAGGTGCGCGAGAGGAGCATGCCGAGCGTGAAGGGGAAGAGCATACGCAGACTACCGCCCAGGAAATTTACGGCGTCAAGCGTCCAACCCACACCGATACTTCCGTAGGTGGAAACATTGGTTGTGGCAAACCACACGAAGGTGATGCCGAGCAGAGCAACGAGGAGGGCAAGCACTTTCGTGGAGAGTCGGCGCAGCAGAAGGGCATAGAGAATGTTGCCAATGTACTCAAAGAAGAGCGACCAGTAAGGTCCGTTGAGCGGAAACATTTCGCCGTTGCCGCGCACCTCATAACTGCCACCCGGCAAGGAGGGGATGAACAGGAAGGTGAGGGCAAGGCAAAGCAACACCGCAGACGTTGATACCGCTTCGCCGCTCCACGTGACGCCTCCCTGAATGAGAAAAGTGATGGCACCGATAATTGCCCCCGCAATGAGCATGGGGTGAAGGCGGATGAGGCGGCGTTTGAAGAAACTGCCGATGGTGAGTCCCTTCCCCCAACGGTCGTCGTAGGCATAGGCAATGACGAATCCGGAAAGGATGAAGAAGAAGTCCACCGCGAGATACCCGTGATTGAACGAGCGGATGATGCCATCGCCCGCACCGTTTGTGGCTTCGGCAAAGGCAAATCCTTCGTTCACATGATACCATAACACGGCAAGGGCGGCAACTCCGCGGAGCCCATCGAGAAGGGCGAAGTGGGGTTTCTGATGTAACATTGTATGAGGGGGATGTGTGGGGTAAAAATACCCTGGTTTTAGTGTGTTTGTAACTGATTGAAAATCAAGCGCCTATAAGGACTAAAATTATTAGTAATATATTTTAAATTATGTTACTAATAATTTTTTTTATGTTACTAATAATTTTTACGAAAATAGATATAGTTTTTTCAAGGTCTGATAAGGGTGTTGCGAGGGGGCAAAAACGGGGTGATTTTTTACCGCACAGTAATCTGATTTGAGACCCGAAAAATCATTTTAGTCCTGTAGCGAACAGAATAACGAAACGCTCACCACCCATTTGAGGGGCGGGAGCGTTCGTTGTAGGTACACTATATATAATATGTGTAGTCGGATTATTGGCGTGAGAAGCGGAAGCCCTTGAAGTAAGCCTGTACTTCTTCACCTGAAGTATTGGTGAGACGAATCTTCTGTGCCTTCATGCCAGAGAGTTCACCGCCTGTGTGGATTACGGTGTCGTCGGCAGAGTAGTGGAGAAGGCTCACCTTGCGCCAGTTGCCGTCTTCGCCTTGGAGTTCGAGCGTGAACTTTTCAGCCACACCCTTTACACCAAAGTTGAAGTCCATACCCTGCATGCTCACTGCGCGGTCAGAGTTAATCACAAATTCAGCGCCAGGTGCCCAGTTTACCACTTCAAGTACGTCGTTTACGCGAACGTCATTGCCACGCGCCGTAACCGTCAACTTCGCCAACTGGGGAACAGTAGCCGTGATAGAGTAGGGTTGGTATTCGCAAACGGGGCTGTAGGCTGTGTTGTGTGCAGCATTGTAAGCGTTCACCGTATTTGCGAAAATTTCGTTCAACGTGGGGATAAGCACGAGCGAACCTACCTTAATACCGGGTTGGTGGGGGTGAAGGATGTCAGAGTTCGCAAGGTTGTACATCTGCGTTTGGATAGAGCGTGCTTCCTTATAGAGGTTGTCGAAATTGATAAAGCCAGAAGCATTGTCAAGGTTCGTCATTGCCGTAGCACATACGTTCATACCAAACTGCGCCACGAGTTTACCGTATTCCAACCAAGGACGCTGTTCCACGATAAGTGCGGGGTTCGTCTTGTCAGCAAGAAGGAGGTTAATCGCCAACTTAAGTTCCATACACTTGACGTAGAGTTGTGCAATAGCATTCTTGTCGCCCTTCAACGCAGCCTTTGCGATGGGCTGAAGTTCGCGGCTTTCGTCACGACGGAAACCATGGCCGTTAGGACCGAGGTCTTCGTTGTAAGAAGCCCAAATCTTGAGCGCTTCAGCACTTTCGGGAAGGAGATCCTTGAGCGCCTTGTCCCAACTTGACATGTAGTCGTAGTTCTTCATGTTCCAAGTGTAGTCGGCAATGCTGTAGAGCGCAATCTTAGAAGACTCAGCGTGCTCCATGGGGTTGCTTACGAAACCAGAAAGGTCTTCAGCAATGTCAAGACCGTTGCCGTAGGTGGGACCGAGAAGAATGTGGTCGCGCACGAAGTCAGACACGGGGAAGTTCAACCAAATATAACCCTTGCGCTGAATGCGTTCGTTGATCCATTCCATAGACTCCTTGTCAATCGTGTGTACTACAGAGTTACCTGTCCACATGATTTCAACAGACTTGTCCATGTCGCTACCGAGTGTGCGGAGGTAACCGCCCTTTTCGTTTGCCCAACCGCGGTTGTATTCCGTAGGACACATTACGAGAGGACTAACGTCGCCCTTCGCCTTCACGAAATTCGTGTTGATGTAGTTGAGAAGTTCAGCCTGCTTGTCTGCCTTTGTACCTTCGCCCCAAATGTCGTCAAAGAATACGGCGAATGAGCGCACACCAAGCTGATACATGGTTTCGAGCTTGTTCATCATGGCGTCACGGTCAGCTTCTGTCCATTTGATATCCACCCCGGGGTGAATTGCCCAGTAGAAGTTTACACCGTTCTTGTGTGCTGCGTCAAGAAGCACCTTAAGGCGTGCTGCTTCTTCGGCAGGATAAGGCACGCGCCACTTGTCGCGGTGGTAGGGGTCGTCCTTGGGACCGTAGATGTAAACGTTCATCTTGTTCTTCGCGTAGAAGTCGAACTGCGAAAGGCGGTCTTCCTGGCTCCAAGGTGTGCCATAGAAACCTTCAACTACGCCACGGAACGCCACGTCGGGGAAGTCGGTGATGGCACACGTCTGCAACTTGCCATACTTCATCATAGCGAGGAGCGACTGTACGCCGTAGAACGCACCGCGTTCGTCAGCAGCAGCAATAACAATCTCCTTGTCAGTCACCTTGAGGTAATAACCTTCTGCCTTTGTGGGGACGAGTTTCTTATACTTCTTAATAGCCTTCTGATTGCCCCAACCGAGGGTTACCTTAAAGGCTGCCTTGGGCGCAACGGCGGGAGCAGCCGTGTTGAGTGCGTCAAGGGCATAAGACGAAGTGACAGTCTTGTCAGTAACTACCGTCCATTCTGCGGGAATGTCAATTAAGAACTCCGCAAGGTTTTCAACCTGCTGCGGAACGGGGTTGATGTTGCTCACCTGTGCCTGAGAAACGGCTGTGCCGAGGCAGAAGAGGGAAGCAAGAATGAGTTTTTTGTTCATATCACATTAATATTTAATGAAATGAGAAATGAGAAATGAAAAAGGAGAAAGTTGCTGGCGCATTGAAGTCCCGCATGGTCTTTCTCATTTCTCCTTTTTCCGTTCTCCTTTAATTATTTACTTTTTCGGCGTACGTTCCAAAGTGGTCAATACGAACTGCCAATACTTTTCTACGCTGGGGATATAGCAACGTTCGTTGGGCGTGTGAGGAGAACGCATGGTGGGACCGAAACTTACCATATCCATCTTGGGATACTTCGCACCGATGACGCCACATTCCAAACCTGCGTGAATCACCTGTACCTTGCTTTCCTCACCAAAGAGTTCCTTGTAAACATCCTTCATGAGCGCCACGATTTCGCTTTCAGGGTTGGGCTGCCAGGCGGGATAAGCACCGTCGAGTTCGATCTTCATGCCTGCCATTGAGAATACGCTTTCCAACGTTTCGGAACAGCAATCACGCATACTGTCGCGAGAAGAGCGCACAAGCACCTTGAACATTACCTTGCCGCCACCGATTTCTACAATCGCGAGGTTAGAAGAAGTTTCTACGATGCTGGGCACTTCGGGAATGAAGCGCATCACACCATTGTGGCAAGCGCAAAGTGCATTCACGAGATTGTCCTGAATTTCTTCGGGAACGAGGGCTGCTGGTAAGTCTGTGTCTTCAATATCAAGGGTCAACGCCTTTTCTACAAAGCCATATTCGCCCTTGAATGTTTCGCGCCATTCGTCAACTACTTCCTTGAGGGCGTCAACATTCTCAGCGGGAATGGTAAGTACCACGTCGCAGTCACGGGGAATCGCATTGCGCATATTACCTCCCTGCCATGAAGCAAGGCGTGCTTCGAAGTTGGCAATAGCATCCTGCACGAGGCGCGCCATCATCTTATTGGCATTACCACGACCTTCGTTAATTTCAAGACCAGAGTGACCGCCGAGCAAATTGTGGATACCAATCTTCACGGCTGCATCACCAGCGGGAACTTCTTCCTCCTTGTATTCCAAAGAAGCAGTGAGGTTCACACCACCTGCCGAACCAATCATAAATTCGCCGAAAGTTTCGTTGTCAAGGTTGAGCAGGATTTCACCCTTCAAGAGGTCGGACGCCATATTGTTCACACCGCCCATCGTAGATTCTTCGTCGGCAGTAATGAAACCTTCAAGCGGACCGTGCTTCAAGGTGTTGTCTTCCATAATTGCCATGATGGTAGCTACAGCCATACCATCGTCGGCACCAAGTGTCGTATTCTTCGCCTTTACCCACTCACCGTCAATCCAAGTTTCGATGGGGTCGGTTTCAAAATTGTGAGGAGATTCAGGAGTCTTCTGAGGCACCATATCCATGTGGCCCTGAAGCGTCACTACCTTGCAATCTTCCATGCCGGGAGAGGCTGCCTTGTACATGATGACGTTTCCAGCGTCGTCAAGTTTTGCTTCTACGCCCTTTTCCTTTGCCCAGTCGAGAAGGAATTTCTGAATTTTTTCAAGGTGTCCGCTGGGACGGGGCACTTGCGTGAGAAGATAGAAGTTTTCCCAAATAGCTTTGGGTTGAAGGTTTCTAATTTCTGACATAGTATTAAATCTTTATTATCGTGTGAATATTTTTCTTGAGAGTAAAGTGATGAAAATGGGCGAGCAAAGGAACCTTTTCAAAATGCCTTCGGAAGTCCTACAAACTAAGTCCGTCTTAGTTCAAACTAACTCGGACTTAATTCAAATTAAGTCGGACTTAGTTTTTACAATCTCCCATATTATTTTTTTCATCACAAGTTTGAATTTCGCTCTACGCGTTTTTGCACTTCTCAGAAGCGGGTTTTATCACTTCAATTCGTGTTAAGTCTGCCCAACCCCAGGCACCGAGAAGAATAACTAAGCCCGTCTGAATAGTATGTACCACAAGGGCAAACATTACCGCAGGAGCTTCTGCCACACCATAGAGTACGAGCATCGTCTTTACCGCAAAGTGCCACGAACCTGCACCGTTGGGAGTGGGAACCAGCACGGCAAACGAACCAATGCTGAATATCAGAAGTGCAGCCCAAGGATTGATGCCTGCGGTGAAGTCAAAGCAGAAAAAGGCTAAGTAGAAGTGGAGAAAATAGCCCACCCAGATGCCCACGGAGTAGAACCAGTAGAGCCACGGGCGCTCCACATGGCGCAAGGAGCGGATGCCTTCCCAAATGCCTAATACCTTTTCACGACTTTGGGCGAACATCTTGTAGCGAAACAAGAGGCTACCGCAAATGGCCAAGGCTAAGACAATACAGAGAATGGTGACAAGGTACCCCGTATTGGAGAAACGGTGTACCAAGCTGTGAAAGTCTGCCCCTGTCTCGTCAATGAACTTCAGGAATACGGGCAACTGACTCAAAAATGCCGCTGCCGCAATGACCAGCATAATGAGTGAGTCAACAAGGCGCTCCGTGACTACCGTGCCAATGGACTTTGAAAAACTGATGTTGTCCACTTTTTTCAGCGTGCCACAACGCGTAACTTCTCCCACGCGTGGAATGACCAAACTTGCGGCGTAGGAAAGGAAAATGGCGTTGATGCACGTCTGAGAACGGGCAAATTCACCCATTGGTCGCAACGTCATTTGCCAACGCAAGGCGCGAAACACCTGAGGAACAACGCCAAATATGAGCGATACCAACATCCAGCCCCAGTGTAACTCTGAAGAAATCGTGTGCCAGAAGTCTGTCCAATCCGTCTCGCGGTACATCCACCAAAGGATGCCTATCCCTAAGGCAAAAGGCAGTGCAGTCTTTAATATATTGCCCAGTAGTTTAGTCAAAATCCAAGTTTATTATTTAATTTTGCATTCAAGATTTTACAAAGATAGAAAAAACAAATGATATGAAACTCGTACGCCCTAAAAAATTTCTTGGTCAACACTTTTTGAAAGACTTAAGTGTGGCTCAAGCCATTGCAGACACCGTTGATGCTTGCCCCGATATTCCCGTGCTTGAAGTAGGTCCAGGTATGGGCGTACTCACTCAATTCTTGCTCCCCAAGGGGCGTGAGGTGAAGGTGGCTGAAATCGACTTTGAGAGTGTTGCTTACTTGCGCGAGAATTTTCCTGTGCTCGAACCCAACATTATTGAAGACGACTTCCTGAAGATGCGCCTTGAAAACACGTTTGAGGGACGCTCCTTCGTGCTTACGGGAAACTATCCCTACAATATCAGCAGCCAAATCTTCTTTAAGATGCTGGACTACCGCCACTTGATTCCCTGCTGTACGGGGATGATTCAGAAGGAGGTGGCTGAGCGCTTGGCTGCCAAACCCGGTACGAAGGCCTACGGCATTTTGAGTGTGTTGGTGCAACTTTGGTACGACGTTGACTACCTCTTTACCGTTGCTCCCGGAGTGTTTAATCCGCCCCCCAAGGTGCAGAGTGCCGTAATCCGCATGACACGCAACGATGTGGCAGATTGTGGGTGCGACGAGCGACTCCTGCGCCGTGTGGTCAAAACTACATTCAACCAGCGCCGCAAGATGATGCGCGGATCTATCAAACCGCTCTTTGCACAACTTGATAACGAACTCGGAGGTGGCATTGACCACACCGAATTCCTCGCGCAACCGCTCCTCACGAAGCGTCCCGAACAACTTTCTGTGCAAGATTTTATCGACTTAACCAATGCTGTAGAGGCGCACTATGGGAAATGAGAAAGGAGAAATGAGAACCGACGCCAAACCGAGTGTAATCAAGTTTGCTTGAATTGCCGAGGTGCGAAGGAGGTAAAGACCGCGAAGCGGGATTAAAGGAGAAATTTGCCATGCGGATTGTGACGCAAATCTAACTCCTATTCTCTTCCCCTTTTAACCTTTTCCCCATTCGCGCATACCTTTCCTCCGCACGGTCTTTCTCCTTTCTCCTTTTTCCTTTCTCCTTTCTCCTTTCTCCTTTCTCCTTTCCAATCTATGCTTGGCAGACTCCTCTGGGTGGACGACGAAATTGATCTTCTCAAAGCCCACATCATATTTCTCAAGAACAAGGATTACGAAGTGACTACTTGTTCTAACGGGACGGATGCGCTTGACATCTGTCGCGAACAGCCGTTTGACCTTATCTTGCTGGATGAAAACATGCCCGGTCTCAGTGGTCTTGAAACCTTGGCGCGCATGAAGGAAATCCAACCCAATGTGCCCGTGGTGATGGTGACGAAGAATGAAACGGAAGATATTATGGATCAGGCGATTGGTGCGAAGATTGCCGACTATCTCATTAAGCCCGTCAATCCTAACCAGATTTTGCTTGCGCTGAAGAAGAACATTCATCGCCGCGAGATTGAGCATGAGGCGGCAGAGACGTCTTACCGTCAGGAATTCTCACGTATTGGTATGCAGATTGGAGACAATCTTTCGGCTGACGAGTGGAAGGAATTGTATCGCAAACTCGTGCATTGGGAACTTGAATTGGCGCCCACGGATGGTGCAATGAGCGAGATGCTGGGTATGCAGAAGCAGGAGGCAAACGCTGCCTTTGCAAAGTTCATCCGAAAGAATTACGAGGATTGGATTGCCCATCCCGAGGAGCGCCCGCTGCTCTCACCCGACCTCTTCCGCACCGCAGTCTTTCCCCGTTTGCGCGACGGCCGTAAGGTGATGCTCCTTGTGCTCGACAACCTGCGTTACGACCAATGGCGCATCATCAGTCAGGGCCTTGCCGATGATTTTGATATGGAGGAAGACCTCTATTTCAGCATCCTCCCTACCGCCACGCAATATGCCCGCAACGCCATCTTCTCGGGACTTATGCCCCAGCAAATCCGTGAGCGCTACCCGCATCTTTGGGTGGACGAGGAGGAAGATGAGGGCAAGAACCTCAATGAGGAGGAACTCATCCGCACGCACCTGGAACGCCTGCGCCGTAAGGAGCAATTCATTTATACAAAGATCAATGACTCGGTCGCGGCAGAGAAATTCCTCTCGGGAGTGCGCAGTATGCCCCTGGCACCATTGTCAGTTATGGTCATTAACTTTATTGACATTCTCAGTCATGCCCGCACGGAGTCCAAAATGGTGCGTGAATTGGCGTCTAACGAGGCTGCTTATCGCAGTATTACCCAGTCGTGGTTCCGCCATTCCAGCATGAAGGAACTCTTCAAATGGCTCGCCTCGTTAGATTACGACATCATCATCACTACCGACCACGGTTCCATCCGTGCGGACGAGGCGATTCGGGTAATTGGCGATAAAAATGTCAATACCAACCTGCGCTACAAGTTGGGTAAGAACCTCAACTACAATCCCAAGGAAGTGTTTGAGGTAAAGGAACCCAAGCGACTTGGACTTCCCGCACCCAACCTCTCCACCACCTACATCTTCGCCACAGGCAACCGCTTCTTTGCATACCCCAACAACTTCAACCACTACGTGCAGTATTACAAAGACACCTTCCAGCACGGGGGCATTTCACTCGAGGAGATGCTCGTGCCGTTGGTGACGTTGCGTCCTAAAGCAAGATAAAACTAAATAGAAATTGTCTATTAAGATTTTACGCATGTAAAACCTTGGTGGAACGAAAAAGCGCCAGCGCTGCGTCACGTTAGGGTGACACTGCGCTGGCGCTCATTTTGTGGTTCAAACAGAAGTGTTGAATGTTATTTTTGCGTCAATCGTTCCACGATTTCCTGTGCTGCGCGTTCAGGAGCACCGGGTTCGCCAAGGATTTTCGCCATTTCTTCGTACCCCTTGTGTTGTGCTTCTCGGGCAGTTCCTCCAGGGAGGATGGAGGTGAGGTGTTGGCGAAGGTTGGGGAGGTTCATGCCGTCGGCAACGAGTTCTGGCACTACTTCTCTGCCCGCTACGAGGTTGACCAAGGAGATGTATTTCACCTTCAAGAGGTGGCGGCGCAGGAAAGATATGAGTTTGCCCACGGGTGTGTAGTAGCACACCACTTGCGGCACGCGGAAGAGTCCCGTTTCAAGCGCAGCCGTGCCCGAAGTGACCAGGGCGGCGGTAGCGTGTGAGAGTAGGGGGTAGGTCTGTGAGCGAAGGATGCGTGGCAAGCGGTCGGCTGACCAATTCAGGCGCTTGAGTGTCTGGTCGTAATACTCCTGCGTGATAGAGGGAGCGCCCGCCAATACCAACTGATAACCTTGCTCCACATAAGGTGCGGCAGCCTCGCACATCATGCACAGGTTGTCCTTGATTTCCTGCTTGCGGCTGCCCGCAAGTAGGGCGATGATGGGGTGCTGTGGGTTGAGGTCGTTCTGTTGGCAGAATTCTTCAAAAGTGTCCTTGTAAGTAGCGCGGAACTGGCTGATTTCGTCCACCGTAGGGTTGCCTACGTAAGAAATAGGGTAGTGGTGCTTCTTCTCGAAGAAGTCCACCTCAAAGGGAAGTATGGAGAAGAGGCGGTCCACCGTAGCGCGGATGTCCTTGATGCGGTGCTCCTTCCACGCCCAAATCTTGGGCGAAATGTAATAATAGACGGGGCAAATGTTTTGCGCCTTAACGAACTTCGCAATCTTGAGGTTGAAACCCGGATAGTCCACGAGGATGACGCAGTCGGGGCGCCAAGCGGCAATCTCCTCCTTACAGCGCTTCATGCCTTTAAGGATGGTGCGCAAGTGGAGTAGGACGGGGATAAATCCCATATAGGCAAGGTGCTTGTAGTGGCACAAAAGTGTGCCGCCAACCCGTTGCATCTCGTCGCCCCCGTAGTAGCGGAAGTCCGCTTGAGGGTCGTTATTTTTTAAGGCTTGCATGAGGTGGGCGGCATGGAGGTCGCCACTGGCTTCGCCTACGATGAGAAAATATTTCATGGGAAATATGTTAGGAGAGAGTAGTGATGAGTGAGTAGTGAGTAGTGGGCGTCCGGATGGTCGTTGTACTCTGTACTCTGTACTCTATACTCTATGCTAAAACTTTAATTGCTCCAGCAACTTGTAGTCCGTTACGTCAAGCGTGACGGGAGTTACGGCAACGTAGCCATTTTCGAGCGCCCAAATGTCGGTGTCGGTAGCTTCGGGTTCAAGGTTTTCGCGGTAGCCCACGAGCCACAAATAGGGTTGGTTGGTAGTGGGATGCAGACACTTGTGTGTCTCCTTTACCCAACGACTGATGCCCATACGGCAAACCTTAACGCCCTTAAATTCAGAAGCGTTGGGGAAGTTTACGTTCAAGCATGAGAAGGCGGGAAGTCCCTCCTTGAGCACCTTCAAAGTGATGTCCACGAGGTAAGGGCGGAGCGGGGTGAAATCGGCTTCCGAACTGTGATTGTCAAGCGAATATGCGATAGAAGGGAAACCCGCCATGGCGCCTTCGTAGCACACGCCCATCGTTCCAGAATAGTGGGCATTGACGGCGGAATTATCGCCGTGGTTAATACCTCCCAAAACAAGGTCGGGGCGACGCGTGAGGCATTCGTTGAACGCTACCTTGATGCAGTCGGCGGGAGTGCCGGTGCAAGCGTAAATAGTAAGCCCTTCCTCTTCGCGTATTTTGCGATAGCGCAAGGGAGATGCCGAAGTTATGGCGCAACTGCCGCCCGAACGGGGACCGTCGGGAGCCATTACGAAAATATCAGCGTGAGGGCGGAGGGTTTCAATCAGAAAATTTATGCCTTTTGCGGTGTAACCGTCGTCGTTGGAAATGAGGATGAGGGGGCGCATGTGTTGGGGAAAGTTAAGTTTGAATTAGTACCTTAAAATATTTTTCGCAAAAGTAATAATTTATTCTTTAAGCGGGGCGTGCTATAAGAAAAAATAAGTATCTTTGCAAAATCCGTTAGAGTGCCCAGTTTGTAACGTTTTGTGGCGCTCCTAATATTGAATAGCATGGGAAAAATTATTGCTTTAGTTAATCAAAAGGGCGGTGTGGGTAAAACTACCACATCGATGAATCTTGCGGCGTCGTTGGCTACGCTTGAAAAGAAAGTGTTGCTTATTGATGCTGACCCCCAGGCGAATGCTTCGTCGGGGTTGGGTGTTGACTTGAGTCAGATTGATGCTTCTATTTACCAATGCTTGGTCAACAAGATTGATGTGCGTGAAGCCATCTACACTACAGATATAGAAAATCTTGACATCATTCCTTCACACATAGATTTGGTGGGAGCGGAAATTGAGATGTTGAACTTTAAGAATCGTGAGCGTGTCTTCAAAAACGTATTGGAACCCATCAAGGGGGAATACGACTACATTCTCATTGACTGTTCTCCCTCTTTAGGGTTGATGGTTGTGAATGCGTTGACGGCTGCAGACTCTGTGATTATCCCCGTGCAGTGTGAATATTTCGCACTCGAAGGTATCTCAAAGTTGCTCGACACGATTCGCATCATTAAGCGCAAGACCAATCCTTCGCTCTCTATTGAGGGTTTCTTGCTGACGATGTACGACTCACGTTTGCGTCTTGCCAACCAAATTTATGACGAAGTGAAGCGTCATTTCCAGGAATTGGTGTTCAAGACGGTTATTCAGCGCAACGTAAAACTTTCAGAGGCACCCTCTCACGGTTTGCCTGTCATCTTGTATGATGCTGACTCTACAGGTGCGAAGAATCACCTGGCGTTGGCAAAAGAGATTATCAGTAAGAATCAAGGTTAAACTTTAGGTGAGGGGCGTAAGTTCGTTTTGCGGACAGGAAAACTGTCTTTGCACGTTAAACCTCAAGACCTCATAACCTTAAGACCTTAAAACTCTCTATATGGCTATTAAGAAAAAATATACTGCCCTTGGTCGCGGATTGGATGCCCTTATTTCTACTCAGGATGAGGTAGAAACGAGCGGTTCTTCCTCAATTAGCGAAGTGGCAATCTCACAGATTGAAGCGAATCCCAATCAGCCGCGTCGCGAGTTCGACGAAAAGGCGTTGGAAGAACTTGCAGAGTCAATCAAGAACTTTGGAATTATCCAGCCTATCACCTTGCGTCAAATCAGTGACGACCGTTATCAGATTATAGCGGGAGAGCGTCGTTGGCGTGCCACACAGATGGCGGGTTTGCAGCGCATCCCGGCTTACATCCGTACGGCTGATGACGAAAATATGATGCAGATGGCGCTCGTAGAGAATATTCAGCGCGAGGAACTCAATCCTATTGAAGTGGCATTGGCGTATCAGCACCTCATTGAGCGCTATAATCTCAAGCAGGAGGAATTGAGCGAGAAGATTGGCAAGAATCGTGCTACGATAGCCAACACTTTGCGCCTCTTGAAACTGCCTGCTCAAGTGCAGATGGCGATTAAGAACCGCCAAATCGACAAGGGGCATGCGCGTGCTCTGCTTTCGTTGGCAGACCCTGCCATGCAGGTGAAGTTCTTTAAGGAAGTGTTGGAAAAAGGTTACTCCGTACGCCAGATTGAAGAGATGGTGGCACAAATCAATGCTGGTGAAGCGGTGAAGAGTGGCAAGCGCACACTTCAAGATAAGAAAGTGTTGCTCCCCGAAGAGTTCAAAGTGTTGAAAACACAACTATCGGACTTCTTCAAAACCAAGGTGCAGATGACTTGCTCGCAGCAGGGAAAGGGTAAAATCAGCATACCCTTTGAAAACGAGGAAGAATTGACACGTATCATCGAACTCTTTGACCGTATGAAGAAGGGATAACCTTCTGAAATGGATATGAAACGACTACTCACGCTTATCATTCTATGTATCTCCTGCGTCGGCGTTCAAATAGCGTCGGCGCAAGCGCGTTTAATTGCTGTTGAGGCGCAGAAGGGTGCTCTAAAGGATTCGGTAGCAAGACCGAAAGCACTAATGCCCTTTACTGCAACAGGGTTGCAGGTCGATACTGTTGCTGAAGATTCGATTAGGGTGGATACCATCAATCTGCAAATCCCATTCAATAGCAAGGAGTTGAAGAAACAACAGCGCGACCTGAAGCGAGCGCAGTTTGTACCTGACCCTCAGCGTGCTCTTTGGTTGGCATTGGTAATCCCTGGAGCGGGACAGATTTATAACCGAAAGTATTGGAAACTCCCCCTCGTGTATGGAGGATTTTTAGGGTGTACCTATGCCTTTACGTGGAATCAGCAGATGTACAGCGATTATTCTCAAGCGTATCTGGATATTATGGACGATAATCCCGCAACGGAAAGTTACAAGGATTTTCTACCTCCCAACTTTGACATCACAGGTCGCGAGGACCGTTTTAAAGAAATCTTCAAAAGCAGAAAGAATCGTTATCGCCGCTGGCGTGACCTTTCAGTCTTCTGTTTTGCTGGGGTATACATTCTTTCGGTAATAGATGCGTACGTCGATGCTCAACTCTCTGAATTTGATATCACGCCCGACCTTACCATGCGTGTAGAACCTACCGTGATAAATACCAACCCGCATGATTCACGCATGCAGCAGCAATCTTATGGAGTAGGGTGCTCTATTAATTTCTAACGGATTTATAAACCAGATGTTGCCGAAGTAAACACAGAACCCAACTGTGTTCTTGCTTCATCTAAAATAGCATTGTAACCTCCTTACCTAATTCCTGCCTCCTCATTCCCCTTAACACCGAATAAAATGTCTTTAAAAACGAAAATACTTGTATTACTGTTTGCGTCTTCTGCCAGTTGTGCCTCCCTTTGGGCGCAACATGAGAATGTCATTACTGTTCATGACGAAGCCATCGGTGCCGACGAACAGATTGGACTGCCCGAAGGGATGATGTTGAGCGTTGACTCCCTGATGATGCAGTGGAATGCGCGTCAGTATCTCTTCCCAGAAACTACGGGGACCGCTTCAGCATACCTTTCAAACTTGTCGGCTTCGGATTATGCAGACCGTTTGAGTCGTATCCCTGCAGTGATGGAATTGCCTCATAACAATGTTGTACAGGAATTCATTGATCGCTATACGGGAAAGAATCGTGGTACGATTAGTTTCTGTCTGGCGGCAGGAAATTTCTACATCCCTCTTTTTGAAGAGGCACTCGAGGCGTATGGTTTGCCGTTGGAATTGAAGTACCTTCCAGTAATCGAGTCGGCATTGAATCCTGTGGCACGTAGCAAAGCAGGTGCTGTGGGATTGTGGCAGTTTATGCTCACAACGGGTAAACGCTATGACCTCGAAGTGAATAGTTTGATTGACGAGCGTCAGGACCCGCTGAAGTCTACATGGGCGGCTGTAAGGTATTTGAAGGACCTTTATGACATCTATAAGGATTGGAATTTGGTTATTGCTGCCTATAACTGCGGTCCTGGAAATGTGAATAAGGCGATTCATCGTGCAGAAGGGGTTACGGATTATTGGAAGATTTATCCCTACCTTCCTACGGAAACGCGTGGATATGTACCTGCGTTTATTGCGGCAAACTATGCGATGTACTATTACTGCCAGCATCAAATAGAACCGCTACGTACTGCTTTCCCCGTTGCTACGGACACGGTAATGATTCATAAGAGTCTTCACTTTGATCAGATTGCGGAACTCTGCAATATAGATAAGGAGGCTATTCGTGCGCTCAATCCGCAGTATAAGAAGGATCTCATCCCCGGAAACGTAAAACCCTATGCTTTGCGCTTGCCACAAGAAAAGTTGTTGGCATTCATAGACCTTGGAGATAGTGTTTATAACCATCGTTCTACAGACCTCTTCAAGCGCCGAGCAACGGTAGAAATTGACGAGAAGGCAGTCAAGGCTGCTGCTAAAAATAAACCGGTATACGTAACCGTGCGACAGGGAGATAATTTAGGGGCAATCGCAAGACGTAACCACACCACTGTGGCGAAAATTAAGCGCTTGAACAACCTGAAGAATAACAATATCAGAGCAGGGAAACGCTTGCGCGTGAAGTAAGTGTAAACTTACCCGTGAGTTAAGCGCCAACCTACGGACTGCATAAAACTCCGATCAACCCAATCGTCTTAATGTTTTAAAACTATGCCAGACAAAGCTCTCACCCCACAAGAAATTCAAGACGAAATTCTCATAAATGCAGCTTTCAAAAAACTCATTGATACTTACCTTGCCTCCAACCATCGTGGTAAGGTGGACATCATTACGAAGGCTTTTAACTTTGCAAAGCAGGCGCATAAAGGTGTGCGCCGCTTGTCGGGCGAACCTTACATCCTTCACCCCATTGCCGTAGCGCAAGTGGCGTGTGAAGAGATTGGATTGGGTTCTACCTCTATATGTGCCGCATTGCTTCACGACGTAGAGGAAGATACGGATTACACAAACGAAGACCTCTGCAACCTGTTTGGTCCCAAGGTGGCAAACATTGTTGAAGGAGTGACCAAAATCTCTGGAGGTATCTTTGGCGAAAGGGCTTCTCTACAGGCAGAGACTTTTAAGAAACTTCTGCTTACGATGAGCGATGACATCCGTGTAATCCTCATTAAGATTTCTGACCGTGTGCACAATATGCGTACGCTGGAGTCTATGTTGCCCTCAAAGCAATATAAAATTGCGGGGGAGACGCAGTATATCTTTGCACCTCTTGCTGACCGTTTGGGGCTCAATAAAATTAAGACGGAACTTGAAAACTTGAGTTTTAAGTACGAACACCCCGAGGCTTACCAAGATATTGTCCAGAAGTTGGAAGACTCACAGATGGAGCGTGATGATAATTTCAATACCTTCATCCCTTCCATTCGTGAGGCGCTTGATAAGATGGGTTGCAAGTATTCTATCAAGGCACGCATTAAGAGTCCTTATTCAATTTGGAAGAAGATGCAAACCAAGAAGGTTTCCTTCGAGGAGGTCTTTGATATCATGGCCATCCGCATCGTCTTCGAACCCCAGAATCGCGAGGAAGAGGTGAATGAGTGCTTCCGCATTTATGCTGCTCTTACAAGTATCTATCGTCCACACCCCACACGATTCCGTGACTGGCTTTCTTCGCCCAAGGCAAATGGGTATCAGGCACTCCATAACACGTTTATGAGTAATAACGGTAAGTGGATTGAAGTGCAGATTCGCTCCGACCGTATGGACGACATCGCCGAGCAGGGGTTTGCTGCGCACTGGAAGTATAAGGCTCCGGGTTCGGAATATGATGCGTCGGAACTTGATGGTTGGCTCAACTCTATCAAGGAAATTTTGGACGACCCCCAACCGGATACACTCGACTTGCTGGATACAATTAAACTGAACCTTTATGCTCAGGAAATATTGGTATTTACGCCTAAGGGTGAAATCAAGACGATGCCTGCTGGGAGTACGGTGCTAGACTTCGCTTTCTCCATCCACTCCTTCCTCGGTAGTCACTGTTTTGGAGCAAAGGTAAACCATAAACTCGAACCCTTGAGTTACCAACTGAAGAGTGGTGACCAGATTGAAATCCTGACCTCAAAGACGCAACATGTGCAACCCGAGTGGTTGAACTTTGCCACCTCTGCAAAGGCGCGAGGTAAGATTCAGGCCATCTTGCGCCGTGAACGCCGTGAGAAGGAGGTTCAGGGTGAGGCGATGCTTAAGGAGTTCTTGGAACGCTACGACGTGGCGTATAACACGAATGTAGTAGAAAAACTATGTAAGCAGAATGCCGTAAAGACACGCGACGAACTTTTCCTGGCTATTGCGGACAAGAAGAAGGTGCTTACGGAAGCCGATATTGACCAATTGACAGGCAAAAACTCCAACAATGGTTGGCGTAAGTTACTGACCTTCCTCAATAAATCAAAGGAGGACGTGCAGACCGTTGCCGATGGAAGTATTGCAGCACTTGAAACACGTGAATTTGTCAAGGGGTTGAACAAAAAGAAAGTGCTTGCACTTGATGAAGAGGTGTTGCTTCATTGTACTTTCCCGACTTGTTGCACTGTGGTGCCTGGTGATGATGTGTTGGGGTATATCAATGAAAACGGAGGACTTGAAATTCACCGTCGTCAATGTGAGACTGCTACGAAGTATAAGACGCGCCATGGTAATAATATCATCGCTTGTTCCTGGAATACGGGTCGCGTGCGATATTTCGATACTCGCATCTTCGTGCGTGGCGTGGATGCCAAGGGTGTGCTTCATAGCATTGCCGACTGCTTTGAAACGCTTCAGCAGTACCTTGTGAAGGAAATTACGTTGAAAACAAACGACGGCATCTTTGAGGGGTCGCTCCTCGTAAGTGTATACCACGTAGATGACATAAGTATGATATGTGACGCCTTGCGAAAGATTGAAAATGTCACGAAGGCTGTGCGCATGGATTAAATTCAGAAAAACAAAACATGGGTGCCCCACGAAGTTGTGTGAGGCACCCATGTTGTTTTAGTGAAAAGGGTACGTCTGCTTATTCAAAGTATAGTGTCAGCGTTACCATATTCATATTTGCCTTATTGACGCTTTCTGTGAAGACCTTTTGCGAAGAATCAAGTAGGTCGTTACGGTCTTTCTCCAGAATATCGTTGAGACCGAAACTGAATTTCAGTTCAGGTATCATCTTAAAGAAGGGGAGGTAGAAATCGCACCCGAAACCCGCTTCAAGGCAGAAAGATAGAGGGGTGGTACGCAGGAGCGTGTGTTTCTTTGCAGTCAGGTCGTAACTTGCGCTGATGCCGCCTATGACATAGGGACGGTAGTTGTTGAAGCGCGGACCAGATAGTTTTGCTAAAACGGGGACTGATATTAATGCCGACTTCATGTCCTGTGACTCCCTTTTACCTGAATTATGGTCGTAGAAACTCAAATGCTTGCTCCCGAAGTGCAGGGATGGTTGCAAGCGTAAAGAAATATAGCGGTTGATGCGCCAATCGCCCATCACGCCCACACTAAAACCCAGGTTCATCTTGTCATTTTCAACGCTCCATTGCGCACCCGTTGCAGGGTCTATGTAACCGTTGTTCTCAAACTCTATTCCCTGGTCATGGATGCCAAAAAAGAAACCGTAGTGAAAACGACGTTCATCAATAAAGGGCTTGTGCTGTACCTTACGTTCCTGTGCGGAAAGTCCCAAAGTGACGAAGGTGAGGAGTAATAAAAGAATTCTCATAATTAGTTGCTGATTGCTGTAGAGAATGGTGTCTAAAGGGATTGACATACCACTCCGCTTCTGCAAAATTAACTCAATTCTGGGATATGGCAAGAAAACTTTTATGAAGATACCCAAAAAAGCGCGGTTTTAGTTTGTTTATTGAGCGGGTAGGTGTATCTTTGCATAGGAAATGATACTGACAATACATTAACACATAACAAATCACTCATTAAAAATTACAATTATGGCTTACGTAATTACAGACGACTGTATCGCTTGCGGTACTTGTATCGACGAATGTCCCTCTGGCGCAATCTCTGAAGGCGAAAAGTATTCTATCGACCCCAACTCATGCGTTGATTGCGGTACTTGCGCTGACGTTTGTCCCTCAGGTGCAATCGTTCCCGGCGAATAATACATCAGTCCCAAGCACATTTAAGAGTCCAAGCGCTTCTCCTCAAGAGAACGTTTGCGACTCTTTTTTTATTGTTCTAACTCCGCTTACCTGCTTGGAAATTTGTAATTTTGCACCTCACAAAAATAAGATAGATATTATGAAGAAAACAACTTTGGCACTTACCTGCTTTGTGTGTAGCATCGCAGCACAGGGAGCGGTGGGAGATACCTTTCAGCAAGACGGTTTGACTTACGTTGTAAAGACAGAAACTACTGTCGGCGTGAGCGGTGTGGCAAACGAAGTTACGGCGTGTACGATTGCTTCGAGCGTGAACTATGACGGCGTGACCTACAGCGTAGTTGCGATTGAGGAAGACGCATTCTACTGGAGCAATGTTACTAAAATTTCGCTCCCCGAGACCATAGAAACCATCGGCGCAGGCGCTTTCCGCAGTTCGCCCCTCAATGAAATCAACCTTCCTGAGTCGCTTACGGAAATAGGTACGCGCGCGTTTTATAATACTGAGGTTACCTCAATCGCCCTTCCCCAAGGCATTAAAACTCTTGCCGACGGAACCTTCCAGCAGTGTGAAGAACTCCTTCAGATAACCCTTCCCGCGAGTCTTGAAAGTATTGGTCGTGGCGTATTTTATAAGTGTGGTTTCACGGAAATAGACATACCCGCCACTTGTGAAGAGATTGGCGCCTACGCGTTTGAGCAATGCGCAAATCTGCAAGAAATCAGTCTTCCCGAAGGACTTGTGGAAATTAAGGAAGGACTCTTCTCGGGTTGTAGAAGTCTTACTGCTGTGACGCTCCCTGAGTCAGTAACAACGATTGAGGGATATACATTCCAGAATGTACCTCTCGTTGCGCTGCATCTCCCTGCTGCGGTGGAGACAATCAAGGCAAATGCGTTTAACGCCACTCAGATTCAGACGATTACCGTAGATGCGGCGAATGCTGCCTTTGTGGCCGACGCCAATGTGCTTTATACGAAGGATCATCGCTTCCTTTATCTCTATCCCCGCAAGGGTGCGCCCACAAATTATACACTTCATGACGACTGTGTGGCGGTATACGGTGGCGCATTTTACGCCACTGAGGTTAAGGAAGTCATCTTCCCCGAAGGGTTCTTGGGACTTGACGCCTACGCCTTTTGTCTCTCGGCGCTTGAGCGCGTAAACCTTCCCGCGAGCGTAGAATTGCTTTATGAGCAGGCTTTCGCAGGGACGCAGTTGAAGCAATTTACGCTTCCCGAAGGTGTAACGGAAGTGAGCGACGCACTTTTGGCGGACTGTAAGCAACTTACGACGGTGACGTTTCACGACAAGGTGGTGGAAGTGGGTAACCGCGTGTTTTACAACTGCTCGGCGCTCGAAACAATCTATTGCCTCGGCACAACGCCCCCTGAATTTGCAGCGTGGGAGACTTATACGAACCCCTTCTTTTATGTAAATTGCGATAACGTAACGGTAGTTTGTCCGATGGGCACACTCAATACGTACGTCTTGAGTGAGTGGGGCGACTTTTTCATGAACATCCGCGAGGCAGACCTTTCAGCCGTAGCGCCCATCACAGGCAATGCCGATTGGCAGGTAGTAGCGCAGGGCGGTACACTCCTTGTAAAGGGTGTGGCGGGTGCAACGTTGCAGGTGGTAAGTATGAACGGCGCCGTCGTGGCTGAGCAACAAGAGGCGGCAGGTGAAGTGCGCTTCACAAACTTGCCTGCTGGCATTTACCTTGTTAACTGCGTGAAAAACGGCAAGGTAGTGACCAAGAAAGTGTTGCTTTAAGACGTCTGAAAACTGCACTCTCAGCGGTCGGTGACTTTAAGAAAAATAGAAAAAACGGATGGTGCTCCTCCTTGACGAGTTCGGGGAAAAGCACCATCCGTTTTTTTGTGCTGCGCAGGGCTTTTTTCCTGCTCCAAACGCCCAATTTTCGCACCGAGAACGGGAACTGAAAATCTGTGGGTTACGAGGGGCGAAAACTATTAGTAACATAATTTGAAAAAGGTTACTAATAATTTTTCTTAGGTTACTAATAGTTTTTACGAAAATAGGTTTAGTTTTTCGCAGGTCTAATTTGGGGCGAAAAAATAGTGCGATGCTGACCTGCATTTCTAACCTGCGCCTTCGCTTTTCTATCACCAGATTTTTGAGTAGTTATAAAAAATGGGCACCTAATTCCGTGTGGAAATTTAGGTGCCCAATTATTATTGGAGTTTGTAATTATTCTGCAATTACTTTGACCGTCTGAGTGCCTTCAGCAGTTGTAACCTTCACGAGGTATACGCCACGCTGTGCGGGAACAGTCGCTTGACTGTTGTTGCCTGCAAGAGCGCCCTGCGCAATAAGTGCGCCGCTGAGCGTGTAAACCTGATAAGACTTTAATTCAGAAGTGCTTGCAAGGTGAAGTGTGCCGTTCTGCAACTTGCAAACTGTGCTGTTGAGTGCGGGGAGGGTTGTGATGCCCGTAATGGTCTCTACTTCGTCAGCCGCAAAGAGGTTGATTGCTGCGTAGCTCATCAACACGGCGAGGTGAGTAGGTTCGCTCACAGAAACGATGCTTGTGCTCCAAGTTTCTGCAGTGAGTTCGGGAGCAAATTCGCTGTTGAGGGCAGCGTCTGTGTTGATGGTGAATGTGCCGTCCTCGTTTTTCGTTGCAGCATACACCTTTACGAAGCGGTCAACGTAAGATGAAGTTGTTGTGCTGCATGCGCTGATAACGATATTGCCGTTTACCTTGGGAGATACCATGTAAACATAAGTCTGG
>JBGVPF010000072.1:0-7409 GCA_045126825.1 Alloprevotella sp.
AATACCATCCGGATGGCATTCGTGTTATTCGCCTCTGATTAAGAAATATTCATCCCGCATGGAGATTCGTGTTATTCGTGAAATTCGTGTTCTCTTAAACATAGAAATTCTCGTTTTTTTCGGTTGAATATCTATGAGGGGGCTTGTATGAGTACAACTACCCATCAAACAAAGAATTATCTATATTTACCGGACAGCAATAATTCGCAATGTAAATTAAAAATTAGTGGAGATACTTTCGGGGTTCCGAAGTATCTCCACTAATTTGTTTCTACCCAAAGGTGTAAAGGTTGCTTTGGCATTAGCTCAATTCATTGATGGCATTCAAATAATTGCGCATTGATCCTGCTTTCATTATCTTCTTCCAAGCCTTGCGACCACATTCTTCCTCCATATATTCCCAAAAGGTGCGCACCTTTGTGAGGAGTTGCGCTTCGCCAGGGATGATGGTAGCGAGGTGGGCGTGGTAATGGTCGTGCATTTTCTTTAGGAGGGCAATGCGTTTCGCGCGGTGCCACTCTGCGCCCTCAATGAGTTCTTGTGCCAACGAGGGGCGAGCCAGGAGTCCGCGTCCCATCATGATGCCCGCTAAATTGGGGAAGCGCGTAGCGATGGCTTGAACGTCTGCAGGCGTTTTGAGGTCACCGTTGTAGATGAGTCGGTGCGTCGTTTGTTCCGCAAAGCGCTCAAAGGCATCAAGGTCGGCTGTACCGTTGTATTGTTGAGTGCCCAAGCGTGGGTGGAGGGTGATGTGTTTCAGCGGAGTGTCGTTAAGGATAGGGAGTAGGGATATGCCCTCGCTTTCATCTGTGAGTCCGAGGCGCATCTTGATGCTAAAGGTGATGTCGTCGCGTTGGCGGATGATTTCGGCAATCTGTTTTACGCATTCGGGATGTTGCAGGATGCCCGCCCCGCGTCCGTGACGCGTTTGTAGGGGGAAGGGACAACCCATATTCACATCCATCTCGCGGTATCCTAAATCGTAAAGGTAATCAACGAGGAACGAAAATTCCTCACCGTCCTTTGCTATGACCTGTGGCACAATGGGTACGCCAGCGTTAAATTCTGGGCGTACATCTCGAGCATCTTTCGTGCGAATACCCTTGTGTTCCAAACGCAGGAAAGGGGTGTAGTAGGCGGTTACACCACCAACGAGTTCGTGGTGTATGCGGCGGTATGTGTCTTCTGTGAAACCTTGAAGGGGGGCGAAGTAGAGGGGGAGCATGAGCAGTGAGTAGGTTGTAAGTAGTAGTGAGTAGTGCATTCTTCTTGTCTACTCGTACCTCGTTTACTTGTTTACTATAAAACTTAACGTAGTTCAACCCCAACGTGACTAATCCCGTGAACGGGTGTAGTTGTGCAAGGGCGAATAGAGATTTTTCCGATGAGGCTGTCGGCAGGTGGAACGGTGGAAAGCGGGAGCGTGATATCGCGGTGATGGATGCCTTTTCCCCTCCAGTGTCCGAGGGTGTCTGCTATTTCTACAAGGATGGTGTCGGTGTGCGGTGTCTTAAGGTGGTGCCAATCCTGTGTGATTGCCAACGGTAGTAAGCGTTGCTGAAAATGATGTGCTTCGCAGGTGCGTACCAATAGAATTAAGGAACTTGTATCTTGAAGTGCAGTAGTCTTTATATCGAAACAAACGGTATCTTCAGGCTTCCATTGCTCATTGTTGACGGGGCAAAATGCAGTGTAGGCTGCAGGGGAAGTGCAGCCTACTACTATTAATATGATGCAAAGGAGGATGTTTCGCATGTCAACTATTGAGGTTTAGCGAAGGAGGTATGGGCGCTTAATGCTCACCATTACCCTTGCGCTTTTGGCGGCGTTCTCCGCGATTGTTGCGGTGCTCATTGTTGGGACGTTGCTCCTGGTTACCGTTGTTGTGGCGTTGTTTGTCGCCACGTTGCTTGTTGTTCTTGCGCTTGTTCTTGTCAAATCGAGTGAGGCTGTCTTGTTCTGCCAAATCCATGGGACCTGCAGGTATTGCTTCAGTCTCATCAATCAAAGAGAGCGGTTTTTCGCCCTTCTTATTCATATTGTGAATCTCAAAAGCGCGTTCAGCAGTGATGGTGGTTACGTTTACAGCCATGCGTTTGTCGGTGCTGTAACTTACAGTTCCTGCTAGAATATCTGACTTGAAATGATAGAATGTTGCGTCTGCTGTTTCAAGCGTGATTTCGCGACTTGGCAATTTGCGTGCGGCTTCCATGTAGGTGTCTACTTCATAGTTGAGGCAACATTTGAGTTTTGCGCACTGCCCCGCCAACTTCTGCGGGTTAGGAGAGATGTCCTGGAAACGAGCAGCCGCCGTTGAAACGCTGTTGAAATTTTTCACCCATGTGGCGCAACAGAGTTCGCGTCCGCAGGGACCAATCCCCCCGATGCGTCCAGCTTCTTGGCGCGCTCCAATTTGGCGCATTTCAATACGCACATGGAAGGTGTCGGCAAGAACCTTGATGAGTTGACGGAAGTCTACGCGTTGGTCTGCGATATAGTAGAAAATCGCTTTGTTGCAGTCGCCCTGATATTCCACGTCGCCAATCTTCATGTCAAGATTAAGATCCTTGGCAATTTGGCGCGCTTGAATCATCGTGTCGTGCTCGCGTGATTGCGCTTCTTCGTATTTCTCCATATCCACAGGGCGTGCCTTGCGGTAGATGCGCTTGATCTCCGTGCCAGACTTTAGACTTGCCTTTTTCATCTGAAGGGGAACGAGTTGTCCCGTGAGACTTACCACACCGATGTCGTGCCCAGGTGAGGCTTCTACGGCAACGATGTCGCCCTTTTGTAGGGGAATGCGATTTTCATTGCGGTAATACCCCTTGCGGGTGTGCTTGAATTGCACTTCCACGAGGTCGCAAGCATCGTTGTTTCCTGGGATGTCGGCAAAATAATCGTATGTGTTGAGTTGTTTATCCTGTCGACCGCAACCTTTTGCAGAGAGACCGCGGAGGCAGGGGTGTATCATAAATTCTTTGTTCATATATTTTTAGGTGGGGGTATTCTAGGGGCTGGATTTTCTAGATATTCTGGAAGGTCTAGATATTCTAGATATTCTAGATATTCTAGATGTTATAGGGCATAAACTTATTTTATCAGCAACACAATCATCTTAAGTGCGAAATCAAAAAACACGATTTTAGGGTTTACATTTTGTAAGATGTCGCGCTCTGCAAGTGAGAGTTCTTCCATGATTCCGATAACGTTGCGCTCGTTGATGAAGGGGGAGAAGCGTGTTGAGAAATCACGCTCGTTTGCGGCAAGGTAATTGAGGTCGGGTTCGTGGAAATTGAAGATAAAGTTTTCACGCACCATGTGTTGGCAATAGTGTAAGAAATTCTTTTGTTTTTCGCGTCCCCATTCTGCTACCAGTTCGCTCCATTTGAGCATCTCCTTAATATCTCGCATGTAGCATTTACGCATGAGTTGTACGAAGAGGTCAAAGAATATAGCCGTCTCCTCATTTGCCTGAATAAGGTTTACAGCTTGCGTATAACTTCCGTTTGCGCTGCGTGCGATGGTAAGTGCCATCTCCTCCGCCATCCCATGGTGTTGCACGAGTGCTTGCTGAATCTCAATGTCCTTAAGCGCTGGGAATTCAGTGGTCTGCGTACGACTCGTAATCGTCGTTAGCAAGCGTTCGGGCATTTCTGTAATCAGAATAATCACCGTTTTTGTCGGCGGTTCTTCAAGGATTTTTAGAATCTTATTCGCCGCCTGCTCGTTAATGGTCTCTGCATGCCATATAATTACTACGCGGTATCCTCCTTGTTGGGACGTTAGCGAAAGCATTTCCGACATATAGGCAGCGTCCTTCACATTGATAATGGGAAGTTTATTCTCGGCACCGATTGCAGCGTACCAGCGTTTTGAGTCGAGGTAAGGCGAACGGCAAAGTTCTTCCTTCCATGTGCGCTGGTGGGTGGTTGTTGTAATCTCGTTATCCTTGTGTGCGTAGGGAAATAAGAAATGAAGGTCGGGATGCTCAAAACGCTTCATCATCTTGCAGGAACGACATTCGCCACAGGGATTACCGTTGACGGGCGACTGACAGAGCAGCGCTTCGGCAAAGGCAAGCGCCATGGGCAACTTTCCGCAACCTTCAGGTCCGCTGAAGAGTTGAGCATGCGGAATGCGCCCCGTTACGATTTGCCGACGGAGACGTTCCTTGATGCCCTCTTGGGCTATGATGGAGGTGTAGAGCATGGGATGGAAAATGAGAAATCAGAACCGACGCCAAACCGAGTGCAATCAACTGACGCCGGAGTGAGTGTAAAGATAAGTTTACTTAATCTTTGCCGAGCGACAAGGAAGAAAACTTGCTTAAGCTCGCTTGAATTGCCGAGGTGCGACTTGTGAAGCTTGATGAGCGTCAGCGAATAAGGAGGAAAAGACCACGAAGTGGGATTAAATGAGAAATGAGAAACCATGCGGTTGGACTATAACGTTCCTGCATCTTTCTCCTTTTTCCTTTTTTCCTTTCTCCTTTTAATAAATTTGTTTTGCAATTTCAGCAATGGAATCTACCGCCGAAACGGTGTAGAAGTGCAGACTGGGACAACCGTGTGCAAGGAGTTCTTTACACTGCGCTACGCTCCACTCAATGCCCAACTGTTTTACTTGTTCATCGGTAGTGCATTTCTGCGCCTCGCGTACAAGCGCCTCGGGAAGGTCGCAGTGGAACACCTTGGGTACGACCTGCAACTGCGCCAATCTCGTGAGCGGTTTGATGCCTGGGATGATGGGTACTTCAATTCCTTCCTGACGGCATTTCTCTACGAAGCGGAAGTATGCCTGATTGTCATAAAAGAGTTGCGTCACACCATATTCCGCACCCAGTTCCACCTTGCGCTTAAACCATGAGATGTCTGTCTGCAAGTTGGGCGCTTCCTCATGTTTCTCGGGGTAGCACGCTACGCCATAATTGAAATGCTTGCCCGGCACCTTGATGGGCGAACCATCGATAAACGTGCCGTTGTTGAAGGCATTGATTTGCTCCTGCAACTCTGTAGTGTGCGCATAACCATCCGATTCGGGTTGGAACATAGCATCCTCTTTTGCCTTGTCGCCACGCAACACGAGGAGGTTTTCAATGCCCAAGAACTGAAGGTCGAGCAACATATACTCAATCTGCTCTCTTGTGCATCCGCTACACACTACGTGAGGCACCACAGGGATATTGAACGCATTCTTGATGGCAGCCGCAACGGCAACAGTGCCCGGACGGCGGCGCATACGGTGGCGCTGCATGAGTCCGCCGCCCAAGTCTTTGTAAACAAACTCCGAGCGGTGGGTGGTGATGTTGATGTATTTTGGGGCGAATTCTCGCAGTTTTTCAATCGTCAGGCGCAGGTTTTCAAAACCAGTGCCTTTCAAAGGGGGCAGCACCTCGAATGAAAAGGCGGGACCTTCTTTATGGATGAGTTCCGTGATGGACATAGTTCCGAATTTGAGTGGGTAGGAGCGCAGTTGCTATGTTGCTTGCGCGGCAGAATTTCATGCAGTACCATTGAAGTCAAAGCGCGACTGCACAAATTACATCAAGGTACAAAGATACGTTTTTCCTGTGAGACGTCCAACCTTTCGTTGAAAATATATACTACTCTTGTTGTGACATAGGAGATGCTACATCTGTAGTAGCAAAAAGCGTGTGAAGCGGTTGTTCCTTAAAGGTGTTAAGGTGTGCCTCGTTGCGCTCTCCGCAGAAATGCTTCCACGCAGTTTCATCGCCCGTCTTGATGAGTTCATTGCCGTCGGCGTCAAGGGCATTCAGCAGGTCGCCCGCCTTGATTTGGTTGATGTCGTAAGCTGGGACGTAGGTGAGTTTTTCAGGATTGTCCTCGTTGGTGGTTTCGATTAAAATTCCCACCTTGCAGAGGTTGTAAACGATTTGTGTGACCAAACGAATGTGCACGTCGTTGGCCTCGGCGAGTTCTTCGGCAGTGTAGGGGGCATCCTTGTCGGCATACCGCTTGCAAATGCTTGAGGCGATGCGCAGGCAGAGGTAGTCGTGGTAGCGACGGCTGACGATGACATTTTCCTTGCCGCGGTAAAAACTCTTAAAGTTTTGATTGACATACGCCAAGGTGCACCCAAAGAGGGTGATGGTCCACGCTATTTGGCACATCAGCAGGAAGAGGGGGAGTGCGGCAAACGAACCGTAGATGGCGTTGTAAGAAGTCAGCCACACCTGCGAATTAAGGTATCCCCACTGCAACACCTGAAAGGCGATGCCCGTAATCACCCCCGCAAGACCAGCGCTCAGAAATTTTACACGCGTGTTGGGGATGTACATGAAGAGTCCTGTGAAGAACAAGCAGGTAAGTACCCACGGACTTAATTTCACCAGTATCAATACTGTTGGGCGAAGCACCATTTCATCCGCCGAGAGGGTGCCGAGGAAATTGTAGATGAAAATGCTGAGCCCTGTGGTGGCAACAATAAATACGGGAAGCAGGAAGATGATGGAGGTGTAGTCGGTCAACTGTCGGGTGAAGGGACGGTTGCGCTTCACCTGCCAAATCTGGTTGAAGGTCACCTCAATCGTGTTCGTAAGGTTGAACAAGGTCCAGAGCAACAGCAGCACACCAAAACCCAAGAAGATGCCTCCGCTGGAGTGGGAGAGGTAGGAGTTGACAAACCCAATCACCGTGTCCTGCACCTCGGGCGTCGCTACAAGGTTATCCTTAATCAACTGTTCGACCAGCGAACTCAACCCAAATCCTTTGGCGATAGCAAAGATGATGGCGAGCAAGGGGACGATGGCAAACAGCGTGGTGTACGTCAGTGCTGAGGCGCGGAAGTACATGCGCTCTTGCAGGAAGCAACGCGTCGTAACAATCAAGCGGCGCAACACTTCGGCGGGTAAAAACTCCGCAGGAATTTCCCACAGGTCGTGAAGCAAGAATTGCTGTATTTTTGAGAAGGAAAGTTTCATGTGTAATACATCTAAAAGTTCAGCGTAAAGAGGTCTTTCACAAAAGGAAGAACAGCTTACGATATTTCCAAATTACAAAGGTAAGAAAAAGGTTGGTAGTTCATTGGTCGCAGACGGAAAATCTGATTTTCAGGCATGTTTTTGACTGTTTTATTTGGGTAATAATATAGGTGTTGACCCATTTGAAATTTATGAATGCATTGCCCCCGTAGGAGGGCACACTTGCCTAACCGCTGGTGAACGCAGTGAACCTGCGGATTAGGGATAACAGTTGAGTTTCTCTATCGGTCCCCGTAGGAGGACCCACAACGGCCGGATAAGTTAAAGTCATTTGTAGCATATCCAGGTGTTGTGGGTCCTCCTACGGGGACCGATAGATTTATTCGTTCGTATAGTACCACCGCAGGTTCGCCCTGCTCACCCGCGGTTAGGCAAGTGTGCCCTCCTACGGGGGCATTTCGGATGGTTA
>JBGVPF010000073.1:0-21654 GCA_045126825.1 Alloprevotella sp.
GTGGGTCCTCCTACGGGGACCGATAGATTTATTCGTTCGTATAGTACCACCGCAGGTTCGCCCTGCTCACCCGCGGTTAGGCAAGTGTGCCCTCCTACGGGGGCATTTCGGATGGTTAAATCCTCTGACGAAAGTTTTTTAACTATATTTGGGTCAACTTCTATATTATTACCAAAATAAATATATCCCACCCCTATCAAAATAGCGGGGAAATATCGCATCTATCCGCTCACTTTTTCATAAATTTGCAAGGTTAAAGTTTCCCAAAAATCAATAAATAAAATTACACTAAATACACCCTTCCACACACTATGGACAAAGCAAAAATTAAGTTGTTGTTCCGCTGGACAACGGTGGGCATTATCGGTATTGGGCTTGGATTTATGGCCTACAATGCCTTTGTGCCTCAAGAAAATGAGGACTTGAAGAAATCTCCCGCACAAGGTCAGCGCAAGCAGGCGTTGCAGGTGCGCACACAAGTGATGAAACCCCGTAAGTTGACGGACGCTATGACGATTTCGGGGTCACTCCTGCCCAACGAAGAAGTAAATCTTTCGTTTGAAACTTCGGGTAAGATTACCGACATCTATTTCCAGGAAGGCCAGCGTGCCCACAAGGGACAACTTCTTGCCAAACTTAACGACGCTACGCTTCAAGCCAACTTGCGTCGTCTACAAGCACAGCAACAGTTGACGGAAGACCGCTTACGCCGCCAGCGCATTTTGTTGGAAAAGGAAGCCGTGAGTAAGGAAGCCTTCCAGGAAGCCGAAGCTGCCTTGCTTTCACTCCGCGCGGAGATTGAGCAAGTGCAGGCTCAAATAGCGCAGACGGAATTGCGCGCTCCCTTTGACGGCACCATCGGTTTGCGCAAGGTCAGTGTGGGTAAGTATGTGAGTCCTTCGGAGGCTATTGCGGCACTTACGGCGACCGATGTATTGAAGATTGAATTTGCCGTGCCCGAACGCTATGCTGGAAACCTCCATGCGGGCGATACGTTGAGTTTCATCGTTGAAGGTGACCTCGAGAAGCGCTTTGCAACGATTTATGCTACTGACTCTCGCGTGAATACCGACACCCGTACGTACACCGTGCGTGCCCTTTACAACAATGCCAATCGTTCACTCATGTCTGGGCGTTACGTACAGGTGACACTCACCACGCAACATTTCAACAACACCCTCGCCGTTCCCTCAGAAGCAATTATCTCAGAAATGGGTATCGACAAGGTGTTCCTTTACCGCAATGGCACAGCCCAACCCGTAGAAATCAAGAAGGGACTCCGCACCGACAAGGAAGTGCAAATCATCTCTGGTCTTGAAGTGGGCGACACTGTTATTACCAGCGGTACGATGCAGTTGCGCATGGGCATGAAGGTGGAAATAGCGAATTAAAAGGAGAAAGGAAAAAGGAGAAAGTCCATGCGGATTATAAACTCCTTAGAACTTTTTCAATTTCCATTAGCCTAAAAACGTAAGTACTCACAGATAAATTAATGAGAAATTTGCGGTTTCCTTCCGCATGGTTATTTCTCATTTCTCCTTTCTGATTTATCATTTATAAACATGAATATCTCCGAACTCAGCATACGCCGCCCTGTGCTTGCCACGGTGCTCACGCTCATCATCCTGCTCTTTGGTGTCGTGGGTTACCTCACTTTGGGGGTGCGCGAATTCCCTTCTGTGGACAATCCAATCATTTCGGTGACCTGTTCGTATCCAGGTGCGAATGCGGAAGTTATTGAAAACCAAATCACAGAACCCCTTGAGCAGAACATCAACGGTATTCCCGGCATCCGCTCGTTGACAAGTGTCAGCCAGCAGGGGATGAGCCGCATTACCGTAGAATTTGAACTTACCGTTGACCTTGAAACGGCGGCGAATGACGTGCGTGATAAGGTGTCGCGTGCGCAACGCAAATTGCCGAACGACTGTGACCCTCCCACCATTTCTAAAGCCGACGCTGACGCTTCGCCCATCCTCATGGTGGCGCTACAAAGCGACAAGCGCTCGCTCCTGGAACTCTCGGAAATTGCCGACCTCACCGTGAAGGAGCAACTCCAAACCATCCACGAAGTAAGTAGCGTGGAAATTTGGGGTGAGAAGCGCTACTGCATGCGCCTTTGGTTAGACCCCGTGAAAATGGCAGGGTACGCCATCACGCCGATGGACATCAAGAGTGCCCTTGATCGTGAGAATGTGGAACTCCCCTCGGGTTCTATTGAAGGCGACAAGATGGAGCTTGAAATTCGTACGCTCGGACAGCTCCACACTACGGAGGAATTTAACAACCTCGTAATTAAGGAAGACGCAGGTCGCCTTGTGCGCTTCTCGGATGTGGGGATTGCAGAAATTGGTCCGCGCGACTTGAAGAGCTACATGAAGATGAATGGTGTGCCCATGGTCAGCGTGGTCGTTATTCCCCAACCTGGTGCAAACCACATCAACATTGCCGACAATGTGTATGAGCGCATGGAGCAAATGAAGAAGGACTTGCCCGAAGATGTCAAGTTTGACTACGGTTTTGACAACACGCGCTTCATCCGTGCCTCTATTGCGGAAGTAGAAACAACGATTTACGAAGCCTTCATCCTCGTAATTCTCATCATCTTCCTTTTCTTGCGCGACTGGCGCGTAACCTTGATACCCTGTATCGTGATTCCCGTGTCGCTCATCGGTACCTTCTTCATCATGTACCTCTGTGGCTTCTCCATCAATGTGCTTTCGATGTTGGCGGTAGTGCTTGCCGTAGGGCTTGTGGTGGACGACGCAATTGTAATGACCGAGAATGTCTATAACCGTATTGAGAAGGGAATGCGCCCCTTTGAGGCGGGTATTGAAGGGGCGAAGGAAATTTTCTTTGCTATCATCTCTACCTCAATTACCCTGCTTGCCGTGTTCTTCCCCATCGTGTTTATGGAGGGAACGACGGGTAGATTGTTCCGCGAATTCAGTTTCGTAATCGCAGGTGCCGTAATCATCAGTACCTTCGTGGCATTGACGCTTACGCCGATGCTTGCCACAAAATTATTGAAGCGCCGCGAGCAACACAATTGGTTGTACCGCAAGACGGAACCTTTCTTCGAAGGTCTCAACAACCTTTATTTGCGCACGCTCAACTCCTTCCTCTACCGCCGTTACCTTGCCATCGCCATTATGGTGGCAGCATTCGGCACCGCCATTTACTTGTGGAACACGACGCCCTCGGAAATGGCGCCACTTGAAGACCGTTCTTCAATTACAGTGCGCACCAGCGGACCTGAAGGCGTGACCTACGAGTTTATGCGCGACTATACGGAAGATGTACGCGCCCTTGTCGACAGCATTGTGCCCGACGCCAAGTTTGTGACGGCACGCGTTTCTAGCGGTGGGGGCAACCTTCAAATTACCCTTAAGGACCTTGCCGACCGCGACTATACACAGATGCAAGTAGCCGACAAACTTTCGCGTGCCGTGCGCAGCAAGACCGACGCTCGTGCTTTCGTGCAACAGCAGAGTACCTTTGGCGGACGCCGAAGCCGTATGCCTATTCAGTATGTGCTTCAAGCGCAGAGCATTGAGAAGTTGGAAGAAGTGTTGCCCAAGTTTATGGCGAAGGTTACCGAAAATCCTGCCTTCCAAATGTCGGATGTGGACCTTAAGTTCTCAAAGCCAGAACTGCAATTGAGCGTAAACCGCGAAAAGGCAAATATGCTTGGCGTGAACACCAAGGATGTGGCGCAGACACTCCAATACGGATTGAGCGGTCAGCGTATGGGGTACCTTTATATGAACGGTAAGCAATACGACATCGTAGGTGAAATCAACCGTCAGCAGCGCAATACTCCTGAAGCCCTGCGCGCCATTTACATGCGCAACGGAGCGGGAAAAATGATTCAGATGGAAAACCTCGTGGATCTCAAGGAGAGCATTGCTCCCCCGAAACTCTACCGCTACAACCGCTTTGCTTCGGCAACGGTTTCGGCAGCGTTGGCAGAGGGTTACACGATTGGTCAAGGGCTTGACGAAATGGATAAGATTGCAGCCGAAGTGCTCGACGACACCTTCCGCACAGCGCTCTCAGGCGACTCGAAGGAATACCGCGAAAGTAGTTCGTCATTGCTCTTCGCCTTCGGTCTTGCCATCTTGCTTATCTACTTGATTTTGGCAGCGCAGTTTGAAAGTTTCCGCGACCCCTTCATCATCATGCTCACCGTACCCTTGGCGGTATTCGGCGCTCTCGTCTTCATGTATTTCGGAGACCAGACAATGAATATCTTCTCGCAAATCGGTATCATCATGTTGATTGGTCTTGTGGCGAAAAACGGTATCCTTATCGTGGAGTTCTCCAACCAGAAATTTGAGGCTGGCGAACCCCTCCACGAAGCCATCCGCAGCGCCTGCGTGCAGCGTCTACGCCCCATCTTGATGACGGCAGCATCTACCATCCTCGGTCTTCTCCCCCTCGTTTATGCCAACGGAGAAGGTTCTGCCGGACGCGTAGCCATGGGTACGGCGGTAGTGGGCGGTATGCTCATTTCTACCTTCCTCACAATGTATGTAGTGCCTGCCATCTACTTATTCATTAAGAAGAAGTAAAGGCGCTTAGCAGGTGTATATTTTCACGAGTCCGATATGTACTCCGTTTTCGTACAGAGTTAGTTAAAACTATTTGGGAGATAGAAAAAATTATCTCCCGAATAATTTTAACAATCTCCCAGATAAATTTTCCTACTTGGCTATGAACTGTCAAACTTGCCAATTCCTATGCAAATAAATCGTATTTTCAACATAATCCCCCTCGCCCTCGCGACACTCACCGCCACGGCGCAACCACAGACGGACAGCCTGACGCTCTCCCTGCGCCAATGCCTTGACCGTGGGTTGAAGCACAATTACGAGCTTCAGATTGTGCGCCTCGACCAGCAGGTGGCGGAAAACAACGCAACCCTTGCAAATGCGGGGGCATTACCTACCGTCAACGCTACGGCTGGATATACAGGAGATCTCTCCTCTACAAAAACCAAACAAGGCGGTGTGACCTCTACAAACACCAATCAATTGGCACACACCGCGCGAGCGCAGATAAATGCCGACTGGACGCTCTTTGATGGGTTTAAGATCCAGACAAATTACAAGCGCCTCAAGGAACTTCAGCGCAAGAGCGAAGTGCAAACGCGCATTGCTATTGAAGATTTCGTGGCTGAAGGCGCTACGGCGTATTTCAATGTGGTGCGCCAACGCCTGCGCATGAAAAACCTCCGCGAGTCGCTCGAACTTTCGCGTGAGCGTCTGCGCATTGTGAGTGAGCGCTACAAATTAGGTAGTGCTTCGCGCCTCGACCTTCGCAGTGCTGAGGTTGACTTCAACGCCGATAGCGCACAGGTGCTCTCACAGCACGAAGCGCTTATCACCTCCTACGTTGACCTTCAGGAACTCATGGGCGCCGCAGCGCAATATAAAGATGGATTGGGGTTCTACATCATCAACCCTACCGACACCGCCATCAACCTTATCAAGACCATCAGTGTTGACACATTAGAACAAGCCATGCTACGCTCTAATGCGCGCCTCATTGCGGCAGCCTCCACGGAGCGCCTCTCTGAGTTGGATTACAAAGCCGTGCAGAGCCGTGATTTCCCCTATGTGAAGTTGGCGGCAAACTATGGTTATACGTACAACAACCAACCTCAAACGCCCTCTTTGCAGCGTCACCAATGGGGAGGTCAGATTGGCGTCACCGTAGGTATGAAAATCTTTGACGGACAGCGCAAGCGCGAGCGACAGAATGCCTTAGTAGCAATCGAGCAAGCACGCCTCGCCACGGCAGACCTTGAACTCACCCTCCGCGCACAGTTGGAGCGCCTTTGGAAGTCGTATATCAACAACCACCAGCTCCTCGGACTTGCACAAGAAAACCTCCGCGCTGCCGAAGAGCAATACGAAGCAGCACAAGAACGCTTCATGCTCGGTGACCTCTCGGGTATCGAAATGCGCCAAGCCGAACAAAACCTCCTCAGCGCCCGCGAGCGCCTACTCGACGCACAATACAGCACAAAGATTTGCGAAATCTCGCTCTTGCAGATTAGCGGACAGGTCATGAACCGCCTCTTTGCGTAACGCCACAAAGAAATATTTGATTCATAACAACGAATGAGGGTTTGCCTTTCGGGGCAAATCCTCATTTATTATAATAGAGTGGTTGGAAGTTCACAGAAAATCATTCGTTCTGTCCACTATGATATCATTATTTCTGAAAAAAGTTTCCCATTGCCTTTTACTTTCACCAACTTTCTGCGTCATGTAAGTAGAAAGACTTAAAATATGAAGCGAGAAGAATTTGAAATTTTATCTAAAAGAATTAGGCCTAAGTTACTCACGGTTGCTCAAAAATTCACCTTAGCATCTGGAGTAGAAGTAGACGATGTCGTTCAAGATGCACTAATTACTCTGTGGGAACTTGCGGAACAAGATTATCCCATGCAGAATGCGGAAGCCTTAGCAATCAAGATAACCAAGAACATCTGCGTTTCGCATTATCGCAAAGCACGTTTGGACACTCGGACATCTCTTAATGACAATTACACAGGGGGCACTGAAGCGACCGTTCTCACAGACCGCGAAGACTTAATCGCTATAAGGAAAAGCATTTATGCTTCACTTTCCAAAAGCCAAAGAGAATATCTTCATTTGAGAAATGATGAAGGTATGAGTTTGGAAGAGATTGCCGCATTAACGGGGAAACCCAAAACCAGCATCAAGTCTACCCTTTCGGCTGCCAGACGACAAATGTTAAACCTCATAGCTAATTTCTTATGACAAACATACAAGATAAAGACTTCCGCAAACAGCTTATCGACAAGTATTTAGAAGCGAAAACATCTCTTGCAGAAGAACAGAAACTCGCTAGATTCTATCTTCAAGCCTCCACTATTGATGAAGACGAGAGAGCCTTCGCAAAAATGATTCGCATGCAATACACCAGCACCTCCTTACTCTCAGAAGAAGGTGTACATGAGTACGACAAAATTGTTCGTGAAGCCCAACTAAAAACGAAGCGCATATTACGCAAAAGGATCGCATGGTTCGGAAGTATCGCAGCCTCTATAGCGTTGCTCTTTGTGATTTCCTACAAATCCTCATTTGCCGAACCAGAACCTAACGCAATAGAAATTGCACAACAAATTCAGCAAATGATGAATTGGAGAATGGAGGATTTTGTTTCTGTAACAGTCACTCCTATTGACAAAAACATTTGGGTGCAAGCAGAACTTAAAGATGGTTCCGTTCAAAAATTCATCCTGAGTATTAACAAAGAAAATCAAACTTCTACATTATTAACACTTAATTAATTTCTTACAATTATGAAAAACACATTGTTATTCGTGCTTTGCTCTTTAGCATTAAACATCTATGCGCAAACACCTCAAAAAGACACAATTGACAAATATGTAATTGACAAGCAAGTTATCTCCCACTTTGACGGTTCGCAGCTCGAGGGAAAAACAATTTTCAAATATATCATTGCATACAGAAACGTCGGGAAGTTTATAGAAAAGAATCATGTAATTCTAACTACCCCTGAGACTACAATCACGACTTTCGACGGTTTGATTATTGTAGACGGAAAGGAAGTTGATGCTAATTTTCAGACTAAACTAAAGGAGGAAGATATAGCAAGCATAAGTATCTGCCAACCAACTTCTCAAATTGCCAAAAGCTATGGGGAGAAAGGGAATAAGGGAGTGCTCATTCTAACCACCAAGGCGAATAAAGATGCAGATGACTTTCTTTATTTTATTGATGGGAAAATAGCAAGTAAAAAAAATGTAGAGAAACTTTCTCCTGAAAAGATTGCATCCATGGTTTGCAATATGGAAGAGCGCGCAATTTTCATTGAAACAAAGTAGCGATACCAGTTTTATCATTATTCTCTCAAAGAGAACAACTTGTACGACTGCTATATTCTCAAAAATGAGAGGCAAAACTTCGTGTGAGTTTTGCCTCTCATTTTTATTTACGCTATAAATTGTTAGCCCTTAAGGTTTTTCGGTTACCTCCACAGCCTCTGCCTCAACGATTTCTGTTTGTTGCTCGGGAGCGGCTGTTTCATGCTTCACCTCCTGCTCTGCCATCATACGCACCTTACGGTTAAAGTATGCCACACGCATGAGCGTAAGCAGTTCAACTACTCCATAAAGGATTGCAGCATAGCCAATGAAAAGGAAGGGGAGCGTAGCCGTTTCCATTGGGTAAAGCAGAATATAAAGGCCTACAACAAAAACGGTTACAGGGAAGAGGTAATACACCGCACTGCTCTTCATTCCCTTGCGGCGCATCATTACGAGTTGCGTAATTTGCATGCCTCCTCCCAAGAGTAACAACGCAGCAAGCAGGTAAAGCAGAATACTGATGAAGAACTCGGGGATGAGCAGCAACACTACGCCCATCAACACGCTTCCGCCTCCCGTAACAAGGGGGAGTATGGGCATCGTCTGTCCCTCCTCACGTTTCGCCATTTCGCTGAATGCCGTAACTAATCCGGGTATGATAAACAACACACCAAGGGCTTGAACGATGTATCGAAGCGCTACATCGGCATATCCTACAAGGGCAATGCCTATGCCCAGCACGATGAGGGCACGAAGGAAAGAATTTTGAAGCATAGTTGGAAAATTTATAAAGAAGGAAAGAGAAATGAGAAAGCCCATGCGGGGTTTACGCAAAAGAGAAACCTAATCTGGATGAACTTTCTCCTTTATCATTTTTCCATTCTCATTTACTTAATCACTTCCGCCAACTTCTCCGCCAACTGATGTGCGCGAAGACCTGAAGCAACGACCTTGCCGTCAGGACCGTAAAGGATGGTGGCAGGAATAGAGTTGATGCCGTAAATCGCAGCACCCTCACAGTTCCAACCCTTGAGGTCAGAGATGTGGTGCCAGGGGAGTTCCATCTTCTTAATCGCACCCGTCCACGCCTTCTTATTATTGTCGAGCGACACGCCTACGATGTCAAAGCCCTTATCCTTATACTGCTCATAAATCTTCTTCACTTCGGGCATTTCCTGACGGCAGGGACCGCACCAACTTGCCCAGAAGTCAACGAGCACATACTTGCCCTTGCCCACAAATTCGGTCAAGTGGCGCTCTACGCCCGTTGTGTCTGCCATAACGAAGTCAACGACCTCAGCACCCTCCTTCTGGAGTGTCCAACCCTTGATGGCCATTGTCAAACGATGGAGCAACGACACCTGGAAATAAGCAGGCTGCTTTTCCGAAAGGTCTACGAGGAAATCATTTCCGAGGTATGTACCAAAAAGTCCGAGGTAAAGTGCGGGGTATTTCATCTGCATGTTTTCTTCACACATCTGCTTCATACCACCAACCACTTGCGCCATTGCAGAGTCGTATTTCGCAGAAAGTTCACGCATCTTTTCTTCCGTAGCAGTACCCTCGCGACGCATGCTCTGTGCCTGCTGCTGAAGGCCCCTCAAAGTATTCACGGGAGTTTCTAATTTAGTAGACCAAGCCGTAAGACCGTCGTTTTCGGGAGTGCCGGTGGCAGTTCCCTGTGCCAAATCAATCGTCATGTTTCCGTCAAGAATAACGTAAAGGCTACGAGCACTTTCTGCACTCACTTGACCAAAGATTTTTCCTTCGGCATTGCCTTTAAAACTAAACTTGCCATCTGCCACAAAAGTTGAGTCAACCTGCTGCGACTCGAAATTGCGCAAAAACACTTTGAGCACACCGCGGGGCGCTGTACCCTTGATTTCATACTGCTGCGCAGAAACGGCGGTGCAACCCACTGCTGCGAGCAAGGTAAAGAGGATTTTTTTCATATTCATCATGAGTTTATTTAGTTTCTCCCGGCAAAGGTAGCACATTTTGAGAAGTTACGGGTAAAGAATTGGAAAAGGTTGGCAGAGGGGTAGAAAAATTATATCTTTTTGACTTTTCCGCCCCCGTTTTGCCTCGCAAAGGGGGTAATGTAAGACATGTAAAAAACTAAACCTATTTTCGTAGAACTTGTTAGTAACCTAAATAAAATTGTTAGTAATATAATTTAAAATATGTCCCGAATAATTTTCACAGAAAGTACATTTTTTGATGCACAGCAGGCTTACTCTCGCACAAATTTCGTAAATTTGCCTTGTTAATCAGTATAAGTTTTAATCTATGGAATCTGGAAAGAGCGTTGTAATCATTCCTACCTACAACGAAAAGGAAAATATTGAGGCAATCATCCGTGCGGTGATGGCGCTTGAGGACAACTTTGACATTCTTGTCATTGAAGACGGTTCGCCCGACGGCACTGCCGACATCGTAAAGCGCCTTATGGCTGGCGACTTCAAGGGCCGCCTTCACATCATTGAGCGCACGGGTAAATTAGGCCTCGGCACAGCTTACATCACCGGCTTTAAGTGGGCGATTGAGCAGAAGTACGATTTCGTCTTTGAGATGGACGCCGACTTCAGTCACGACCCCAAGGATGTGCCCCGCCTTCTCAAGGAAGTGCGCGACAATGGTTACGATGTTGCCATCGGTTCGCGTTACATCACCGGTGTAAATGTGGTCAACTGGCCTATGGGACGCGTGCTCATGAGTTACTACGCTTCTAAGTATGTACAGTTTGTTACGGGAATTCCTGTCAACGACACTACAGCGGGCTTTAAATGCTACCGTCGCCAGGTGCTTGAAACTATCGACCTTGATGCCATCCGCTTTAAAGGCTATGCCTTCCAGATTGAAATGAAGTTTACGGCTTACAAGTTAGGCTTCAAGATTAAGGAAGTACCCGTGATTTTCGTAAACCGCGAACTGGGTACCAGCAAGATGAGCGGTGGCATTTTTAGCGAAGCCCTCTTCGGAGTAATCAAGCTTCGCCTCGCCTCTATGTTTGGAAAGATTAAGCCCAAAGCGTAAGGGGAAAGAAGAAAGGAGAAAGGAGAAAGGAGAAATATGCTGGCGCACTCATGGCCCGCATCAATGTTTTCTTCTTCCCCCTTTCTCCTTTCTAATTTTTTAGAAAACAAGTTGACGAGGTACAAGTAGACAAGATGGTTACCGAGATAAACGAGTTTAGTCCCGCATGGTATTACTCACTACTAACTACTACTTACTAACTACTACCTACTCCTCACTACTAACTCCTCACTAAACGATGAAAACAATCCTTATAACCAACGCCCAAATTGTCAACGAGGGCAAGACCTTCAGCGGCGCCATCCTTATTCAAGACGATCGCATTGATGACATTATAATATCCCCCACTCCACTTCCCGAAGCGGACACCGTTGTTGACGCTCAAGGTTGCTACGTGCTTCCTGGCGTTATCGACTGCCACGTGCACTTCCGCGACCCTGGATTGACTCACAAGGCTGACGTAGCAAGCGAAAGTCGTGCTGCGGCTGCTGGTGGAGTTACTTCCGTGTTTGACATGCCCAACACAGTGCCTCAAACGACCTCATTGCAAACCTTTGAGGAGAAGAATGCGCACTTTGCTGAGAAGTGTTTGGTGAACTACGCCATCTTCTTCGGGGCGACTAACGACAACCTTGGGGAGATTCAGACGTTAGACCCCACGACAACCTGTGGCGTAAAACTCTTTATGGGTTCTTCTACAGGCAACATGCTCGTTGATAAGGAAGCGGCGTTGCGAGAACTCTTTGCCAACTGCACACTGCCCATTATGACGCATTGCGAAGACACGGCTGTCATTTCTGAAAACACCGCGAAGTTCAAAGCGCAACTGGGCGGAGAACCTGGGGTAGCATATCATCCCGATATACGTTCGGCAGAAGCGTGCTTCAAGTCTACAGAATTGGCCGTAAGTCTTGCTAAAGAATATAATGCTCAACTTCATGTAGCGCACTTAACCACCAAGGAGGAACTTACCCTTATCGACCCTGCCGTGAGCAACATCACGGCTGAAGTGTGCATCCCACACCTTGTGTTTACTGATGCCGACTATGCCACTTTGGGCACTCGCATCAAGTGTAACCCTGCCGTGAAGGATGCGTCTCACCGTGTGGCGCTTCGTGCGGCGCTCACCGACGGCAAGATTGCAACCATCGCCACAGACCATGCGCCCCACTTGCTTGACGAAAAGAAGGGCGGTGCGCTCACGGCGGTTTCGGGCATGCCCATGGTGCAATTCTCGCTCGTGTCGATGTTGGAACTCGTTAATCAAGGTGTGCTGCCCCTTGAGCAACTCGTAACCTTGATGAGTCATAACCCTGCAAAGCGCTTCTCCGTGAAAGACCGCGGTTACCTGCGCAAAGGTTATAAAGCCGACCTCGTTATCGTGCGCCCCAATGCTCCGTGGACACTTACAACCGAAGACATTCAAAGCAAGTGCGGATGGAGTCCGCTCGAAGGGCAAACGTTTAACTGGAAGGTGGAACAAACCATCTGCAACGGGGTTACTGTTTATGCCAACGGTGCTATTGTCCCCAATGCTCCACAAGGCGAGCGCCTTACCTTCGACCGCGTATGACCATCAACCGCACCTATACGGCGCAAGACCTCATCCCCTACATTGATTGGCCGCACTTTTTGTTTGCTTGGGAATTTAAGGGGGCGTCGCTCCATTCCAAGGAAGCGGAAACCCTCAAGGCGGAAGCATTGAAGGTGCTTTCGGAAATGACAGCAGAGGAGGCGACCATAAAATGCCGTGCCCGAATCTTAGATGCGGGGAGCGAGGGTGATGACATTCTCATTTTTGACACCAATAAAACACTCCGTTTTCCCTGTTTGCGCCAACAGGTGAAGGACAAGGGAAGTGCCTACCACCGTTGCCTGGCTGATTACTTAGCTCCCGTAGGAATGCAACACCCCATCGGTAATCGCTTGGGCGTATTTGCCACAGCAGCACACCTACCTGCCCTGCAGACGGCTACGACCGACTTTCAGAAAATGATGCTTCAGACCTTGGCAGACCGCCTTGCCGAAGCAGCTGCAGACCGTTTGCATCACGAGGTGCTACACGCCGAATGGGGAAAACCGCTGGACCAACCGCTTTACGGCATCCGCCCTGCTGTGGGTTATCCTTCCCTACCCGATATGAGTGCCAACTTCGTGTTGGACACCATCATTGACTTCAGCGATCTCAACATCCGCCTGACGGAAAGCGGCATGATGATTCCCCACGCTGCCGTCTCTGGACTTATTTTTGGACATCCGAAAGCCATATATTTTAATGTTGGTCCCATTTCTGAAGAGCAATTTTTGGATTATGCACGGCGCAAAGGTGTAACGCCATCGTGGTTGCAGAAGTTTATTCCGCAAGTTGTTTAATACACATTGAACGTTGTAAAAACAAGCTCTTGTGTAGTGTTTACTTTTTCCTAAAATTTTGAAATTTAATATTTACTCACACCTTCCTGTTCATCAAGAAGGCATAAAAACAACATCTTATGACTAAGAACATCCTTCGTTTACTCCTCGTACTCGTAGTCGCATTCGTTCAACTCCCCAGCATGGCACAGAATGTGCAGTTTCATTACGATTTCGGACATTCTATGTACGACGAAACATCAACACGCCCCGAGTTTACCACTACAGTGGAAATGTTCCGCGCAGACAAATGGGGTAGCACCTTTTTCTTTGTGGATATGGACTATGCCCACCACGAAGTTTCCTCTGCTTATTGGGAAATTGCTCGTGAATTCAATATGGGTAGCCTACCTTTCTCACTCCACTTGGAATATAACGGTGGACTCAACTACATCAAGGATGCTTACCTCGCTGGGGTAACTTACGCTTGGAACAATCCCAACTACACACGTGGCATCACTTTCACACCTATGTATAAGTACATCTACGGCAACGAGAATCCTCACAACTTCCAACTTACCAGCACTTGGTACGTTCACCTTTTCAACAAGAAGATTTCATTCACTGGTTTTGCGGACCTCTGGCAGGAAAAGCACACTGACTGTAAGGGTAAGGAACACCATTTCACGTTCCTCGCGGAACCCCAGTTGTGGATTAACCTCAATCGCTTCAGCTGGATGGACGACGATTTCAACCTCAGCATCGGTGGTGAAGTGGAATTGTCCAACAACTTTGCAACTATGCATGGTTTCTATGCCATCCCCACCATTGCTGCGAAGTGGGAATTCTAAAGAAGTCCCTCCTGTCCTCATAACCCTCTACGCAGCAACATTTTAGCTGAGCTAAAATTCACGCTTTCCCCTCCTATCCCCCTCCTCCCTCAATGAAACGCCTTGCCTCGCTCGACATACTCCGTGGTTTCGACCTCTTCCTCCTACTCTTCGTAGGTCCCGTGGTTAGTTCGCTCGCCGCCGTCTCTGACGCCGAGTGGACAAGCACTTTGGCTTACCACTTTGACCATGCCGCATGGGACGGACTCCGTATGTGGGACCTCGTCATGCCACTCTTCATGTTCATGGCGGGAGTGTCGATGCCCTTTGCCTTGCGCAAGGAGGTGAAAGGTGCGGGTATTTGGCGCCGAATCTTAAAGCGCGTCATCTTGCTCTTTATCCTGGGGATGGTAGTGCAAGGCGGTTTGCTTACCTTCAACTGGGAGCGCTTCACCCTTTATACCAACACGCTCCAAGCCATAGGTTTTGGCTACGGCATCGCAGCCATCTGCCTGCTCACGCTCTCTGTGCGCATGCAAGTCCTGACCACGCTGGCGCTCCTCATTCTCTATGCCATCCCCATGATGCTCGTGGGTGACTACACGCAAGAGGGCAACTTCGCCAACCTTGTTGATGCCACCATCTTGGGACGCTTCCGTGGCGACCCTTCTTACACATGGGTGTGGAGCACACTTACCTTTGCCGCCACCACTATATTGGGCGCGCTTTCGGGACAAGTGATTCGCTACAAGGAACTTACGAAGCAACAAATCACTTTGCTCCTCATGGGCATCGGCATCTTGTTGCTCATCGGAGGTTATGTGTGGGGCGAATTTTTGCCAATCAACAAACGCCTTTGGACTTCTTCAATGACACTCGTCACGGGCGGCTACTGCTACCTGCTCCTGGCACTCTTCTATTACGTCATCGACGTTTTAGAATGGAGCCGTGGATTGGAGTGGCTGAAGTGGTACGGCATGAATGCCATTGCTGCCTATATGATTGGCGAATGCATCAACTTCCGTAGTGTTGTCCACTCCGTGAGTTACGGTCTCCAACCCTACCTCGGAGATTACTACAACCTCTTCCTCACCTTCGGCAACTGCCTCGTCTTGCTCCTCATCCTCCGTTGGATGTACCGCAACAAAATTTTCTGGAAAGTGTAATTCTTCCGCATCGTTCCCTCCACAGCGACACTGTCGCTGTGCCTAATTCTTTCTACACATGAAAAACGATCCCCAACCCTGGACCATCCTCCACTCCGAATACCTCATCCGCCGCCCTTGGCTCACCGCGCGTCGCGACCATGTACGCCTGCCCAACGGTTCTGAAAATCCCGAACACTATGTGCTGGAATATCCCGACTGGGTGAATGTCATTGCCCGCACGAAGGACGGACGCTTTGTGCTCATCCGTCAATACCGCCACGGGCTGCGCCAAACGGCATACGAGGTCTGCGCCGGATGTATTGACCCCGAAGACGCCTCTCCCGAAGTAGCGGCGCGACGTGAGTTGATGGAAGAAACGGGGTACGGTGGCGGCACATGGAAACTCCTAACCGTCATTTGCGGGAACCCTTCTACGACAAACAACCTCACCTACTGCTTCGTAGCCGAGGGCGTAGAAAAAATAGACACCCAACATCTCGAAGCCACAGAAGACATCACCGTCCACTTGCTCACGAAGGAAGAACTCATGCGCATCCTGCTCAACGACGAAATCAAGCAAGCCCTCATGGCAGCCCCCTTGTGGAAATACCTTTACTTGGAAGATTGCCCAACACCTCCGCCCCTCACAACCTAAAAAGCTCAATCACTTCCCCATCCTCCACGTCCCCTCCGTTGCGATACCATCGCAACGCCCCCTCTCCTCCCTCAAGTTCCCTCCGTTGAGATACCATCACACCCCCTCCTAACCCAGGTATCTGCACGTTCGCTCCGTTGCGATACCATCGCAACGCCAACCTCAAAACCTTATTACCTTATAACCTCACCCCAAAAACCTCAACTATGACTATCACCCCAAACATCCGATACATCGGTGTCGATGACACCACCCTCGACCTCTTTGAGGGGCAGTATATCATCCCCAACGGCATCTCTTACAACTCCTACCTTATCCTCGACGAGAAGGTAACAATTATGGACACCGTTGACGCACGCATGGCGAAAGAATGGTGGGCAAATCTTGACGTAGCCCTTGAAGGTCGCATGCCCGACTATCTTGTCGTGCAACACATGGAACCCGACCACGCTTCGCTCGTAGCAGAAGTGATGGAGCGCTTCCCTAACCTTCAAGTAGTAGCCACTCAGCGCGCACTCCAAATGATGCCCCTCTTCTTTGAAGGCGCAGATTTCTCCAACCGTAGCATTGCCGTTGGCGAAGGCGACACCCTCTCGCTCGGCGCACACACCCTGCGCTTCTTCCTTGCGCCTATGGTGCACTGGCCAGAGGTGATGGTGAGTCTTGAAGAGACGGAAGGCATCCTCTTTGCCGCCGACGCCTTTGGTAAATTCGGAGCGCTCTGCCACGAAGAGGATTGGGCATGCGAAGCCCGCCGTTACTACTTCAACATCTGCGGTAAATACGGTGTGCAAGTGCAGGCGTTGCTCAAGAAACTCGCCGGCGCAAGCATCACGACCATCTGCCCGCTCCACGGTCCCATCCTTACCGAAAACCTCGGTTATTACATCGGATTATACGACACTTGGAGCAAGTACGAACCCGAAACCGAGGGCGTATTCATCGCCTATGCCTCCATCCATGGCGGAACGGCAAAGGCGGCACACAAGTTAGCTGAAATCCTCCGCGAGAAGGGTGCTCCCAAAGTATCCATTGCCGACCTCAGTCGCGACGACATGGCAGAAGCCGTTGAAGACGCCTTCCGCATGAGCAAACTCATCGTCTGCGCCTCCTCTTACGACGCAGGACTCTTCCCTCCCATGCACGAATTCCTCCACAAACTCATCATCAAGAACTACCAGAATCGCCGCGTCGGCATTCTCGAAAACGGTTCTTGGGCACCCACAGCAGGAAAGTGCATGCGCAACATGCTCCTCGAGATGAAAAACCTCGACATCGTATCCCCCATGGTCACCATTCGTGCCCGCATGAAAGCAGAAGACCTTCCCGCCATGGAGGAATTGGCTGATGCTATTTTGAAATAGTCCGCATGCCATTTTCCCCGCCAATTTCCTCTTTACAAGGGGACCACCATGTTAAAGGCGGTACGTCATAATGGTTTGTTTCTCATACATTCATATAAACCTTAAAAGGGTGTGCCAAAATTCATATTTTGACACACCCTTTATATTTATCCCTCAAATTTATATCCCCAAATAAAAGCCCTCATCTGCAAATTCAAGTAATTCCTTATCTCCTCGACTATCCCCATAAGCATATAAATAACTTATACTACCCTGTGAATAGACTTCAAACAGGCGTTCCACCTTTTGGGCGCCGTAGCAATTTGGAGAACTAAAGCGCCCCGTAAGTTTACCTTCGGAAGAAACTTCTACACGCGTAGCAATGACTTCATCCACTCCTATTTTTTGGCAGATAGGACACACCCACTCATCAATACTTGCACTTACAACGCATAGGGTATGCCCCTCAGAAGCATGCCACTGCAACCTTTTGAGCATAGAAGTATTCAGCATAGATTCTGCCATGTGTGAAAACTCCTTTCCCCACTGCACAAATTGTTCGTAGGAAACTCCACTGTAAAAATAAGCAAAAATTCGCTCTTTCAATTTGCCATTTGACTGGCGCCCCATCTTCATAAGCAACAACCAAGGTGAGTAGCGAAGAATTCCAAGAAGCATTCGGGGGAGGCCATGCGTAAAGCGTACGAACGCAAGGAAGGTATCTTTTGTGGTTAATGTCCCGTCAAAGTCGAAAGCGACGAGTATAATATCTCTATTTGGGGGATTCTCAAAAATACTCATTATACCATTTTTAGGTTTTACATATAGAGAATAATTGCAAACATTCCTACCCAACCAATAATACAAAGTTGAATAAAGGGGTCCTTCAACAACACTCTCGTAGGACTACCACTTTTCCCATCAACAAGGGTTAGTTGCATGTAACGCAAAATCCCTGCCATCACGAAAAAAGAGGTAGCATAAAGATAGCAACTCCCGATGCGCTCCACCACTTCTTCTGATACCGTATAAAGGATGTAACACATAATGGTGATACTCCCTAAAATGCCAATGGTTTGATTCAGAAAATCCAAGTTATAACGGTTTATATTTCTCCGCGGCATCACCCCCAATGCTTCATAAATGACCACATCATCACGGCGTTTGGCTACAGCAAGAAAGAGTGCCAACAAGAAAGTGGTCAGCACGATCCAGTGGGACAGAATTATCCCTGTAGCCATACCACCCACCACCACTCGTAATACAAACCCTGTGGCAATGATGAATACATCAAGTAGGGCGACTTGTTTTAACTTCACGCAATAGGCAAGGTTCAACGCTATGTAGAATATAAAGATGCCAATTAAGGACATGCTTGTACCGTCACCTTGAAAGTTTCCACAAACTAATAACGCAAAGGCAAGTAACCATAACACCGCCATGGTTGCATAAGCAACTTGCACGCTGAGCGCACCACTTGCTATTGGACGCGTGCACTTTGTTGGATGACGGCGGTCGGCTTCGGCATCGTAAACATCGTTGAAACAGTAGATGCCACTGGCGATTAAGCAGAACGCTATATAGGTCTGAATACAAGGCCACACGTAGTTCCACTCTGTGGCATGGCGGTCAAAGAATAAGGGCGTAAATACAAAAAGATTCTTCAACCATTGGTGTGGGCGGAGTAATTGAAACAGAGCTTTAGTCATGAATTTTACGAATTTTATAAAGCGACAATGAAGGATGCTCACAAGTGTCAATTTTAGTGAGCACGAAATTGGTATCCTTCTGTAATTTACCTATATAAGCAGTTATGCGTTGGTCAAACTCATCGCCCTCCGACACGTCAATCACATAGTCAACATTTCCTATAAATTCTGTAGGAAAGATTCCTGCAAAGTAACAGGTGTCGCACAGAGGTTTAATCTCATAGAACATCATAAAGGGTGCCACGACCTTATCTGTAGGACTAAAATTTTGGCGTTCTACGAAATGGCACATATTTTCGTAATCCTTATGGTTATTGGAAAATAGGGATTTGACACCCTCTAAAGACAAGAACAAGGCGGTCACGCTAAACACTATAAGCGCCCAACGTTGTTTACTCACAAGAAATAGGATACTCATGACCAAAGGTAAAAATGCCATCCAGCGATAGTATATGGGGAAACGCCCCGCTATGTTCATCATAATGGGTACACTGATCGCAAATATTAACAGAAGGAAACCCTTGTCATTTAATAGTTTTCCCCAACAGTTTCTGAAAGACATAGCATAAGCAAGTAGTCCCTCTATAGAAAGAATTAAGAAACTACGGTATGCTGCGACTGATGCCAAGCGTTCTGAAAGACTCAAACTGGGTGTTTGCTCAAGCAGTTTCTGAACGAATGGTTGAGCAGAAAAATTAAAAGTCTCGCCCGCCCATGGGAGTAACAACAAGGCAATTTTTGACAGTGTGGCAGAATAAAACACTATGCTACTCGCAAAACCAATTAGCCTACCGTGAGCATACATGAATAGGGCGACCATACACATTCCGAGAAAAAGCCCTAATAGTAAAAGGAGTAGTAGGCGCAACAGTTGCTTGCTGTGCTTCCTTAACAATAGGAAAAGGAATAACCATAGAATTCCCAAATAGGCAACCGTCTGGAGTCCTGTTCCTACGAGTAAAGCAGCACTTAGTACAATTCCAATACGGGTTCTCAAAGAATTTCTATGAAAGTATCGCTCTATGGTATATATTGTAACAGCAAAAACGAATGCACATAGTATGTCTGGTCGACCGTTACGATACATCCATGCCATTTCACTTGTGCCAAATAATAAAAGTGTAAACACCGTAACCAACCAAGGAGACAATAGGACACCCCTATTTTTAAGCATCCGCAAACAAAGTGCACCCAGCAGGAACACGATAAACAGGTTCAAACTTCTAACAACCAATATGTCTGCGCCAAACAACCACATCCACATGGAAACCAAGAACTGGTAAATCGGGGGATAGGTAGGAAATGGATATTCTCCTGCTACACGATACCATGCTGTTGTTGACCAAGAATCGTGAAAGGCTGCATTATACGAAGTATCAAAAAACATCACCTCGTCTATCCATGGCATAACATTCTTTAGCGTAACCCAGTTGATAACTGTGAACACAAAAGATAGGGATAGATAAGTACACCAAGATCTGTCTAAAAAGGGGGATTCTATATGTGATACGCCCTCTTTAAGAAAACTGCATATCAAGTTTTTACTAATGGACGTACGAAACGTATTAGCCATCCCATTCGTTTCTGTTTTACTGCTCATAGATAATAGGTATTAAACACAACTTACGTAAGAGGGTAAGTCATGTTAAACGGATAATGTAACTCACTGAGAAGCAATCCTTGGAAACAAAAAAGACGTGGAATCAGCAATTGTCCATTCCACGTATCGAGGCTCTTGCACTGCCTATCAAAGTTGAACAGACAACGTAGAGCCCACGCCGATATGAATAAACATTCCTCACACCACATAACACACATAACGTATGTCACATGAATAGAATGAATATATCACACCCTGGGCATCTATCGTTGCTTAGTTCCAGACTTTGATATCAGAGATTTGCAAGATTTCGATACATCAAGAACTGAGCGTGATAAACGCCTTTTATGTTAAAAGTACCTCTCCCACCCGTGCCACATCATGTTAAGGGAAAAACCAATACACAATGTCGGCGTGGTTTATCTGTCTCGATTGTATAGCACCTATACAAGGAAACAAGATATTGCTAGAGATACTGAGAGCAAAATTACAAAAAAGTAGTTAATTTGAAAGGATTTAAGGCAACAATGTGAAATATCAAAGTATTAAGGAGAATATGTATTTGATACAATCTGTAATTGCCTGTCATGGCCCGTTACTGCCTGTTAGGCCTAAAAACAAAAAAAGAGGTCCTTCAAAATCTTGAAGAACCTCTCTAAAAAGTGGCGGCGACCTACTCTCCCGCTATACGCAGTACCATCGGCGCGGACGGGCTTAACTTCTCTGTTCGGAATGGGAAGAGGTGGATCCTCACCGCTATAACCGCCACAGTATGTTTCTGAGAAAAGACGTCAAGGTCAACGAGACTCTTTAAAGATTTCGCGTGTTGTGTTCCGTTTTTCTTGGCTATTCCTCTTAATCCGATAATCAACACTCCCGACTTCGGGATAATGTAATCATCGAACCACAAACAGAGGAAGATGTCGGGCTATTAGTACAGGTCAGCTTTGACATTACTGCCTTTACACTTCCTGCCTATCAACGTGGTAGTCTCCCACGACCCTCAAAAGATGACTCATCTTGAAGATGGCTTCGCGCTTAGATGCTTTCAGCGCTTATCCTAACCGAACGTGGATACCCGGCGGTGCAGCTGGCGCCACAACCGGTAAACCAG
>JBGVPF010000074.1:0-26323 GCA_045126825.1 Alloprevotella sp.
CCCGACAAGAGCGACGCAGAATAGGTTTCTAATATGTATAACTTTGATACACGAATAATATGAAAATGATTGACAAGGTAATGGAAGAGTTGCAGAAACAAGGTTTTCTGCCTCAGCGTGAAGATTTCGGTATTGCATTCAAATACCAGATGACAAACTACCTCTACTTGGAGGATAAGGAAGATGAGGATTATTTCAGCCTCTATGCTCCATATATCTTCGAGGTAGATAACGAAAATATGGCAGATGTACTTGTTACAATCAATGCCATAAACAACGCAATGAAGGTCATTAAACTCGTTGTGAACGACGACCATGTTTGGGCTTGTTTTGAGGAGAAACTTCCGAAAGATGCAAATCTTGAGGATATTGTTCCTTATGCAGTCGTAACATTGTTTCACGCACGTCAGCAATTCTATGAGCAACTGAAGAAGGCATAACCTCAAAGAAACAGTACTATGAAGAAAGTTAAAGAAGTACGTGGACTGAAATGTCCAAACCACGATTATGTGAGAGACAACTACCATTTCTTGTATGAAGAGGCTTACCTCGGAGCAAGACCTCTGTCAAGTACAAGGTGTATCAAGTGTGGCTATACGATGTCGTTGCATAAACCACAGAAGTATTAATAATAAACACTATAAACTTAAATAAAATGAATGCTGCAATAACCTATAAAGAAATTTCAGATTTCCTTGAGAAGGAATTCAAGGTTCGCCCAAAATTCACTACTATTGATGTGAAAACCTTCGAGGTTAGCTATAAACCAGGAGTGTTTATGCCTGTCATTGCCGTGAAGTTCCGAATTGAGGCGATGCGTAAGGATATTGTATGTTTATCCTACGAGTGTGGAAATCCTGCATCACTGATGATTGCCGGAGTTGTTGCGTACCTTGAGGAGAAGATTCCAAGTGGCATCGAAGTTAATGTAGCAGATAAGCGTGTGAATATCTATCCCCAGCAATTCAAACAGATTGAGAATGTTTTGGAGCATATAGCATTGTCTAACATAACATTGGAGGACAACTCTGCTAATGTGGAGCTCACTATGGTATAACGATGGATGACTTAAGATACAAACCTACAGGATATTCTTATCGCGTAGATGACAATGTCTGGGCGGGAGAATATCCCGTATGGGAATGGGAACAGGGTGCAAGGATACAGCAGTTAAAACTCTTTACCGATTTCGGCATCAACAATTTCCTTGACCTTACAGAGAATGGTGAAATGCCACCATATGCTCCGTTCCTAACGAATAACTTAGGCCGCTATACTTTCCCTATACGTAACGGTTGCGTTCCCCATAGTGTCAAGTGGGTAGTGGATTTGTTTCGGATTATAAATGTAGTTCTAAATAAACCGCAAACAAAGTTATATATTCATTGCCATGGTGGAGTTGGACGTACAGGAACTATTGTAGCGTGTTATTATATCTACTTTAAGGGGATGTCTTCGGATGAAGCACTTGCTGAGATGCGCCGCAGGTTTGATACGCACGGTCGATCTGCTTGGATGTCTGCTCCAGAAACCGAAGTTCAGTTAAATTTTATTAAGGAGTTTGCTGATACCTATGAGCAGTGGAAATAAAATGATAGATTAATTCACCTATTATGCACAGCCCTCAGATAGGTCATGATGAAAGTATTGTAAAACTTGGTTCCGCGTTGTCACGAAGCATAGAATTGAGTCGTAACCCAAAGGAGTATAACATTTACTGGTCGCAAACGATGATGTGCCCTGCTCTTTGCCAAAGTAGTAAAGTCGTAAGTTTGCTACCTTGTCGGGGAATGACAAGACCTCCTCGCAGTGGTTAGAAGATGGGGGACGGAGGGGATGGACGCCTCCTCTCCTTTTATATTGATAGATTTTGAGAGCACAGAACTCTATACAATAAAAGAGTCATTATGAATACTGAATTGATTTTAAATACCAACATTCAAAACATAGCTACCGTATATGGTGGAGCAAGAGGAACTACCCTCTCCTCTCGCCATAATATGCGCCATTGGCAGACAATTGTTGATTGCGGAGTCCGTACAATTATTGAATTGCGGGATGAGGATCATTCTGACCGTCTATGCAGGCTATGTAAGCAGTATGGCATCCGTTATTTTGCATTTCCGATGGATAGCCATAGTGTTCCGAATGAGGAAATAGCATCCAGACTGCAAGAATTCTTTGGGTTGATAGACAGCGGTGACTTCTACATCGCTTGTGCTATGGGACTGCATCGAACAGATATGGCGTTGGCTATCTATTGGATGTTTCACGGGGCTGACAATGGTATGAATCCTCCGATTTTGAGAGGTCATATCGCAGATGGAAAACTCGTATTGGACAGACTAAACAATAAGGTATTTAGACGATTGAATAGTTTGTATTCCTACCTTGTAGATAATAATATAATTCACATACCAGATCGCGAAACTTTCGTCCAAAGGAAGAAGGATTTGATAGATTTCAATCTAAGGCATATATCTATCGTATAACAAACATTAAAAGATACTACTATGAGTGTAACGAATTTACTTCTTGCAATATAGGTTTATACCAAATCTTATTGCAGGTGTGTCAAAAGGAGAAATATCTCCTTTTGACATTCTAGCAACTGAGGGTTAGGAAGAGTTTATGAAAAAGCATGTAGACGACGAGTCCTTCTTGGAGTAGGATGAGTTACATTGCGAGGGCATCAAGATAAACGATACTTACATAATGGTTCTTTACATTTTTCCAAAACCCCGACAAGTTCTGGAGACTGCATTTGGTGCTGTGTTGATTAATACTACCGACAACGATGCTAAATTTTATACTTTGGAGTATTCCTTCGATGGTGCGTGGGTGTTGGGCAATATGAACCCAACCACGCATAGCAATTATGGGAATCTCGAAAATCCCTGTTTGAAGAGTTTTATAGAATGGGTTATTGAGAGAGTTAAGGAACAAATCCGACAATGAGCACAACACTTCCAACAGAAGATGAAGAAAATTTCCGTCATAGAGATAGAAATTCACCTAACTATTCTCTATACTATAAAACGAACAATAAAATTTAATCGATATGTTGATTACAATTTCACTTCTAATTCTTGCTTACCTGATTATGGGTAAGGACATTAAGCCTCTTTTGGAGCGAGTCAAGGACATTGATTGGCGTGATAAGATTAACGCATTGATGGATAAACTCCGTCCTTGGGCATTGAAGGCCGGTCGTGCGGCTACTCGTCCCCTGTTGCAATTCTACTATGTGATGGACGATGACAACACATCCTCCCTTGACCGAGTACTTATCTATGCTGCGATTATCTATACTATTCTGCCTATGGATTTCATTCCAAGTGTTATTTATAAGTTCTTGGGGATTCTGGATGATGGCGTAGCAATGCTCTTTGTCTACAAGAAGATTAAGGATAAGATTACACCTGAAATCAACGCTAAGGTTGAGGATACACTCAACGAGTGGTTCGGTGTCGAGTATGAACTGGTTGAGGGATAAAGAAGTACACTATATTCAATCATAAGATGCGGTGGAACTTGGCTTTCATCGCATCTTTTAATTTTTGGAATTACAACTATGAAGAATTTGGCAGAAACTGATATTAACCGCTTCGTTGAAGCACAAGAAGTCCCATATTTCTGTGGCTATAAACAAGCGTTGGAAGAAGTACGAAACGGAAAGAAAACCAATCATTGGATCTGGTATATATTTCCTCAGCTCCGTTGCTTGGGGCGCGAGAATCAGAGAGATTCCCGAGACGCTACTTGAGCATAAGGATAAAACCGCATTGTCTATCTTTGGAGATATAGATGCCTTAAGGTTCGCTCTTGTATGACAATGTTCGTTTTCCTCTCCCCAAATGATATATTCGGTGAGGCCCTCGACTCTTTCTATAAAAGTGAACGTTGCAAGCTCACCCTCAGAGTGATGCAACATGGATGAAAAGAAGTAACAGAATTAAAGAAAAAACGACTATGAACGACATCTACACAACCCAGATCAGTGAGAGTATAGAATCTTTATTTGCTAATATGGAGCAGCGTATCTCGACAGAGGATATGCAGCGTGTGCGTAATGCATATGCCTTAGCCGACGAAGCACACAAAGAACAACGTCGAAAAACGGGTGAACCATATATCATCCATCCGATTGCAGTTGCACGTATCGTGGCCGAAGAGCTGGAATTGGGTGCAAACCCTGTCATTGCCGCTTTCTTGCACGATGTTGTAGAGGATACGGATTACACCATCGAGGATATTCGTGAGCGTTTCGGCGATGATGTGGCATTCCTGGTAGGTGTCGTTACAAAGCAGAAAAAGGATAAATACGAGAAGTCTAAGCAGGTGGATAACTATCGCCAGATACTTGCATCTGTACAGTACGATGTGCGTGCCATCCTTATTAAGTTGGCCGACCGTCTGCACAATATGCGTACACTCGACAGTATGCGTCCCGACAAGCAGATGAAGATTGCTGGTGAAACGGATTATTTCTATGCACCATTGGCAAACCGCTTGGGCTTGTACCATATCAAGAGCGAGTTGGAAAACCTCTCGTTCCGCTACCGTTGTCCTCGTGAGTATGCTGAGATAGAAGCATTGTTAGCAAAAGAGCAAAATGAGAGCAAAGCGAATATTGATTCATTTGTTAAGAAAATTAAGGATGTAGTTTCTCCTTTGAACGCCTGGGTCTATGCAGAAGTTCGTTATCGTACCCCTTATAGTGTTTGGCGAAAAATGCAAACCAGCGGTTGCGACTTTAATCATGTAGACGGAAAACACTATGTTCGTATAGTATTTGATTCTACAAGAATGGAAGAGAAAAATACATTGGGAATAGATATGCTGGGGTTGATACCAATGTCGTTTAATAAACAAGATGAGAAGAAGAAAGCGATATGGATTTACAGCGATTTGACTTCAGGCTTCAAGGAGCGTCCCGGTAGCGTAGCAAACTATATTGATAACCCGAAAGAAAACGGCTATCAGAGTTTCCATGTGAAGTTGCTCAGCGACCAAGGCATGTGGGAAGAGGTGCATATCTCATCTGAGCGTATGGTCCGTGCTTCTCGTTTGGGGTGCGCTGCGGAGCGTACCGAAGAGAATGTATCTCAATGGCTCGAAAAGTTCAAGAGCGTGTTGCAGGATGTCGCATTCCATAGCAAGGATATGGATTATATGGATGGTGTCACATCATCTTTCTACAACGATGATATTCTGGTGTTTACCCCAAAGGGGCAGGGCATCATCCTTCCGAAAGGTGCTACCGCATTGGATTTCGCTTACGAGATTCACAGCCAGATTGGCCTGCATGCCGTGTATGCCCGCATCAATGGTAAACTGATGTCCGTTAAGACGGTGCTTCATCGTGGAGATTGTGTAGAGATTGGAACGGACGATAACTCGTGCCCTGATGCCGACTGGATTGACCATGTACTGACCTACAAGGCGAAGCGTCATTTACGCAGTTATCTATCCACGGTAAGCGATATTGAGTATCAGCGTTGCCCTCATTGTCATCCGCTGCCGGGTGATGAGGTCATCGGATTCAAGGCTGACGATGGAAAGGTTATCTTGCATAAGCGCAACTGTCCGACAGCAATCCGTATGGCTTCGCAGCAAGGAGATTATATTCTTGCCATAGAGTTTAAGGAGAATGAGCATTTCCTTTATCCTGTGCGTGTGCAAGTTCGTGGCGTTGACCGCTATCATCTGTTGAGCGATCTGATTGACTGCATCACAGAGAAGTTGCATCTGTCAATCAATAAACTCGCAACCGAGACCATCGACCGCATTGCGGTATGTTCGATAGACTTTGCAGTACACTCCGCAAGTGAGTTGGATAGTGCCATCAAGTCTATCTCCACAATCAAGGGTGTGGACGAGGTACATAAAGTGGATATTGAGTAACAAGTTATTTGTACAACCATGATTATAACAGACATAAAGCAGATTGACCGTCTTGCCGAAGAGATCTTTGGCAAGACAAAGGGTATCGTGTCGATTGATATGAAGGATTACGCCTTTATCAAGGATCATTCAGAATCATTGAAGGCAATAAAGTTTGAAGTGTTAGCCCTTACAGAAGATGTGGTGTGTTCACTTGATGAAGCCATTATTGAAGCTGGAAAAGAAAACGTAAGTAATGTCTTAATGTATATTAGAGGCAATGGCAGTGATGCAGGAATACAAGCAGTAACAATAGAACAGTTTAATATGTTTATTGAGGCATTCAATAGGCATCTTGAGACAGCCAATATCATCTGGGGAATGGGTGTTGATAATGAGTGTGTCGAAAATATCTCTATTCTTATTATTCTTGGGTATGGCAAATAAAGATGACAATTTAGGAAGAACTGTTGCAACCGCAGAACTCGTCGAAACAATAAAGAACAAGTTAGGAATTACGAGACCAATTGAAGAGTTCGTAGAATTATATAATAGAACACTGCCTATCGGATTTCCGATATTCTTGATGAATATTGCGTCTCTGTGGCAATCAGAGGAAAGCAGCAAATATCCTGAATGTGCAAAGAATGTGCTCTTTCCGTGGAACGATATTCTTGCTTGTATGTTTTCAAAGCATAAACATTTGCCACTATCAGAAAGACTATGTCCAGAGTGTGGAGAACGATTGCTTACATTTCATTATACTTCACCAGTTTGGACTTGGAACAGCCTATGCGGAAGAGCTGGAGTAATTACAATATGTCCCAGTTGCCCAAGGCAAGTTGAATTTTCATTAACGACAATGAATTAAGGACTATGAAGATAAAATATATAAGTTTTTCAGAAGCTGGAGTGCGGCGAGCCAATCAGGATATTTGCCGTATTATTGAGATGCCAGAGCATAATCGTGCGTTGATGCTTGTTTGCGATGGTATGGGTGGTCACTCGATGGGAGATGTGGCAGCCGAGACGGTCTGCAATGCTATCTGTGAGTTCTGGAGAAATAATCCCGATGTTCCTGACTCGGAAACGAAGGTTACAGAGGTAAGCAAAGCAGCGTCGGATGCTTTGTATGCTCGCTCACGAGTAGTTCGCCCTATTGAAATGGGAACCACTATGGTGATGGCAAGTGTTGAGGGTAATATCGTGACTATTGCTCACTGTGGTGACAGCCGCTGTTACTTGTTGCGTGATGGAGAGGTTGTGTATCAGACCCAGGACCATGCCGACCCTCATTGGGGTTCGGAGGTTGTAACAAGATGTTTCTTCTCGTTGAATCCAGAGGTTGCTGTGCCAGAAGTAGCACGCTTCGAAGTACAGCCCGAAGACAGAATTTTCTTGTGTTCCGATGGTGTATATAAGGCAATGGCACCGCAAATACTTACAGCAAGGTTGCAGGACGACAAGCCATTGGAGGTGGTCGTAGATGTGATAAAGTTTATGTGTGAAAAGTTTTCAACAGACAACTATACGGGAATATTGGCTATCGTGAAATAATTCAGTTAGCAGCGCTTTATTGTTAACTCAAATATGTAAACATATGTTAGTTGTACACCCCAAGGATATTACGACAAGCATTCTGAACAGTCTGTACAAGGGGGCAGACTCGAAAGTCGTTGATCAGACTGCTAGTAAACGTGAGATTGAGTATTTGTTACACCATTGCCCGTCACGTGAACGGATTATGCTTCTTGGGCACGGTTCCGACAATGGTCTTTTCTCTCGCACTGATGATACGACGCCCGAGTTCGACCGTATTATAGTTGGTCATTCTCACGCATACCATTTGCGCCAACATGGTGCGAATATGATTGGCATATGGTGTCACGCTGATAAATTTGCACGTAAAGAGGGATTGCACGGGCTGTTCTCCGGAATGATTATATCAGACAAAAAGGAGGCTGAAGAATATGGAATCATCACTCTGCAACATCATATAGAAGAGGCGAATGAGATAATGTTTGCCAGATTAAGGAGATTATTGGATGAGGGTGTTCCGCTTCATGAAATTCCGGAACGAATGAAGGCTTTGAACGACAAATCTTCTTGGCTGACAAACTTCAACTATGAGAATTTCTATTATTTGTAGCACAAGGCTATGAAATAAGATAAATAATTTAGGTAAAAGATAGATTTTCCCGTAGATACACTCTATAGTAGTAAACAAACAAGTTATTACTATGGGTGCATTTACTACTAAAAAGACTCTTTACGGCAACCCCTCGCTGATACCAGCTGTTGCCGAACAAATCCGTCAGGCATTTGCCGCTGATGGTTACGAAGTGAGAATTGATAATCCTGCAATTGGCCAGGAAATATACATTACCAAAGGTGGTTTCATTAAGGCGGTTCTTGGGCTTCGTTCAGCCTTGAAGATTACTATGAAACCGGGGCGCAATGGGAATATTGATTTTGAAGCGGGAGTAAGTATTTTCAAACAGCAGTTTATACCGACTGTTATTACGATGTGTTTCTTCTCTCCCGTTGTCATTGCCCAGATTTGGGGTATGATTAAGCAGTCTAAACTCGATGAGAAGGCCGCTGCTATTGCAGAACAGGCATTGTATCAAATAAGAACAATTTAATAATAACAGAACTTATGAAGACAAGAATTTTCAACCTCATCATTATTGATGAGAGTGGTTCTATGCAGAGCATCAAGACTGCGGCAATTGACAACGTAAATGAAACAATCCAGACCATTCGTTCGGCTCAGAAGAAACACGAGGAACAGGAACACTTTGTAAGTCTTGTAACCTTCAACGACGATGTGAAGACCATCTATGAGTGCGTGCCCGTGGATGAGGTTAAGGAGCTCACGGCAGAGACCTATCAACCGGATTGTTGTACCGCATTGTACGATGCAATGGGTATTTCGCTCAACGCGCTTCGCAAGAAAGTTGCCGAGGATAACAAGGTACTTGTAACTGTTGTTACCGATGGTTATGAGAATGCATCTAAAGAGTACAGCGGTAAAGCAATCAAGGCTCTTGTTGATGAACTTAAAGCAAAGGGTTGGGTATTTGCCTACATCGGAGCGAATCAGGATGTGGAAGCTGTTGCTGCCACAATTTCAATTACCAATGTGATGAACTTTGAAACCACCTCTACCGGTACTCAAGTAATGACAGACCGCGTGAATAGAAGTCGTGAGCGTCTTTACTGTTGTATGGCGAAGTCGGATTTCAGCGCAGCAGAAGCCAATGAGAACTTCTTTGATGAAGATGAAAAGTAATACTAACCTCTAACTCTAAAGAAATGAATGGACTTTTTACAATACTTTGTATGGCTTCACTTTTAGTATTCCATACATCATGTAATGACAGTGTTATGGACTTGGAAACTCCGAATGTAGAAATGAAGACTCGTGCTGTTGATCAACGAGTTCAAAATCTGATTCAGCTGGCAAGACAAGGTGATGTGGAGGCATCCAAGTCGTTGGCATTATGCTATCGTGATGGCGATGGCGTTGAAAAGAGCTGGCTCAATATGCTTTGTATGTATGCCATCTATAGCCAAAAGACAGGTGGAGATGTCGAGAATGTCGTAGAATTCTTTGATGAGAGAGATCCTTTCAGATTGCTTTTTGAGATTATGGATTCACCATCCTTCAATGAAGTTGAAGCAAAATTGGAACAACTAAAACAATCGGCTCCCATTGAGGCTAAAGCTATTGAAGTGGCAAAACAGGCTTTTTCTATGGAAGATGCCACATCTGCATTGAGTGCAATCCGTGATGCAGAAAATGAAGGGAGTGAACTGGCTGTAATATTTCAAGCGATATACTTTGACAAAGCTAAAGATAAAACCGGCCAGGAAGAGTGTCTGACTCGCATAGCGGAGAAATATCCGTTCTTTAATCTGTTACTTGGAGAATCGTATGCCCGAAAATATAGTGAAACTGAAGACTTCTCTTATATTCAAAAAGCAATCGATTGTTATTACAAGGCTGACGCACATGGTATGCTTATCCCCAAATATGCCAATGCACTCTGGGGAATGTATGATTATTTCGGACAGAAAGGCTTGCTAGAGTATGATGAACAAGAGGTAGAACGTCTGAAGGTATTGGCAAAAAGAACATATTAAACAGAATAACGATGAAACGACTGACTCAAATTTTTCAGGCTCTGCTCGGTGTGGTAGCCTTGATTCTCACAGCCATTGTGGCTACTGGTCGCCTTGCTTGGCGTACAATTCGTAATTGGTGGAAGGAACGCTCGAAGTGGGTACGCCGCTCAATTGCAACCATTCTCATTCTGATTCCGGCAGGTTTTGTAGCCCTTGTTGCTAATGCCTACTATGATAGAGAATATGGCAGATGGTATTGGAAAGACAATTATCTGTCAAAGAATGTAGAGGTTCACTGTTTCCTGGACGATAAGGTTCGTGTATATAACTACTGTACTGGCAAATATACAACGCCAAAAGTGAATTGGGTTGCCGATAGTCCTACCAATGACTCATTGACTGTATATGCCATCCCCAATAAGCGCGGCTATATAAATATAAAGAATGGAGAAATCGTGATTGATGCAGAGGCTAACAACTATCGTAAAGCTTGGGTATTTTCAGAAGGACTTGCTGCAGTGATGAAGGAAGGTAAGATTGGTTTTATCAACGCAAATAATGAGGTTGTTATCCCATTCCAATTCGATTATACTGATAAATGCCGTATGTATGACTTTGGTTACCTCTTCCACAATGGATATTGTATAATGACAAATAAAGACGGTGACTTGGGTTTGATTGACATTACTGGGAAGTGGATTGTTGAACCCGCCTACGATGAAATCTGGGCACCACATGAAAGTGGTTACAGAATCATTGTTGATAACAGTAAACACGGTGTTCTTGATTCAAGAGGCAATGTTATTTATCCTGTTGAGTATGGTTATGTAGATGTGTTGTCTAATGGCTTTATCCTAACCCAAAGTGGCAAAAAGTGGCAAGTGGACTTTGAGGGAAATGTTGTTCAACCATTTATGTTTGATGGTACATATTACCTGAATTACCCAATTGGTTACAACGAGTGTGGAGACATTCAATATGCTTTTGCCGATTATGCAAAATATGAGGTCATGAACCGCTATGGTATTATGAATCGCATAACAGGCAAACCATTAACTCTTGCGCTATATTCGGATATCAATATGCTATCAAAGGATTTGTTTGAGGTACAAGATCCTGAAAGTTCTGATTGGTACTTGGTAGATACAAATGGTAATGTGGTATCCAAGAAATAACCATCATAGATATACTTAACTATAATAGTCGGTTGCCCTTATTCATTTTGGGCAACCGACTATTTTTCAAGCAATAGCACCTTCAATATAATAAGTTATTTATTCAAACCCATTACGGCAACATCAAGAAGCCATTCACGAAGGCATCGGGGAAGATGAATTTCTTCTCGCCTTCGCTAAATTTGACATAGATGAACTTCTCACCCTTGTTCAAACGCTCTACCGTACCAATGCCAAACTTCTTGTGTAACACGGAAGCACCCATTTCTAATGCTTCCATTTTCTGTTGCAACGCTGCTAAATCCAGTGAAGACGTTGTAACTTCTGGCGCAACAGCCACGGGGGCAGTAGCCACAGTAGTAGCTATAGGGGTAACAACACGCTCATAGGATGACGATGCCTTACTCACCGTCACACGCTTTGCCTCGGGAACATCATCACGCGTTTTCGTGGTACGATCAAACGATGAACGGTAAACACTCTCATCGTATTCCGAAATGGAGGTCTGCTGGTTGTAATACAACTTCTCATACTCCTTCTTACGAATCGTCGTATCCCAACCGCCGACTTCATCGTCGGCATGCTTGTCGAGTCCAGTGTACGTAAGACTCGCATCCTCATAGCGCTTAAACTTAAAGATGGCGTCATTCATCAGCGGTGCATTGAACACACCGAGCGAGCAGAGCATGTTAAAGTCCTCCACGCTCAAGCCTGTCACCTTCTTGAACAGTCCAGGTTCCAACTGCGTGATGACATCCTTCAAGCAACGCTCACGATAGTCCGTAAGGTACATAAAGACGGGAATGCGCGTAGCAAACTTGATGAGTTTCTCCTGAATCTGCTTGCGCTTGCTCTTCATCTCCTTCTCCTCTGCCGAGATTTCCTTCTTCTCCTTGGGCGAGGGGTCGGGATTCTCCTTCTTTGCCTTCTTCACGGCTTCCGACTTATTGATAATAGTCGTTAGGTCGTTGTTCAAGTTGCGGAATCCCTCAATGCTCATCAGCGCCTTCATGGCTTCGGGACTATCGAGCAAACGCTTCAGCGTTTCGTTGTCCACATTGACCAGCAATGCCGACTCCCATCGTTTGGCAAGCAATGTTGCAGAGGTTCCCGCCAAAGCGATGTCAAGAATATCCTGCGCATCCACCTCCTTCATGCTACTACCATCATAGGCAAGAACGGGAAGGAACTTGATAAACTCACCCACCTTTGCCTCGGGATTCGATTCATTGATGTCCAAGCGACAACTATAATCGGAAATCTGGCGCAAGGCACGGTCGAGCGCAAAGTCAAACACGTAACACTCGTCCTTCATAATCGTGCGACTGCCCTCCTCATTCTTCACCTCCCACGGACTTTGCACGCGGAATGCCGCCTGAAAGTAAGTCTCTGGACTCTTCAAGTTGCGCAACATAAAGATGCCCGACCATGGCTTTACCGTCACGCCCGTGGTCAGTTTTCCACAGGTCAGCGTAATGGTCTTCGTGGCCAACGGGTCGCCCATATTAGCTTGCACGGGACGCAAGGCATCCAAGCCGATCCCCGCTCCCGTTCCGGCACACACCACCACATTGTAGTCGTGGTAAAACTTATTCTGCCTTTGCTTCAACAAGTTCGCCATGGCAAAACACGATGCCACATTGGGCAAGAACCACAACGTGTGAGAAAGCACATTCAATAGGCGCGTATCGCTAAAGGGCATGGGCGGACGCTTATCTTGTCCCAATTTCAAGTCGTCCACACTGGCGGGAAGATAGCCCCCACGAATAAGGTCGAGCCACTTCTGCACTTCGTTCTCATACTTGAAGCGCGCCTCGTCGCCCCTACCCTCTGCAGCAAAGAACAGGTTGAGGTCGAATTCGTCAAACTCGCCCTGTTTTGCCACCTCCTGAATTTCGTCTGGCATGCGGTAGGTGAGCATCACCATACGTGGCAACGAAAGATAAGGATTGCCCGCACCCTTCCACTCCGCCTTGGCACGTTGCTCATCGGAGTAGGTCCAGTTGAAAATCTGCTCTTCGATAAACTCACCCGTGTTAATGGCACGGAACGGCGTACCCGACAGGAAAAGGTAATACTTCGTGGAGATGGGCAACCACGATTCGTTAATCGCATTGTTTGCCTCGTCCTTCTTATACTTTTCAGCATCGAAGTCCACCTCGCTTTCCTCATCCTCCTTCTCAAAGAGTTCCTTGGCGCGCTCCCTCCAAGCCCCGAAGTGGTACTCGTCGAAAATCACCAGGTCCCAGTTCGTAGCATGGATAAACTCATTCTTCGTCTTGATACCGCCACTATCGTTCGTGCCCAACAAGTCCTGGAACGAGCCAAACACCACGATGGGTCTTGACTTATCGGCACGTTGAAATTCCTGGTCAATGTTGAGATTGTTATTGCGCGCATCCTTGTTGGAGATGTATTGCCACCCCTCAAAGTCCATGTGCGTCACGAGGTCCTCACGCCATGCCGATTCGACAGCTGGTTTGAAGGTCAGAATCAAGATGCGCGACAAGTCCATGCGCTTTGCCAACTGATAGGAAGCAAAGGTTTTCCCGAAGCGCATTTTGGCGTTCCACAAGAATTTCGGGATACGATTCGGATCGGAGCGCAACGCTTGCTCAAAGTAATATGCGGTCTGCTCCACTGCACGAAACTGCTCGGGGCGCATAGTGAAATTTTGAGTGCGTTGCTCCACATTATCCGTCCCCGTGCGAAGCGCAAGTACCGCCGCCATCACATCTGCAACCGTACAACGGAACCATTCATCCGTCTTGTCCAACGGATTCAGACGTTGACATCCCTTGCGCTCCAACACTTTGTGCACATCCTTGTCCGTGAAGCACGAACCATCATTTGCCATGGCAGACTCCACCAGCACGATTTCATACTGCACTTTACTCGTATGCAACTGCTCCTCAATGCGCTCCTTCGCTGTGCGGTCGGTATAGCCCACCTTCAAGAAACCCTTATGCGACTCCACGCCCACCAATCGGTAGGCATAAATCGTTGGCGTCACCTTCGGTCGTTGCGGAAAGAATATATTTTGTGCCATAGTCTTATTCCATTGGGCGAATCATTGATTCAATAAACGCAATATCTTCTTCGGTCAAACCGTACTTGGCGTAGAGTTTCGCATCTGACCACTCTTCATTAAAATTCAACAACGGTACAAAGCAAAATTTGTCCTTTGATAGATTGATTGAAGACACTGCTTGAAGTAATAAGAATCTCGCAAATCGGGTTTTCAGAAAAGAACAGAGGTTCTTCGCCTCAATTTCATTATCAAAATTACCTAATATCAAATATGAATCAGTACATACTTCTTGAGGATTTAACACCTTTGTAGATGAAAGCACTTTCATCATACCATCCTTATCAGGTTCTCCAGCGTGCTCGCAAGTTACCTTGCTTACCATTACCTTATAAGAATCTGCATAATCTAAATTTTGCGAGACTGATTTTTTAGTGACATATCCAATCCCTTTACTGGAATGTAGAACACAACCGTCTTCTATTGGTTTATCAGAACCACGCTCATAAGATGCTATACCAAATGGATTACGAGATAGCATTATTTCAGAAAGAGACCTTGTATCTATAGTTTTTACTTTATGGATAATTTGGACTGCGGAATTATGTCGGACAAATATTGGGAACTCATCAAGTGCCCTCATTTCATTACTTTCAACCCCATTCAATATAGTTGTAAAATTACACAACCCATAGGTTCCTCTTTCCCACAAAAAATAACATACGCCACCACCTATACTATTATTAGGGAAACACTCTTTTGCGTTTACAAAATCTTTTATAACCCTGATTTGCTTATCCGAAAGCATTGTATTACGAAAATCGTCTAACCCTTTACCTCCTGCATACCATCGGGCAGGAATAATCATTGTCAAAAAACGAGGATTCAACTTTTTTGCCTGCTCTATAAACAGATGATAAATGGGTTTTGCACTTGCCCCATTCCCTCCATCACTCAACTGATACGGCGGATTGCCAATAATCACATCGAACTTCATATTGAATAGTTTTTTAACATCAAGGTTGTGAATAAACTGGTAAGCATAAGTTTCGAGTTCCTGGTCACGGTCGTACTCGCTTTGCGAAGCACCGCAGTGAATGCACTTGCCGTTCTGCCACGTGTGCTGAATGCGCTGGTAGATAATATTGCCCTGTGGTTGGTCTTCAGGAAACTGGTATGCCGACCATGGACTGCTCGGAAACTTGCTGCAATACACACTACGGCGTGCAAGCAAACTCGTGAGTTCTGTAATGGCGATACCATAAAGTTGCTTTGAGAAGATGTGCTCCAAGCGCTTCTCGAGGTCGGGCATCTGGCGCTCCAACCCCTTAATCAGTCGCTTCGCAATCTCGCGCAGAAACACACCGCTCTTGCAACAAGGATCGAGAAACGTGGTGTCGGGATTTTCAAACAACTCCTGTGGCAACATGTCAATAATGCGATTTGCCAATTCGGGCGGAGTAAACACTTCGTCATTGCTCAAGTTCGCAATGCACGACAACACGTCGGGATTATAGACGCTATTAAACAAATTGTTTTCCATAGAATTATGTGCTACCGCAGAGCCATCTCGGTGAGGCGTTATCAGAGCGTAACGTCGTTCTGTCATTTTAGAATCGCATGTCACAACTCTATGAGGAGACGCCACACGGTGACGTCTCTACGAATGTTCGTGTACTTTTTTATAATGCGTAATATATCGGCGGAGGAAGATGCCGCCCTCCTCCTTTTGATCTTCTAAAAGCGGAGCGAAGAGACTACCTTCTTCATGACACATCAAGAGGTCCGACATAGTATAGTCAGACCGTTGCATTTGCGTCGTCCCGATAAGTGTCCATTCCGAGAAGACGATGGGAGCCGTCGTGTCCCGACCTTCACCGTCCACGCACATCAAGGTCAAAGCGTTGCCATTGATAATGTTACGCCCGATGATAAAGCGCGCAGCCTCGCGCACTTCGTCGGAAGCGTTGGAGCCACAATGCGCCGTGTACTCCGCATCCCAAATTCGGAACAAACGCTCACGACACGCCAGGACATTATCGTTCATAATGTCCACACCGTAAAGACTACCAAGCGCCAAGATGGAAAGTTTCTCAAAGTCACGCGGACTTTTACGATACTTGCGCTTGAGTTCCGTAAGTTTGCGTTGAAGAATAACAGACAAGAAATTCCCGTCGCCACACGCTGGTTCAAGGAAGCGAGAATCTGGGCGCAAACATTCATCCGCCACAAGGTCGCACATGGCGTTCACCTCCCTTTCGGCAGTAAATACCTCGCCACGTTCAGACACGCGCTCCTTGGATTTGATTTGAGATTTCTGTTCTACGGAAGCAGCCATTTGTATCCCATCAAAAATAAAACACGGCATGGGCTACAAACACCGCAATAACATATTGGTTTTCGTTCAGACACAAAAAAAGACGTGAAGCCCGGAACTGATGCTCGCTTCACAATCTGAGGCTCGTAGGAATTGCCCATCGTAGTCGAAACGAGCAACGCCGAAAGCCCCACGCCGATATGTTAAAATACGCCTAACGCACCCTACGCTTCTTGGCATACGGATACACCAATGACTGTAAGGCATAGTTAGGGCATGTATATAACACACCACGGGGCATTCACCGTTGCTTTGTTCTTGACTACGATTGAAATTTTCCTACGATTTCAGATTGTCAAAACCAAAGCGTAGTAAACGCCTTTTATATATGTCTTGCCCCACCCTCCCTTTTTCCATGAAGGAAAACGTTCGGCGCAGGGACGGTGCCACAGCAGAATAGCACAAACTCAAGAACGAATGTTCTTTACATTTGAACTTTTCATTTGCAGCATAGTTGCAAATTTACACATTTATCTTATATAGAAGGAATGTTCAAGAAAAAAAGGACATCATTCTAACGTAGAGACGTCATATTATGGCGTCTCCCCCAATTGAGGAACAAATCATGCGCCCATTTTTCTGAATTATCTGAAGCACCACCTTTTGCATAAGCCTAAAATCACTTAACAACTTATTTATCTGCCACATACAGAAAATAGTCCCCGATTAAAATCGTTCAAAAAAGTGAGATACTGGGTTCTCCTTGCGATATTTCAGCACCATCCGAGTTGTCGTCTGAAATAAGCGATTCTCAAACATCGAAATGAGGGTAAAATTGTAAAACCTCGGGCTAAAAGTTTAACTTTTATTAAGAAGATTTAACACTCCATCCGACCTTCAAAAAATTATTCGGCACATAATTTTAATTATTCGGCACCTATTTTTTACAAGGTGCCGAATAATTTTCACAAAATCAGGTCTATTTTTCAAAAACTTAAAACAAATATATACTGATAATCAGATAGTTAAAAAGGAGGTTTTACCCACATGGATAAAACCTCCTTTCCTGCAATGCAAAGATAATACATTTATGAGCAAAATGCAAATGCGCCATTTGGGGTGCTGGACGAGGATTTGCGAAAAATCGTTACATTTTAGAGATTGATTCTAAAGTTGTGGTCAACCAAAAGTTACGCTGGTAACGACTATGTATTGTCGTTATTGATCATGCAGTACAGTAAACTTTCAAAAAGAATCATTCTGTTCGGTGTGCACGCCCCGAAAGGGGCAGCAAGTACATAGCCCAGGGCAAGTTCCAAGGGAACGTCGCCCTGGGTGGGAGCGGAGTCGTGGGTACGCCCTATAAGGGCAAAAGTAAAATTAGGATATATATAGCGTTGATTATAGGATTTTTGCCCCTTCAGGGCGCATTATACGCGTGTACTTTTCCCCAGGGTGTCGCCTCACTTCGTTCGTCTTGCCCTGGGCTATGCACTTACTGGGCTTTCAGCCCGTAGCGCCTCTTTAGAGAGATTCCCAATAATTCTCTCATAGCCCTCCCCCATTTTCGAGACGCCATAATATGACGTCTCTACGTTCGATGATATTACCCAAAGGAAACACATATTTATATTATGTCATGTCAAAAAAAATAGGTAACTTTGCATCGCTTATTATGAACCTTTTAAATCAACTTTCGCAAGTTAAAGTTTCATAGGTTAAAGATTCACGAGTGAATAAGTTGTTAGAGGGGGTTAGTCAGAATCCGCATGGCGATCTCATAACCTTACCACCTCATAACCTTACAACCTATGAAGTTAAGTTCTCGCGAAACTTCAATTACTAAAATAGACATGACAAATTTCCCCAAACTCGTAAACGCAATTATTGACGGAATACAAGAAAAGAAGGGTCGTAGCATCGTAGTGTGTGACCTCACAAAGTTTGATACTGCCCCCGCACAATACTTCGTGGTTTGCACAGGCAATACACCCCAGCAGGTGGATGCTATTGCAGACTCTGTAGAAGAATTTGCACGCAAGCAGGCGGGTGAAAAACCTGCAACGGTAGCAGGTTTGAACAATGCCATTTGGGTGGCAGCCGACTACGGCACTGTTATGGTGCACATCCTCGTGCCCGATGCGCGTGAGTTCTACGACATCGAAAACATTTGGGCAGACGCCAATATCACGGAAATTCCTGACCTTGATTAACCAGACAAGGTTTTAAGGTTATAAGGTCGCTTCGCTTTTAGGTTTTAAGCATTGTGCACCTTATAATAGTTTATAAGTAAACAAGGTACGAGTAGACGAGAAAGTGTGCTGGATAGCGCTCTCCGGACTTCAATCCGCACGCTACTCCTCCACAAGGCGCCACTCCCAAGGTCGCTTGCCGTTGGGCTATGTGCTTATTGCCCCTCTGGGGCGCTTCCCATCCCGCATGGACTACTCACTACTCTCTACTCACTAATTTTCCTCCTCACTTCTAACTTACAATTTATGCCAACTCCCCAACAACCCCAACAGGGAGGTGAGAAGCCCAAGATGCCGCGCTTCAACCTCAGTTGGATATACATCATTGCCATCGGTGCGCTCATCTATATGATTTATAGTGGTGGTGACGCTACGGGTGGTATCAACAAAGAAATCAGTTATTCAGAATTTAAGACCTACGTCCAAAAGGGTTACACCAATGATATTGTGGTGAATAAAACGGACGGTCAGGTGAGTCTTGTAGTCCTTGGCAAACACATTCAAGAAGTATTTAAGCAGAATGTGGACCAAACGGGAAAGCACCCCACCCTCTCGGCGCGCTACCCCAGTCCTGACAAGGTAGATGCCTTCTTGGACAGTGTGGGTTATAAGGGCAAGGTCACCTTTAAGGAAGAAAGCGGATGGCTGATGAGCATTCTCGGCAGCATCTTGCCCATCTTCCTCTTCATCGGTCTGTGGTACTTCATCATGAAGCGCATGAGCGGCGGAGCTGGTGGCGGTGGCGGCATTTTCAATGTCGGCAAGAGTCGCGCACGCCTCTTCGATAAGGGTTCTGCCGAAAAGCACGTCACCTTTGCCGACGTGGCAGGTCAGGAAGGTCCCAAGCAGGAAGTAAAGGAAATTGTAGACTTTTTGAAGAATCCCCAAAAGTACACCGAATTGGGTGGTAAGATTCCCAAGGGTGCTTTGCTCGTTGGTCCTCCGGGAACAGGTAAGACTCTCCTCGCAAAGGCTGTTGCTGGTGAAGCGGATGTACCCTTCTTCTCACTTGCAGGTAGTGACTTCGTAGAAATGTTTGTCGGTGTGGGTGCCAGTCGTGTGCGCGACCTCTTTGCAAAGGCGAAGGAGAAGTCACCCTGTATCATCTTCATTGATGAAATTGACGCCATCGGTCGTGCCCGCGGTAAGAATCCTTCGTTCAATCAGAACGATGAACGCGAAAGCACGCTCAACCAGTTACTCACGGAAATGGACGGTTTTGGCAACAACTCTGGTGTCATCATCCTTGCCGCTACCAACCGCGTAGAAATTCTTGACGAGGCATTGCTCCGTGCAGGTCGCTTCGACCGTCAGATTCACGTCGAACTCCCCGACCTTCAGGAGCGTATCGCCATCTTCGGTGTGCACCTCAAGCCCTTGAAGAAGGAAGAAAATCTCGACATCGACTTCTTGGCGCGTCAGACTCCTGGTTTCTCAGGCGCCGATATTGCTAACGTATGTAACGAAGCAGCGCTCATTGCGGCGCGTCACAATAAGCCCGTCGTGTCAAAGCAAGACTTCCTCGACGCCGTTGACCGCATCATCGGAGGTTTGGAAAAGAAGACGAAGGTCATGACCAAGGCGGAAAAGCGCACCATTGCCATTCACGAAGCGGGTCACGCCAGTGTGTCTTGGCTCTTGGAGCATGCCAATCCCCTCGTGAAGGTGACGATTGTTCCCCGCGGACAGGCGCTTGGTGCTGCATGGTATCTGCCCGAAGAACGCACCATCACTACCAAGAATCAAATGCTCGATGAAATCTGTGCCACCCTTGGTGGTCGTGCCGCAGAAGAACTCTTCACGGGCAACATCTCTTCGGGTGCGCTCAACGACTTGGAGACGGTCACAAAGCGCGCTTACGGCATGGTGGCATACTTGGGCATGAGCGACTCGCTCTCCAACCTCTGCTATTACAACAATCAAGAGTATGGTTTCACCAAACCCTATTCTGACAGCACTGCCGAGAAGATTGACGCTGAAGTGAGCAAACTCATCCAAGCGCAGTATGAACGTGCAAAGCGCTTGTTGAGTGAGAATGCAGAGAAGCATGCCCAGCTCGCCAACTTGCTCTGCGATAAGGAAGTCATCTTCACCGAAGACGTAGAAAACATCTTTGGCAAGCGCCCCTGGAAGAGTCGTGCCGACGAAATCCTTGAAGAGGAGCAAAAGCCCGAAGCAGAACTCCCCCTCACCGACCGCACTGAAGAACTCGAAGCCGTCAAGCAAATGATTGAGCAAGAGCGCAAGCAGGCGGCTAATGAAGAAGCGCAAAGCGCAGAGTAAATTTATACCTTATAGGGATTATAGTAACCATAGTGCCTATAGAACCTATAGATAAAACACTATAACATCGAATGAAGAATTTCATCATCCGCGCCATCACTGGCCTCACCTTTGCTGCTGTGCTTATTGGTAGCATCCTTTACTCTCCCGTGTCACTCATCACGCTTTTCAGCATCGTGGCAGCATTGACCATTTGGGAGTTTGGCACCATTGTCAATAACCATGCTGGCGCCACAATGAACCGCATGATCAGCGCAGCGGCGGGTTTCTACCTTGTTTTCGCTGTGGGATGGTATCAAATGGGGTTGATTTCAGGACGTGAATTCACGCCCTACTTGCTTACACTCATTTATTTATTAGTGAGCGAGCTCTACCGTCAGGAACCCAACCCCTTGAAGAACTGGGCATACGCCTTTGCAGCGCAGATGTACATCGCACTACCCTTCGCCTTGCTCTCTGTGTTGGGATTGCGCTACGATAGTTTTGCAGACACCATGCAGTACGACTTCATCTTCCCCCTCTCCGTCTTCATCTTCCTTTGGATGAGCGACACAGGTGCTTACCTCGTGGGCAGTCTGTTGAGTCGTTACTTCCCCGCCAAACTCTTCCCCCGCATTTCCCCCAAGAAGTCGTGGGTGGGTAGCATCGGCGGTGGATTGCTCTGCCTCGCAGCAGCTTGGGGCATCTATGCGTATGAACCTGCTTACATGGAACTCTGGCAATGGATGGGCTTGGCGCTCACCGTATGTGTCTTTGGCACATGGGGCGACCTTGTTGAAAGTCTCTTGAAGCGCCAAGTGGGCATCAAGGACAGCGGCAACATCCTTCCCGGTCACGGTGGACTCCTCGACCGCTTCGACTCTTCTCTCCTCGCTATTCCCGCCGCCGTAGTATATATATATATGGTGTGCCAATAAAGAAACGACACTAAGAATCACTTAATTTTTTATCCATAACGCTTATGAAAAAAGGACTTTCACAGGCAGGTAAGTGCATGATTTTGGCACTTTCACTGACTTCGGCAGTTCCAACTGTAGGTGTTGCTATCGACAAGGCAGAAGTTGCCAGCGTACAGCAACAACAGATTTCTCGTGTGCAGATGATCAACCCCACAACGGTTGAAGTCATCTTCGCTAATGGACAGACGATGACATTTGACTTCTACGGTCAAAACATCTTCCGCGTGTTCCAAGACAATGCGGGCGGTATTATCCGCGACCCCAAGGCGAAACCTGAAGCACAAATTCTCGTGAACACACCGCGCCGTGCGGTAGGTGGTGTAACGGTAAAGGAAGAACAAGGTTTCTACTCTATCGCAACCCCTCGCATTGATGTTAAACTCTGCGCAAAGTCAGGTTTGATGAGCGTTTATGATTGCGCTACTGGTGAATGCGTAATCGAAGAAGTTGCTGCAAAGGAATTTACTGAAAAGAAGACTACTATCACACTCGCTGGTCGTGCTGACGAATACTTCTACGGCGGTGGTGTGCAGAACGGTCGCTTCTCTCACAAGGGCAAGCAGATTGCTATCGAAAACTCTAACAACTGGGTTGACGGTGGTGTTGCAAGTCCCACGCCCTTCTACTGGTCTACAAAGGGCTACGGCGTAATGTGGCACACATTCAAGAAGGGTACTTACGACTTCGGTTCTAAGGCAGCAGACAAGGTGGTGCTTTCTCACGAAGAAAACTACCTCGACGTGTTCTTCATGGTAAACACTACGCCTCAGGACCTTCTTGGCGACTTCTACCAACTTACAGGTAACCCCGTGCTCCTTCCCAAGTTCGGTTTCTACATGGGCCACTTGAATGCCTACAACCGCGACTACTGGACAGAAGTAGAAAAGCCTCATCGTTACCCCATGGCTTACGAAGACGGCAAGCAGTATAACGAAAGTCAGAAGGACAACGGCGGTATCAAGGAAAGTTTGAACGGCGAACTCCCTGGCAACTACCAGTTCTCTGCGCGTGCAGCACTCGACCGCTATTTGGACAACGACCTTCCCCTCGGTTGGTTCCTTCCCAACGACGGTTACGGAGCAGGTTACGGTCAGACTGAAACACTTGACGGTAACATCCAAAACCTTAAGGAATTCGGTGACTATGCTCGTGCGAAGGGTGTAGAAATTGGTCTTTGGACACAGAGTGACCTTCATCCCAAGGAAGGTATTGAAGCCCTCCTCCAGCGCGACATTGTTAAGGAAGTGCGCGACGCAGGTGTTCGCGTATTAAAGACTGACGTGGCTTGGGTAGGTGCTGGTTACAGTTTCGGTTTGAACGGTGTTGCTGACGTAGGTCAGATTATGCCCTACTACGGTAGCAACGCACGCCCCTTCATCATCTCTCTCGACGGTTGGGCTGGTACACAGCGCTACGCAGGTATCTGGAGTGGTGACCAAACAGGTGGTGAATGGGAATACATCCGCTTCCACATCCCCACATTTATTGGTTCTGGTCTTTCTGGTCAGCCCAATATCACAAGCGACGTTGACGGTATCTTCGGTGGGGTAAACATCCCCGTGAATGTTCGCGAATACCAGTGGAAGACTTGGACTCCTATGGAACTCAACATGGACGGTTGGGGTGCTAATCCCAAGTATCCTCAGGCGCTTGGCGAACCCGCTACTTCTATCAACCGTTGGTACATGAAGCTTAAGGCAGCGCTCATGCCTTACGCTTACAGCATTGCCCGCGAAGCTGTTGACGGCAAGCCCATGATTCGTGCTATGTTCTTGGAATATCCCAATGAATACACACTCGGTGTAGCTACACAATACCAGTACCTCTTTGGTCCTTCATTCCTCGTTGCTCCTATTTATAAGGATACTAAGATGGACGAAAAGGGTAACGACATCCGCAACGGCATCTACCTCCCCGAAGGAACTTGGGTAGATTATTTCAATGGCGATGTTTACGAAGGCGGTTGCATCATCAATAACTACGATTGTCCCCTTTGGAAGCTCCCCGTATTCGTTAAGGGCGGTTCTATCATCCCCATGAACAAGCCTCACAACACTCCCATGGAGGTAGCAAACAACTGGCGCGGCTATGAAATCTACGCAACAGAAGGCGCTACTTTCAACGAGTATGACGACGACGGTAAGACTCAGGAATACCTTTACGGCCGTAACACTACGACTCCCATCTCTACTACTGTAGAAGGCAAGAAACTCACTATCAACATCGGTGCAACAACTGGCGACTTTGAAGGTTTCAACCCCAACAAGGCAACAGAAATTCGCATCAACGCTACTGCTGCTCCCAAGAAGGTGGTGCTCAAGGTGGGTAAGAAGAAGATTACGCTTAAGCCCGTTGCAAATGTGAAGGATTTGGAAACACATCACAATTTCTATTGTTTTGAAGAAGCGCCAAATCTCAATCAGTTTGCGACTCCCGGAAGTGAATTTGCGAAGGAAGTGATTACGAAGAACCCGCAGATTGTTATCCAACTCGCCAAGTATGACATCACCGCAAGCGACTTTGAAATCCTCGTTGATGGTTTTGAATTCAAACCCGCAGACCACTTGAAGAAGAGTCACGGCACTCTCGCTGCTCCCAAGGTGAACTTCACAGAAGAAAACATCAAGCCTTACGACCTCGCTCCCTCTTGGGAAAAGGTTGAGAACGCAGACTTCTACGAAGTGGAATTCCAGGGCATGCGCTATTCTACTATCACAGATTTGAGCCTCAACTTTGAAGCACTCGAAGCTGAAACTGCTTATGAATTCAAGGTGCGTGCCGTAAATGCTGATGGCGCTTCTGAATGGACTACAGCGAAGGCGACAACGCTTTCTAATCCTCTTGAATTTGCTATCCAGGGCATCAAGGCTACTGTTACTTGCGAAGACCAACCCGGTCAAACTATTGCGAAGCTCTTCGACTTCGACATGAAGAGCGGCTGGCACACGAAGTGGGGTAAGGGCGAAGCTGTTCCCTTCGACATGGTTATCGACCTCCGCACACTCAACCAGCTCGACCGCTTCGAATACTACCACCGCGAAGATGGCGGTAACGGTACCATCCTCGAAGGTACTATCGCTTACAGCTCTGACAAGCAGAATTGGAGTGAACCCGAAGCATTCTCATGGCCTCGCCTCGGCGCTATGGTTACTCACACATTCAAGGGCAACCCCACTGCGCGTTACATCAAGATTTCTGTAACCAATGCAGTTGGTAACTTCGGTTCAGGTCATGAATTGTATGTTTACAAGGTAGAAGACACTGAAAGTGTACTCCAGGGCGATATCAACCGCGACAAGCGCATTGACGATAACGACCTCACTTCATACATGAACTACACAGGTCTCCGCACTATCGATGGTGACTTCGACTATGTAAGTATTGGTGACGTGAACGCAAACGGCCTTATCGACGCCTTCGACATCTCTGTAGTATCTACAGAACTTGACGGTGGCGTACGCGCTTCTAACGCAAAGGTTGCCGGTAGCCTTGAACTCACACCTAATGCTAACGCTTACAAGGCGGGTGACATTGTTGAAATCAAGGTAAGCGGTAAGGACCTCAACGCAGTGAACGCACTCGGTTTCGGTCTCCCCTACAACACTGCTGAATTCGAATATGTAGGCGTAGAACTCGTAGGTATGAAGAACATGGTGAATCTCACTTACGACCGTCTCCACTCTAACGGTCAGAAGGCCCTCTACCCCACTTTCGTGAACCGTGGTAACAACTTCCTTCTCGACAATGGTTCTAACCACCTCTTCACAATCAAGTTTAAGGCGAAGAAGGCAGGTAAGTTCAACCTCAAGGCTGTTGACGGCATCCTCGTTGACCGCAACCTCGGTACTATAGCATTCTAAACAAGGCGTCACGCACAAAGGTGACGTCATTGAGAAGATAAGAAAGACCGCTCCTCATGAGAAAGGAGCGGTCTTTTTGCATTCACTTACCACAAAAGAAGTATTTTATTGCTGTCCGGTAAATATAGATAACTCTTTGTTTGATGGATAGTTGTGCTCATACAAGTCCCTCATAGATATTCAACCGAAAAAAACGAGAATTTCTATGTTTAAGAGAACACGAATTCCACGAATAACACGAATCTCCATGCGGGATGAATATTTCTTAATCAGAGGCGAATAACACGAATGCCATCCGGATGGTATTCGTGCAATTGCTTTCTCGACCTTTAGTTCGTATGCGATAAGCAAGATATCCCCCCCGCAAGGATTGACTTGCGCGACCTTCGGTTCGTGGAATTCGTGTTCTCTAAAATAAAGAGATAAATTTTA
>JBGVPF010000075.1:0-11261 GCA_045126825.1 Alloprevotella sp.
TTTAAGAGAACACGAATTTCACGAATAACACGAATCTCCATGCGGGATGAATATTTCTTAATCAGAGGCGAATAACACGAATGCCATCCGGATGGTATTCGTGCAATTCGTATGCGATAAGCAAAGATAACACCCCGCAAGAATTCGTGTTATTCGTGCAATTCGTGTTCTCTAAAATAAAGAGACAAATTTTAGCGGACAGCAATATTTTAGAACAAACGTAGCAGGTGTTCCTTATGGGGGAATACCTGCTACGTTATTGGAAATTTCGGGTGTTGAAGTTAGTGTTTTTTCCACCCCGGCTGATGGCGCTTTTGGAGTTCCTCTGCCACTTGTTCGATGCGCAGACCTTTGGCGGTGAGCAACACTTCGAGGTGGAAGAACATGTCGGATGCTTCGTAGAGTAAGCGGTCGTTGGTTCCGTTCGTGGCTTCGATTACGGCTTCAAGTGCCTCTTCGCCCACCTTTTGTGCCATGCGGTTGAGCCCATCTCGGAAGAGGGTGGTCGTGTATGACCCTTCGGGCATGTCGCGGTGGCGTTGTTCCACGACGTTTTGAAGTTCGGAGAGGAAAAGGAGGGGATTGCTCTCGTTCTTTTCGCCCCAACACGTGTCCGTTCCTGTGTGGCAGGTGGGACCGTGGGGAATCACCTTCACGAGGAGGGTGTCGTTGTCGCAATCTTCGGCAATGCTGACGAGTTCAAGGTAGTTGCCGCTCTCTTCACCCTTTGTCCACAGGCGTTGACGCGAACGACTGAAGAATGTGACGCGCCCCGTTTCGAGCGTTTTATTGTAAGATTCTTGGTTCATATAGCCAAGCATGAGCACGTTGCGTGTCGTGCTGTCTTGGATAATGGCGGGAACGAGTCCGCCTTGTTTTTCGAAATCGATCATTTTTTGAGGTCTTGAGGTTTTTAGGTTATAAGGTATTAAGACATACCCCCTCCCCGCCCTTGGGCGGTACTCCCCCTAACTTAAGGGGAGAGTTTAGAATGTGTTTCCTATTATGAAGATTAGCTAAAAGACTCAACTGTTTTGGCGGTAATTTTTTAGCGGAAGTCGGTAACTAAACTCTCCCCTTAAGTTAGGGGGAGTACCGACTTTAGTCGGGGAGGGGGTATGTCTCAAATAGAAAAAATCAAGAGTACATTTATCTCACAGGAATGCCTTCCCCATGGAGGTAAGTCTTGAGTTCGGGGATGGGAATCTCACCGAAGTGGAACACACTGGCGGCGAGTGCGGCGTCGGCGTGACCTATGCGGAAGGCATCGGCGAAATGCTCCTTCGCCCCTGCGCCTCCCGAGGCAATAATTGGGATGGGGAGATTGTCGGAAAGCAGGGCGAGTGCCTCGTTTGCAAAACCCGTTTTCACGCCGTCGTGGTTCATGCTCGTGAAGAGTATTTCTCCCGCACCGCGGTCTGCCACTTCGCGTGCCCATTCAAAGAGGCGACGCTCTGTGCGGATTCTGCCACCGTTGATGTAGCACCACCATTCGCCGTCGTCCTCCAGTCGGGCGTCTATGGCGGTAACACACACCTGCGAACCAAAGTTGCGGGCAATTTCATCAATCAGTTCGGGGCGGCGCAGTGCGGCAGAGTTGATACTTACTTTATCAGCCCCCGCTCCGAGCATCTTGTCGATGTCGGAAAGTTCGTTAATGCCTCCGCCAACGGTAAACGGGATGGACACTTCGGCAGCCACGCGGCTCACCATCTCGGTAAATGTCTTGCGACCCTCATGGGTGGCGGTAATATCGAGAAACACGAGTTCGTCAGCGCCTTGCAGACTGTAGGCTTTCCCAAGTTCTACGGGGTCTCCCGCTTCTCGGAGGTTTACAAAGTTGGTCCCCTTCACTGTGCGCCCATCTTTTACGTCGAGGCAGGGGATTATGCGTTTTGCAAGCATGGGTTAAAGAGTAAAGTTAAAAGAGTAAGGATAAAAGAGGGTAGAGGTGTGAGGGTGGAAACAAAGATGTCGTGCCGACGGTGCGTGCCGAATGGCATCTTTTATCTTTACTCTTTACTCTATTCTCTTAAGCAAAGCGGGAAGATCGATTCTCCCTTCATAGAAAGCCTTGCCGAAGACCACGGCAGGGATGCCCGCTTCGTTAAGTGCTTCAATGTCGGCTTCTGAACTCACCCCGCCGCTGGCAATCAAGTGGCACTGGGGATGCTGCGCCATAATATTTTTATAGAGTGCCGTATTGGGCCCTTGAAGCATGCCATCGCGACTAATATCTGTGCAGAGCACTTGCGTAATGCCGTGTTGCATGTAAAAGTTAATGAACTCGTCGAGCGTCATTCCGCCATCCTCTTTCCAACCTTTGATTTTCACGCGACCATCCAGCGCATCAGCACCCACGATGAAGCGATCCGCACCAAATGTTTGCGACCAATCCAAAAGCAAGTCGGGGTTCGTGGCAGCCAAACTACCAACGGTCACCATTGAAGCTCCGTTGTCGAAGGCAATGCGCAGGTCGTCGGCATGTTTTACGCCTCCACCGAAATCTATAACGAGGTTGGTTTGCGTAGCAACTTGTTCAAGAACGCGGTAGTTCACGATGTGACTTTCTTTCGCCCCATCAAGGTCCACCATGTGCAGACGCGTCACGCCCATGTCTTCGAAGCGCTTGGCTACGTCGACAGGATTGGCGTCATACACTTTCTTGGCATCGTAATCACCTTTCGTAAGGCGCACGCATTTACCGTCGATGATGTCTATGGCTGGGATGAGTTCAATCATTTTTTAGGTACAAGTTTTTTAGGTACGAGTAGACAAGAGGTTTGAGAAAAACGGTAGAAGTTCCAAGTGTTTACGATGTGACTGTGTAACTATCTTGTCTACTTGTACCTATTAACTCGTCTACTAAAAATCTATTGTCATGAAATTGGTGAGAATCTGCTCGCCCACAGTGCCACTCTTTTCGGGGTGAAACTGGGTGGCGAAGAAATTGTCGCGACGCATGGCGGCGCTAAAGGGAATGCCGCCATAGTTGGTCTCGGCTATTGTCCATTCACATACGGGAGCGTAGAAACTATGTACGAAATAGACGTAACTATCGGGCGCAAGGTCCTTGAAGAGAGGTGAACGGGTGTTCTCAATCGTATTCCAACCCATGTGGGGCACCTTTAAGTTGACTCCTTCAGGCGCAATGAATTTCTGCACCCGACTTCCTTCAAAAATATTGAGGCAGGGCGTGTCGCCCTCGTCGGAATGTTCGCAGAGTAATTGCTGACCGATGCAAATTCCGAGTACAGGCTGGCGCAATTCCTTAATCACGCGGTCTAACCCGCTACGCTTAAGGTGCGCAATGGTGGTTGCCGCTTCGCCTTGTCCAGGAAAAATGACGCGGTCGGCACTCATAATCTCTTCGGGGTCGCCTGTAACAATCGGCTCTACGCCAATGCGGCGCAGGGCATTGATTACAGAGCAAATATTGCCAGCATTATATTGAACTATAGCAGTTTTCACGAGAATTTGTTTTTTTGAAATGAGAAATCAGAAAGGAGAAATGAGAAATCCATGCGGAGCAGAAGGATAAAGGAAACACCCCGCAAGGTCTTTCTCATTTCTCCTTTCTCCTTTCTCATTTTTTCAAAGCGTCCCCTTACTTGAAGGCAACACCAAGTGGCGCACATCTCTTGCTACCGCCATCTTGATGGCACGCGCAAGGGCTTTGAAGATGCCCTCAATCTTATGGTGTTCGTTTTGTCCTTCAGCGCGGATGCTCAAATTCATTAAGGCGGCGTCGCTGAAGCTTTTGAAGAAGTGGAAGAAGAGTTCTGTGGGTACATCTCCGATACGTTCGCGCTTAAATTCGGCTTCCCATTGCAACCAGGGGCGACCGCCGAAGTCAAGGGCTACTTGGCAGAGGCAATCATCCATAGGCAGGCAGTAGCCGTAGCGACTGATGCCGAGTTTGTTGCCGAGGCTTTTGCGCAGACATTCTCCAAGTGCGAGGGCAGTGTCTTCTACGGTGTGGTGTTCGTCCACCTGTAAATCGCCCTTCGTATGAACCGTGAGCGAGAGTCCGCCATGGTGGGCAATTTGTGCGAGCATGTGGTCAAGAAAACCGAGTCCTGTGGAAATATCACAGCGTCCGGCGCGGTCAAGGTCGATACGCACGTAGATATCCGTTTCACGCGTCGTGCGCTTCACCTCACTGGTGCGCTCACCCGCCACAAGGATTTCCGTAATCTTCTTCCAATCCATCCCGTCCGTACCAATTTGGAGCGCACGACAGCCCAAATTTTCCGCCAGTTGCACATCCGTCATACGGTCGCCGATAACGTAGGAATTTGCTAAGTCATATTCGCCCGTCATATACTCCGTGAGCATCCCCGTTCCAGGTTTGCGCGTCGGGGCATTCTCATGCGGAAAATGGCGGTCGATAAGGATATTGTCAAATTCTACTCCTTCGCCCTTGAGCGTATCCAATATAAAATTATGTACGGGCCAGAAAGTATCCTCGGGGAAAGACTCTGTGCCCAGTCCGTCTTGGTTGCTCACCATGACGAGTTCGTAATCCGTAAGTTCGCGAATCGTGGTCAAAGCTCGGAAGGTGCCGGGCACAAAAACGAGTTTTGAGAAATCATCTATTTGTTCGTCGGCAGGCTCTTGGATAAGCGTGCCGTCGCGGTCGATAAAAAGTGCTTTTTTCATGATGTGGGAAGGTCTTGAGGTTATGAGGTCGCTTCGCTTTGAGGTTTTAAGGGAAAGAGTAGAGTAAGTTCTTTAGGGTCTTTAAGGTCTTTGACGTCCCGGATGGCTCCTTAAAACCTCAAAACCTTAAAACCTCAAAACCTAATTCGTTATCTCCTTCAACGCTGCGAGTAGCGCCTCATTTTCAGCGGGAGTGCCGATAGTAATGCGCAAACAATCGTTGCAGAGTCGCACCTTGCTGCGATTTCTTACAATAATGCCGCGGTCAACAAGGGCATTGTAGAGCGCCGTTGCGTTGTTGATTTTTGCAAGGACGAAATTGGCGTCCGAGGGGTATACCTTTTGGCAATCGGGAAGGGCTTCTAATGCTTCCACCATCTTGCTGCGTTCGGCAAGAATAAGGCTAATCCAATCCGCAACGAGGTCTTTGCTCTTCAAAATCTCAAGCGCTTGCTGCTGGGTGAGAATGTTGACGTTGTAGGGGTATTTCACCTTGTTGAAATAACCAATGATTTCTTCCGAAGCCATAGCGATGCCGAGGCGAAGTCCAGCCGATGCCCACGCTTTGGAGAAGGTGGCAAGCACAATGAGACGGGGGTGCTGGTCAAGAGCAAAGCGCAGGGACGCTTCGGGAACAAAGTCGCCGTAAGCCTCATCCACCACCACGATACCGGGGAATTCCTTTAACAGGATGTCCATCTCCTCGCGTGGCAAGAGGTTGCCCGTGGGATTATTGGGAGAGCAAAGGAAAATAGCCTTAGTGTTGGCGTCCGTAGCCTGAAGCACATCCGCCGCACGGAAAGAGAAGTCCTCGCGAAGCAGTACGCGGCGGTACTCCACGTCGTTTGTTGCTGCACAAACGGCATACATACCGTAAGTAGGTTCAAGTGCCACCACATTATCCACACCCGGGCGACAGAACACGCGGAACACGAGGTCGATCGCCTCATCGCTGCCGTTGCCCAAGAAGAGTTGTGAGGGGCGCACGCTTTTGATTTTCGCCAATTCCGCCTTCACCTCCGTCTGAAGAGGGTCGGGGTAGCGATTAAAGGGCGCATTGTAAGGACTCTCGTTCGCATCGAGGAAAACCGTTGCTTGCTTGCCCGAATATTCATCACGTGCAGAACTATAAGCCTCCATCTTAATGACGTTGGGGCGTACGAGATGCGCAACGGTATCGGATTTTGCAGAAACTAACTCGGACTTATTTTTCTCTGCCTCCAACTCCTTACAAACTGCAAGGCGAAGTGTCATCGCATTTCGGTGCGCATCCAATTCTTCTGCCGCAGCCATAAGTTCTACACAACGTCCAATGCTGCGAATGCCTTCCTCCGTGAGTTCTTGGAAGGTAATTTTGCGCATAAAACTATCAAGGCACAAGCCGCTGTAAGACTTTGCAAAGCCTGAAGTAGGCAGGGTGTGGTTCGTTCCCGAAGCATAATCGCCTGCACTTTCACAACTGTAATTTCCAAGGAACACCGAGCCCGCATGGCTTATCTTTTGCGCCACTTCGCGGTAATCGCGTGTCGCAATGATTAAGTGTTCGGGCGCATAAAGGTTGGTCATTTCAAGCGCCTCTTCCATGGTGTCGAACACAATAATCTTACTGTGTTGCAAGGCTTTTTCGGCAATCTCATGGCGAGGAAGTGCGGCGCATTGGCGACTTACTTCTGCCACCACATCTTCCGCCAATTTTTTGCTGGTAGTAATAAGAATCGCTTGGCTATCAGGACCGTGTTCTGCTTGACTCAAAAGGTCGGCGGCAACAAAGTCAGCGCGCGCAGAGTCGTCAGCAAGCACCTCTACTTCACTTGGACCAGCGGGCATATCGATAGCCGTTCCTTTCAACGCCACCCATTGTTTTGCCGCCATTACATATTGATTGCCGGGGCCGAATATCTTGTCCACTTTAGGCACAGTCTCTGTTCCCACAGCCATAGCCGCTACCGCCTGTGCGCCACCCACTTTGAAGATTTCGGTAATGCCGCAAAGCGAAGCGGCGAAGAGAATGGCGGGATGCACGCTTCCGTCTTTCGCAGGGGGAGTGCAGAGCACGACTTTCTCACATCCGGCGATGCGGGCGGGAATGCCGAGCATCAATACCGTAGAGAAGAGTGGGGCAGACCCACCTGGAATGTAAAGCCCTACGCGTGAGATGGGCAAAGCGCGTTGTTCGCACATGACACCTGGAGCAGTTTCTACGCGTACGCCACTAAAGCGCTGCGCCGCGTGGAAGGCATAAATCTGTGAGTAAGCTTGGCGAAGGGCATTCTTCAAGTCGTCGGAAACGAGTGCCTCCGCCGCACGAAATTCTGCCTCACTCACACGAAGGTCCGTAAGGCACACTTTATCAAAACGCTCCGCATACGCACGGAGTGCCGCATCGCCCTTCTCGGCTACCTCATCCACAATCGGACGTACGATATCGAAAAGTTCGGTTATATCAAGCGAGGGACGGCGTAGGAGTGCGTCCCATTCGGATTTATTGGGGGAGAAAGAAAGAGTCATAGTTGAGGGACTAAAAGTCTTTTTAGTAGACAAGTTTAATAGGTACGAGTAGACGAGAAGGTTACAGAAGTCCCGTTATGAAGTTCCGCATGGTTCTTGTTTACTTGTCTACTAAAAACTTGTCTACTAATTTAATAAATCATCTTCTCAATCGGCAACACAAGTATTCCCTGTGCGCCCTTTGCCTTCAGGCGACCGATGATTTCCCAGAAGCGCTTTTCTTCAAGTACGGCGTGGATGCTACACCAACCTTCTTGCGCAAGCGGCATTACTGTAGGGCTCTTCATGCCAGGAAGTTCGGCAAGAATGTCACTCACGCAGTCGCTGGGAGCATTCATCAGCACGTATTTCTTATCAACAGCATTTTGTACGGCAGTAATGCGGAAGAGCAAGTCGTCAAGTGCCGCCTGTGATTCTGCGTCTAATTCCTTTCCAGCAATAAGCACCGCCTCGCTATCGGTTACGCGTTCCACCTCCTTAAGGTTGTTGCTCACGAGGGTAGAACCCGAACTTACGATGTCAAAGATAGCGTCGGCAATGTCAATCGCCGTAGAGATTTCTACGGAACCCGTAATCGTGTGAACTTGAGCTGTGATGCCCTTATCGGCAAGGAAGCGCTGCAAAATGCCGGGGTAGGAAGTGGCAATGCGTTTGCCTTGCAACCATTCCACACCTTCGTAAGGTTCACTTTTAGGTATGGCAATCGAAAGGCGACAACCGCCGAATCCTAACTCACGCACGATCTTCACATCCTCATTGCGCTCCAACACTTCGTTGAGGCCCACGACGCCAATGTCGGCTGTGCCGTCGGCAACGATACCTGGGATGTCGTCATCGCGCATGAAGAGCACCTCCATGGGGAAGTTGCGCGCCGCAAGCAGAAGGGTGCGCTTGGATTTGTCAATCTTGATTCCAGCTTCGGCAAGGAGTGCCATCGTGTCGTCATGAAGGCGACCTTTCGACTGTATTGCTATACGTAACATAGAAGTTAGTCTTGTGTTAGTGTTAATTCAAAAAATAGGTAATGATATAGCAGTTGACCCAATATAAGAAGAATCATCATACCCCCTCCCCGCCTGCGGAGGTTTTGATTTTCGCTTCGCTCATCGTCCTCCTTCTCGTAAGGCATAGTCCAAACAAGTTTGCCCTCTGCTCTTACTTCGGGCGTCGGCTCCCCCTATCTTAAGGGATACTACGGTAATGCTGAAGGAAACTCTGAGAATGTCATCATACCCCCTCCCCGCCCGAGGGCGGTACTCCCCCTATCTTAAGGGGAGAGCGCCATGCGGAGAACTCCTATACTATTTATACCAAGTGAAAGCGAGATTGTTTACATCTGTTGAGTCGTTTTAACGGAAATATCAAGCTCTTCTCTCCCCTTAAGATAGGGGGAGTACCGCCTTTGGCGGGGAGGGGGTATGATAGTCTTTATGGGGCAACTCCTATATTATAACCAAAAAATATCGAGGCTCACCCCATCACAACATCGGGAGAGCCTCGAGAATAAGAGTCATATCACCTGGATACACACCATTTACACACGTCTCAACCCGCCTTTTGGTAGGAAATGATGGTGAAAACGATTATGTGTATTCTGAGTCTGCATAGTTTGTGTGTTGTTTCGTCGGCAAATATAGGGGTTATATTTCAAAATGACAAGCAAAATCTAAATTTTAATTACATTTTGTTGTAGAAAAAAGGATTGTGGTTGTCTTTCGGCAGTATCTCACTAACGAAAAGGCAATTTGCAGGTGTTTGAACCCCATCTATTCGATGGCGTCCTCCCCAGAAATCTCCTGATTGCGCTCAAAGTCGTAGAGGGTTAGGGAACGGAGGGTGTAATAGAGGCTCCAGTATTCCTCAAGTGCTGCGACGGCAGCGGTGCGCGCATTATCTTTTTCCGAGAGTGCGGAGTTTAATTCCAACACCGTATTCTTGCCCATCACGTAAAGGCGTCGTGCTACGTCGTAATGGCGCTCCGCCGTCTCTGCCGCCTTTCGGCAAATGCCCACACGGCGTGCTGCCATGTTAAACTGCGCCACGATGCGGCGGATGTTTTGTTCAAAATCACTTTCCGCCTGCTCCACCTGCGTCGTCACCAAGTCGCGCTGTGACTTCGCCATTTTTACGCGCCCCTTTCCGCGTCCCCAGTCGAGGATGGGCAACGAAAGTCCGATGCTGACGTACTGCTGATCCATTGGTCGGCGGTAAGCCTCTTCAAAGCGGCGTGCCGTTTGTGTCAACCCAAAGCGCAGGTAGATGTCTGCCTTCAGTCCCGCCTGACTTTTGGCGTAAGCCACGTCGGCATCCGCCTGGGTGAGTCTTCGCTGCCATGCCACAACGTCGGGGGCGCGCTCCAAGGCTATCGCCAATGCTTTGGCGGCAGATACGGCGAAGATGGGGACAATGCTGTCCGTTTTTATGACAATACTGTCTTCCGAAGTAATGCCAAGGTAGGACTTCAACGACTGCATGGCGTAATCTAATTGAGTACCCGCGTTGAGCAGGTCCGTTTCTTCGTTGAGGCGCTTCACCTCCAACTGCAACATGTCGCTCTCCGTAATCGTTCCTAATTCGTAACGCCCTTGCGCAATGCGGTAAAGGGTATCGGCTTGCGCAAAGTTCTTACGCGCGCTCTCCAAATTGCTTTGTGCCATGGCGAGGGAGAAGAAACGGCTTACGGTTGCCTGCTTCACGAGTTCCACAGTCTCCACATACGAGCGCTGGGCCTCAATATATTTAGCAGGTTCCAGACGCTTATTCCATTTCAAGGAATTGTAACCAAAGAGTTGCTGCTGGTAGGTGAGAAATACGGGAGCCGTTTGCCACGAAGTGGACTTGCTTGAGAAGAGTTCCAGGCGTTCCAACGACGATTCCAGACTCAAGGTGCCTCCCGTAAAGGAAATGTTTTGCGTGAGGCTCAAACTCATGTCCGTTGAAAGCAAATTCTGCTCTACATATTTCACACTGCCATCCCCCTGCGTCACCTTCGAGATGCTACGGTTCAGATAGGGCGAAGCGTTCAGCGTAACCGAGGGCAGGTAATTGGCTTTGTAGTTGCGGTAGTTCCAATAGGCGGCTCTAAAGGTATGGCGGGCAGCACGCGCATCGGGCGACTGTTCGCAGGCAAGGGCTAAAGACTCTTCAAGAGTAAGCACGCGCTGTGCGAAACCGCACAAGGGGAGCAGCATTAGGGCAAGGGTAAATAACGTACGCATGGGATGAATGTGAGGGTAGGGAGGTTAATAAATAAGGTGTGTTGCGTTTTTTTAATGCTCAAGTTCTCAAAGTGAAGCCCTAAAGCCGCACGTCGTGCATCACTTTAGAAACCGTCAACTGTACTATCTATCTTTTTTATTATTTGTGCGTAGCGCCGACTTCACTCCGAGATACTTGGCATCAACACTTGGAGTATAAACAAAAACAATGCCAAAAATGTAAATCACTGAAAATCAGCGTTGCGTTGCGCATGGTGAAAAGAAAACAGTGTGCGAATTCGCACAAATGGGCGAATCCGCACGCTGCTGGGGAACTACAAAAAACAAGGTAATGGGGGAGTGGTTTACAAATTATTGCTTCTATATAACAAACTTATAAACAGTTGAAATACAGGAATTTGAAAAAAGTTGTTTTCACTCTCATTTTGGAGGCGCCAATTCAATACTTATGTTCTTCTGTCAAACACAAAATTCTGTGTCATTCTGTGCTGTTTAATCTGTTGACAAAAAAATAGATAGAGTTGCGAAGCAAAAATTCTGTGTATTCCGTGAGTGAAATATTTTTTTTGACATAAGAACAAAAGGACATATTTTCTTCTCACGCAAAGGCGCAAAGTTCCGCAAAGCGTCTGCGTGGTTCTGCGTTATCTGCGTGCAATATTTTTGACATAAGAACAAAAGTACGTAACGCTTCGCGCCCTTTGCGCCTTTGCGTGAGATTTTTTTCACACAAAAACACAGAATTTTGCTCCGCATGTTGTTCCGCGAAGGTCCGCGCCGTCTGCGTGAGACAATTCCACTCCGCTCGGAATTAGTGTAAATTCGTGCCCATTCGTGGCTCAAAAAATACGAGTAGATACGCGCAAATACGTG
>JBGVPF010000076.1:0-100542 GCA_045126825.1 Alloprevotella sp.
TAGCTGTCCGAATAGACAATAGAGGAGAAAGCAACTTAATGAGTTCAACTTATAGTATATCCAAGTGCTGTGGGTCCTCCTACGGGGACCGATAGAACTACACAGTTGTTATCCCTAATCCGCAGGTTCGCCTTGCTCACCTGCGGTTAGGCATGTGTGCCCTCCTACGGGGGCATTACGAAAGTGATTTACAAGATTTCTACGTTGCCTAAATACAAATAATAACGTGCCGTAACGTGCTTGCAGAGGTATTTGTTATATAGAAGCAATATTTAAGAATATACATTCATTGGCGGAACTCAAGAAAGAGTATCGCCGATTGGCATTGGAGAACCACCCTGACAAAGGTGGCAGTACCGAAGTGATGCAGCAAATCAATGTGGAGTTTGAACGGCTTCATCGATATTGGATTTCAGGTTTGTGGCAAGGATGACCGTACCCGGGAAGTCCTCGATGCGTTGCAGGAGGTATGCGACCTCCTGATTGGCGTGTCGGTCATTCGAGGTGTTGGTGGATGTTCGCTTGCCGAAGAGTGCATCCGCTTCATCGAAGAATAGTATCCAGTTACGGTTTTCTGCAAGGTCAAAGACTTTCGCAAGATTCTTTTCCGTTTCACCGATGTACTTTGACACTATCATTGACAAGTCCACACGATAGACATCCATATTGTTCTTCTTGCCGAGCAGTGTCGCTGCAAGGGTTTTACCAGTTCCCGGAGGACCATAGAACAAAGCACGATAACCGGGCTTGAGTATGCGTTTCAAACCCCAGTCTTCCATAATTGTATGTTGATGCTCAATCCAAGTGTTTATTTCTTCAAGTGCTTCGTGCGTCTGATAATCCAATACCATATCCTCCCACTCAAGAGGTGTGGTAATGAGTTTGGCAGGGAATCCGATGCTGTAGTCAGGCTTGTACTCTCTATTGAGTAACACATGACTCAGAAACTCTTCCGATACTCGTAACTGACCACTTAGGAATGGTTCACCCTCATTTGCGCCTTCCAATCGCAAAATATTCGATGTGTAAAACCAATAGTCACGCTGAAACATACGCACAACTTCGCATCGCTTGATAGGATCATCGTCTGCGATAATGAAGACTGCCGTTTCTCCCGTTGGCAGAAAGCCTCCGTGAGACAGTCCTTTCCAACCACCAAATTGCGTAAATTGCCTGTCAAGAGCACCATTCTGAAGAAAAAAGGTATCAAGAGCCTGCGGCTTGATATGAGGCATCAAGGCAAGCATCACAATGACCCTTTCCTCAAATGATATGTCACAATGTTTGGTCGCCTCGTCCAACCACTTGCTTGAAGGAGGTCGTAACTGACCAACGGAAGCATTCTCAAAACCTTGTTGTTGAAAATACACACCGATAGTCACATGCAGCACCGCTTCTAACCACCCAATATGCTCTTTCATAACCTCAAATTTTAATAACTATTCGCTCTTGCTCCCATTACATCGGCCTCGTGTTCAAGGGCTGCATTATCATTCACAGGCATACCACCGATTTCAGTCGTAGGTTGTACACGACCTGCCATTTGTTGGGCTACATGCCAAGCTTCATGTGGCAGGTGGCGTTCCTGTCCGGGTGCGATATGGATGTCTGTGCCTTGCGTATAGGCGTGTGCTTGAACAGCAGCAGGCTTGCTTGAGCCATAATGTACCCTTACATCATCCATTGAGAATCCCGACAAATCTTCGATACCTGCTTTCAGATTGTCCGGCATACCTGTCAGATTCTTTTTCTGCACAGGAGCCTCAAACTTTCCTTGCAGAATATCTTCATCATCTTCTACCCTCTGTATAGGATGTTCTTACATTGCCTGAAGTATTCCGGCAGGACGGTTGTCAACCATTTCCAATGCGGACTCGCCACCACGCTTCTGCTGAATGGTGCGGGACGGCTGTTTTGTGTAAAGTCTTTCCGCTTCCATAAGTTCTGTAATTTATCGGTTAATACTATCAAAATCAAAGTCTTCTTTATCTCGCCACGATACACTTATCGGCTTTTTAAGCCACGGGAGGCGTATCATCTTGTATGACCACGGCAACGAGTCCAAGAGTATATCGTATGCTTTGTTCTCAACTGTCAGTATCCATTTGCTTTCTTGCTGCTCCAAATGACCCTCGCGCTCGATGAAACTGCGTTGGAAACCTCCGATGGATGTATTCGCCATCTTTGACCAGTTTGCCTTGACACCTGCAAGCATTGACTCAACAGTTTCGATTTCCTTATCTGTCAGTTTGAGACTCTTTGGCTTACGCCTGTGGGAAGCCACAGGTCATTGTCCCCCTGCTGAGCCTGCTGCTGCAATGCCAACGTCTGGTCGATACCGCTCACACTCCTAAAAGAGGCAGCAGTATCGCCACTCGGCAGTTTGAATACCACGCTAAAGTGGAACTGCACGGGAGGTGCCCAGTTGTTGGTGTTTGCAGACATTTCAATAATTCAATTAAATAGGTTTAACTCCTTCGTGAGCAAGAGTCAATGTCTCCATTGCCACGCTGTTGCCTTCGGCCTTGAAGCCCTCGACTTGCATCTTCTTAGGCCAAGCATTCACTGCCTGCCAGCTCTGAACAGGATTGCCCGACTCGTCAAGCAATTTGATGGTTACTGTCTCACGCTGGATGGTATTCATCTTAACCTTTCCGATGTATTCCCACATCTTATTGTCGCTAACGAAGATACCCTTCTTGAGAGTGATATCGCTGGTCTTGCGCAGACCGGGCTGCTTATTCTTCGTGAACTCAGGCGAGTCGCCTGCACGATACTCGATTACATCAAATTCGGTCTCAAGTCCTGAAACCTCTTTGCAAGAGATAACTCCTACATTGCTGATTTCTACGCTGAAGTGAAATTCAGGAACCGGCCATGTACTTTGGCTCTGGGTTGCGCCAGTCTCTGCCATAATATTTCTGTTTTAATCTGTTACTAAATAAGAATTGATTTACACATTTGAAGGCTATTAACTCTTCTGTACCTGCTGTTGGAAGGTAATCTCGATAAACTCAGCCGGACGGGTAATAGCTACCAGTACGGTGATACGCATAATGCCGTTGAGTACATCGTCCTGAGTCATTGTCTCTCCCAAACCTACCTGTACCGCAAAAGCATCTTCAGGCACTGCACCTGCAAGACCGCCCTGCTTCCATACGCTGCTGAGGAAACTACCGATCATAGACTTCATGTTGAGCCAGGTGTTCGCCACATTAGGCTCGAACACATATGCCTTAGCTGCATTCTTCACAGACTCTTCGATGTAAAGCATCGTACGACGAACGTTTACATAACGCCAATCCTGCGAATTGCCATCGAGGGTACGGGCACCCCATACCTTTACACCTTCGCCAGGGAATGTACGGATGGCATTGATAGCCTTTCCGTTCATCGGCATATTGAGGTCTTCCTGCTCAAGATCGCTAATGTCCTCTGTAGGGCTGTTCACGAAGTTGATAGAAACATTAGCTGGAGATTTCCATACGCCACGGGTATTATCAACCATTGTGTAAATGCCAGCCTTTGCAGCTGAAGGAGGAATAAGGTTCAAATAGTCCTTCACCTTGCCTACTGAGTGCTTGTACTCTTCCCAGTTCATAAGCAATGCACTATGAACGTTGTTTCTTGCAGCATCACTCATATCAGCAAAGCATTCGGCTACATATTTACCGAGTTTTGAATCCTCCCCGAAAACGGCAGAAAGTTCGGGAGTTTCTTCCCAACGAAGGATTGTATATCCTTGTCACCAAGAACTGAGGTACTCAGATAAGGATAGTAGGCTGCACCATAAGAGAGATAGTTTGCACCGATGTTAGTCTGGAAAGTCTCAATTTGCTGTGACATAATCTCATCAGCACTAGCCTTAGGCTGTACATCAAACAGAGCAAAGCGATTCTGCATCTCACCACAATGCTTGATTGCAAGTTGCTGAATATCCTTGCAACCATCCACATTAACAGCTTCAGGTACAACAACCATCGTAACCTCGCGCACCTTCTTCAGGGCATCGAGTGCCATACCAACCTTGTCCTTGTCTATTTGGTTACCCTCAGCATATGTTCCGACGGAAACTATATAACACGTTCCGCCTCCATTTGCAAAGAACATCACCATATTGTAGTACAAGGTAAAATGGGTTGCCGGCTTAGCCACCTTGAGTGAAATACCATTTACAGGAGCACTGCAATAGAGCAAATCTTCAGCATCGGTTTCTTCCGGTTCTGCAACAGAAAGATTACATACAGGCAGCGGTGCTCCTCCAAAATACTGAGTAAACTCGGTCATTGAGGTAATTTTCCATAGTATAAGTCTGATTTGTTTTTTTGAGTAGTCCTTGGCAAAAGTAACAAAAAAGATTATTTGAAAGGATCATTTCGAAGAAAGTATGTGCTGAAATTTTATAAAATTTCTAAATTTCAGATTGATAGGGATTTTGAATGATATGACTTGTTCGACATTCGTTTATTGGTAGCCTCGGTGATACCTGCGATACCGTTACCCTGTGCGTAAGCACCTACTGTTGCAAGCATAAATGCTGCTGCGAATAATACTTTTTTCTTCATACGTCGAAATGTTTTTTAGTTATACAAAAAGTGATTTCAACTGCTAATATATAACGGTTATTTCATTGATTTTCAAATCGGTCTATACACGTCATAACGTGTCATTAGATGTCATAGTTGGGGCGTTTTAGAGGGTAGATTTTGGGTTGGGAAGAGGGACAAGAGACTTGTTTAAAGGATGAAATTTCAACCTTATATTGTCGGGTTAAGCGGGCGAAAACTTCCAAAAATCACAAGTTTTTGCTCGCTTTCAACCAAATCATAAGGTAAAAACCTATTTGATTATCTGACAATGAATTGCGTTATATTATACATTTAATGATTTTTATCGCCTCAGTTAAACCGTATTAGAGAAAAAAGCATTATCTTTGTATGTTAAACAAGAAATTGTAATGTTATGAAACGTCTGCTCATAAAGAATTTCGGTCCTATAAAGGAGGCAAATCTCACATTAGGGAAAGTCAATATAATCACAGGTATGCAGAGCTCTGGAAAGAGCTGTGTACTTAAGACTGCGTGTTATTGTTCATGGGTGGAGAAACGCTTGGAACTTACTCAAAAAATCAATGGCTTTGGCAAGGGCAGTTCGTTTATTGACATTATGGCAGACTACTATAAAATGGCAGGCTATATCCAAGATAATACCTACATTGAATATGAAACCCGCCATTTGAAATTCAGTTATGACCATTCATCAAAGACATTTAAGAATACATGGAAATCTAAGAGGTGGGAATATAAACGACCTAAAGTAAGTTATATCCCTGCTGACAGAAATTTGGTGGCAGCAATTCCTGGTTGGAGTTCATTGTCAATGGATGGAAATATGATTGAGTTTATGTCGGACTGGGATAAGGCTCGAAGATTTGTCAAGAAAGAAGAAAACGTCCTTGACTTGGGTATGTCGTATTCATACGATAGTCAATCTAATTCTGACAGAATTCAGTTAGAAAACGGGAAACCATTGATGCTTAGAGAGAGTTCAAGCGGTGTTCAATCGCTCCTCCCGATGTATGTTCATTTGGATTATCTTGTAAATGGTCAATACAAAGATCGTAATGGTAAGATTTCATATGACCAAAAGGAAGAACGAAAGAACTTACTATCTACAATATATAACAAATTTAAGAGCAAGGAGGAAAGTGCACACTCAGAAACCGTCACAATAGAAGGATATGATTATAATTTTGTGAATAAGGAAGAGGCTGAGCGTTTTAGATCTATGTACCACAAATATACCAATGTGGATCATAGCGAGATATTCCTTGAAGAACCAGAGGATAATTTATTCCCTCCTACGCAATGTAAGTTTGTAAATTGGCTGTTAGATGCTATTGAGAAACATAATGATATGTTGTTTGTAGCAACTCATAGTCCATATGTTCTTAACCAACTTATAAAGGTCTCTCCGGAAGGTATGAATGTACTGTTTACATACCCTTCTAATGATGCTGAAAGGTCATATTGTGTAAGACAACTCAGCGAAGAGGAAATTCATGAGATATATGACAATGGAGTAGATATGTTCTTTAATTTCGAATTGTACGTATGAAACAGAACAAACTACTACATGTAATGCCCGAATGCTTCGTTGATACTAACCTTATTGAATATCTGCTTAATGCAGGTGTTAATCACCAGCATTGTTGTTCTAAGGTTGTAGGACAAATGAAATCTACTTTTGCAGATAGGTTTGCCGTCGGAATTATTGATAAGGATAAAGTTCAACATGGGTATATCCAAGAATGTGATGTCATAGCTCAAACTGAGCACTTGACATTGATGAAGCATCGTAAACGCCATCAATATCTAATTACAATAGCACCTGCCGTAGATAAGTTTGTTTTAGATTGTGCGGAAGAGCAAATGGTTGATGTCAAGACTTTTGGTCTACCAGATGAGTTAAAAAGATTTACCGACGAAACTAAAAGGGTATCTTCTAACTCAGACCCTCGATTTAAGTCTTTGTTTGCTGCGATAAAAAACAATAGTGAAATTCACACTCTTAAAATGGCATTAAAGTATTTATGCGAGAATCAATACTCTTCTGACAGTGCATATCTAAGAGAACTTTTTGTTGCTAGTTAAGAGATTTTATAATAACCGAATTTAGCAAGGCAAGTATTTTAATGCATTAGGCATTAAGATATTTGCCTTACTTGTTTGTACGAAACACCGCAAAAGCAAAATACCATGATTGACACCTTCAATCGGAAAACGCTGTTTTTTAATACCTGATTTTATAGGAAAACGCACCTAATGGCGTCAAACCGACAAAAGAATTAGTGGATATTGAATGATTTTTTCGTTGGAAAAAGTGTATTAAAGTCTAACTTATTCGCTTGAAAAAAATGCAAGACTCATAAGTTTTTGCCCGTTTATCAGTGTATATACAAATCTTTTAAGTCGGAAAAATCTGTAATAATTCCGACTAAAAACAAGGATACGTGCATTCTTAGTTGTAAAATAGGAAGAATTGAATAGGTAACGGCAACATTTGGTGGAAAACGGCAAAATAGTAATCTGAAATTGGTGGAAAACGGCAAATCCTCTCCATTTAAACCTAAATAGTCGTAATGTACAATGGAATAAATGAGTTTCTCAAGGTAGATATCAAACGTTTCACAAACGTTCTAAAAATTCATATTATTAAACGCTGATGCAATTATAACTACCTCGTTACCAATATATAATATATAGAATTAAACGCTCCACAAACGCTTCATCTTGGTTTGGCTCATAATGGGCTCACAAAGGGTTCAAAAATACGATAACCATTACTGGTGAGTTTGTTTAATATGTTGATTACATTGTGATTAACAAATCTTGTAAAGGGTTCACAATTGGCTCATAATGGGTTCAAAATAGTAAGGCAAGAATCATAATGCACTATATTATTGCATATTTTTTACGTTGAAAGCGCGCCATGGAGCAGACTATAACCTTCAGCATCTACACCATAAGACGAGACAACTAAAGATTACTCAAGGGATTGGAGTATATTCTTTTGAATTTATTCACAAAATCAAAAAGACAAGATTCTTACTTTCCTAAACTTTTCTGCGTTTCACTTAGTTATTTATGAAACAGCAACAATATAGCAGATGTCCACAAACAATCATAGTCCCAAAGATTTTGTGCTCTTATTAGTATAGCCACCAATGGACACACGACACAAATATGCCTTGCTGGGTATTTAAGACCGAATGGATATTAGAGTGTAAATTAGTGCCCATTAGTGGTTCCCAATAAAACAAACGAACTTTCGTAGACAACCAAAGGTCACGCAAGTAATACCTATATTATTGCCATGAAAAAGCACTTATTGTCTAATACTATTACGTTCATTTCTCCGAAATTAGCCCACTCATTTCTCTTTTATGGCACAGAATGTGCAACTATTTGGATAACTAGTTTTGGAAAAGGGGGACGGAGGTTCTGCGTGTTCCGCTTTTTTTTCGTAACTTTGCGCGCTGAAAAATAAGTTACACATATATAAATTAGTAAAAACGAGAAATGATTACAGTTTCAAACCTCGCCATTCAATTTGGCAAACGCGTCCTCTATCAGGACGTTAACATGAAGTTCACATCTGGAAATATTTACGGCATCATTGGCGCCAATGGGGCGGGTAAATCTACTTTGCTCAAGGCTATTTCAGGTGAACTTGACCCCACGAAGGGTAAAATTGAGTTGGGCCCTGGCGAGCGTCTGTCTGTACTTTCTCAGGACCACTTTAAGTACGACAGTTACACCGTTCTTGACACCGTACTTATGGGTCACACCGTGATGTGGGACATCATGCAACAACGCAATGCCCTCTATTGCAAGGAAGAATTTACAGATGAGGATGGTATTTTGGCTGCAGAATTAGAAGATAAGTTCTCTACAATGGGCGGTTATACTGCCGAAAACGATGCTGCAACCCTCCTCTCGGGTCTTGGTATCAAGGAAGCACTTCATGGCAAATTGATGGGCGACCTTTCGGGTAAGGAAAAGGTGCGTGTAATGTTGGCGCAAGCCCTCTTTGGCGAACCCGACAACCTCCTCCTTGACGAACCTACGAACGACCTCGACTTGGAAACCGTAGAATGGTTGGAAGATTACTTGGGCAACTTTGAACACACCGTACTCGTTGTGAGCCACGACCGTCACTTTCTCGACCAAGTGTGTACACACACCGTTGACATCGACTTCGGCAAGGTAACGCTCTTCTCGGGTAACTATTCGTTCTGGTACCAGTCAAGTCAGTTGGCACTCCGTCAGGCACAAAACCAGAAGCAGAAGGCGGAAGAAAAGAAGAAGGAATTGGAAGAATTTATCCGTCGCTTCTCAGCCAATGTGGCGAAGAGTCGTCAGACAACTTCTCGTAAGAAGATGCTTGAAAAGCTCAATGTGGAAGAAATCAAACCCTCTACACGTAAGTATCCCGGCATTATCTTCCAGATGGATCGCGAACCGGGTAATCAGATTCTCGAAGTTAAGGGTCTCAAGGCGGTGGCTGATGATGGCACCGTGCTCTTCAACGACGTGAACTTTACGGTTGAGAAGGAAGAAAAGGTGGTATTCCTCAGCCATGACCCTCGTGCCATGACGGCCCTCTTTGAAATCATCAACGGCAACCGTAAGGCAGATGAAGGTACTTACAACTGGGGTGTGACTATCACAACCGCATACCTCCCTCTTGACAACTCGGCCTTCTTCAATACCGACCTCAACATGCTTGACTGGTTGATGCAATATGGCGAAGGTAACGAGGTATACTTCAAAGCATTCCTCGGTCGCATGCTCTTCAAGGACGAAGACATTTTGAAGAAGGTAAATGTGCTCTCAGGGGGCGAAAAGATGCGTTGTATGATTGCGCGTATGCAGTTGCGCAATGCGAACTGCTTGATTCTCGACACACCCACGAACCACTTGGACATGGAAAGTATCCAGGCATTTAACAACAACTTGAAACTCTACAAGGGCAACATTCTCTTCGCTTCTCACGACCACGAATTTATCAACACCGTAGCCAACCGCGTCATCGAACTTACACCCAACGGCACGATTGACAAGCTCATGAACTACGAAGACTACATCCGTGACGAACGTGTGAAGGAACTCAAAGCGCGCCTTTACGGAGAATAATTTGTTAGAGGACAACTGACAGAGTACAGAGTACAACTTCTATGCGGGACGTTTCGCAACGACATGTGAAGGATATACAAACGTTTAACTTTGTAACCTTCTCGTCTACTCGTACCTTGTTAACTTGTCTACTAAAAAACTAAAAACTAAAATTATGACAGAAAAGGAAGAACTTCTTAACGAAGAAACAATTGATACCAACGCACAAGCGGAACCTGCAACAGAAACTCCTAACGAGACTACTACCGAAGAAACTCCTACGGAAGAGCCTCGCGAATTGACCGTAGAAGAAAAGTTGGCAGAAGCAGAAGCAAAGATTGAGAAACTCAACAATGCGATGCTCTACAAAGTGGCTGAATTTGAAAATTACCGCAAACGCACTATCAAGGAAAAGGCTGACTTAATTCTCAATGGTGGAGAAAAGACTATTACGGCATTGCTCCCCGTGTTGGACGACCTTGAACGTGCTATGCAACACATGAACGATGCGGCTGATGTAGCCTCACTTCGTGAAGGAGTTTCGCTCATCATCAACAAGTTGAACACCGTTTTAAGCGAACAGGGGTTGAAGCGTATCGAAACGAAGGAGGCAGAATTTACAACCGACCTTCACGAAGCTATTGCCTTTATCCCCGCTCCCACCGACGACCTCAAGGGTAAGGTTATTGACTGCGTTCAAGCAGGTTACATGCTTAACGAAAAGGTAATTCGCTACGCAAAAGTTGCTGTGGGACAATAACATAGAAGCACTATGGAAAACGATTATTACAAAATTCTCGGTGTGGAGCGCAATGCTTCAGCCGAAGAAATCAAAAAGGCATATAAGAAGGTTGCCATAAAATACCATCCCGACCGCAACCCTGACAATAAGGAAGCGGAGGAGATGTTTAAAAAGGCGGCCGAGGCATACGACGTCTTGCGCGACCCCGACAAGCGTGCACGCTACGACCAATTTGGTGCCGAAGGCGTGAATGGCGCTGGAGGATTTGGCGGATTTGGCGGATTTGGCGCTGGAGGCATGGACCTCAACGACATCTTCGCACAATTTGGCGACATCTTTGGTGGACACTTTGGTGGTGGTTTTGGCGGATTCGGTGGCGGACGCCGTCAGCAACCCCGTAAATTCAAGGGTAGCGACCTCCGTATGAAGGTTTCCCTCTCGCTCGAAGAAATCAACACGGGCGTCACCAAAAAGTTTAAGGTTAAGAAAGATGTTACTTGTTCTTCATGCCAAGGTTCAGGTTGTGCCGACGGAGCGCATCCCGAGACTTGTGCCACATGTCAAGGTTCAGGTTATGTAGTACGCACCAAGCAAACCATGCTCGGCATGATGCAGACACAAGATGTTTGTCCCGCTTGTCATGGTGAAGGCACCATCATCAAGAATCAGTGTAAGCATTGTCATGGCGAAGGTGTTGTAGCTGGCGAAGAAATCGTAGAAATCGAAATCCCCGCTGGTGTACAAGACGGCATGGTAGTCACAGCTCGTGGCAAGGGTAATGCTGGACGTCATAGCGGAGTTGCGGGTGACATTCAGGTGTTTATCGAAGAACAAGCGCATCCCGAATTTCTCCGTGATGAGAACGATCTCATCTACAACCTTCTCCTCACTGTTTCTGAAGCCACACTCGGCACCACAGCACAAATTCCCACAATCGACGGAAAGGCAAACATCAATATTAAAGCAGGTACACAACCAGGCACCGTGCTCCGCCTTCGTGGTAAGGGACTTCCCGCCGTTCAGGGATATGGTTATGGCAAGGGCGACCTTATCGTAAACATTAGCGTCTATATCCCAGAAACATTGAGCAAGGAAGAAAAGAAGGCGTTTGAAAGCATGAAGGACAATGACAACCTCAAGGCGTCACCCTCATCCAAGCGCAAGATTTTCGAGAATTTTAGAGGATACTTTAGTTAAAAGTTTGTAGACAAGTAAACGAGGTACGAGTAAACAAGATGGTTTGTGGGATAAACGATAATTATCCCGTATGTTAATTACAAACTTTAATTGCTCACCACTATTTCTCTCGTCTACTTGTCTACTACAAACTCGTCTACTAAATAATGACTTACCAAGAAACCATAAATTACCTTTACGCATCTGCCCCTTTGTTTCAAAACATTGGGGCAGGCGCGTATAAAGAGGGCTTATCAACCACAAAAGCGCTTGACGAATATTTTGATCATCCCCATCGTAAGTTTAAGACGATTCATGTGGGTGGCACCAACGGGAAGGGTTCTACCTCCCACTCTCTTGCCGCCGTACTCCAAGCGGCGGGTTATAAGGTGGGACTTTTCACATCGCCCCACCTCGTTGATTTCCGCGAGCGCATCCGCGTGAATGGCGAGATGATGGAAGAGGAATATGTGGTGGACTTTGTAGAAAACCATCGCCATTTCTTCGAACCTCTCTACCCTTCCTTCTTTGAACTCACCACGACACTGGCGTTCAAGTATTTTGCCGACCAAAAGGTGGACATTGCCGTAATTGAGGTGGGACTCGGAGGGCGTTTGGATTGCACAAACATCATCCACCCCCTACTCTCCGTGATTACCAATATTAGTTTTGACCACACGCAATTCCTCGGTTCAACTCTCAAGGAAATTGCTACGGAGAAGGCGGGAATCATCAAGCACTCCACCCCCATCGTTATTGGCGAACATGGAGCGGAGAGCGACCCTGTATTTATTGAGTTGGCGAAGCGAGAAGATGCTCCTCTTTACTTTGCGGAAGATCATTTTGAGAATGTGCAAGGCATTGACTTCCAACTCAAAGGCGATTGCCAAGAAAAGAACTTGCGCACCATTTGCACGGCGCTCAACATCCTTCAAAAGCAATTAAGCATCTCACCTGAACACATCCGCGAGGGACTTGCTCACGTGTGCGACCTCACCCACCTTATGGGGCGTTGGCAAACCCTCTCTACCTCTCCCCTCACCATTTGCGACACGGGGCACAATATTGGCGGGTGGCAATACCTCGCACCTCGCCTACAAAAATTTATCGATGAGGGGAAACGCTTGCACGTCATTTTTGGCATGGTGAACGATAAGGACATCACCCACGTGGTTGCCCTTCTCCCCAAGCAAGCGCACTACTATTTTACGCAAGCATCGGTCAATCGTGCACTCCCAGCTGAAAAATTATGGGAAATCGCAACGAATTTTAACTTAAAAGGTAGTACCTTTGCCTCGGTTAAAGAGGCACATCAAGCCGCTCGCAATAATGCCTCGCCCGAAGATGTTATCTTTATTGGCGGAAGCACATTTGTAGTTGCCGACCTCTTAACCCCTTAACATAAAGAAACTTAACCTAAAAACTTCATAACCTTAAACCTCAAGCCTCAAAACCTCATAACTCATAATATATGAAATCAATCCTCACCCTTGCGCTTTGCGCAACCACGTCATTGGCAACATTTGCCGAAACCCTCCACCCCGGAGAAAAGGAAGGTACAACTTTTAGTCTCGCTACACAGAAGGCACCTGAAGCCATCAAGAAAGCCGACCCCACGATTACCGTTGGCGGATTTATCACGGGTAAGTATAGCATCACCGACAAGGCAAACGTCACCGATAATGGCGGTTTTGATATGCGCTACCTCCGTATTTATGGTTCGGGTTACGTCTATAAAGATTTCTTCTATCGCTTCCAGGGCGAAGTGAGCGGTGCTCCGGGTGTAGACAAGGGTGCGCGCCTTCTTGACGCCTTTGTAGAATGGCAAAAATACGACGCCTTCCGCGTAAAGGTGGGACAATTCAAGCGTAGTTTCGGTTTTGAAAATCCCATGTCGCCCCTCGCCATCGGTCATGGCGCTTACTCACAAGCAACCCTCAAGTTCCTCATGAACGACCGTTGTGGAGAGCATAGTAGTGGCGGACGTGACCTTGGTGCACAAATCCAGGGTGACTTCCTCAAAGTAGGTGGCGAAAAGGGACACTACCTCTTCCACTATCAGTTCGGAGTCTTCAACGGTCAAGGTATCAACCACAAAGACAAGGATAAAGAAAAAGACTACATCGCAGGTCTTTGGGTGAGACCCTTGAAGAAACTCGAAATTGGCGGATTCCTCTGGAATGGCACTTACACCAACGAATCTAACGTCAACGACCAAATTGACCGCAAGCGCATGGGATTCGGTGTGAAATATGAAGACAAATGGACCGTACGCGCGGAATACATGTACAGCTACGGAGGTGCCATCAACAATGCCAATGCCCCCAAACACAGCGAAGGTTGGTACGCAACGGTAGGTGTGCCCGTAGCAAAGAATTTCAAGGTCTATGGTAAGTGGGACTGCTATCGCCATGACACACGCTCATGGAACACACTCAAAACCGATTGGTGTATGTCTGCCAACTACAACTTCGGCAAGAACCTCATGATGCAGCTCAACTACACGTACACCGTTGATCGCACCCCCTCACCTGCCGATAACCACTTCAATACTATTGATTTCCAAATCTCTGCACGCTTCTAAAGCAAAGATTAAAATCATAAACACAGCAAAAAAAGAAAGAGTCTGCACCGCTTGGTACAGACTCTTTTCTATTTATAAAGATCTTTAAAGAAACGCCCTTACTTCATCAAATCAATAGAGCGCTTGATGAAGCGGTTGAGTTCGCTACCCTTCAACAATCCGCTTTGGAGCAACGCCAAATCAATGAGTTGGGGAATAACGGCATTTCCGTTAGCGAAGGCGGCAAGCACTTCCTTTTGCTTTGCCTCTTCAGCCGCAATGGCATCACGGCATTCCTGAAGGTCCTTGCGTTCTGCCTCAGAGATTTCGTCGTACTTCTTATCCTTCTGCTCTTGCTCTAACACCTGAAGGCGCGCGTTAAGACCACGCATTTCGTTTTCAATTGGTTTAAGACTTTCAGCAGTAGCGTTTTCCACCTCTGCCATCACTTTCTTCACCAAGGGGTGGTTTGAGTTGAGCACCACGTTATACATATCGGGCATTTCGCCATAGAAACTCATGCCGCCCTGGAATTGTGCCATCTCCTTCATGCGGCGCATGTATTCGCTTTGTGTGACAACGATAGGAGCATCGTCTTCAGCGAGCGCTTCGGTTTGCACGCGGAGTTCCATCTTTTCCATCTTGGGCACCATGGTCTCAAAGGCGGTGGCAAGCTTCTTGCTTTGTGCTTCCGTAAGGGCATTTACGGCCTCGTCTTCCTTCTGAATCAAGCGACTAATCACATCGCCATCCACACGCACGAGGCGCGCCTTTTCAAACTTCTGCTCAAGCATTGAAACCATCGGCGCATCGAGCTGACCGTCCATGAGGAGCACGTTATAACCCTTTGCCTTTGCCGCCTCAATGTGCGAGAACTGCTGCTCCTTATCGCTGGCATAAAGATAAATAAGATTACCCTCCTTGTCGGTCTGATTGTCCTTAATGAGTTCCTTATACTCCTCATAAGTATATTGCTTGCCATCAACATCGGCAAAGAGTGCAAACTTATGAGCCTTTTCGTAGAAATCAGGTTGCGAGAGCATGCCGTAATGGATGAAGAGCTTGAGGTCTGCCCACTTCTGTTCAAACTCCTCGCGGTTGTTTTTGAAAAGGCTTGCCAGGCGGTCTGCCACCTTCTTGGTGATATACGATGAAATCTTCTTCACATTGGCATCGCTCTGCAAATAGCTGCGACTTACATTCAAAGGAATATCGGGAGAGTCAATCACCCCATGAAGCAAGGTCAAGAATTCGGGAACAACATTCTCAACTTGGTCTGTCACGAAAACTTGATTACAATAAAGTTGAATTTTATTGCGTTGTAAATCAATATTTTGCTTAATCTTTGGGAAGTAAAGTACACCTGTGAGGTTGAAGGGATAATCCACATTGAGGTGAATCCAGAAGAGAGGTTCATCAGCCATGGGATAAAGGTCAGAATAGAATTTCTTGTAGTCTTCATCCGTCAGTGTTGAGGGCGTCTTAGTCCAAAGAGGTGTAGTGTCATTGATGACATTAAGTTCGTCAGTTTCCACCTGCTTGCCTTCCTTCCATTCCTTCTTATGTCCAAAGGCTACGGGGACTGCCAAGAAACGACAATATTTTGTGAGGAGTTTGCTGATGGTTGCTTCTTCAAGGAATTCCTTGCAATCTTCAGCAATGTGAAGCACGATGTCAGTGCCGCGCTCTGCCTTGTCCACCTCTGTAATTTCAAACTCTGGCGAACCATCGCAGGTCCACTTCACCGCTTGAGCACCTTCCTGATAGCTACGCGTAACGATATCCACACGTTCGCTCACCATAAAGGTAGAGTAGAAACCGAGACCGAAATGACCAATAATAGCATTAGCATCATCCTTGTAACGTTCAAGGAAGTCTGTAGCACCCGAGAAGGCAATCTGATTGATGTACTTTTCAATCTCCTCGGCCGTCATACCAATACCACGGTCACTAATCGTAAGTGTTTTTGCCTCGGCATCAACCTTAACTTGCACAGTCAAGTCACCGAGTTCACCACTCACCTCTCCACGCGCGCTAAGAGTCTTCAACTTTTGCGTAGCGTCAACGGCATTTGCAACTACTTCACGAAGGAAAATCTCATGATCACTATACAAGAATTTCTTAATCACGGGGAAAATATTCTCCGTAGTTATTCCAATTTGTCCTTTTTTCATAATATCGGTTCTTTAAGTTATGAATTTCATTTTTACAAAAAAATGCAAATAATATGCCAAAAATGAGAATAACCGAACAGGAGTCATGGGAAAGACTTAATTTTATAGGATTTACCCCATCAAGTACACTGTTAGTAGTCAAGTTCCAATATCGCGGATTTTTTTATTCTTCTTAAAAAGGCACATCAACACTCAGACAAAAGTAAAAATCAAAATTTCGCTTTGCTTATTATTCGTAATAATGTAAATTTGCAGAAGATTACAAATTATATAAATATTAGAAAATTATAAACACACATAAATCTTAATCGAATGTACAGATCTCACAACTGCGGTGAACTCCGCATTCAGGATACAGGAAAGGTGGTTACCCTTTCTGGTTGGGTGCAAAGATTGCGCAAAATGGGCGGTATGACATTTGTCGACCTCCGCGACCGTTATGGCATTACGCAACTCGTGTTTAACGAAGAAACAAATGCCGAACTTTGCGCACGCGCTAATAAGTTGGGACGTGAATATGTTATTCAGGTAACGGGTGCCGTAAATGAGCGCTTCTCAAAAAATGAAAACATTCCCACAGGCGCTATTGAAATTATCGTTGATACGCTCAACGTGCTCAACGCTTCGGCAACACCTCCCTTCACGATTGAAAACAACACCGACGGCGGCGACGACATTCGCATGAAGTATCGCTACCTCGATTTGCGTCGCGATTGCGTACGTAGCAATCTTGAATTACGCCATAAGTTCTGCATCGCCGTGCGCAACTTCCTCGATAGTCTCGGTTTTATGGAAGTAGAAACTCCCGTGCTCGTAGGTTCTACACCCGAAGGTGCACGCGACTTCATCGTGCCTTCACGCATGAATCCCGGTCAATTCTATGCCCTTCCCCAGAGTCCGCAAACGTTGAAGCAATTGTTGATGGTAGCTGGTTTTGACCGCTACTTCCAAATCGTGAAGTGCTTCCGCGATGAAGACCTCCGTGCCGACCGTCAGCCCGAATTCACACAGATTGACTGCGAAATGTCGTTCGTTGAACAAGACGACGTTATCAATACATTTGAAGCCCTCACGAAGTACCTCTTCAAGGAAGTGCGTGGTGTTGATTTAGGTGAGACTCCCTTCCTCCGCCTTCCCTGGGCAGAAGCAATGCGCCGTTTCGGTTCAGACAAACCCGATATGCGTTTCGGTATGGAGTTTGTAGAATTAATGGACGTGATGAAGGGCACTGGCGAGTTTGCCGTGTTTAACGACGCTCAATACATCGGCGGTATCTGCGCACCTGGCTGTGCCGTTTATACCCGCAAGCAATTGGACGAACTCACCAACTTTGTCAAGAGTCAGCAGATTGGCGCCAAGGGACTTGTTTATGCACGTGTGGGTGAAGATGGTAGCGTGAAGAGTTCGGTAGATAAGTTCTACACTCCCGAAGTTCTCGAAGCCCTCAAGGTTAAGATGGACGCGAAACCTGGCGACCTCATCCTCATCCTCAGCGGTGACGATGCGATGCGCACACGCAAGCAACTATGCGAACTCCGCCTCCTCATGGGTGACCGCCTCGGTTTGCGCGATAAAAATAAGTTTGCCCTCCTTTGGGTCGTTGACTTCCCCATGTTTGAATGGAGTGAAGAAGAAGGTCGCCTCATGGCAATGCACCACCCCTTCACCGCACCCAAACCCGAAGATATCGAAAAACTCGACACAGCACCCGCAGAAGTATGTGCGAATGCCTATGACATGGTGTGCAACGGCGTAGAAGTGGGTGGAGGTTCTATCCGTATTCACGACGCTGTGCTTCAGGCAAAGATCTTTGAAATCCTCGGATTCACTCCTGAACGCGCACAAGAGCAGTTTGGTTTCTTGATGAATGCCTTTAAGTATGGTGCACCTCCTCACGGTGGTTTGGCCTATGGTCTTGACCGCTTCGTGAGCCTCTTTGCAGGTCTTGATAGCATTCGTGACTGCATCGCGTTCCCCAAGAACAATTCTGGTCGCGACGTCATGCTTGATGCCCCCTCATTCGTGGATCAGAAGCAGCTTGACGAACTCTGCTTACAATTGGGCGAAATTAACAAATAAAATATAAAAAACAAGAAAGGAGAAATGAGAAATTACTTGCACGAGAAGGTCGGGCTTGGTTTTCTCCTTTCTCCTTTTTCCTTTCTCAATTATGAACTTTATTGAACTTTGCCAAAAGCGTTATTCCGTACGCTCATATCACCCTCTTGCCATTGAGCAGGAAAAGTTGGATTATGTCCTTCAGTGCGCACGCTTGGCACCCTCTGCAGTAAATTTTCAACCTTGGAAATTACAACTGATTACGAATAAAAAAGAGATGGATGCGGTAAAGCAGTGTTACAACCGCTCGTGGTTTGAAACGGTAAACACCTGCATTATCATCTACAAAAACAAAGAGCAGGAATGGGTACGCAAGCAAGACCTAAAGGCGCACGGAGACATTGACGTCGCAATTATAACCGAGCACATCTGCCTTGCTGCAGCCGAACAAGGGTTAGGTACTTGTTGGGTATGCAACTTCAATCGTGAAGAACTCTTCAATCAGTTTGAAATCCCTGAATACCTTGAACCCGTAGTCATCATCCCCATTGGTTATCCCGCTGACGAGCCCAAAGAAAAACAGCGTAAGTCAATGGACGAACTGATGATTAAGCTTGCAAAGAAATAAGCCCCCCTCACCGTTAACCTTTAACCTTCCACTACCATGTTTGGATTTATAAAATTAGCAGCCGCAGTACCCCAAGTTACTGTTGCAAATTGCACGCTAAATGCTCAACATATCATTTCGCTGCTACAGAAAGCAGATGAGCAACGTGTGGGCGTCGTATGCTTCCCCGAATTAAGCATAACGGGAGCAACATGCAACGATCTATACGTTCAACGTCCCCTTATTGAAGCAGTAAACCAAGCGTTACATAACATCGTAGAAACCACCTCAACACTCACAACTTTTGCTATTGTAGGAGCACCTTTGCTTTATAAGCAACAACTCTACAATTGCGCAATAGTAATAGGGAAAGGAAAGGTATGGGGAGTGGTACCCAAAACGTATCTTGCCAACCATGCAGAAGCTTCTGAAACACGATGGTTTACCTCGGGAGCAACATTACCCACAGATGCTTACATTCAAATAGGTGAAGTCAAAGTCCCCTTCTCTGCCAACCAATTATTCACAACCCCCGATTTCACTTTTGGCATCGCCTTTGGCAATGACATACTCGCTCCACTCTCTACCGCTACCCAACTCATGCTGGCGGGGGCCGATGTTATTTTTGCACCAGCAGCCTTCCCCGAGAGCGCTGGACGCCATGCGAAACTTCGTTCTGCATTGCTCACCCAAAGCAACAACAATATCAGCGCAATCATTTGTGCATCAGCTGGGTATGGAGAAAGCACACAAGACCTTGTCCTCTCTGGAAAAGCCTTTATTGCTGAAAAGGGCGAAATGATTAACGAAGGGAAGCGCTTCCTCCACAAGGAGCAACTTATCACTGGCGAAATCGACATTGAGCGTCTTCGCCACGCACGCCTGGAGAACAGCCTCTTTAAGCAAGCCGTAACACTTGCAAACGGGATCTGCCCCCTTCATACACAAATTCCCTTCAATGCCCCCTCATTCACAACCTTGGAACGACGCTACGCTGCCCTACCCTTTATTCCCGAGAATGTGCAGGAGCGCCAGGAGCGTTGCGAGGAGATCTTCAATATTCAGGTAGAAGGACTCATGAAGCGCCTCCAGCACACACATAGCAGCACAGCTGTAATTGGCATCAGTGGCGGACTTGACTCCACCCTTGCCCTGCTTGTAACGGTACGCGCTTTCGATGCTTTAGGAATTTCAAGAAGCAACATCTACGGCATCACCATGCCAGGATTTGGTACTACCGACCGTACCTACCAAAACGCATTAGAGATGATGAAGCAGTTGGAGATTACCACCCTTGAAATCCCCATTGCCAATGCCGTAATGCAACACTTTACTGATATTCACCATGACCCTGCAAAGCACGACGTGACTTACGAAAACAGTCAGGCACGCGAACGCACACAAATCCTTATGGACTTCGCTAATAGTAAGGGAGCAATGGTCATTGGCACGGGCGACCTTTCAGAACTCGCTCTTGGGTGGGCCACATACAACGGCGACCATATGTCCATGTATGGCGTTAACGGTTCTGTTCCAAAGACGCTTGTAAAGCATTTAGTCATCCATGAAGCACTCGCTACTGAAAATGAAGTTGTGCGCAACACGCTGCTTGATGTGGTTAACACACCCATCTCTCCCGAACTCATCCCAGCAGCGGAGGATGGCAGTATAAAGCAAAAGACGGAAGACCTTGTAGGTCCATACGAACTCCACGACTTCTTCCTTTATCACACCCTGCGCAACGGATTTACCCCTGAAAAAATCCGCTTCATTGCCGAGCAAACCTTCCAGGGCGTTTACGATAGCGCAACCATTACGCATTGGCTCAACACGTTCACCCGCCGCTTCTTCATGCAGCAGTTCAAGCGCAGCTGTCTGCCCGACGGTCCTAAAGTGGGCAGTTGCTCACTCTCACCCCGAGGTGATTGGCGTATGCCCACCGATGCTAATGGAGCACATTGGCAATTGCCAAAGTAGAGATACTCAACGATAAGACACAAGCAGGATACACCCAATAAAGGCGTATCCTGCTTTCATTTAAGCATCTCTTGGGACTTTGTATTTGCCCACAAACAGAGTGCAAACTATTTTTGTCAAGCAAAACAAAAAGTGGCACATAAGCGAACGGGAGGTTCATCTTATGTGCCACTTGTATGAGGTGTGATTTGACTCTCAAGATTGAGAAGCAATCACGAGTGTTGCGGTTGATTACTTAACCTTAGCAACGATAGCCTTGAACGCAGCGGGGTTGTTTACTGCGAGGTCAGCGAGGACCTTACGGTTGATTTCGATACCAGCCTTGTGGAGCGCGCCCATGAGCTGAGAGTATGACATACCTTCAAGACGAGCTGCTGCGTTGATACGCTGAATCCAGAGAGCGCGGAAGTTGCGCTTCTTGTTACGACGGTCACGGAAAGCATAGGTAAGACCCTTTTCCCATGTGTTCTTTGCTACTGTCCAAACGTTCTTGCGAGCGCCGAAGTAACCGCGAGTCAACTTAAGAATTCTTTTTCTCTTAGCACGTGAAGCTACGTGATTTACTGATCTTGGCATAGTTAATGTACTTTTTGAATGTTAGCGCCGAATCTACATCGCTTTGCGACTAAACGGACTTGCGTTGCTAATCATTCGGTTAGAAATTAGTTTGTTTAGATTAAAAGGGTGCTAATTGTTTGAGGATTAGCGCATGCAAAGGAGTTCGCGAACCTGCTTAACGTTTGTTGTGTCAACGATAGCGTCGTGTACGAGGTTACGCTTCTGCTTCTTTGTCTTCTTAGTCAAGATGTGACTGTGGAAGGCATGATGTCTCTTAATCTTACCCGTTCCAGTGAGCGCGAAACGCTTCTTAGCACCAGAATTAGTCTTTACTTTTGGCATTTTCTTTTAAATATTTAATGATTACTATAGTGTGCGGTTAAGTGAGATACCAAACTTAACGCGCTACATTTCTTCTTTTCATTTGGTGAGGGGCGAATGTTACCCTTTCAAAGGTTTAGAAGTCTTCACCTTCTACGCTGAGCGTGAATTCCTTCTTTGCCTTTTGCTGGGGCGCTTTCTTTTCTGCCTTCTGCACGTTTTCAGTTTCCGCATCGTCGTGTTCAACAGGCTTGTTTGCCTTTTTCACACTCTTGGGAGCGATGTAGATAATCATGCGCTTACCTTCGAGTTTGGGCATGCTTTCTACCTTACCCACTTCTTCGAGGTCGTTTGCAAAACGGAGGAGGAGCACTTCACCTTGTTCCTTAAAGAGAATAGAGCGACCGCGGAAGAATACGTGTGCCTTCACCTTATCGCCTTCCATGAGGAATTCCTTGGCATGCTTGAGCTTGAAGTTGTAGTCGTGTTCGTCGGTTTGAGGTCCGAAGCGAATTTCCTTGATTTCCACCTTCACCTGCTTTGCCTTGAGTTCCTTCTGTTTCTTCTTTTGCTGATAGAGGAACTTTGAATAATCAATCAATCGACAAACTGGAGGCTCTGCGTTGGGAGAGATTTCAACGAGGTCAAGTCCCTTTTGTTCTGCAAGGCGAAGCGCATCACGTGTCGGCACTACTGCTGACTCAATATCGTCGCCTACAATACGCACTTCGCGCGCACGGATTTGTCCGTTGATGCGATGCTGCGCTTTCATTTTGTCATTCTTCATTCAGAATAAAAATCTTAGCTTATTGATTGATGTTTCAGGTTAATACTTCTGCACGTTGGCAGTAATCGGGTGCAAAATTACGAAAACCTTGTGTGTCGGCAAAACTTTTTACCTACATTTTTCACTTGCCTGCTCACATTTTCTACATTTCTGCCCTACCCTTTTATTTACAAGCGTTGAGAACTAAGCAGGGCGCCTAATTCTCAACACTTATTATTAAATATGTGTATGCGGGTGATTAGAATGCAAGCATTTCTGCTACTTCATCATTCACCTTCTTCGCAAAGTCAGCAATGCTCATGCTACCCTGGTCGCCTTCGCCCTGCTTACGCACGGCTACGAGACCTTCGGCTGCTTCCTTTTCACCTACTACGAGGAGGTAAGGAATGTGCTTCATTTCGTTGTCGCGAATCTTGCGACCGATCTTTTCGTTGCGGTCGTCAACGATGGCGCGAACATCCTGTGCTTCGAGCGCCAAACGCACCTGCTCTGCATAGTCGTTATACTTTTCAGAGATGGGGAGGATGGCAACCTGGTCGGGGGTCAACCACAAGGGAAAATGACCTGCGGTGTGCTCAATGAGCACGGCGGTGAAGCGCTCCATCGAACCGAAGGGTGCACGGTGAATCATCACGGGACGGTGCTTGAGGTTGTCAGCACCCGTGTATTCGAGTTCGAAGCGTTCGGGCAAGTTGTAGTCCACCTGGATGGTACCCAACTGCCAACGGCGTCCGAGTGCGTCCTTCACCATGAAGTCGAGCTTAGGACCGTAGAAGGCTGCTTCGCCGTATTCAACAACGGCGGGGAGTCCCTTTTCCTGACATGCCTCGATGATAGCTGATTCTGCGCGTTCCCAGTTTTCTTCCGAACCGATATATTTCTCACGGTTTACCTTGTCGCGGAGTGAAATCTGCGCTTCAAACTTGTCAAACTTCAACGCCTTGAAGATAATCATGATGATGTCCATCACGCGGAGGAATTCGTCCTTCACCTGGTCGGGGCGACAGAAGATGTGGGCATCATCTTGAGTAAAGCCGCGCACACGTGTCAAACCGTGGAGCTCACCACTCTGTTCGTAGCGGTAAACGGTACCGAACTCTGCCATACGGATGGGCAACTCCTTATATGAACGGGGCTTCCATGCGTAGATAGCGCAGTGGTGAGGGCAGTTCATGGGCTTCAAGATGTACTCTTCGCCTTCTTCGGGAGTGTGGATGGGTTGAAACGAGTCCTTACCATACTTTGCATAGTGACCTGAAGTGACGTAGAGGCTCTTTGAACCGATGTGGGGCGTCATCACCTGCTGATAGCCGAACTTCTTCTGAATCTTCTTAAGGAAGTCTTCGAGGCGGAGGCGGAGGGCTGTACCCTTGGGCATCCACATGGGAAGTCCCTTACCTACGAGGTCGGAGAACATGAAGAGTTCCATTTCCTTACCAATCTTGCGGTGGTCGCGACGCTTGGCTTCTTCAAGGAGCTGGAGGTATTCGTCGAGCATCTTCTTCTTGGGGAATGAAACGCCGTAAACGCGTGTCATCTGGGGGCGCTTTTCGTCGCCACGCCAGTAAGCTGAACTTACGCTCATCACCTTGAAGGCCTTGATGGGAGCTGTAGTCATCAAGTGAGGACCACGGCAAAGGTCGGTGTAAGCACCCTGTGTGTAGGTCGTAATCTTACCGTCCTCGAGTTCTTCAATGAGTTCGTTCTTGTAAGTCTGACCACGGTCGGCAAAGAACTGAATGGCGTCAGCCTTTGAGATGTCTTCACGAACGAGTGCGTCCTTCTTCTGCACGAGTTCCTGCATCTTCTTTTCAATCTTCGCAAAGTCTTCTTCGCGGATGCTCACGCCCTGGGGAGGCATCACGTCGTAGTAGAAACCGTTTTCAATTGCAGGACCGATACCAAACTGAGTGCCGGGCCAAATTTCACCGATTGCTTCAGCCATCAAGTGTGCTGAAGTGTGCCAAAAGGCGTGCTTCGCTTCAGCGTCTTCCCACTTGTAGAGGTTGATGGTAGCATCTTCGAGAATGGGGCGGTTCAATTCCACCGTTTCGCCATTCACGCCGCATGCCAACACGTCCTGTGCAAGACGACTTGAAATACTTTCCGCAATCTGCAAACCAGTAACGCCGCTCTCGTATTCACGAACGCTACCGTCAGGAAAAGTAATTTTAATCATATCTGTTTTTAGTTTATTGTTTCAACGAGTTAAACTTTATCCGTGCAAAGTTAGCAGAAAAAACAGACATGCTGAAGCCTTCAGGTTAGATTTTTTCACATTTTGAGTTTTCGGAGGGTTTGAGGGAGATATTTGGGAGGAAGTCGAAAGTGGGGAAAAGTAAGAGGGAGTTAGAAAAAAATAAGAGTAAGTTAGGGGGGAATATGTGGGAGTTATTTTGAAAGTGAGGAGAGAGGAGTGAGGAATTTTCCAGACGACGAAAATGAGCGAATGGTGAAAAACCGCATGGTAGTTGTACTCTGTTCTCTGTACTCTGTACTCTCGATTGCAAGTACAAAGTTACAACACACCCCACCCCGCTTGTCATTTATTGTCATTTAGCATCGCAAAAATCAACAAAAACATACGCCTAACAAATAGATATTCAACATTTTACAATCGCTGTTTTTTTTTAAAATTCCCAGCAACTGCTCAAAAGAGTCCCCTACAATCAAGCGTAATGCAACTCGAAAATCAGGCGGGATTACCATTGACCGGTAGGGACGCACGGCGCGTGCGTCCTCATCAATCGGCATATTCCATTGGCAAGCGTGTGAATGAAGGACGCACGCGCCGTGCGTCCGTACCTGCCAAGTGGAATGCCATTCGGAAAATTAAGCGACTCCAACCCACCTCGCATTACAGATTACAGATTACAGTTATTTTGAAACTCACATGCTCCCCTCAGCGTAAGATATAAAAAAAATTATTATATATATAAATATATAATAACTTATTTCTTGTACTATTTTCAAGTCTCTGACTTATCAAAATAAAAAAACTGTAATCTGTAATCTGTAATGCAAGGGGCATCCCCTCCGAGAGCGCGCCATCAATCAATAAGTGATTTTATGGATAAATTGCGCACATATAAGCAGATTTTAGTATTTTTGAAGTGTGATTTGATAGTAGCTGGATTAAGGTTTCTGCATCACCCCTTAACAAACGAATTTATAACGGTTAATCCGCACACATATGGCAAAATATGAAATTAAAGATGGCGTGGCAATCCTCCCCGAAGGTATTGAGATGATTGAGGACTTTGCATTCGTGAATTGTAAAGAATTGAAGCGCGTGGTAATCCCTCAATGGGTGCGAAGAATTGGGGTGGATGCTTTTAGAGGATGCGAAAACCTTGAAGTCGTGGAGTTGCCCGAATGGTTAGAGGACATAGGTATGGAAGCTTTTTGGGGTTGCTCTTCCTTAAAAGAACTGACTTTGCCTCAATGGGTGAAGCGGATTGAGGGGTATGCTTTTTGGGGTTGCAAATCTCTCCAGAACCTTTCTATCCCCTCATCTGTGACGCATATTGGAAATTGGGCGTTCAAGGGTTGCTCTTCTCTCCAGAACCTTTCCATTCCCTCATCTGTGACGCATATCGGAGATTGGGCGTTCTCTGGTTGCTCTTCTCTCCAGAACCTTTCCATCCCCTCATCTGTGACGCATATTGGAGACTCGGCGTTCTTGGGTTGCTCTTCTCTCCAGAACCTTTCCATTCCTTCATCTATGACGCATATCGGAGATAAGGCGTTCTGGGATTGCTCTTCGCTCCAGAACCTTTCTATCCCCTCATCTGTGACGCATATCGGAGGTGGTGCGTTCGGGGATTGCTCTTCTTTAATTTGTATAAAAGTGGATTCAAATAATCCGGTGTACGACAGCAGAGAAGATTGCAATGCGATTATTCATGCTGAAAGTAATACATTGATCAGTGGGTGTTCGAATACGATTATTCCGCCCTCGGTAACATCAATAGGAGGTGACGCTTTCTCGGGTTGCACTTCCCTCACCCAAATCAGCCTTCCACCTTCGGTAACATCAATAGGAAAGTGCGCTTTTAGTAATTGCAGATCCCTCACCCAAATCAGCCTTCCACCCTCGATAACATCAATAGGAGATTGGGCTTTCTGTCGTTGCACCTCCCTTACCCAAATCAGCCTGCCACCTTCGGTAACATCAATAGGAAAGGGCGCTTTTTCGGGTTGCACCTCCCTTACCCAAATCAGCCTGCCACCTTCGGTAACATCAATAGGAAGTCGGGCTTTCTTGGGTTGCACCTCCCTCACCCACATCAGCCTTCCACCCTCTGTAACATCAATAGGAAAGAGCGCTTTCTGGGATTGCACCTCCCTTACCCAAATCAGCCTTCCACCCTCGGTAACATCAATAGGAGATTGGGGGTTCTGTCGTTGCACCTCCCTCACCCAAATCAGCCTTCCACCCTCGGTAACATCAATAGGAGAGTGTGCTTTCTGGCATTGCACCTCCCTTACCCAAATCAGCCTTCCTCCCTCGGTAACATCAATAGGAAAGAGAGCTTTCTGGCGTTGCACCTCCCTTACCCACATCAGCCTTCCACCCTCTGTAACATCAATAGGAAAGAGCGCTTTCTGGGATTGCACCTCCCTTACCCAAATCAGCCTTCCACCCTCGGTAACAACAATAGAAAGTCGGGCTTTCATAGGTTGCACCTCCCTCACCCTTGTTAAAGTATCCAAAAACACGGAATTGGAGGAAGATGCTTTTGAGGATTGCCCAAATGTCAAAATTGAGCGCTATTAAAATTTTCAAATTCTGAATCATTCATCACATTTTCTTATGCGCCCCTTCCTTTGGGGTGCATATTTTTTTACTAATTTTGTGAAAAGATAACGAACTTAAAAATCCCATATCATGCCCACATTCGCCATTTACAAAATGATGTTTTCAAAGGCCTCACAACGCAATATGCGGGGGATGCCACACTGACGTTGGGGAGAGCGTTAATGGGGCATAATTCGGAGAGGATTAAACGGTATTACCGAAGAGCAAAAGACAGCAGTTACTTGCCTGACTTTTTGGGGTTACTCCACGTTATATGTCGCTTCACTAAATTAGCGTCTTCAGCGTCGTTAAAACGAAGCAATTCCTCAGCCAACTTGCCTCAACCCGCCTGCCCCACCCCAAGAAAAAATGGCCACTACTCAACTGAATAATGACCATTCTTATCTAATATCGCAATTCCTTTTTTGACTAAAAGAGAACTTACTTCTGCTCCGCACGCTTAATAATTTTGCGTGTTGCCTCGCTCAATTGGGACACGGTAGCGGGAATTTCGAAGGGCACTTTAAGAGTTTTTGCCTTGTACTCCTCTTTCGCCAGCTCCTTCGAGATATATTCACGCGAAACGACGTAGTATTCTATCGAGAAATTGATCTTCACGGGAACGGCGGAATTCACCATCTGGCGAAGAAGTTTGCCCTTACCGAGAACTTCAACAACCACACTTGCCTGAATCAAATCCTTGGGTTGGTAAACCGCGGCATCGTTGGCTTTATAAACATGCGTCATGTAGGCTTGATGCACATCCATTGACAAGCCCATCATGTTCAACAAGAAAGGCAAATGAGCGATATGCCCCTTCTTGTCCGCCAACCCGTCTTTATACTCCGTAAAGATGCGCTCGTTCTGCTTTCGGCTATGCAAGATGCCCGATTTGCCCTTCTCCTCATACACTCTGTTTACGCCCATTTGTCCCTTAAACGACTCGCTGGCATCAACCTCTTCGGTTTCGATTAAGCCCAAGAACACCTTAGAACCGGGTTTATTGCTCACCGCCACGCTGTCTTGATCGCCTATTTGATAGTACTTATAACAGCGCGTGTTGCGGAAGCGCAGGTCGTTCTTTTTGAACTTCACCTTCTTCGAAGCGGGCACATAGCGGTCGCACATGTGCTCAAGGAAGTGAGTGATGGTGTCGGTTTCGGAACTTATAGTGAAGTATTCTCGAACGTAAAACGTCTGCTTCATCACTTCGCGTGAAGCCGACACCACAACTTCTTCCAACTCATAATTTGCAGGAATCATCTGCAACACGGTGTCAACGGGGTGCTCCAGGATGATGTTTTCATAACCAATACAACGTATCGTAATGGGATATTCCGAGTCAGGAATATTAGAGAAGTCGCCCTCACTTGTCGTAAAACCTGCCACGTTGCCTTGGGCATCAAATATCGTTGCTGACGAAACGGGCGTATCGTCCATCACATCAACCACACGGCGCTGTGCTTGAGCAATATTCCAGCAGAGCAAACCGCCTAAAATCAATAGAAAAAATCGTTTCATAATCTGTCTGAAAGTTTAATTAAGACATCACACCTGCTGGGCAACCACAATAATGAGTGCCACGATGCACATCACCATGAAAATCGAGAAGAGGATGAAGAAGTAGTTGAGGTTTACCAAAATGGACTTCACTACCGCCTTCCACCACGACGTCACGCCATAAACACGGCGGAAGGTCAGCGTGAGATAAGCGCAAGAACCCAAATGCAAGCCACATAAGAGGAGATCTGCGGGAGGAGCAACCGTGAGGTAAAGGAGGTAGATAACGATGAAGAGCAGTTCGAGAATTGCAGTGTAGTGAAGGGCAAAGACGAAGTGGTGAATGTTTGGGCGCTTGTCCTTGCGTTGCACAATGCGCAAAGATAGGGCTACGAAGGGCGCCGTAAACAACACCATCATGGGGAAATACTTCGTGCACATCTTCACCAACTGTTCCCAGATGGAAGTCAATATGGCAACCCCTTCAACTTTTGTAACCTTATCAGCATCAAAATGATAATTCCCATCAGCATCACTCACAAGAATGTGGTCATCAAGCAATACACGGGGCACCACTGCCTTCCACTGATCAACACCTTGCCCCTTCGTATCCTTTATTGTCTCTAAGTTTGTAAGCACCAGAGCATGTTCCTTGGCAAGTCCCAAAGGAGCGTGTAACACGATGGTGTCGCGAGGACATGTCTTTAGTTTCTCCACATTCGCCTCATCTTCAACATAAGCATCCATCAAGAACACAGGCGCTGCCAATTCATGCTTCGCAAGGTCCTCCGCCGAATGACTCAGTTTATCGGGACTTGAGAAGAACACAAACATCGTGATGAACACGAAGAGCAAGAACATGTTGAGCTTAATGGGGTGCTCCTGGGAGTGGTGTTTACCCTCGAAATAGTCGTTCGTCAACTTCCCTGGCTTCAGCACCAGGAGTTTGAGTGTGCGGAAGAAACGGGGGTCCCACACGAACGTATGGTTGATATACACCATGATAAACTTCCAGATGCTGGGCACCTTGCCCACCGCCTCTTGCCCGCAGGCATAGCAATATTTACCCTTCAACTCTGCACCGCAATTCAAGCACTTTTCATAGGGAGCATTCACGGTTTTAAGTTCCTCAGAACTCTTCTTTTTCTTCTTAACCATTCTTTATTTTGTGTTGTGTTTGGTGATTCTTAAAATATTATATCACTTTAAGCGTGCAAAATTACGTTAATCGGCTCATTGCGCCAAGGAATTTACGGCTTTTGAACCTCAAAATGACTGAAATCCATGAATATATCCCTGCATCAACTCATCAACACACAGTCATCAAAACAACACTATCTTTTCATTAACAAACTTTTACGCTCTTTTTCTTATGTCTAAAAATTGACAAAAGAACAGAGGGGGCAAAATCACACCCCTTTGTTCTTAAGTCTTAAAAGCAGAACTTGCGTTTAACGATTATTCACCGTAAACCTTAGTTGTCTGCTTCACTACGATACCCCAGAAGTAGCTCTTTGTGTAAGAATCTACGTGAGAGATCTTTGTGATACCAGCCTGCTTAGCAGCCTTGTCGATACCGTTTTCTTCGCCCTTAGAACTCCAAGTGCCCAAGTAGATAGTGCTTTCAGCAACACCACACTTTGTGCCGAAGGGGTTTGTTGTAACTGCAACAGGATTTGAAACTGTTGCACAGCTTGTTACCATTGCGCATGCAAGTACTGCAGCTGCAGCTTTGAATGTACGCTTCATAATTAAATGAGTTTAAGTTGTTAATAATAGTGTTGATATAAGAACGGAGAATAAACACCTCCATAATTATCATGAGATATTAGTTGGGATAACCTTACCAAATAGTGATGCGCTTGTCTTCGGGCAAATAGAGGGCATCACCTTCCTTCACATTATAAAGGTCATACCACGCATCCATGTGTTGCACCATACCGTTCACGCGAACCATATTTACGGAATGTTCATCCACCAATTGTTCCTGGAACTCTTCTTCTGAATATTCCACGCGGAAACGATAAGCATAGTGCTCAAAGAATGCGCGCTGTTGCGCTCTCAACGCTTCACCCGTTACGCCTTGCTTCGTGAGATAAGCAGTAAGCGCGTCAAAGGCAAGGTTCAAACCGCCAAGGTCGGCAACATTCTCACCAATCGTAGCTGTAGTGGGCGCATAGATACCGGGCTTTAATTCAAACGTACCAATCTGCGCGCTAAAGTCTTCGTTCAAGGCCTCAAACATGCTTCTGTCTTCAACCGTCCACCAATCTACTTCACTACCAAATGCATCATACTTTGAACCATCAATATCAAAACCGTGAGTCATTTCATGACCAAATACACTGAAAAGTGCAAACATCTTACCTACTTCCATATCTGAAGAATATTCAGGTTCCATCAAATATGAGGGATAAATAACCAAGGCATTGACTTCAGGGGAATACGCCGCAAAACTTGAATTAAGGGCATCACCTTCAACATCATACATGCACTCCAACATAAAGTTGTCATAGACATCTTTACCTATAGTTGCTTCAATAATGCGTGAGCGGTTTGTCTTTACTTCAACGAGGTCATCAAGGAATTCTTCTCCCTTTACATCTGCTTCATATTCATCAATCCATTCGTCGGGAGCACCTACATCGAAACGCATGTGTTCCAACTTATGCAAAGCTTGTTGCTTGGTAGCGTCAGACAACCATGTGTTGTTCTGAATACGCTTCTCAAACGTTTCCCGCAATGCTTCTCCATATTCCAAGAACTTCTCTTTCGTGTCTTCAGAAACATACATCTCACAGAATGCACGAGAGAGGGAATATGTAAACAAATTTCCCAACTCAAGATTTAAGGTTGCAGTAGCAGCTTCTTGGCTAAAACAATAAAGTTCAAATTCTTTGGTAACTGCAGTTCCAATAAAATCTTGAAGTTCTTCTACTGAAGAATGTGCCAATTCTTCTGCCATCTTATCAATCGCACCGATTTCATAGAAATTATCTTCTGGAAGACCTAAACCTTCAATGATTTTTTCTTTCACCTCATCAGCGGAGAATTCCTCTTCTAAATCAGCATCTCCGTCTTCTTCACCCTCTTCGACATCCTCAACTTCACCATCGTCCTCCATATCTTCTTCGTCCTCTTCGTCAGTAGCCTCTTGTTGTTGTTGAGCAAAATATTTAGGAGCGAGGGTATAACCAATCTTACCTTCATTGTGTGCCATAAAAAGTTTGACACATTCATCCATCAAACCCTTTCTGATACATTCTCCAATTGCAAGGTAAGCATCTTCTTTTGTTTCTATTTCATCAACAACCTCGCCAATAATTTCTTCCAAACGCTGGGAGTTGCGTTCAAGTGTTGTATTAGAGAAGGATGTCAGTACGGTTAGTAATTCGGGAACAATTTTAGCGCACTCCTCTGTCTTTCTTGCCAACGAGTAATCCACATCCGTTAGGTATCCTTGAGTTTCGTCCGATGCTTCCAAACCAGCGTGCCATGCTCCGTTTACATAAGCATAGAAATCATCACCAGCAAGGTTAGGTTCGGAATCACCAGGCAACTCGGAGGAATTACCACCGCCCAAATTATCGTCATCGCTACATGAAGCAAAATTGAAGCTTGTGAACACGACAAAGAGCACAAGCAACCAATTCAAAAATTTCACTTTCCTCATATTATAAAATCATTAATGAATTTTCATAACAAACAACAAACCTCATGTCTTCACCTTATCGGATGTCACAAATAAACTCAAGGTTATTTATCATATTTCTTACAAAATTACTTTGAGAAATCTATACTTAAAAGTTCCGTTATCCTACATTTTGTTCAATATCAGTACATAATTATATAAAAATTACAGAATGTAAACCAAAATGTAAACATGATTTGCGTTGCGTACTACATGGAATTTACATAAATTTGCATCTGTTAATATACAAAATAAACCCTGTTTTTATCTCATTTAACCCTAAGAAGAGATGTTCTAACAGGAAAATTTGCTCCCTTCCTTACACAAAATTACACTAAAAATAATGAGCAGGAATACACCTCTACCCCACCCCTTGCGTTGGAGCAAAAGATGGTTTCTTTGTCTGTCATTAACATGGGCGTGTTGCACTTGTTGGGCAAATGAAGGACTTTATCAGCAAGCAAGAAGTTTGCAACGCGATGGTAAGTTTGACGAGGCGATTGAAGCATTTCAAAACGTCTTATCACTCCCCATCGAGGAGGAGACTTTAAGCACCCAACAACAGGTAATTTACACCGAAGCGTTGATGCAACTGATGAACACCTACCAAAGCAAGGGGGATCCTGAAGCGTGTGTCATTGCCCTGCAGGAAGTGTTTAAGACATCACCTGTTATACAACACCAATGCTTGAGAGATTACTACTCTGTGTTGGGGTATGCTTTGTCGCGCACAGAAAACATGAAGGAGGCAGAAGAGACCATGCTTAAAGCCCTAACCCTCCCCCTTAACCAAGCAACTCCTGAACGCTACTTCCGCGATTATGCCTATGCGGCGGCGGTGTTTTATAGCAATCCGAACTATCAGAATGAAGTTATCAACTGGTGCGAAGAGGCTTTACGCCAAGCAGATTTGTGTAAAAACACTTCGGGAAAACAATGGGTGACCGCCATGTTGGGGGCACTCTACAAGCGAAACGGACATCTCAACAAAGCCTTAACCCTCTTTCAACAAAGCAAAGAGGAAGCCGAACAGAAAGGCGATAATTTAGGGGTGCTCAATAGTCTTCACGCATTGATTGACCTTTTCTTGTATTGGAATGTCCCTGAATATGCCAACTCGTATGCTTCTGAAGCGCTATGTGTAGAGAATACCATGACCACGAAAAACCCCATGGTATCAACACAAACATATATTAATAAGGGGTGGGTGATGCTTCAATTGGGCGAAATAGATTCTGTATCGGTATATACCGAACGAGCACGACAACTTTGCCAATCCCTACCCTACAATAGCGGCATGGTAGATGTCAATTTATTGCATGGCACGCACCTAACCGAACTCGGGGGCGAAAATCTCTCAACAGGTATCCAAGAATTACAGGAAGTTGTCCGTCAGGGCACCACCTTAACTCGTGCAAAGGCTTACCACCAATTAGCACAAACGTATTTGAAGAACGGGGATTTGAGGTTAGCCGAACCCATGTTGGATAGTTTGTTCGTATTGCTCACTCCAGGCGATGCTGCCACCTATATCCGTATCGACTACCAACCGATTCTTAACCATTATATTAAAAATAAGAATTATAAGAAAGTTGAGCAATACACACAACTGATGCTTCAGGAGCGCCACGCATTTAAGGAAAAGAAGCTGAACCTCAACATCATTAGGAGCATCGTTAATTTACAAGTTGAGCAAGAACAACAAGAGTTAAAACTCGTCCAGCTCCAACAAACAAACCAACTGCTTCTATTCCTATGCTGCCTTGCCGTTACTATAATCATCATTGCGGTTATAGCGGTGCTCTTCATAAAACAACGCAAACAGCATGTCATACAAATGAAGCAAGCGGATGAAAAATTATCTTCGCTGGTAGAGCAACTCAAGCAATCGAACGCAGAGAAGAAAATCAGAGCACAAGAAATCAAGGACCTCCTTGACGATAAAGACAAGCGTCAAGAACTTGAAACCCTCACCCCTACCGTACTTCAAACGGATGGTGAATCCAAGTTCCGCCAATGCTTCGAAATTCTCTACCCGCTCTTTCTTCCCCGTCTCCGCGAAAAAGTTCCCTCCATCACGCGCCGCGAAGAGCTTCTCTCCATGCTTATCGTTCTCAAACAAGACAACAAGCAAATTTCTGAACTCCTGGCGATAGCCCCACGAAGCGTACTCATGCTTCGCCACCGCTTCCGCCAAAAGATTGGAATGACCACCGAATTATCATTGGAGGATTTTATCACCGATACATTGCAACAAGAATCCACAGATAATAACCAGGACACCATCGAATAAGTGTCTTGAGGTCATAATGAACCGCTGAAACGTTACTTACAAGTGCGCAAAACTGAAAACTTTTTACTCAATAACACAGAGAAAGTGGCGAATTCATCAGTTGCACTTGGATGGAAGCAAACCTTCGTTTTTAGCACTACACATCTCAATCGTAGATTTTAGCGCGTTACAAGGCGTATATTTTTTAACGATGGTTAACTTCTTACAGATTTTATCTTTGCCATCTTAAAATAAAAGCGTACTTTTGCCGAAAATATGAACTAACAGCCCTTGGGCATTTATCAAAATTTCCAACGTTACAAAATGGAACATTCAAAAGAACTCATGAACCGCGTAGCCGACAATATCAGAGTGTTGGCGGTATCAATGGTAGAAAAGGCAAAGTCTGGTCACCCCGGTGGTGCTATGGGTGGAGCCGATTTCATCAATGTTCTTTACTCTGAGTTTCTCACTTTCGACCCTGAGTGCCCCACTTGGGAATGTCGCGACCGCTTCTTCCTCGACCCCGGTCACATGTCGCCCATGCTCTACGCTCAGTTGGCGATGATTGGCAACTTCTCAATCGATGAATTGAAGAGTTTCCGTCAATGGGGTTCTCCCACTCCTGGTCACCCTGAAAAGAACTTCAGCAGAGGTATTGAAAACACCAGCGGTCCCTTGGGTCAAGGTCATACGTATGCCGTAGGTGCTGCTATTGCCGCTAAGGCGCTTTATGCACGCACAGGCAACCCCGGATTTAAGAAGGAAAAGATTTACGCTTACATCTCTGACGGTGGCGTTCAGGAAGAAGTGAGCCAGGGCGCAGGTCGTGTGGCTGGTCACTTAGGTTTGGACAACCTCATCATGTTCTTCGACGCTAACGACATTCAGCTCTCTACTCCTACTGCTGATGTTATCACCGAAGATACTGGTGCGAAGTATAAGGCATGGGGATGGAACGTCCTCGAAATTGACGGTAACGATGCCGACCAAATTCGTGCTGCGCTCAAGGCTGCTAACGAAGAAACAAAGCGCCCCACCCTCATCATTGGCCATTGCGTAATGGGTAAGGGTGCTCGCAAGGCAGACAATAGTTCATATGAATGCAATTGCGCTACTCACGGTGCTCCCCTCGGTGGCGACGCATATGTAAATACAGTTAAGAACCTCGGCGCTGATCCCGCAGATCCCTTCCACATTTGGGAAGAATCAGCAGCACTCTATGCCGCACGCAAGGAAGAGTTGAAGCAAATCGTTGCTGCGCGTCGTGCTGAAGAGCAAGCATGGGCTTCTGCAAATGCTGAAAAGGCGGCAGAACTCAAGGATTGGTTTGCCGGCAAACTCCCCGAACTCCCCTGGGGCGAAATCGAGCAGGCAAAGAATGCACCCACACGTAATGCTTCTGCCACTTGCTTGAGCATGCTCTCAAAGCACGTGAAGAACATGATCGTATCAAGTGCGGACCTCTGCAACTCTGATAAGACTGACGGTTTCTTGAAGCATACAACGGTTATCACACGCGACAATTTCGCAGGTGGTTTCTTCCAAGCAGGTGTGTCTGAATTGACAATGGCTTGCGTATGTATCGGTATGACCCTCCACGGCGGTATCATCACGGCTATGGGTACATTCTTCGTATTCTCTGACTATATGAAGCCAGCTATCCGTATGGCTGCCCTCATGGAACTTCCCGTGAAGTTCGTATGGAGTCACGACGCCTTCCGCGTAGGTGAAGACGGTCCTACTCACGAACCCGTTGAACAGGAAGCACAAATCCGCCTCATGGAAAAACTCCGCAACCATAGCGGTTTGGATTCCGTGCGCGTATTCCGTCCTTGCGATGGTCACGCAACAACAGAATGTTGGCGCATTGCGATGGAAAACATGAGCACTCCTACTGCGCTCATTTTCAGCCGTCAGAATGTCAACGACCTTCCCGAAACTACGGATTACAGTCAGGTACGCTTCGGTGCTTACAATGTTGTAGAAGCTGAAAATCCCGACGTAATCCTCGTAGGTAGCGGTTCTGAAGTTTCTACATTGGCAGAAGCATCTTACCTCTTGAAGGAAGACGGCATTACCGCTCGCGTAGTAAGTTGCCCCAGTGAAGGTCTCTTCCGTCGTCAGAGCAAGGAATATCAGGAACAGATTCTCCCCACAGGCAAGAAGATTTTCGCCCTCACAGCAGGTCTCCCCGTAACATTCGAAGGACTTGTAGGTGCACAGGGCAAGGTTTACGGTCTTGAAAGCTTCGGTTTCTCAGCTCCCTTCAAGGTGCTCGACGAAAAGTTAGGTTTCACACCCGCAAACATGCGCGAAGAAATTAAGAAATTCTTGGCAGAATAATCCTCGGACTTCTGAACCTCTGAACTTCAAAACCTCAGAACCTCAGAACCTCAAAACCTTAGAGAATATGACTACAATTATTGGACTTGCAAGTGACCACGCGGGTTATGAACTCAAGCAATACGTAAAGCAATATCTTGACGCTAAGGGCATTGCTTACAAGGATTACGGCACGGATAGCGAAGCATCTTGCGACTATCCCGACTTTGCTCACGCCCTTGCCAATGGCATGAAGGACGGTGAAGTAAGCAAGGGTATTGCCATCTGCGGTAGCGGTGAAGGTATCTCAATGACGCTTAACAAGCACGCTCACGTTCGTGCGGCTCTTGTTTGGATTCCCGAAATCGCCCACATGACACGTCTTCACAACGATGCGAACGTACTCGTAATGCCCGGTCGCTACATTGATACGGACACCGCAAAGGGCATTATGGACGAATTCTTGAACACAGAATTTGAAGGTGGACGCCACATCAATCGCATAAATAAGATACCTGTAGCGCAGTAAAAAGTACTTTTTTGAGGTCCAAATAGCGTAGTTCGTTGAAAACTAAAAAAATAATCTGCAAAAGATTTCTTATTATCAAGTAAAAAGTATAATTTTGCACTCGCTTAAACCAAACAAGCACTAGACTATAACAAACTATAAAAGAATAAACTAAGATGACTAAAGCAGACATCGTAAGCGATATCCAGCAGAAGACTGGTATCGACAAAGCTACAATCCTCACTACAGTTGAAGCTTTCATGGCAAGCGTAAAGGGTTCGCTCGCAGAAGGAGAAAACGTTTATCTCCGCGGTTTCGGTAGCTTCATTTTGAAGAAGCGCGCTCAGAAGACAGCTCGTAACATCTCTAAGAATACGACTATCATCATCCCCGAGCACAACATCCCCGCATTCAAGCCCGCGAAGACTTTCATGGAGGATATTAAGTAATAAGGAATATATTCACTCATTTTAACTACTACTACTATGCCTAACGGAAAGAAGAAAAAAAGACACAAAATGTCTACTCACAAGCGTAAAAAAAGATTACGCAAGAACAGACATAAGAGCAAGTAAACATTTGCTTGTCTAAGGATTTAAGAACAAACTTGATAATCTCTACGGGTGTTCAGGTTTGTTCTTACTTGTATTAAATGATTGGGACTTCACAAAGAGGAAAATCGCGGTGACATTTATAGTTTCTATAGATTATATAGCATCTATAGTATCTATAACCTCTATTACTTCTATAGCCTCTATAAAATATATCCCTCCCCCCTCTCAAGCAGCCAATCAATAAACCTAACGACACACAATGAAAAGCGAAGTTATTGTGGATGTCCAACCGAAAGAGATTTCTATCGCCCTTCTTGAAGACCAAAAACTCGTGGAATTCCAACAAGAGGGGCGCGAAGAGAATTTTGCCGTTGGTAACATCTACCTGGCGAAGGTTCGTAAAATCATGCCAGGACTCAATGCATGCTTCGTGAATGTGGGACACGAGAAAGACGCCTTTCTCCATTACCTCGACCTTGGAACACACTACCGAGCGCTTGAAAAATTTACAGACATCCTGCGCGCTGGGAAGCACAACCCTCAAATTTCACGCATCCAAGCAGGTCCTCTTCTTGAAAAGGAAGGTCAAATCCAAGACCACCTCAAGCAGGGACAAGAAATCTTGGTGCAAGTAGTCAAAGAACCCATTAACACAAAAGGTCCTCGCCTCACGTGCGAAATCTCTTTTGCTGGACGCTACTTGGTGCTTATTCCCTTTGCCGACAAAATCAATGTCTCTACAAAAATCAAGAACGATAGTGAACGCGCACGCCTCAAACAATTGATGCACTCCATCAAACCCAAGAATTTTAGTGTCATCATCCGCACCGTTGCTGAAGGTAAACGCGTTGACGAACTCGAAAAAGAATTAAAAGTGTTGCTGAAGCGCTGGGAAGATACCGTGGCGCGCGCACGTCAAGCACAGCAATGCCCCGCATGCGTATTTGAAGAAACAAGTCGCACCGTCGGAATGATTCGCGACCTCTTTAACCCCTCCTATGAGAACATCATCATCAACGATGAGCATGTTTATAACGAGGTTAAGGATTACGTGACACTCATTTCCCCCGAAAGTGCCAGCATCGTGAAGAAGTACACTGGTCAGGTACCCATCTTTGACAATTATTCAGTCACCAAACAAATCAAATCATCTCTGGGCAGAACCGTCACCTACAAGCACGGCGCCTATATGATTATTGAGCAAACCGAAGCCCTACATGTTGTAGACATCAATAGTGGCAATCGCTCAAAGTCCCCCGACGGACAAGAAGCGAACGCCTTAGATGTCAACCTTGGAGCCGCCGACGAATTGGCACGCCAATTACGTTTGCGCGATATGGGCGGTATTATTGTGGTGGACTTCATTGACATGGCATTGGCAGAAAATCGCCAAAAACTCTACGAGCGCATGTGCGAAAACATGCAACACGACAGAGCAAAGCATAACATCCTGCCACTCTCTAAGTTCGGGCTCATGCAAATCACCCGACAACGCGTACGCCCCGCCATGAATATCAATGTTGAAGAAGAGTGTCCTACGTGTGGTGGAACAGGTAAAATAAAAGCAAGTCTCCTTTTTGTCGATATGATTGAAAACAAAATCGACATGATGGTCAACCGCTTAAAAATAAAGAAGTTCTACCTCCACATTCATCCATTTGTAGAAGCATACATCAACAAAGGATTCCTTTCTCGTAAATTACTTTGGAAGCTGAAATACGGTTTCGGAGTGCACCTCATTCCCAACCAACAACTCTCCTTCCTCGAATACAAGTTCTACGATAAGGACAAACAAGAAATTGACATGAAGGAAGAGAATGAAATGAACTAACATTTCCCCCACCCTTCTTAAAACTCATACAATTAAGGTGCCGCGCCATGCTTGACGCGACACCTTTTTGTTTTACCCACAATTAAAAATTTTTACTCGCCCCCCCCTCATGCAAATCCTTGTAATCATCCTGTAATTGCTACCCAAGGTGAAACTCCACCAACCCCTCCAGGGGCTTTTGGATAATCTTCCCCATCTTATACCCCGCGATGGATGCCGCCTCTTTGAGTTCTTCGGCAAACCACCAAGCGATACTTCCCGCGAAGTTCACCTTCAAGCCGGGGCGCGCATAATGGCGCACATTGCGATGAAAGAAGCGCACGAATTCATCTACAACGACCTTTCGCACCTTCGCATCATCAAGGTGTTCATAGAGAAAGGGCGTCAAACTCGCCAAGAAGCGATTGGCCAACGGCTTGCGGTACACGCGCTCTATCAAGGCCGCTTCGTCAATGCCTAACGATTCAAAAAGTTGCTCACGCAAATAGCCTAAATCGCCCTTCATCACCTCACCTACAAGCAGTTTGCCTAACACGGCACCACTTCCCTCATCTCCCAAGATATACCCAAGCGGAGACACGTTGGCAACAATGCGCGCACCATCATACAAACACGAATTACTCCCCGTGCCCATGATGCACACCACTCCCGCCGACTTACCACACACACTTCGCGCCGCACCCAACATATCGCTCGCCACTTCCACCTCCTCGGCACCCAACACGGTGGTCAATAAGCGCTGCATGCGCCCAATCTGATGATCCTTACACCCCGCACCATAGAAATACACACGCTCGGGGCGCAACTCACTCAAGCGGGATAATAATTGCTCCGTCAAGATGCGTTGAATGGTGGCATCGTCCATCACAAAGGGATTCATCCCCTCCGTAGTAAGCGTACGAATCATCTGACGCTCATTCAAGAGCGCCCACTCGGTCTTTGTGCTTCCGCTATCAGCAATAAGGGTGTACATGGTCAGTAAAAGAATTTAGGTTTTACGTTCTACCCACAAATTTACGATTTTTCGAGATACACACCATATTATATAAGGTTATTTTTTTGCAATAATATAGCAATTGCTTGAGTTGTGAATCACTAATCATTAATGACGCTGAAGGCGTCTAAACACACACCTAAAACTGAACTATATTATAGATTATATCTCGTGAATTTAATATATAATATTTTGTATTTGATATAATTATTTGTAATTTTGCAGAAATTTAAAAAGGAATTAATTATGAATTACACTTTATTTAGAGAAGCCAGAATGCGAAAAGGTCTATCACAAAAAGAATTAGCAGACAAGATTGGCAAGTACCCACCTTACATTGTTGACATTGAACTTGGAAGAAGAGATTTAAGAATCTCTAACATCGAAAAACTCTGTGAAGCATTAGATTTAGAAATAACCATTAAACCAAAAACTAATAATATGAGTCAACTCCCCCAAACCAACAATGAAGAAAAATATGATGTTGAATACATCCACGCAGGTATGTTGCATAAAGATTTCTTACAACTTAAAGAAAAGAAACAAGCACTCTACTTGTTTGATTATGGAGGTTTCTTCGTTGCTTACGATGAAGATGCCGTAGTCATTACAGAGATATTCAAAGAATCTTTCCTTGACAAAACTAAAACTGGATACTATATAACATCGCTACGTAGCACTATTAACAACAATTTTTCTCTCAAGATATCAGAATTGCAAAAAAGGGGGTACGAAGTTATTATGGTACAAAATTTTTGATAAAGTTTCCCTCCACTCTCTACACAAGTTCTGCAGAAAATGCATGTATTTCAGAAAATAAGGCACTGAAACATTTTCTCATTCAAATAAATAGTTGTAATTTTGCACCCGAATTGCGAATCTATCCTTCGGGGTAGTCAGCAAATTAACAAACATAATGTCTAACTTGTTTAATTTCAAAACAAAACAAACAAATGGAAAATTTTAAGAATGTAGCTCCCTTGGCTGATTTCGATTGGGAATCTTTCGAAAGCGGTAACGTAGCAGGTGAAAAGAGCGTTGAAGAGCTCACAGCTGCTTACGAAACAACCCTCGGTCGCGTTAGCGAAAACGAAGTGGTTGACGGCGTTGTTAAGGCTATTAACAAGCGCGAAGTTGTAGTTAATATCGGTTACAAGAGCGATGGTATCATCAACGCTTCTGAATTCCGTTACAACCCCGAACTCGCTGTAGGTGATACAGTTGAAGTTTATGTTGAAAGCCTCGAAGGTGTAAAGGGTCAGCTCATTCTTTCTCACAATAAGGCTCGTGCTTCTAAGTCTTGGGATCGCGTTAATGCTGCTCTCGAATCTAAGGAAATCGTTAAGGGTTACATCAAGTGCCGCACTAAGGGTGGTATGATTGTTGACGTATTCGGTATCGAAGCGTTCCTTCCTGGTTCTCAGATCGACGTTAAGCCCATCCGCGACTACGATGTATTCGTTGGTAAGACAATGGAATTCCAGATCGTTAAGATCAACCAGGAATTCAAGAACGTTGTTGTTTCTCACAAGGCTCTTATCGAAGCAGAACTCGAAGCTCAGAAGCAGGAAATCATTTCTAAGCTTCAGAAGGGTCAGGTTCTCGAAGGTACAGTTAAGAACATCACTTCATACGGTGTATTCATCGACCTCGGCGGTGTTGACGGTCTCGTACACATCACAGACCTCTCTTGGGGCCGCGTAAACGATCCTAAGGAAATCGTTGAACTCGATCAGAAGCTCAATGTTGTTATCCTTGACTTCGATGAAGCTAAGAAGCGTATCGCTCTCGGTCTTAAGCAGCTCACTCCCCACCCCTGGGATGCGCTTAGCGAAGAACTCAAGGTTGGCGACAAGGTAACTGGTAAGGTTGTTGTTATGGCTGACTACGGTGCATTCGTAGAAATCGCTACTGGCGTTGAAGGTCTCATCCACGTTTCTGAAATGTCTTGGAGCCAGCACCTCCGTTCTGCTCAGGATTTCTTGAAGGTTGGTGACGATGTTGAAGCAGTAATCCTTACTCTCGACCGCAACGAACGCAAGATGTCTCTCGGTATCAAGCAGCTCAAGGCTGATCCCTGGATGGAAATCGAAGCTAAGTACCCCGTAGGTAGCCAGCACAATGCTAAGGTTCGCAACTTCACTAACTTCGGTGTATTTGTAGAACTCGAAGAAGGCGTTGATGGTCTCATCCACATTTCTGACCTCTCATGGACTAAGAAGGTTAAGCACCCCTCTGAATTCACTCAGATTGGCGCTCAGATGGACGTTGTAGTTCTTGACATCGACAAGGAAAACCGTCGTCTTAGCCTCGGTCACAAGCAGCTCGAAAACAATCCTTGGGAAGCGCTTCAGGCACAGTTCGCTGATGGTACTGAACACGAAGGTACTATCGTAGAAATCCACGAAAAGGGTGCTGTTATCAAGCTCGCTAACGACATCGAAGGTTTCGCTACTCCCAAGCACCTCGTTAAGGAAGATGGTTCACAGGCTCAGGTTGGTGAAACATTGACATTCAAGGTACTTGAATTCAACAAGGACAGCAAGCGCGTATTCCTCTCACACAGCCGCACTTTCGAAGATGTAGCTAAGGCTGAAGCTCGTGAAGCTAAGAAGGCTCAGGCAGCAGCAAAGCGTGCTACTAAGAAGGAAGAAGCTCCCGCTATCCAGAACCAAGCTGCTTCTACAAGCCTCGGTGACAACGACGCTCTCGCTGCGCTCAAGGCTATGATGGAAAACAAGTAATTCCTAACATACTCAAAGGCTTCTGCAACTCATCATTGCGGAAGCCTTTTTTATGGAGGTAAAGCGTGTACAGAGTACAACTGACAGAGTACAGAGTACAACTACCGTGCGGAGTGTAAACGCCCTGTAAGGGCACAATCTACATAGCGAAGGGCAACGCCCTGGACAGAGTACAACTACCATGCGGAGTGAGGACACCATGAAGGAGTGAGTACACGCCATTATTGTTGTCACGCGTCACGTGTCACGGTAAGCGTAACTCCTCCCTACCCCGCAGAAGCAAAGTGCGATGGCGCCCCAGAGGGGCAACGAGTTCATAGCCCAGGGCAAGGCGAACGAAGTGAGACGACACCCTGGGTAGGTAAACCGCCCGCATGGCGCCCTATTAGGGGCAAAAGTAACACACTCTAAAGGTCGCCTCTACCATCTATAGGACTTTTGCCATCTATAGGACTTTTGCCCTTTACAGGGCGTAATTCCCCCTCACCCTCCCCCAAGGCGCCGCTCCTAAAGTCGCTTGCCATTGGGCTATGTACTTCATCCCTTTCAGGGAATTCTCTTTTACGAAATGTGAAGCAAAAACATTCCGCACGGCATATTGTGAAATTCGATAGCGATTAGCAAAAACATGCCGAACGGATTCGTGTCATTCGTGAGATTCGTGTTCTTCAAAAAAACACGTTTGCACCCCATCACCACTTCGTGGTCCCCTTCCCCTATAAACAGGGGGAAGAGCGCCATCCGGCAGGCATATTCCCCATAAAGAAATCGCACGCTATCCAAATAGCAATCCCACAAGTAGCATCAAACAAATTATGCCCTTATGTTCTTTTGTCTAAAAAAACTTAGGGCGCAACGTCACTATATTATTTTTTTTTAGTTTCTTTGCATATTGAATAAGTCCGGATTTACGGATTCACTATTCACACTGATATTATTCTACAATTAAACCATATTCAGCGATGAACAAAAAAGACATCAAAAAGGTTCTTGTCCTCGGTTCTGGCGCACTCAAGATTGGCCAGGCAGGTGAGTTCGACTATTCAGGTTCTCAGGCCTTGAAGGCACTTCGCGAAGAAGGCATCAGTTCTGTTCTCATCAATCCTAACATTGCTACAATTCAGACTTCTGAAGGCATTGCGGACAAGGTATATTTCTTGCCTGTAACGGCACACTTCGTTACTGAAATCATCAAGAAGGAGCGTCCCGATGGCATCCTCTTGGCATTCGGTGGTCAAACAGCTCTCAACTGCGGTACTGAATTGTACCTCAACGGCACACTCAAGGAATATGGTGTAGAAGTGCTTGGTACTTCTGTTGACTGTATCATGTACACAGAAGACCGCGACCTCTTCGTAAAGAAGTTGGACGAAATCGAAATGAAGACTCCCGTGAGCCAGGCTTGCGAAAGCTTGGAAGACGCACTTGCTGCTGCTCACAAGATTGGCTTCCCCGTAATGATTCGTTCGGCTTATGCGCTTGGTGGTCTTGGTTCAGGTATCTGTAAGGACGAAAAGCAGTTTAAGGAACTCGCTGAGAGTGCCTTCACTTTCGCTCCCCAGGTGCTCGTAGAAGAAAGCCTCAAGGGTTGGAAGGAAGTAGAATTTGAAGTCATCCGCGATGCTAACGACCACTGCTTCACCGTGGCAAGCATGGAAAACTTCGACCCCCTCGGCATCCACACTGGTGAATCTATCGTTGTTGCGCCCACTTGCTCATTGACTCCCGAGCAGGTTGAAATGCTCCAGACGCTCTCTGTGAAGTGTATCCGCCACCTCGGCATCGTGGGTGAATGTAACATTCAGTATGCGTTCAATGCTGAGACTAACGACTACCGCGTAATCGAAGTAAACGCTCGCTTGAGCCGTTCTTCAGCGCTCGCTTCTAAGGCAACTGGTTATCCCCTCGCCTTCGTAGCTGCCAAGATTGCTTTGGGTTACACACTCGACCAAATCGGCGAGATGGGCACTCCCAACTCTGCATACAAGGCACCCGAACTCGACTACATGATCTGTAAGATTCCTCGTTGGGACTTGACTAAGTTTGCTGGCGTAAGCCGCTTGATTGGTTCAAGCATGAAGTCAGTAGGTGAAATCATGTCTATCGGTCGTAGCTTCGAAGAAATCATTCAGAAGGGTCTTCGCATGATTGGCCAGGGCATGCACGGTTTTGTGGGCAACAACCACACTTCATTTGAAAACCTCGATGAAGAACTCGCTAACCCCACCGACCTCCGCGTGTTTGCTATCGCTCAGGCGTTGGAGGAAGGTTACACCGTTGAGCGCATCGAAGAACTCACAAAGATTGACAAGTGGTTCCTCAACTGCCTTAAGAACATCGTTGACCTCAAGCACAAGCTCGAAACATACAACAAGCTCGAGGACGTTCCCGCTGAACTCATCCGCGAAGTTAAGGCTGCAGGTTTCTCTGACTTCCAGATTGCTCGCTTCGTGTTGAAGGTTGACGAAAGCATGGAAAAGGCATTGCTCGAAGTGCGCGAATATCGTAAGAAGCTCGGCATCACTCCCGCCGTTAAGCGCATCAACACAGTTGCTTCAGAGCATCCCGAACTCACAAACTACCTCTACATGACATACGCCGTAGAAGGTTACGATGTGAACTATTATAAGAATGAAAAGTCAGTTGTCGTTCTCGGTTCAGGTGCTTACCGCATCGGTTCTTCAGTAGAATTCGACTGGTGTTCTGTAAATGCCGTTCAGACAGCACGCAACTTGGGTTACAAGTCAATCATGATTAACTACAACCCTGAAACCGTGTCAACTGACTACGACATGTGCGACCGCCTCTACTTCGACGAACTCTCATTCGAACGCGTGCTCGACGTTATCGACCTCGAACAGCCCCGCGGTACTATCGTTTCTGTAGGTGGTCAGATTCCTAATAACTTGGCAATGAAGCTCCACCGTCAGGGTGTTCCCGTGCTCGGTACTTCTCCTGTCAACATTGACCGCGCTGAAAACCGCGACAAGTTCTCTGCAATGCTCGATAAGCTCGGCATCGACCAACCCGCTTGGCGTGCCCTCACATCGCTCGAAGACATTCAGGAATTCGTTAAGGAAGTAGGTTTCCCCGTGCTCGTACGTCCCTCTTACGTGCTCTCAGGTGCTGCGATGAACGTATGTCACAACGAAGAAGAACTCGAACGCTTCCTCCAGATGGCTACTGAAGTCAGCAAGGAATTCCCCGTGGTAGTTTCTCAATTCATGCAGGAAACTAAGGAAATCGAATTCGACGCCGTTGCTCAGAATGGTGAAGTCGTTGAATACGCAATCTCTGAACACGTTGAATTTGCTGGCGTACACTCAGGCGACGCTACACTCGTATTCCCCGCTCAGCAGATATACTTCGCAACAGCACGTCAAATCAAGAAGATTGCACGTCAGATTGCTAAGGAACTCAACATCTCAGGTCCCTTCAACATGCAGTTCCTTGCTAAGGGCAACCAGGTGAAGGTAATCGAATGTAACCTCCGCGCCAGCCGCTCATTCCCCTTCGTAAGTAAGATTTTGAAGCGCAACTTCATCGAAACGGCTACACGCATCATGCTCGATGCACCCTACAGCCGTCCCGACAAGAGCGCGTTCGACATTGACCGCATCGGTGTGAAGGCCAGCCAGTTCTCATTCGCACGCCTTCAGAATGCCGACCCCGTGCTCGGTGTAGATATGAGTTCAACAGGTGAAGTAGGTTGCCTTGGCGACGACTACCACGAAGCGCTCCTCAACGCCCTCATCGCTACGGGTTACTCAATCCCCAAGAAGAACATCCTCATCTCTTCTGGCGAAGCGCACGGCAAGGTTGACCTTCTCGAACCCTCACAGATGCTCGCGGCTAACGGTTACACCCTCTACGCAACGAAGGGCACTGCGAAGTTCCTCAAGGAAAACGGCGTTGACGCAATCGAAGTTTCTTGGCCCGATGAAGAAGGCGACAACAAGATCATGGACATGATTTCCGCTCATGCCTTCGACCTCATCGTCAACGTGCCCAAGAACCACACGAAGCGCGAACTCACCAACGGCTACAAGATCCGCCGCGGAGCAATCGACCACAACATCCCCTTGCTCACCAACGCGCGCCTCGCAAAGGCCTTCATCGAATCATTCTGCGCCATGAAGCTCGAAGACATCCAGATCAAGAGTTGGCAGGAATATTAATCGACAACTACAATCCCACTATAAAGGGCGCATCATTTGTTGGTGCGCCCTTTTTGTATGTCCTTGTCACATCATTTTTTTACCAACTGTGATGCAATATGAGTGAGAAAAGATGCTTATCTTTGCCAAGTATCACACAATAAATCAATCCCTTTCGTGGAGTGGAAATAAAGAATAGCAATTTTGCAGTTCTATTATTATCATCATCCTTTCCGCAAACCTAAGGGTATCTGTGTGAGGTTATCCATCCCGCATGGTGCGCCCCAGCGGGGCAACAAGCTGCCAGCCCAGGGCAAGGTGAGCAAAGCGAACCGACACCCTGGGGAGAACGCCACCCCGCAAGGTGCGCCCCTGGAGGGGGCAAAAGCCTTTACTAACGAAACTTTTCACCATGGCACAATCATTATGTAAAATATATTTGCACCTCATATTTCACATAAAGACTACAAGTCCTGAAATCAAGGAAGAACACCTTGAACGAGTGCACAGTTACATTGGGCAATTGGTCAACACCACGGGGTGCCAAGTGGTGCGCATTGGAGGCACTTCCAACCATGTTCATGTGATATGCACCTTGTCAAGAGAGGTCACAATTGCGCATTTAGTGGAGGAATTAAAACGAAATAGTAGTCGGTGGATTAAAACCATTGATGACAACTACAAACATTTTGCATGGCAGAATGGTTACGCTGTGTTCTCTGTAAGTCAATCGGTTATAGACAAAACCATTGCTTATGTGGAAAATCAGAAAACCCATCACACAAAAGTTTCATTCAGAGAGGAGTATTTGCAATGGTTAAAATTGTATGGCATTAAGTTCAACGAGCAATATATCTTAACCGATTGATTAGCCTCTCTCGTTCGTTTTGCTTTTGCCCCCTCCAGGGGCGTACCATTCGGGGAGCTTTCCATACCCAGGGTGACGCTCCCAATTGGTCGCTCTGCCCTGGGCTGATGGCTTTCTGCCCCGCTGGGGCGTTTCCTTGCGGACAGGATTCATTTGAACTTGACAAGTAGGGACGCACGGTTCGTGCGTCCTTATTTGTTTTTCAGACAATCAAACTGAAGAACAGAATTTCTCAGACAGAAGAACAGAAGAACAGAAGTCGAGCGTAAAATCACCCCGCAATGCGGTGAGGGGGTGCGGATGCGAGTGAGACGTGAGGAGTTACCATGCGGAGTATATTTTGCACCCTCTCACCACATACGTGGTCCCCTCTCCCTACAAACAGGGAGAGAGCGCCATCCGGTTCTTTTCAGCATCAAGTCCCCCCAACCCGCATGGTAGTCGTACTCTGCACTCTGTTCTCTAAAAAATCCCCCTCTCCTTTCTCATATCTCCCTAAAAACTCATACCTTTGCTCAAACAATACTGAATACACCAAAATCTGAATACCTTATGAAAAGCATTCAACTCCTCCTTCTCGGCATACTGATGCCAATGGTGTGCGTTTGGGGGCAAAGTAGCCAGCAAGGCGAAAATCACGCCCCAAGAGTGATTATAGCCGTAAATACCACTCATGGCGAGGGATATTTTGTAGATAGCGAGGGGAACCGCCTGTTTAACAAGCAATTTGAAGGCGTGGGACCTTTCTCCGAAGGACTTGCCCGTGTAAAGCAAAACGGCAAATGGGGGTACATCAACACCAAAGGCGAGGTAGTTATCCCCTGCGTGTATGATTGGAGCAGGAATGATTCTGGAGAATTCTCCGAAGGTCTTGCCTGCGTAAAGCAAAATGGGAGATATGGGTTTATCAACACAGAGGGCGAAAAGGTCGTTCCCTGCATTTACGATGAAGGCGACGCATTCGCAGAAGGACATGCCCTTGTCAAGCAGCATCGGAAATATGGTTTTGTCAATGCCAAGGGCGAAGAGGTTATTCCCTGCATCTACACGTATGCTTATCCCTTCTCCGAAGGACTCGCCCTTGTGTGGCTAAATGGGAGATATAGTTTCATCAACACCAAGCAAGAAGAAACCTTTTGCTGCACGTATGAGAATGCAAGGACGTTCTCCGAAGGCCTCGCCTGCGTAAAGCAAAACGGCAAATGGGGATACATCAACACCAAGGGAGAAGCAATCATACCTCGTACATTTGAAGAGGCAGAAAATTTCTCCGAAGGACTTGCCCGAGTCAAGCAAAACGGCAAATGGGGATACATCAACACCAAAGGAGAAGTAGCAATCCCCTGCACATACCGCGAAGTTGGTGACTTCAATGGAGGTCTTGCCCGTGTAAAGCAAAACGGAAAATACGGAACTATCAACAGCAAGGGCGAAGTCGTCGTCCCCTGCATCTACAATTGGATTACCGATTTCTCCGAAGGACTCACAAAGATAGAAAAGGGCAAATCATGGTCCATCATCAACCAAGAAGGAAAGGTCATTGTTGCAGACTGCGACCGCTCAACACAATGGTCGAAAGTGGAAGAATAGAGTACAGAGTACAACTGCCAACTGTGGTGAAATACACTTGTCAAGTAGGGACGCACGGAGTGCGTCCTTATTTTGATCTAAGACAGAAGCACAAAAGAACAGAAAATCATGACGGATTTCCACTTGATAGGTACGGACACACAGTTCGTGAGTTCTTATTCTTTTTTCAGACAGAAGAAAAAAAAGGAGCACATCGTATTCACCCCACAACGCTATTTCCCCTACCCTCATTTGTAAAGATTTTTCGCAAATCTCAACGAGCCCGCCTAAAAACGCGATTTGCATTTCGCTTAAAATTGTATTATCTTTGTAGTACAGAAAAGGAGGTCTTCCCCAAGCGGGGTTGACCTCCTTTTTAACTATCTGATAATCAGCATACATTTTTCTTATCTCTCGAATATCAACAAGTATTATCGGAAAAATTATTCGGCACATACGAAAAATTAGGTGCCGAATAGAAAAAATTAGGTGCCGAATAATTTTTTGTAGGTCCAACGCAATATTAATAATCCTTAATCTTTCTTAAATAATCTTAATTAAGAGGCTACAAAAAGAGACAAAAAAGTAAATGTCTACTTCATGAGAATTTAAAATTTCTAATCAAACCACAACTCACTCTCAAATAACGCACTCACACCCCAGTATATGATTTTTTTGTATCAATTTTGATGTTGCTTAAGATGATAGGAGTCTATTTCTCAATAAATTACGAAATATTTCACATCTTTTTCAAAAAGAGTATTACAGAAAATACGAACACAAATTCCTCACCGCCCTTGTTTACCACGACAACCAGTTCATCGTCACCCGCAGACAAGTAAGAGTGAGAGAGTTATTGTGGAGGCGGGGTGACAGACAAACCAACCGTCTTAAAATAAATCATGCCATGTGAAATGAAATTCATAACACATAGCATGTATCGCTTTTAATAATTACTTCTTGTCTTGATAAGGCGAATCACTAAAACCTTTGTTTCGTAATTTAGAAACTAATTTATTTAACATTGGGGTGAAAGTTCTCTTAAATATCAAAGAACTACCAAACCATTTTACCAAAGAGGGACTTATTGTATAGTATGTTTTTATAAAACATTTTCCTAATAAGTAGTTGTTCAATGTGTTATCTCGGAAACGGCGGAGAATCCACACTTCGGGGCAATCGTATGAACCATATATAGACGTAGCTATATAACAACCGCCATCTGAACTAGGCAAATTAGTTTCAATCTCAGGTCTCTGATATGTCACATCAAATTTCTGTATCTTTAGGACATAATCTTCAATAGTTTTTACATTACCTTCCTTATCCAGCAGGTATTTGACATATTCTTTATGAATCTCTATCCCATCTTGCCATGCAAGAGATGCTAAAAATCCAAATTCATCTCCAAATTTAGAAATTATTAAATTACCCAATGTATACATTATGTCAGCAGAAGCAGCTGCCCTATAAATATATTCTTGTAAGTATTGGTCCTGTATTTGATAATCAATGTTTATATAATGATTTTTCGCTGCGGTGAAAAGCATTGACGATATAACCGATAATCTTAAATGGATTTCTGATAGAGATTTATTTTGCTCCTCCTCTTTATCCACATATTTCTTTATTAACTCCAATACTGAATTTTCAGAATTACAAAGAGAATGCGCGGCAGAACTTATCTCTCCGATTTTGCACTGCATTGCTTGATAATATGACACATAAAATGTTGCCTCCCAGCTATTAGGATCTTTCACAAGTATCATATCATAATACTTATAAGCACTTTCACTATTATTACTTTCCTTTGCTCGTCTCGCAATTTGATATAGGTTTTCAAGTTCGTCAGACGTATCAACCTTAACAGTTCCTTGAATCAACAACTTTTGTGCTTCTTCAACCTTTACTTTGCTACCGCAATAAGAACAGAAACCTTCAGTTCTTTCGTTGTCTAATTGAATTGATGCACCACAATTGGGGCACTTTGCATTTACTACACTCATGATGTATGATATTTAAAAGATATAAACTAAATGTTGGGAATTGGAGGAGGACAATTTGTACGCAAACTAAATTCGGGGAATGTATTTAGGGGCATCCAATTGCTCATGCCTGCCTTCCATGCTAATAACGAAAATTTGCTTGCGTCGTTAGTGATAAAAGCCGTGATTTGCTCTTTTGTGTAAGGACCATTTTGTTGTCCGTTAATCGCCAAATAGTAGAGTTCGCATTGCGGGATGGGAGGTATGTTATTGTTGGATAACACTTGGTCACCAATTTGCTTACCCATATTTAATGATGCCCCCAATCCTAATCCTGCATTGATAAAGGCAGCACCTGCACCGCTTTCATTCTCAGCTGCTTTATCCATAACATCAAATGAACGCTCCAAGGAGTAATTATCACGTCCAACAATTTGAAGTCTCGCTGTAAGATTCTTAGCTTTCTTTAATTCATTGATGCTGGCGTCATTTTCAGGAACGTTAATAGAAATGATATTGAAGAGTAGGATTTCTAAACCATAGTCCGCAAAGACGGGTGCCAATTCCTTTTGACTATAAGAGGAAATTTCTTGAAGGTGAGTTGATATATCTAAGATTGAAATCTTGTCGTTGATAATCTTCTTCGCAATGATATCCGTGAGTTTAGTAAGCAACATACCTCTGAAATAAGACTGTAAGGTTATCTCATCAAAGAAGGGCATATTGCCCACCAATTGCTTAAGAAATTTATCGGAATCGCTCACGCGAAAACCATATTGTCCGTACGCTCTAACCGGAACAATGATTCCGTATTTAGGGTCTTCAAGTTGAATGGGCGTTTCTGTACCCCATTTTAGATTTAGTCGGGTTATTGTAGAAACGAACCAAACATCTGCTTGGAAGGGCGAATCACCTCCAAATGGGAGGTTGACAAGTTTGTTTAATAATGGAATATTATTGGTCTTGAGGGTGAATGTACCTTCTGTAAACTTATCACAGATTTGACCACCCTTTGCAAAATATGCGATCTGTCCAGGATAGACCACTAATTGAGTTCCCCAACGCAAATCACACGATGGGAATTTATGAACAATAACACCTTCTTGTTGTTCATACTTTACGACATCAATAATCGCCATAGTTTATTCTATAAAATTGTAACAGAATGAATGAACTATTGAGAGATTTTGACAACACCTCTTTCGCATAAAGACACAAAAAAGCGTGAAGCTCAGCACATTTGCTCGCTCCACATTCTGAGGCTCCTGAGAATTGCCCACCTTGTCGGAAACGAGCAACGCCAAAAACCCCACGCAGATATGTATCACAAATACTCAATACCTATACTTTGTTGGCATAAATATACACCAACTACCATACGGTTAATCAAGCATGTAGAAACACACCATGGGGCATTCACGTTGCTTAGTTTTTAACAAGGTCTATGAAATTTTCTCAGGATTTCAGAATGTCAAAACCTAAGCGTAGTAAACGCCATTATTTATGTATCATACCACAATCCCACTCTTCTCTCTTACGAAAAGCATTGGGCATGTGATGTTGCAAATTTACAATTTTTCATTATAACATATACAAATTGACAAGAAAAACTGATAGGAAACGAATTACAGGGAGATTACACAAATGCCCTCCTGGGTTGCCAAAATAAATTCCAGTAGGGAGGATGCATCCCTACCTGTCAAGTGAAATTTCACATCTCATGCCGGATAACATTCCAGTCCGCACGGTATTTTTCCTTTCTCCTCTCTCCTTTCTCCTTTAATTTTCGTACCTTTGTCCTATCAAACACCCCCCCACTTTGATGTGAAGATTTTGGGTGTTAAACGTATGACGAACAACAACGAGATAATCATCTATCAATCTGAGGACGGACTAGTTACCCCCCGAAGTGGTGTGTGCAAAATTTGCACATACCACTCGGCATGGTGCTAATTCGTAAGCGAATCAACCTGTGCAAAAATTGCACAAGTTCAAATAAATGAAAGTTTGTCTTCTATTTAATGCCGAATTAAATAGTAACTTTGTCAAGTCATTAACAAATTCTCTGATATGAAAAATTGGAATATTGGAATGCTGGCATTGGCGGCAGTATCGGAACCGATGGTGGCGCAGGAGCGCGCTGATGTGGAACCGTATTTGAAGATGCGCCCGAATGTGGTGATGATTTATGCCGACGACCTCGGTTTTGGCGACTTGGAATGTTATGGTGCCGTTGGGGTGCAAACGCCTAATGTCAACCGATTGGCGGAGGGTGGTGTGCGCTTCACAAATGCCCATGCCGTAGCGGCTACGAGTACGCCCTCGCGTTATTCCTTGCTCACGGGTCAGTATCCTTGGCGCAAGGCGGGTACGGACGTTGCGGCTGGAGATGCGGGTATGATTATTTCGCCCGACCAACACACCGTTGCTGATGTCTTTAAGGAAGCAGGTTACACTACCGCCGCCTTCGGCAAATGGCACCTCGGATTGGGTGCTGAAACGGGCAAACAGGATTGGAATGCTCCTATTACGCCAGCGTTGGCAGACATTGGTTTTGACTATTCTTACATCATGGCGGCTACGGCCGACCGCGTGCCGTGCGTGTTCATTGAGAACGGTGCGGTGGCAAACTACGACCCCTCGGCGCCCATCTATGTGAATTACAATAAGAATTTTGACGGCGAACCCACGGGTGCTGCCAATCCCGAATTGTGTTACAACTTGAAGTCGAGTCACGGACACAACAACTCTATCGTCAACGGCATCGGTCGCATTGGTTACATGAAGGGTGGCGGCAAGGCGCTTTGGAAGGATGAGAACATTGCCGATAGCATTACGGTGCACGCCGTGGACTTTATCCGTGAGAATCACGAGAAGCCCTTCTTCATGTACTTCGCCACGAACGACGTTCACGTGCCCCGCTTCCCCCACGAGCGTTTCCGCGGAAAGAGCGAAATGGGCTTGCGCGGTGATGCCATCGTGCAGTTTGACTGGAGCGTAGGCGAGATTATCCGCACGCTCGAAGAGCAAGGGTTGCTTGAGAATACGGTCATCATCTTGACGAGCGACAACGGCCCTGTGCTTGATGATGGTTACATAGATCAAGCGGAAGAACTCGTGGGCGAGCACAGCCCTACGGGAGGACTTCGTGGCGGTAAGTATAGCGCTTATGAAGGTGGCACACGCGTGCCCTTCATCGTTCATTGGCCAGCGGTTATCAAGGAGCAGGCGGTGAGCAATGCCCTTGTTTCGCAGATTGACTTCCTCGACGTTATGGCAAGCATCTCGGGCGCCGGAAATGGCGAATCACGCTCTACGGATGGTTTCCCTGGAGAGGTAGCAACATGGTTTGGCAACGACACGCAAGGACGCCCCTTCGCTATGGGTATGGCTCAAAACCACACGCTCACGCTCCGCACATCCACCTGGAAGTTCATCGAACCCAAGGGAGGCGCAGCCATGATTCCCTGGGGACCGAAGATTGAAACGGGTTACTCCACCACTCCCCAGATTTTCAAGTACACCGATAGCACTCCAGATGAAACGCAGAACCTCGCCACTGCTAACCCCGCCATTGTGGACAACCTCTCTGCCCAACTCGAGAAGATTCGCAACCGCCAATATGATGAAATCTCCATCATCGCCAAGGCGGGAGAAACTATCGACTTGACTCCCTATTTTGGGGCGCAAGAAGGGGCCATCGTAACGGGCGACTTCATCTCGGGCGATGCCACCGACCTCAAGAAGATTACCATCAAGAGCGACCTCAGCGACGGTGCACACACGGGAGTTGTGACCCTACCCAACGGCACGATATACCTCTTCTCCGTCATCATCAACCCCGAGTTTCACGGTGCCTACCACATCAATTACAACGGCAATCCCCTGTTCATCGGTTACAACACCACCCACGACAATAGTGGGAGCGAGGGTTACAAACTGATTTCCCCCGACCACTACTCTACCACCGCGCCTGGCGATGAAATCTTCATCATTCGCCCCTCGGGAGCGGGGTTTACGCTCTCCATGCAAGGCAAAGTCCTTCAGGAACCCAAACTCACCAAGTGGGGGCACATCCTCTTTTCCGACAATGAGTCAGAAGCAGGTAACTACCTTTTTGAAGAGACTTCAACGGCCGACATCTACAAGATTCGTAGCAGTAGCGAGGGTATCAACTACATGAACGTGTATCGGGAACACGGCGTAGCGGGCAACGACAAGGCCACCAAGGCTGGGCTTGCCACATATACCATTGAGCAAGTCGCCACCTTTCCCCTCACCTTTCCCTCCGACGGCGTAACCACCCTCTGCCTGCCCTTCAATGTCATCATTCCCGAAGGCGTCATTGCCTATGATGCAACGCCGACCGACATCAAGGAGAACGGAGCGAATAGGTATAGTTGCACCATGCAGGCCATAGCAGGGCCCGGCGAAACCCTCAAGAGCGGCACGCCCACAATCGTGAGCGGAAGCGAAGGCACGCATCAGTTTGTCATCACGATGTCCGATAGCGAAGCCGTTACTTCCCTCCCCTCTTCCCTACTCAAGGGCAACTATGTAGAGGCAAATCTCTCACAAACGGGCAATGCAACGAAATTCCTCCTTGCCGAAAAAACTTTCAAGGCATTCACTGGTTCGCAACCCATCGCCGCCAACCAATGCTGGTTAGAGTGCGACTTAGCGCAAGCAAGCGAAATCATCGCGGAGTTTAACGCCCCCACCGGCATTCAGGGCACGCTCAACTCACAACCACAAAGTAGCACCATCTATAGCGTGGCGGGCAAACGCCTCAGCGCACCTCAAAGGGGCATCAATATCATTGACCAGAAAAAGGTGCTTGTGAAGTAGCAAGCGCTTGTTCTACAACGATTGAAACACCAGAATTCATACATCCACATTGCCGATAACAAGGTAGTGTGGATTTCTTTTTTATTAAGGGCGGTTTGAAAAATGAAACGCTATCTCCTCCCGTTTAACCACCTATTCACTTACAGAAAACTAAGTCTCTAATAGAAAAAACTATTTGAGACTTAATTAAAATTCTTTGAGACTTAGTTTTTACCAACTCCCATTCATTTCAAACAGCCCCTATTTTATGGCTTAAAGAAGGACTCCTCACCCTTACAAAATCTTAAAATACTATAAATATCGTAGTTAATTACTATTTTTATCGTAGAAAGTATTTTCCAATTAAAATCTTACTACTATATTTGCCGTAGAAAATACAAACACAACAATTATAGCTATGAAACAAAAGAATTTGACGAAGGCAGAATTGCAATTGATGAACATACTTTGGGCGAAAGGTGAAGCCACTGTGAGTGAAATTATTGAGGCAATGGGCGAACCGAAACCTGCATATACTACGGTGCTCACCGTGATGCAAGTATTGACACGCAAGGAAGTGGTATTCCCCGAGCGCCGAGGCAAGGCACACGTGTTCCGCCCCCTACTCTCGCGCGAAGAATACATCAACGGCTTCATGCACGAAACGCGCGACACCCTCTTCCACGGTTCGCTCCGCAACTTCCTCTCTTATTTCGTAAAGAGCGAGAAGCTGAGCAAGGAAGAACTTCAGGAGATTCTTGAAGAAATCAATGGCGAGAAGTAAACGGAATTACACAAGAGATATTAAACCCATTCAACGAATTTCTCCCGCTCCATGATAAGTTCATTCTATCCCCTGCTCTACGGCTACGCCAGCATGATGCTCGTGTCCGTTTTGCTGGTGGCTTTCTACCTCATAGTCCTCTCCAGGAAGCACTCATTCCGCTTCCAACGCAGTTACTTGCTCGCCATCCCCGTGGTGTGCTTGTTGCAGGTGGGCGCATCCTTCGCGAAGTCTTATTTTGAGGCACAACAAACACCCGAAGTATTGACGATGACGCAAGCGGAAGCAGATGTTTACCTCAAAGAGCATCCCGAGGCAGTGATGCAACAAGAGGTAATCCCGACGCTCCCCGAACCGCAAGTAGCAACAGAAATGCCAACCGAGGAAGTTGCTCCAACGGAAGCGCCAGCCGTCATTTCATTCACCGAAGCGTCCTTGCGCACAGCTCTCTGCATCGCCCTCCCTGCGGTGTCTGCCGTCTTGCTCCTCATTATCATAGTTCCCCTCGTGCAATTGCGCTTCAAGATGCGCAAACTCTCGTTCGAGGGTGATAGTTCCAACGGCAATATCCTGCGTGCGGCGTGGATACAAACGCCCTTCTCCTTCGGACGCCTGATATTCTTGCCCGCAGGTCGCACACCCGCAGATGAGCGTCTGTTTATCCAACACGAACAAGCCCACATCGCTTGCCGACATTACATTGATGTGTGGACAATTGAGTTGCTCACGCGCCTCTTGTGGTTCAACCCCGTATTATGGATGGTGCGCAAAACGCTACGAGACCTTCACGAATTCGAAGCCGACCGCCTCGTGCTCGAACAAGGCACGGACGCATATACCTACCAATGCCTCCTTGTGAGCGAAGCCTCGGAGGATTGTAGCATTATTGCCAACGGTTTCAACAACTCCTTCATCCGCCGTCGCATCAAGGAAATGAAGCGCACCGAGCGCATTGCCATCAATCGCTTCGGAAAACTCCTGACCACCTTATGGGTAATTATACTTACGGGCGCTACGGTTGCCTTTGCCCTACCCCATAAGCCAGCTACGATTGTGCATGTCATAAAAGACACAAGCGCTATGGGCGTTGACACCTGCTATGTAGAAGAAAGCGCTACCCCACCGCATGTCGCCATCAACCGCCCCTCATTTATCGTACATACAGATGGGGATTCCACGGAGTTTACGAGCATCGTTAGCGAGACTCCCGATAGCATGTATTCACAACGCTTATTCATCAAATACTCAGCTCGCTCAAAAGAAGAAGCAACCGCTATATCGAGTCGCATACAAAATCAGGTGCAAACCGTGCTCAGATTGTCAGATGTGGATAAGTTGCTACAATATGCAAAGCAAGCACCTACCGCTCCATCTCCCGCGCCTCAACAAGAGGCAACCGAAGTCCCCAGCACCGAGAAAACGCTCCACGACAGGAGTCAAGAAGTGGACAATCCTTATGCCAAACCCACGCATGGCGGTTGGCGCTATATAATGGGTTTACCCAAACACGACGCTAACGACAAGCGCTTGATAAAATTGCGCCATAGCGACAACGAAACCTTCATCACCTTTGCCAAGAAAATTCATAGCGACCGCGAACTCGTGCGCTTCGGAGGCCCCGATAGTTACATTGTCGACACCGCCACAGGCGTTCATTATAAAGCGCGACGTAGCATCCCCGGAAGTGCCTGGCACTACTTCTATGTGATGAATATGAAGGACGAAACCATTGAGGTTACCGTCGTCTTCCCTCGCATCCCCGACTCCACCGAATGGATAGAACTCTATCAAATTACCCGCGATTTGCAAAGCGGAGAGATGTTGAAGGTGTCGCAAATTATGGAGTAATGTTCATTCGCTAAATTCAAACAACCATCCCATGAAAGTTCGCCTCTCTCTTCTCTCTCTTCTCTCCCTCTCACTCCTTCTCCTCGCCGCCTGTCAACCCAAATACTATATCATTACCGAGCGCGACGAGGATGGAAAAATTCTCGCCATGATGGAAATGTCAGAGTACGACAAGGCGGTTACGAAGCAATTGCAGAAGGAGACACTCACCTACGACTCCATCCCGCAATTCCGCATCGCCACGCTCAAAAAGGCGGCAGAGAATTACACCCCTCGGGATTCCAAGACCTTTGCCGTCTATACCCATCCCCACACCGTCGCTCCATTGCTCAACTCCACGGGTACGAATGCCCTCGCTATGTGGTGCACCAAGGAAGCCACTTACCTCGCCATCGTGGATAAGCAAGACTACACGAGCAAATACTACCACACCCCCGATGGGTTCCACCTGCGGGATACGAAAACGGGAAAGACTTTCCCCATCATCAAATTGTTGGGTTATCCCTTAGGACAAACCTATTGGATTGAGGGAGTGCCTGGCGAATGGACGTGTCGCGTCTTCGTCTTCCCACCTCTACCTAAGCACTGCACGACGATTGATATTATTAACGGAGGTCCCAACCCCGAACCCGTAGTGGGCTCTACCAGTTGGAGCATGCGCCAAAACATGTATCAAATCAAGGTTTCTACCCTACAAGCCCAGCAACACATCGCGAAATTTAAGGAAACAGTGGTCGTAGAATAAACATACGCATCAATAACTACGGGGAGCGGAAGCCCCAAACACCTCCGTTCCCCTTTTTCCCCCACTGATGTACTATGAAAATAGTATGACAAAAAACTATATCCCACTTAGAAAAAACTAAGTCGGACTTAGTTAAAATTAAGTCGGACATAATTTGAATTAAGTGCCGAATAGTTTTAGGGAGTTCAAAGTTTATTTTGACTTGCTTGGAAATGGTATTTTATAAACCTGATTTTCAGAAACAAAAGAGAAAGGAACTTGCAGATGCCCGCCATTTAGGGATTAGCATTCTTTCATGACGCTGAAGGCGACACCGCTCAATAATCAGGGTGTTTGAGCGAAGCGAATACCCCTGGCAGCGAGACACTGATGAGATGCACCCTGACGGGGTGCCCCAGCACATGCTCCAATTAATGGGGCACACCCTTCGGGGTGCATCGATGGGGGTACCCACATCCCTGGGTATTCGCGATGCTCAAACCCAGGGTTACTGAGCGGAGACGCTTTCAGCGTCTAACGGACACTTTGAAAACACCGATTTATTACCCTATCAAAAAAATATAAAATTTCCCTAAAAAATCTGTCACAAAAAAGTCTCTCGATCGTTATATAATTAGAGACGCATCTTTTATACCCTGAGCTCAATTCCTGCACAGCATTAAAACCTTATAACCTCAGAACCTCATAACCTATGGAGTTGAGCTCTTGCGAAACGACTATCTATAACACTTAACGCATAATTTTCATGAAACACCTATTCCCCCTCCTCATTGCGCTCTTCGCCCTCTCGGCACAGGCGCAAACCTTCAAGTTCAGCGTGAAGGGCACCATCGTCGAAGAAGGTACGAAGGACGCACTTCCCACGGTGAAAGTGCAACTCCTCACCACCGACTCCGTGCGCGAATCTCACGCCACAACCAACGAGCAAGGCGCCTTTCTGCTCAAAGCCAAGAAGGCGGGCAAATACATTGTCTGCGCTGAAATGGTGGGCTTCGAAACGCTTTATCAGAATGTGGAGTTTACCACCAAGAAATCCACCATTGACCTTGGCAAACTCACCCTTACGGCACAATCTTACCAACTCGACGAAGCACAAGTCACTGCCCTCTCGCGCATGATGACCGTGAAGGCCGACACCCTCTTGTTTAACACCAAGGCTCTGCGCCTTCCGCCCAACGCTTCGCTCGCCGCATTGATGAAGGAGTTGCCCGGCATTTCCATCGACAAGGACGGCAACCTCACCTTTCAGGGCAAGACGGTGAGTCAGATTCTCGTGGATGGCAAACCCTTCTTCGGCGATGTGAGTACGGCACTCGCCAATATGCCTACGGATGCCGTGAAGGATGTAAAGATGTACGAGAAGACGGACGAGGAGAAGGAGTTTCGCGGAGAACTCGACACGGACAAGGCTACCGTGGTGGACCTCACGATTAAGGAGGAATACAAGTCCACCTGGATGGCAAACATTGACCTCGGCGCTGGCACTCACGACCGCTACATCGGAAAGGTGTTTACCACGAACTTCACCGACCGCCGTCGCACCGCCATCTTTGGGCAGGTGAACAATGTCAGCCAGAATCAGAGTGTGGACGAAAACGGCAACTGGTCGTATTGGGGCGGACTCAACGGCATCTACACCTACCGCAAGGCGGGCGCCATGCTTCAATGGGACAACGGCAAGGGCAACAAGGAATCGGGCAACTTGCGCGTGAATGGTAACGTCAACCTCTGGCACAACGACCAGACGACCATCACCGACAACAACAATGAAACCTTCCTCGGAGGCGGAAAGTCGCAATACAGCTTTGCCCACGCCGAGCAAAAGTCGCATCGCGTAGGTGGAGATGCGAATGCCACGCTCACGTACAACATCGACTCGCTCAACCGCATCTACTTGCGTGCCAACTATTCGTATAACGCCAACGATAGTAAGAGCCAATCCTTCTCATCCACCTATCACGAAGCGCCCACCGACAATGGCAATCTCGCGGGTAGCCTTATTGCAAACGACGTTCCCGAAGCGCTCCGCCAGCAAGCGGTGAATGCACAACGTAGTGCGGGATTGGGCACGTATAACAACCACCGTATGGGCTTCTACGGCAACTATACACACGTGTTCCAAAAGGCAGGACGCACCATCGACTTTTACGTTACGGGGAATTACAACACTACGGACAACGAGAGCGACGCCCTACAACATTACCGCTACTTCCGCCCCGACGCTCCGCGCCCCGAATTGACCAACCGCCAATTCACGTATGGTCCCAGCGATAATTATTACTTGACGGGCGAAGTGAGTTATAGCGAACCCTTGAGCAAACACCTGAAACTCAGGGCAACTTATAACTACACGCACGAGAAGAACGACAACCGCCACGACCTTTACCAGCTTGACCGCTATGATTACTACGCCAACCCCAACGTGCCCGTAGGTTTCCGCCCCACTCCTGGCGATTCGTTAGAGTTCGTGCGCAATGTGGAAAACTCTACGTTCTCCGACCTTTACAACAATGCCCACCGCGTCGTTTTACGCCTTCAGGGGCAATGGGATAAGGTGGACATGGCGATTTCTCCCTTGGTGACGCTCAATAATGAGAATCTGTATTATCAGAAAGGTAAGGACTTCTTTGCCCCCACCCGCACATCGGCGCATTGGAACATCTTCGGGACATTGAAGTATAAGTTTGACGCTCAAAACTACATTCAACTCAATTATCAAGGTTCTACCTTCCGCCCCACCCTCCAGGAACTGCTCCCCATTAGCAACACGAGCGACCCGATGTCGGAAACGGTGAACAATCCTGACTTGAAGACGGGATGGTATAACAACATTTACTTCACCAGCAGCTTCTTCAACACGAAGCGTGGCGACTCCTACAATGTGTGGGGTGGATTCAGCCAATCGTCTAACGACGTAGTGACCACCATGCAAGTTGACCCCGCTACAGGCTTCACACGTTACAACAAGAAGAACGTGAATGGCGGTTACCACACGTGGGGTTCCGTAGGCACAGAGCAACCGCTCGACACGGCGCGCCACTGGACGCTTACCTCAAGCCTCTACATGAGTTACGACCACTCCACGGGGTTTGTAGGCGCCATGGGCAACGACCTCGGACTTTCCAGCATCAACAATGTCAACACCACCGCGCGCCTCGGTCTTCGCTATCGCAAGGACATTTGGAGCGTGTCGCTCAACGGGATGTACGAAGGACGCTACACCCGCTATAAAGAAACGCCTCAATACAACCAAGACGGACATACCTACGAAGTCATCCTCTCGCCACAAGTGGACCTCCCCTTCGGCATGAAGATTAACTCTCAGTGCATCTTCTACACCCGCACGGGTTTCTCCGACCCCATGCTCAACCACGACCAATGGATTATCAACGCCTCCGTCTCACAAACCTTCCTGAAGGATAAGTCGCTCACCCTCCAACTCGAAGTCACCGACCTGCTGAAAGAACGCACCGCTGAATTCAGCCACCTTAGTGCCACCTCGCGCACCTTCAGCCGCACGGAGTGTTTCCTCAGTTATGTCATGCTCCACGCCATTTACCGCCTCAATCTTGGGGGTAAGAAATAAGGAAAAGCTGCCGCAATTTGCGTTCATATTATTAAAGTGAAAATAATCCACTAATTCTTCATTGCGGTAGCAAGAGAGGAGGCATCACAATAGGTGTTGCCTCCTCTATTTGTATGTCTGCAAAATCTCAACCTGTTGCGGTGAAAACTTATCGGCTCTTCATTTGAAATAAGTCGGAGTTAATTTGAAATAATTGCCGATTCGTTTTTATGAAAATGGAGCGTATTTTTAGAAAAGAGTATTTAATATTGTAAAAAAAACTGCTTGAAATTCTACTTCAAGAAAAGAAAATCTGTAATTTTGCTTTTGAAAATGTGTATAACCTTTTTTTAGACAATAACACAATGAAAGCTTTAGTCAAGAAAGAAGCCCAGAAGGGTATTTGGTTGGAAGAAGTTCCCATGCCCGAAGTAGGCGTGAACGACGTTCTCATCAAGATTAAGAAGACTGCTATTTGCGGTACAGACTTGCACATCTACAAGTGGGACGAATGGAGCCAAAAGACAATTAAGACTCCTATGACCATTGGTCACGAATACGTAGGCGTAGTAGCTGAAGTAGGTCCCGGAGTGCGTAATATCAAGGTGGGCGACCGCGTAACAGGTGAAGGTCACATTGCTTGCGGACATTGCCGTAACTGCCGCCGTGGTTTGCAACACATTTGCGAAAATAGCATCGGCGTAGGCGTAAACCGCGATGGTGCGTTTGCTGAATACCTCTGCATCCCCGAATCAAACGTTGTGAAGCTCGACGATCGTATTTCTGACGATATGGCGGCTATCATGGACCCCTTCGGTAACGCTACACACACAGCGCTTTCATTCCCCCTCCTCGGTGAAGACGTGCTCATCACTGGTGCTGGTCTTATCGGCACAATGGCTACCGCTATTGCGAAGTTTGCAGGTGCGAAGAACATCGTTGTAACTGACCTTAGCGACTACCGCTTGGAAATTGCGAAGAAGATGGGTGCTACTCACACCGTAAACGCTTCAAAGGGTGAAACCGTTGCTCAGGCAATGGAACAACTCGGCATCCGTGGTTTCGACGTTGGTCTTGAAATGTCAGGTTCTCCCATCGCTTTCCGCGACATGGTGAGCAACATGTACAACGGTTCAAAGATTGCACAGCTCGGTATCCTTCCTCCCACAACTACAGTTGACTGGAGCGAAATCATCTTCAAGGCACTCACAATTAAGGGTATCTACGGCCGCGAAATGTGGGAAACTTGGTACAAGATGGAGCAGATGCTCATCTCTGGTCTCGACCTCACTCCCGTTATCACACACAAGTTCCCCATTGCCGACTTCCAAAAGGGCTTCGACATCATGGAATCAGGTCAGTGTGGTAAGGTTATCCTCGAATGGGACTAATACATTGACACAAATAAAAAGGGCGCATCCAAGTGAGGGTGCGCCTTATTATTTAAAGGAGAAAGGAGAAAGGAGAAAGGAGAAAACCATGCGGGACATCAGCGCGCCAGCATCTTTCTCATTTCTCCTTTCTCATTTCTCCTTTTCGCAAGATCTTACTTCTTAAACAAACGGAAGATTTCTCCAATCCAAAGCACAATAGAAGTGCCGAGGATGCAGATGAGCCAGTCGTTCAAAGAGAGGGGCTGTACGTTGAACATTGTGCCACCAAGCGTTACGATAGCAACTTGTCCGAGTACGATTACCACAGCGATGCTTACGAAAGAGTTGCAACCCTTGAAGTGGAGCGCTGAAGCACCTGTGAGGTAAGCACGAGCGTTGAACATATTCCAGAACTGGAGCATCACGAAGAGCGTGAACATCAAGCTGCGTTCGTAAGGCGTAACACCTGTTTCAGCTGGAGTAAGTGCCGAGAGGTTTGCCAATTGCGTGAGCGAAGTGATGTCGTAAATATTCGCGAGGTAAGCAAAGCCGAGGATGAGCAAGGTAAAGAGGGCGCCAACGGAGAGGATGTTTGCCCACATGGCCTTGTCGATAATGAAGTCCTCACGCTTACGAGGAGCGTCCTTCATCACCGCCATTGAGGGAGGAAGTGATGCGAGCGCCATAGCCGCGAAGGTGTCCATGATGAGGTTCACCCAAAGCATCTGCGTTACGGTGAGAGGCGTTTCCATGCCGAGGAGTGCTCCGATAAGCACGATGAAGCAAGCACCCATTGTCACCGTCATCTGGAAGAGGATGAAGCGCTGAATGTTGCGATAGAGTGAACGTCCCCACATCACGGCACGCGTAATACTTGCAAACGAGTTGTCAACGATTGTAATGTCGCTGGCTTCCTTTGCCACGCTTGTACCGTCACCCATTGAGAGGCCTACGTGAGCCGCCTTAAGCGCGGGAGCGTCGTTCGTACCGTCGCCCGTCACGGCAACCACTTGACCGAGGCGCTGAAGGGTTTCTACGAGGCGCTTCTTATCCATGGGACGTGCACGCGCAATAATGCGGAGGTCGAGGATGCGCTCTTCGAGTTCAGCATCGGTGAGTTCGGCAAATTCAGGACCTGTGATGAGGTTGCGTTCGGTAGACTTTTCCGTCCAAATACCGATTTGGCGACCAATTTCGCGTGCCGTACCGGGAGTGTCACCCGTCACAATAGTCACATTGATACCTGCACTCAAGCAATCACCTACGGCGGCGGGAACATCGCTACGAACGGGGTCGGCAATCGCTACAACACCGAGGAAGGTGAGGTTCTTCGCTTCCACCACCTTATCATTAAAGGTTGCATCTCCCTCTTCCAACACCTGGTAAGCGAAACCAAGCGTACGCATGGCGAGGTTCTGATAATTGAGAAGCATGGCATCGAGCGCTTCCTTCGTCACATTACCAAGACTCTGCTTACACAAAGCAAAGACATATTCAGGAGCACCCTTGACATAAAGCACCTTCTTATTCAACTTTGAAGAATGCACCACGGTAGCCATGTACTTACGCTCCGTAGAGAAGGGCAATTCGGCAACGTACTCAGCATCGGAACGCATCTTCATAAAGTCAACACCCTGTGCACGTAGCCAAAGGATGAGTGCGCCTTCCGTAGGATTACCGAGTGCACGGGGCTTTTCGCCTGTAAGGTCGAGCGTAGCGGTTGAGTTCACGGCAATGCCTTCAGCAATGATGTCCGACATTTCGTCGCTTGCCAATTGTTGTGCTTCGGGAAGGCCGAAGAAGCGCGTTTCGTGAATCTGCATGAGGTTTTGCGTGAGCGTACCCGTCTTATCGGTACAAATCACGGTTGTAGCCCCCATCGTTTCACACGCATGCATCTTACGCACCAAGTTATTGGTCTTCAACATGCGGCGCATGCTATAAGCGAGACTCAACGTTACCGCCATAGGAAGACCTTCGGGCACAGCAGCGACAACGAGCGTCACCGCCACCATGAGCGTTTCGAGCATGTGGCTGAGGAAGAGCATCGTGTCAAATTCTCCACCCCAAGGGTAGGCCGCAAGGCGTGCGATGAGGATGATACCCGCAAAGGTGTAACTGATTTTTGAAATCTTATTTGCGAGTCCGTCAAGTTGCTCATTGAGGGGTGTCTTTACGCTATTGTCAATCTGTGCAGCCACAAACACCTTACCATTCTCCGTATGGTCACCCACGGCAAACACGCGAGCTACGCCGTGACCTTCCATCACCGTTGTGCCACGCATTACGTGGTTAGAGGGGAAGGTTGCTTCTTCATCAAATTCCTCCTTGAGGATGGTCTTTCGGCAGAGGGGTTCACCCGTAAGTGTTGATTCATTGAGCGCCATTGCCGACGCTTCAAGCAATTCGGCATCAGCAGGCACTTCGTTACCCGTTGAGAGCACGATGATGTCGCCCACCACGATGTCCTTCTTTGCCACCTCCGTAGTGTTGCCACCACGAATGACCTGCACGGGTTCATCATCGTTCACCTGATTGAGTAATTCAAATTCCTTGTCGGCCTTCATTTCGAAGTAGAAAGAAAGTCCTGTGGCAAGGAGAATGGCCACGATGATACCGATGGGTTCGAGGAACACTTCCATCCCCGTGCCTTCATGACCGAAGAATTCGTAGAAAGAAATACCTATCGACACCACCGCCGCCACGATAAGAATGCGAATGAGGGGGTCGGCAAACTTGCCGAGGAACTTCTTCCAAAGTGGTTCCTTCGCGGGAGGCGTCAGAATGTTTGTGCCGTACTTCGCACGACTCTCTGCCACTTCGGCTTCGGAGAGTCCTTTGTAAATCTCTTTTTCTTGCATAGATTTGTTGTGAGGTTAGTAGACGAGTAAACGAGGTACGAGTAGACGAGATGGTTTGTAAGTTAAACGATTGGGTATCATGTCTATTAATCAAGGAAAGAGCGGACATGACGTTCCAACTTACAAGCGTTTAACTCAGATTATATCTCGTTTACTCGTACCTAAAAACTCGTCAACTATTAAAAATTACTTTTCTCAAGAATCGCCGCCATTTCCTGCTGGAGTTCGCGAGCCTTTTCGCCAGCTACTTCCGCAAAGCGTTCGGTAGTGTCGGCATAGATAATGCCACGACTTGAGTTGACGAGCAATCCGCAATCCTTTGTCATGCCGTACTTGCACACATCCTCGAGCGAACCACCCTGTGCACCTACACCGGGAACGAGGAGGAAGTGGTTGGGCACAATCTTACGGATGTCTTCGAAGAGTTTGCCCTGCGTAGCACCTACAACGTACATCATCTGTTCGTCGTTAGCCCATTGTTGAGACGTGCGCAACACCTTTTCGAAGAGGCGTTCGCCTTCTGTGTCCTGCATGAGTTGGAAGTCGTGAGAACCCTTATTGCTTGTCAAAGCCAAGAGAATCACCCACTTGCCTTCGTACTGAAGGAAGGGAGTTACAGAGTCTTCACCCATGTAAGGCGCCACGGTGAGCGAATCGATGTCCATTTCTTCAAAGAAGCATCGTGCATACATCGCTGACGTGTTGCCAATATCACCGCGCTTTGCATCGGCAATGATGAATTGGTCGGGGTAGTTCTGCTTGATATAATTCACCGTCTTTTCAAAGGCAATCCAACCCTGAAGGCCAAAGCATTCGTAGAACGCCAAGTTGGGTTTGTAAGCCACCGTGTAGGGAGCGGTAGCGTCGATAATTGCCTTGTTAAATTCGAAGATAGGGTCTTCAGCGTCCAAGAGGTGCTTGGGCATCTTCTTCAAGTCAGTGTCCAAACCTACGCAAAGGAAAGACTTCTTCGCACGGATGTTGTCAATAAGTTGTTGCTTAGTCATCGCAATAAAGGTTTTATCGGTTCACACACAAGGGGCGAACGCGCAGTTGTACATTATTATTTTTATAATATTGAGTGCAAATGTACAAATATATCTGCGCGTAGGGAAAGAATCTGTGGAAAAATCTGTAAGTTTGCGGTAATTTTAACAACGTGAAGACGAACGTACAACTAACAGAGTACAACGTACAACTCCGTACGGACTGTTGTCACTTGAATTTATCCAGCAGTCAGTTTGGCGCATCGCCATCTGAATCCAGTTACTCATGGTAGTTGTACCAGTATTCTTTCATCTTTACTCTAAAATTCATCCGCATGGCAGTTGTACGCTGTACTCTGTTAACTGTACTCTAAAAAACTATGTCAAAAAAACAAGATTATCTCCGCGCCAACCAAGAATTTCTCATCGCGAAAGCGCAAGAAGAGGGCGTCAAGTCGCTCTCCAAAGGCATACTCTATAAAGTCATTGCTGAAGGCACTGGCACCACTTGCCCCACCCTACGTAGCATCGTTTGTGTGCACTATCGTGGCACGCTCACGAACGGGCGTGAATTTGACAATAGTTACGACCGTGGCTACCCCGAGGCATTCCGCTTGAATGAGGTTATTGAGGGGTGGCAAATTGCTTTGAGCAAGATGCATGCGGGCGATAAGTGGGAGATCTACATCCCCGCCGAAATGGGTTACGGAAAGCGCTCATCAGGACCTATTCCGGGCGGTTCTACGCTTATTTTTGAAGTGGAACTTTTGAGCATCTCATAACTTCATTATAACAATTATATACAAGCACTTACAAAAGTTTACTCTATATTTTATCCACATGTCATCTCACCCTCTCTTCCCACACGTTCGCTTCGCGCCAAAGGGTTATTTCTCCCTTTTCCTTACTGCTTTCTGCATCCTCGTCTTCCTCTCCTCCTGCCGCACTTCCTCCCCCACCATGAGCTACGGCGACGGCATTGACATTTCGCACCATCAGGGGCGGATAAATTGGAAAAAGGTGGCACGCCAAAAGAACCTCCAGTTCGTTTACATCAAAGCCACCGAGGGCGGCACGTATCAAGACCCTCGCTACGCTCACAACCTCAAACAGGCGCGCCGGCGTGGCATGAAGGTGGGGAGTTACCACTTTATGCGCACCACGAGTAGTGTGTGGCTCCAATTTCTCAACTTCATGAGTCATGTAGACCCCAAGAAGCAAGACCTCGTTCCCATGATCGATGTGGAAGAATGCAAGAATTGGTCATCCCAGCAACTCGCTGATAGTGTCAACCTCCTTTCCCGACTTTTCGAGAAAGTTTACGGACAGAAGCCAGTCATTTACACGGGGCAACATTTCTACAACAAGCGTCTATACAATCGACTCCCCCATCACCCACTCTGGATAGCCTGCTATAGCAACACCCCTCCAACGGTCAGTTCGCCCTACATCATCTGGCAATTTACCCAACGCGCCAAACTCCCAGGGATCCCCACCGCCGTTGACCTCAACCAATTTATGCCTGGAGGAAGCATTGAAATGTTAGAGTTGGAGTGAAGATTTGACAACATACAACGGACAATAGTCAAGAGACAACGGACAATAGTCTTATCATCTGGGTTTGAACTGTTGTCCGTTGTTTTATTTACAACCGTTCCACCAACCGTTTACCACATATTATATAAAAACTCCCTCACTCGCTTGTCGCTTCAATAATAATTTGTATATTTGCGCCTTAAAAGAAAATAGAAACTAAAAACTAAATTATCCACTTCCTATTTTTGCGGAGCAACAGAGCGCTATTCTCTCTTGTTTGCCAAGCAAAATGTAAAGAAGGTTATACTGACTATGAAATTTCAAGAACGTCAAGGGCTCAACCTCTTTGAGGTGAACCGCGAGGTGCTTGCCGATTGGGACAAGCAAGACCTCTTCCATAAGTCAATGTCTGAACGCGAGGGGCAGAAGGAATATGTATTCTTCGAAGGTCCTCCCTCGGCAAACGGTCACCCCGGTATCCACCACGTGATGGCGCGTACCATCAAGGACGTATTCTGCCGCTACAAGACGATGCAGGGCTTCCTTGTGAAGCGTAAGGCGGGTTGGGACACTCACGGGCTCCCCGTTGAACTCGGTGTGGAAAAGGAACTCGGCATCACCAAGGAAGACATCGGCAAGACAATCAGCATTGAGGAATACAACGCGCAGTGTCGTCGCAATGTGATGATGTTCACACAGGAATGGGCAGACCTCAGCCACTTGATGGGCTACTGGGTGGACATGGAACACCCCTACATCACTTACGAAAACTCGTACATCGAAACGCTTTGGTGGCTCTTGAAGCAACTTTACAACAAGGACCTCCTCTATAAGGGTTACACCATTCAGCCCTACTCTCCCGGTGCGGGTACTGGACTTTCAAGCCACGAATTGAACCAACCCGGTTGCTACCGCGATGTGAAGGACACTACGGTGACCGCACAATTTGAAATCACCGACGCTCCCGAGGCTTGGAGCGCATGGGGAACGCCCGTGTTCCTTGCGTGGACAACAACGCCCTGGACGCTTCCCTCTAACACCGCGCTCTGCGTAGGTCCCGCAATTGACTATGTCGTGGTGAAGACTTACAACCCCTACACCACTGCTCCCGTAACGGCCGTGATTGCAAAGAGCCGCCTCAACGCTTACTTGAAGGCTGAAGGCGCAGAAATCGCACTTGCCGACTACAAGGCGGGCGACAAGGTAATCCCCTACGAAGTGATTGCCGAAGTGAAGGGTACAGACCTCGTAGGCATGCACTACAAGCAACTCATGCCCTGGGTGAAGCCCCTTGAAAAGGCAGGTCACCTTGCGGCAGACTTCGTAAACGCATACGCACAGGCACACCCCGAAAAGGTATTTGCCGTAGGCGCTGACCAGTTTGTAGAACTCTCTGAATTGGCATTCCGCGTGATTGCCGGCGACTATGTAACTACGGACGACGGTACGGGTATCGTACACATCGCTCCTACCTTCGGTGCCGACGACGCCAAGGTGGCACGCGACGCACAGATCCCCTCGCTCTTCATGATCAACACAAAGGGTGAAACACGCCCCATGGTGGACCTTACAGGTAAGTATTATGTAGAAGCAGAACTCGCTCCCGAGTTTAAGGCGGCTTGCCTCGACGCTTCTTATGCACACCACGCAGGCGACTATGTGAAGAACGCTTACGCTCCCGAATTTAATGTAGGTGGTAAGTATGACGCGGCGGCGGCTGAAAAGGCGGAAGACCTTAACATCGTCATCTGTATGGAAATGAAGCAGGAGGGTTCGGCGTTCAAGATTGAAAAGCACGTCCACAACTACCCCCATTGCTGGCGTACGGACAAGCCCGTGCTTTACTACCCCCTCGACTCTTGGTTTATCCGTTCAAGCGCCGTTAAGGAGCGCATGATGGAACTCAATAAGACCATCCTTTGGAAGCCCGAATCTACGGGTACTGGTCGCTTCGGTAAGTGGTTGGAAAACCTCAACGACTGGAACTTGAGCCGCTCACGCTATTGGGGTACTCCCCTTCCCATTTGGCGCAATGCCGAAAGCCGCGAAGAGATTTGCATCGGTTCGGTAGAAGAACTCTACAACGAAATTGAAAAGGCGGTTGCTGCTGGCGTGATGACCGAAAACCCCTTGAAGGCAAAGGGCTTCGTGCCCGGCAATTACGACAAGGCAAACTATGACCTTATCGACTTGCACCGCCCCTATGTAGATAACATCAAACTCGTGAGCGAAACGGGTAAGGTGCTCACTCGCGAACTCGACCTCATCGACGTTTGGTTTGACTCTGGTGCCATGCCTTATGCACAGATTCACTATCCCTTTGAAAACAAGGAAGCGCTCGATAACCGCACTTGCTATCCCGCCGACTTCATTGCTGAAGGTGTTGACCAGACACGTGGTTGGTTCTATACGCTCCACGCTATCGCCACAATGGTGTTTGACAACGTTGCCTTTAAGGCGGTAATCTCTAACGGTCTTGTGCTCGACAAGTTCGGTCAGAAGATGTCAAAGCGACTCGGCAACGGTATCGACCCCTTCGAATGCATTAAGGAATTTGGTTCTGACCCCGTTCGTTGGTACATGATTACCAACTCTGCACCTTGGGACAACCTCAAGTTTGACAAGGACGGTGTGAAGGAAGTGGCACGTAGCTTCTTCGCAAAGCTCTTCCAGAGTTATAGCTTCTTTGCAATGTATGCCAATGTCGATGGTTTTGACAATAGCGCCGCACAAGTGCCCTATGCGAAGCGTCCCGAAATCGACCGTTGGATTCTCTCCGAACTCCAAACGCTCATCAAGGGTGTTACGGCTGCTTATGAGGAATACGAACCCACGCGTGCGGGTCGCTTGATTGAGACCTTCGTGGCGGACAACCTCTCTAACTGGTATGTGCGCTTGAACCGCAAACGCTTCTGGGCAGGCGAAATGACAGAGGATAAGATTTCTGCTTATCAGACACTCTACGAATGCCTCCTCACCGTGAGTCACCTCATGGCGCCCATCGCTCCCTACTATGCCGACCGCCTCTATCGCGACTTGACCGCCGTAGTGAGTGAAAAGGCTGAAAGCGTGCACCTCGCACTCTTCCCCAAGGCAGATGAAGCACTTATCGATAAGAACCTCGAACAGCAGATGCAACTCGCACAGAAGGTCACTTCAATGGTGCTCTCATTGCGTAAGAAGGAACGCATCATCGTGCGTCAACCCCTCCAGCGCATCTCTATCCCCGTCAACGACGCCAACATGAAGGCCAACCTCGAAGCGGTGAAGCAACTCATTCTCGACGAAGTGAATGTGAAGCAACTCGAATTCGTGGAAGGCGACATGCTCGAAAAGAAGGTGAAGTGTAACTTCCGCGTCATGGGTAAGAAGTTCGGCAAGATGATGAAGGCCGTAGCAGCTGCTTGTGAAACACTCACGAAGGAACAGATTGCACAACTCGAACAGGGTCAACTCTCACTCGAGGTGGAAGCAACGCCCATCGTAATTGAGCGTGAAGATGTAGAAATCATTTCTGAAGATATGCCTGGTTGGACCGTTACTAACGAAGGTGCACTCACCGTAGCGCTCGACCTCACCATCACCGACGAACTTCGTAAGGAAGGTTGGGCACGTGAAGTGGTGAAGCGCATTCAGAACTTCCGCAAGGAAAGCGGATTTGAAATCACCGACCGCATCTGCATCACCGTTCAACCCAATGAACAACTTACCCCCGCTATTGAAGCTTACCGCGAATACATCTGCACACAGGTGCTCGCTGACGCACTTGAAATTGCCGACAACGGCGGCGTAGAGTTCGACTTCGAAGACTTCAAGGTAAACGTAACGATTACAAAGAAATAAATTATATGTTAGGAAGTAAGGTTATGAGGTTTTAAGGTTATAAGCCCCTTCGGTTTGTATCCTTAAAATCACGAAGTGCCAGGCGCACCTTAAGACCTCAAAACCTTACCCCTAACTTTTACAAATCTCATTTCTCACCATGGATAACAACCGCCCCAGATACTCTGACGAAGATCTCCAGGAGTTTCGCGAAATTATTGAAAAGAAAATTGCCCTTGCTCAACGTGATTACGACGACATGATGGAAAGCATCAAGAATCCTCATGGCAATGACGTCGTAGATACAATGCCCACTTACAAGGCGCTTGAAGAAGGCAGTCAGACGCAATCTACTGAAGAACTCCAGCTGATGGCTCAACGCCAGTTGAAGTTCATTCAGGGCCTTCAACAAGCACTCGTGCGCATTGAAAACAAGACGTATGGCGTATGTCGCGTAACGGGAAAACTCATTCCCAAGGAACGCCTCCGCGCCGTGCCCCACGCTACGCTTTCTATTGAAGCAAAGCAACAGCAGGGTAAGTAAACAAGCAACGATCAACAGTCTATAGTCAACAGACAACAGACAACAGTCAACAGACAACGATCAATAGTCTATAGTCAACAGTAAATAGTGAACGGTCCGGATGGTTTGTCCGTTGTCTGTTGTCTGTTGTCCGTTGTCTGTTATCTGTTGTCCGTTGTCTGTTGACCATATCTGTTGACCATTAACCCTTATCGCCTATGCGCGCCCTCATTCCGGCAATTACCATCCCCCTCATTATTATTATTGACCAAGCTACAAAGTTTGCCGTAAAAACCTCGATGTGTCTCTACGAAAAGGTGGAGGTCACCTCGTGGTTTCACATTCTCTTTACCGAAAACAAAGGCATGGCCTTCGGCATGAGTTTTGTAGGCACTATGTTTTTAGCACTCTTTAGAATTGCCGCCACCGCCCTATTTATCTACTTGCTTTACAAGATTGTAAAGGATAAGAAGTATCCCAAGGGACTCATCGTAGTGGTGTCAATGCTCATTGCGGGTGCTTTAGGGAACCTGGTCGATAATTTCTTCTACGGACTGATTTTCACCGAGAGTCTGCCCACCTACTTTGCACAGGGTCCCGCCCACTTGGTGCCCTTTGGCGAAGGTTACGGCGAGTTTCTTTCTGGGAAGGTGGTAGATATGTTCTACTTCCCCCTCTTTGAATGGCCCGACTGGGTACCTCTCGTTGGTGGCGACGTCTTCTTCGGTGCCATCTTCAACGTAGCCGATGCTGCCATCTCCATAGCCTTTGTTTTAGCACTCTGCTTTTATAGCAAGTATCTGAATTTTAGTTTTAAGAAGTCAAAGGAAAATAATGAGTGAAAGTGAGAACCTCACTCCTAACTTCTAACTCCTAACTCCTCACTTTTATGCGTACGCTCCTCCCCCTCCTCACGCTCTTCTCCCTCCTCACCTTTACGGCATGCTCCAACAAGGGCGATGCCAATGCCGTATTGAGTGCTGATGATATGGAAGATGTGCTCTTCGACTACCATTTGGCGCAATCTTTGGTCAATCAGAGCGGAGATAGTGCCGACTTCCGCATTCGTGTGTATGCCGAAGCGGTGTTTAAGAAGCACGAAATCACGGAGGAGCAATTCAACAACTCCCTCCGCTACTACCATCGCCACACCATGGAACTCCATGATATTTACAAGAATATCGAGAAGCGCATGAATTTTTTAGTAGGCGATTTTGCGGAAACGAAGTACACCGCGGAGGGCGACACCGCCAACATTTGGCAAGGTCCCGAGCGCTACCTGTTGAGTGCCGCACTGGGCAATTACGCCACTTTTGCGCAACCCACCGACACACTTCTTGCCGAAGGTGATAAATTGGAACTCAATTTCTCCACTGGGTGGCTTTACAAAGAAGGTCAACGCCAAGGCACCGCTGTGCTTGCCATTCATTACGAGGGCGATAGCGTAGTGACCTCTACGCAACATTTCTCGGCAAGTGGTCCCCAACAGGTAGTCATACGCATCGGCAAAAAGAAGATTGAGGGCATCCGTGGGATGATTTACCAACATACGCCTTGGACTTCGGAACCCAAACTCCTCGTCATCTCCGACATCTCCCTCATCCGCTATCATAGCACAACTCCACGCCGCGAAGCAACACTTCCGATCCAATCGGATTCGCTAAAAATGCAGCGCCGCAATCACATCACGGATAGTGTGCGCAATAGCGATAAGCGCCCGCGCAAACCCTTCCGCGAAGTAGAACCGCAACCCGTACAACAAAAACAATTCCACCTCGGAAATCGACAATGATAAGGTTAGGTTATTAGGTCGCTTCGCTTTAAGGTTGTAAGGCTATGCAGACCGGATGGTTTCTAAAAACCTCATAACCTTTTAGAAAACAAGTTAACGAGGTACGAGTAGACAAGATGGTCAGCAAGATAAACGATTTATAGTTGACGAGTAAACAAGGTACAAGTAGACAAGATGGTCAGCGAGATAAACGAGTGATGTTCCGCATGGTCTACTAACTACTAACTTTCTCACAACCTTACTCTTATGAAACGCATAGCCTACGCCCAAGTGGAATTACCCGACGGCACTTTGCTGAAGCGCCAAGTCGTAGAATTTTCCGAAGGACAATACCTCCGCCACTACCCGCTCACCGAGGAACTTGCGTTTACGGAGTGGCGCAATGAAAAATACATTATTAAAGGAGAAAGGAAAAAGGAGAAAGAAGAAAGGCCATGCGGGTCATAAGGTGCGCAAGCCTCTTTCTCATTTCTCAATAACGTTATTAAAGGAGAAAGCAGAACCGACGCCAAACCGAGTGCAATCAACTGACGCAGGACTAAGTGTAAAGATAAGTTTACTTAATCTTTGCCGAGCGACAAGGAAGAAAACTCGCTTAAGCTTGCTTGAATTGTCGAGGTGCGACTTGCGAAGCTTGATGAGCTCGGCGAATAAGGAGGTAAAGACTGCGAGCTGGATTAAAGGAAAAAGAAGAAAGCCCATGCGGAACATAAGGTGCGCAAGCCTCTTTCTCATTTCTCATTTCTCATTTCTCATTTCCCATTTCTCATTTCCCATTTCTCATTTCCCCTATGGTTACAATCAAAGACGAACAACTCCGCATAGCAGCACAAGAGGGCATGGATGCCTTTGTGAAGTGCATTGCCGACGCTATTAAAGATAGTGTGGGTGGCGAACTCAATATGGAAGCATTCCAGAAACTTAACGGCGACCAAATAACCCTTTGGGGATACACTATCCTCCACGAAGAACTCATGGACGGTGGATTTATCCAACTCATCCACAATGGTTATGGTCCCTTCTTCTTTGACAATCCCTTTGCCAAGGCCATGCGTCTTTGGGGACTTAAGGACTTCTCAAAGCTCATCTACAAGGCTAAAGAACTTTACGATGAGCACAAAGAGGAACTCACCCGTGATTGCACCGATGAGGAATTCATGGCGCTCTTTGAGCAATACCCTGCCTTCGACAACCTTGACGATGCCTTCATTGAAGATGAAGAAAACATCACGGCACGCATTGCCTGCTATGTAGATGACCACCTCAATGATTTTGTGGAAATTCAATAAGGTTGTAAGGTTATAAGGGCGCTTCGCTTTTAGGTTATAAGGACTATGCAGGGAGAGAGTACAACTGACAGAGTACAGAATACAACTACCATCTGGATAGTCCTCATAACCTCATAAGGTTGCAAAGGTTTTACAGACCGAATGGCACCTTAAAACCTCATAACCTTATAACCTATCTTAAACCCTCATAACCTCACAACCTCACCCCTCATAACCTCACCCCGTTATGTCCAAAAAACTCAAACCCAAAACCAATATAAATATCAAGAATCGCCGTGCGGAATATGACTATCACATCATTGACCGCTACACGGCGGGCATTGTGCTTACAGGTACGGAAATCAAGAGCATCCGTATCGGTAAGGCGGGACTTGTTGATACCTTCTGCTACATCCATAACGCCGAAGTGTGGGTGAAGAACATGTACATTGCCGAATACGAATTCGGAAGTTACAACAACCACCTCACCCGTCGCGACCGCAAGCTCCTGCTCAACAAGAAGGAGATTTACAACCTCATGAATGAGACAAAAGCGCCTGGTTTCACCCTCGTACCCCTACGCCTCTATATTGACGAGAACGGACGTGCCAAACTCGTCATCGGTCTCTGCCGTGGTAAGAAGGAATACGACAAACGTGTTTCCATCAAGGAAAAAGAAGACCGCCGAGAAATGGACCGTGCGATGAAACGCTAAATATACAATGCTTTACCTTTCCGAATGGTGTACTTTCTTACGATTCATAGTGAGAGCGCCATTCGGATTTTTCTTCTTCTACAAGCAGCAATTACAAATCGATTTCCACCCTATGCTACGCCTTCTATTCTCCCTACTTTTTGCCTTCTTCATCATCCTTCCTCATCATTCACAAAACATCACTCCTATAGCATGGATGAAGCAACTCCCCGACTCCATCCCGCTCTGTCACCTATCCATCCCCGCCACTCACGATAGCGGGGCGCTAGAGGGAGGAGAAGCCTTTCAAACGCAAGACCTCACCCTAAAAGAGCAATTAGAGATGGGCATACGAGGGTTTGACATCCGTTTGAAGGCATGCGACAACAACCTCCTTGGCATATACCATAGCATCGTGTTTCAGGATATGTATTGGGAAACCGATGTGCTCCCTACCTTCATCAACTTTCTTAAAGAGCACCCCTACGAAACGCTCATCGTATTCGTAAAAAAGGAAGGTGGAAGCAACACCTCATTTACTGACCTGCTCACGCAAAGTATTGCCTCACCCCAGAACGCTCCGTATTTCGTAACCCAAGTCTCCAATAACATCACACTCGGCACTTGTCGCGCAAAAATCATTTTGATCCATCGCGACCACCTGCTCACCGACTTTCCTGGTGCACAATGCCACGGTTGGCAAAACAATACCTCAAGTCGGGTCACTCTAAAGGACAGACACGGTAATGAGGTAGAAGCATCCGTTGAAGACCACTACCAATTCCCCACGGCGGAGAGTGCTAAAGAGAAAGCCGCCCTTGCGTGGTCACACATAAAGCAAGCCGCGGAGGCAGATAAGCATAGCCACACATGGCACTTTACCTTTGCCAGCGCCACCGCCCTCCCCGAAGATGGACCTCAAGCATTTGCCACGATCGTAAATGCCGAACTTTCCCAACAAATGATGGTTGCGCCAGCTAACTACGGAATCATCTTCATGGATTTTGCGGGTACAACCGACGGTCGCACGCTTATACATAAGCTTATCCATGCTAATTTTGGACATTAAAGTAGAAGATAAAAATGAGGGTGTGTCGAAATGCAAAATTTCGGCACGCCCTCTTAAGTTGTGTAAGAGTGAGTAAAATGCAAGGCGCTGAAATTGAGGATGAAGGGAGTGTACTGACGTACATAACCAAATCCGAAATTGAGGGGTAACGAAGCAGTTTGCTCATTATGACACAACGCCATTTTGATTTAGGCACTAATACTTGAGCGTCCTTTAGTTGCCACATCTGGAATTTATGCGTGCATTGCCCTTCTACAGATTAGCAAAAATGAAATTTTAAGGGCAAATCAAGCAAATCCCTCATTCTGCGGAAGTTGCGTCTTAAGAAAAAGGTAAAAATTCGCTGAAAAAGTGAGATAATGGACCGTGGTTGCGTTATTTCAATTCAAGAAGTCCATGCGCTGAAAATAACGCATTCTCACCAAGCCAATCGCGCATTTTTAGGGTCTGCAGGCCTTCAAAACTTTAACTTTTATTAAGAAGATTTAACACTCCACCCGACCTGCAAAAAATTATTCGGCACCTAAATAAAATTATTCGGCACCTATTTTTTACAAGGTGCCGAATATTTTTTGGCAAAACCGGTGTTTTTTTAGAAAACTCAAGAATTTTGTATACTGATAATCAAGCACTTAAAAAGGAGGCATTACCTATCTGGGTAACACCTCCTTTCCTGCAATGCAAAGATAATACATTTTGAAGCGAAATGCAAATTGCCTTTTTTACGTCGCGAGGCCTTTTGTGCGAAAAATATTGACAAAACTAAATCCTCAAATAAATTGGCACTAACATTTGCAATTGCTTGGATGGTTCTTCACTCTATTGAGGTGGAAGCACTCTATAATAAACTTGGGGCAACCAAAGGTCACGCAAGTAACTGCTATATTATAGCCTTTATTTATACACTCCACTCATTGCCCTCAAAAATAGAAACCCGCATTGACGAAGAAGTTCATCTTCTTGGTGTAAGGCGAATATCCCAACAGGGTTTGCAAGGGACCGAGTTTCGTATCCAAGGCATATCCCACAGCGCCTCCGTAGATGGGGGCATGGCGGAAGATGGTGTTCACTTCGTGTCCCGTAATTGCTATGCTAGCGGAAAGGGTGGCATAGTGGTTCTTCGCAATGCGTTGGCGGAACTTCAGATTTCCCACAAGCGTCGCGCGATCCACCGTCTCTATATGCGTTATCCCATCAAAGGGTAACTGGTGGGGCAATAAGTAACCCGGGCGCTCACCTCCCAAGGCATTGTAATAGAGCGGCGAGGTATTTTTACCGATTATCACTCTACCATGCACAGAAGGTTGCAACACACTACGACTCCCCAAGCGCACGACACGCTCCCACGCGGCCTCAACAACGCTAAAGGGGGACTTGCCATTATAGCCGTAAAAATTATCCGTCACTAAGTTATACCCTGCGCTAAACATACTTCCTCGCTTGGGGAAATAACTGCTATCATAAGAGTTATAGCGAAGGCGGAAAAAATAATTTACAAACCAACTATCTTCAAAGATAGGTAAGTTCGTGGCCGTAGGAACCGTGAGCAGATCTATCTGGGTGTAGGCATCGGCACTTATCCCAAGGTCGTAACGGAAATTACGCCACCACACATTGGAATAGTTCACCTCCACCGTGTGTCGGTCGTAGGTAGCGTTCAGCAAGCGATCGCCCTTCTGAAAGATGTCGCAATCGCCGTGGTAATACTGATAGGAGCAATTGACGTGCTTCATCAACCCTGGCGTCAAGCGGTAGTCGATGCGCCCCAAGTGACGCTTCCCCACCCTGCCCGTGAACGAGAGTCGGGAGGGGACGGGAGTGTTAAAGCGCAAACTGGCATTGAGCATCACCGAGGCTATCTCCTCCGTGTCAAAGCGCGCCCCAACATTGAGGTTCATTTCCTTTTTTCGTTGCAGGGAGAAATGCAATCTGTGACCATCCCCCTCATTATACAACTGATAAGTAACATCGGCATACGCCAATTCATCACGCATGATCGCCACCGCCGTTTCTATCTGACTCAACGTGCCACTCTGCCCCTCTTTAAGGCGGGAGCGCTTCAGCAAATGCTGTTCTTCGCTGGACGTAGTGCCCGAGAATGTGATTTTCTTCAAAACGATGCCCTGCTCCGTGGCATACGAAGTGTAGGGTTCGGGAGGCGTCACGCGCTCATCGGATTTCAGTCCTATTTTCGCACGCAAGGCTTGAAGGGCATCAAATTGCTGACGTGCCGTATTTTCGCCAATAATGAGCAACGAATCTACCGCTTCGCGGGAGAAACTCATCGTGGTGTATGGATGGGTATCTACATGGATAAACACATCCGTAAGACCGATGTTCTCCTCTAATTTGTCTTGCGACATAAAACTCATCACACGCATCAGCAAGTCCGACATGTTTGACAAGTCGTCATCCGTTTGCAACTTTTCTTGCACACTCACGCCGATCACAACGTCTGCGCCCATCGCCCGTGCCACATCGGCGGGATAATTGTTGCGCATACCGCCATCGAGCAATACCATGCTGTCGAGCAACACGGGGGCAAACACCCCAGGGAATGCCATACTCGCCCTTATTGCCGTGGGGAGGTCACCACTTCTGAAGATATGCTCGCGCCCCGTCTGCATCTCCGTAGCGATACAGGCAAAGGGGCGTGGTAAACTATCAAAATCCAACTGCCCGTGATACCCCACGGTGAGTTCGGAAAAAAGCGTGTTGAGATTTTCTCCGTTAATCAACCCACTCACCTTGGGATGCCTGCGATGCAGAGGCACACTCAACAAATAGCGCTCCGCCTGCTCACGCTCCATAAGACTCCGCTTTGGGGCTCTCACACGGTCGCTCAACAACACATCCCACTCCAACCTGCGCGCCATACTATCCAACTGCTCGGGGGTATAGCCAATGGAATACAAACCACCCACAATAGCCCCGATACTCGTACCCACCACCATATCTACGGGCACACCCGCCTCTTCAATCACCTTGATGGCACCAATATGCGCCGCCCCCTTTGCTCCGCCACCGCTCAACACGAGCGCCACCTTCTTACGCTTGCCTTGTTCCGCCCTTCCCTTTTGGGGAACAAACATCATCATGCTCACACAAATAAGCAAGCACAAGGCACGAGAGTATATTCTTGAGTACTGCATAACGTTATTCCTTTAATTTCAGAGCGCTAATAAAGCGACCCATATTTGTATAGTTGCAAAAGTATGACTTTTTGAGAAACTAAAAAAAGAATCAAGACTTAAGCTTTGTTCTTCTCAAAATCATCTATTTTGTTAAGAACCATTTGATAGGCGGCAGCCATAAATACGGCACGTATGTCACGTTCTGAAATATCCACATCTATTCCTTGCAATCCTTTACCTATGATTACGCCAAAATCATCGCAAATAAAAAGGTCTTCCGTACGCAAAAGAGCTTTTTCATATAAGCACCATCCACAATCATTATTTTTTAATGATTCTTCATCTATGGCGAGATAGTTTGCACTTATGTAAGCGTGTGGATTGCCACCCTTTGCGAGATAATCCATCATCTCATCGAAATGAAGTTTCATACCTGCCTCATACAAGCGGCAATCAACCTCTCTGTAACCCTGACTTTTTAATTTTTCAATGTCCCCATCCAACATCCAATCAAAGTCATCCTCCTCATCGTAATATTGATAATTCTCCTTGACGAAATGCTGAAAAGTTGTTTCAAAATCGGTCGAGACTTCAACTTGGGAGCAGAGAAACGCTTTTATCTCACGAATGCCTTTACGGCATGCCTCAACGGTTGGCATATAACTTTCACGCCAAACGTCTGTCCCGAAAATGATATCCAGCGCATAACAATAGTAATATAAACAGAGTACACCGTGTGGGCATGGTTTGTCTTGAGTAGATTGGAAATAATCTATAAACTCTTTTGAACGACATTGAAAAATGTAGGTCAATAATTTGCAGGAAATCATAATAATTACGTTTTGAGTTCATCGCAAAATTAAAGATTATTTCCATTTGAAGATACTATTCCCCATCAATTTTAGTACAAAAAGACTTTCTCTAAATCTCCCTTAATAGTTTTCAGAAGCGTTCATGCCACCATGCATGAGGTAAAAAAGAAAAGAGGCGAAACCGCTATAGATTACTATAGGCGGTTCGCCTCATTTTTATGAAAAAAACAGAAGAGCGATAAGCCGGGTTCTGTGCCCTCGGGAAATTACAGGCGTAACTTCCCTTAAGAGGGTGCTTATCATTTATCCGCACGCACCATCACTGATGCGCTCTATCGTTCTACCCTCCGGCGCGCTTTGTTCACGAGGAACAAAATCTCGAACGGGCAATCCTCATTCGCCGGTATACATGAACTTTCAGCCTCCGATGTGCACAGCTCGTATGTCACCACACGACTGGTGGGCTCTTACCCCACCTTCTCACCCTTACCTATGAAGCTGTCATCTTGAAATACAAGACGCGCCAAGGCGGTTGTTTTCTTCTGCACGACTTAACCCTCACGGACTACTTCCCATTAAGAAGCGGAGCGCCCTGTGCTGCCCGGACTTTCCTCCTGCACCACTTACATTGCACGAAAGGCAACGGGGTGCACGCGATAAGCTGCTCTTCTGTTTATTTTTTAGTAGACAAGTAAACAAGTAGACGAGTAAACAAGAAAGTTACAAGTTGCCAATAGTAAAAACAAGCAGTAAGTTTTCAATCAGACATTGTTTTACACGCTGACATCTCGTCTACTTGTTTACTATCACCTCGTCTACTAACACTTCGTGTCCCACATTTCTAAAATCAAGTGCGAAGTTATAAAAAAATATGATTACTTTTGCAAGATGAAGTGTCTTTTCCTCAAAATAGCCGTGATATTAGGATGCATGAGCGTCGAAGCCCAGCAGATACGGACTTTCGCGCCTAACATCGTGACGCCTCGCCTGCTCCACGTTAGCGAGGTGAACGGTTTGCCCATTTTGCCACTCCGCGGAGGGGAGCAATTGGAGTTTAGTTTTGATGATTTAGATACGAACCACGAGCGCTATTACTACCGCGTGGAGCATTGCGACCAACGTTTCCAACCCACGGAGCAACTCCTGGAAAGCAGTTATTTGCAAGCCACGGAGAATACCCTGCCCATCGACCTCTACGAGCCTTCGCGCAACACGACGGTGAATTACAACCACTACTCTCTCCTACTCCCAAATGCTGATATGCGCATGCTCCTTCCAGGGAATTATCGCTTGAGCATCTTGCGTGAGGCGGAGGATGCGGAGGAGGAATTTGAGATCGTGACAGAAGCCTTCTTCATGGTGGGCGAACAACGCGTGAGCATCAATGCCTCGATGACCACGATGACGGATGCCGATTACAACAACCGCCACCAACAACTGACCGTTGAAGTGGATTTCGGCGCCCTACGCTTGAGTCGCCCCGAAGAGGAATTGAGCGTGTACGTCGTTCAAAATCGCCGTTGGGATAAGATGCGCAAGTGCCCCGCTCCGAATTTCCTCACAATGGGTAAGATGAAGTGGCAACATTGTCGCGACCTCATCTTCAATGCGGGCAATGAGTTCCGCAAGTTTGAAACGCTCTCTACGGAGTATCCCGCCCTTCATGTTGACCGCATGGCATGGGAAGCAGAGCGCGATAGTTATGTGGCAACACTCTACACCGACGAGGTGCGCAAGAACTACCTCTACGATGAAGACTTGACGGGCGGTTTCATCATCCGCAATACGGACAATTACGATAACGACACGGAGAGCGATTACATCGACGTGCACTTCCGCCTCAATGCTCCCTTGCGCCTGGATTGCCCCATATATGTGTATGGCACTTGGGCAACGAATGCCGACCGCGAAACCTATCGCCTTCGCTATAACGAAGAGACCCGCCTCTACGAAGCAAGCGTCATGCTCAAGCAGGGCTATTACAACTACTATTACGACACCCCCGATGATAGCGTAGAGGGTAACTTCTATCAAACCCAAAACGAATACCTCATCCTCGTATATGCCCGCCCCATTGGCTCAAGATATGATAGTTTGATGGGGTGGAAAGTAGTGAGGAGTGAGAAGTGAGGAGTGAGTAACACCATGCGGAATGTGTAATATGCTTGACCTTAATGACATTAAAGGCATTAAGGTCCCTAAAAACCTCATAACCTTAAAACCTTAAAACCTCATAACCTTTTAGAAAACAAGTTAACGAGGTACGAGTAGACAAGATAGTTTCCGAGATAAACGATTGCCGTCCCGCATGGACTACTAACTACTAACTCCTCACTACTAACTTTCTCAAAACCTTAAAACCTCAATGAATATTGTCTTTCTCGATAGTTACACGCTCAACCCAGGCGATTTGAGTTGGGATGTGTTTCAATCCTTTGGCACATTCGTGACCTATGACCGCACCTTTCCCTCCGAAGTCATTGAGCGCGCCAAGGATGCCGAAGTGATTATCACGAATAAAGTGCGCCTCGGAGAAGCAGAATATGCCCTGCTTCCGAAGTTGAAATTAGTGCTCGTGGCGGCAACTGGATATGACGTTATCGACACGGTGGCGGCGCGCAATCACGGCATTTGCGTATGTAATTGTGCAGGATATAGTTCGCGTGCCGTAGCGCAAATGGTGTTTGCCCACTTGCTTGAAGTGTGCTCCTCCGTAGGGCATTACGCACGCCTCAATACCGAAGAAAAGATGTGGGCAAAGAGTCGCGACTTTTGTTGTTGGCACAACCCCTTGACCGAACTTTGCGGCAAGCGCATCGCTATCGTGGGTTACGGAAACATTGGGCGCGAGGTGGAACGCCTGGCGAAAGCCTTCTACATGGAGGTCTATGCCGTAAGTTCAAAGCCTCAAAGTCAACTCCCCGAAGGCGTGACGAAAATCAGTCTTGAGGATGCCGTAGCAACTTGTGATGTTGTCAGCCTTTGCTGCCCTCTCACGAAGGACAACGAGCGCATGATTAACGCGGCGCTCCTCAACAAGGCCAACCCCAACCTTATCATCGTCAACACGGCACGCGGAAAACTCATTGACGAACCCGCCATGGCGGAAGCATTGCGTGAGAACCGCATAAAGGCCTTCTGCGCCGACGTGCTTTCCACCGAACCTCCCGCGCTTGACAATCCCCTACTCTCCGCACCCCGCGCCTTCATCACGCCCCACATTGCATGGGCCACACGCGAAGCCCGCGGACGCATCATTGACATTCTCGTGGGCAATCTCAAGGCATTTATTGCGGGCACTCCTACGAATGTGGTGAATTAGGTTATGAGGTTGTGAGGTTGTAAGGTTTTAAGGAACCATTCGGTCTGCATAGCCCTTTTTCCTTTCTCCTTTAGTCCTTTCTCCTTTAATTCCACTTCGTGGACTTGACCACCTTCTCGTAAGGCATAGTACAAACAAGTTTATCCTCTGCTCTTACTTCGGGCGTCGGTTCTCATTTCTCATTTCTCATTTCTCATTTCCCCTTATGTTATTCGACATCAGCTTCTACTCCGCATGCGACTACATCGGTACGCTTGCATTCGCCATCTCTGGTGTGCGCCTGGCTTCGGCAAAGCGCTTTGACCTTTTCGGTGCTTACATTGTAGGTATCGCCACGGCTATTGGTGGTGGTACTACGCGTGATATTATGCTCAACGTGCCCATCTTCTGGTTGAAGGACCCCACTTATTTGCTCATCTGCGCCTTTGCCGTATTCTGGGTGATCGTGTTCCGCAAACACTTGGTGAAGCAAGACAACACATGGTTCATCTTCGACACCATCGGTCTTGCCGTCTTCGCCATTACCGGGATTGAGAAGACGCTCGACAACGGTTTCCCCTACTGGACAGCCATCCTTATGGGTACGCTTACGGGTGCTGGCGGTGGTGTGCTCCGTGATATTTTCATCAACGTCGAACCCCTCATTTTCCGCAAGGAAATCTATGCCCTTGCGTGCGTAATTGGTGGTATCTTCTATTGGGTGTGCCACGAATTCTTGGACTTCAACTACGTATGGTCGGGTATCATTTGTGCGGGAGCGGTCATCATTATGCGCTTGCTTGCCGTGCGCTTCCACCTCCACCTTCCCACGTTAAAGGGAGAAGACTAACCCTCACGTTTCCACGTATTTATGGCAAAGAAAGAAACTCATCTCACCCCGCGCCTCTCGCCCGAGAGTAAGGAAGACATCCGTCGCGCCGTTGAAGTGATGAACAAGGGGGGCATCATCCTCTACCCCACCGACACGATTTGGGGACTTGGTTGCGACGCCACGAATGCCGATGCCGTACGTCATATTTACGAAATCAAGCAACGCACGGACGCCAAGGCGCTCATCTCGCTCGTTGACTCTGAAACGAAGGTGCAATTCTACGTGAAGGAAGTGCCCGAGGTGGCGTGGGACGTTATGGAACTCTCCGAGCGCCCCATGACCGTCGTGTTTGACGGAGGCAGAAACCTTGCGCCCAACCTTTTGGCGGAGGACGGCTCCGTGGCCATTCGCATCACCAAGGAGGCATTTAGCAAGGAACTCTGCATGCGCATGAAGCGCGCCGTTGTGTCCACCTCGGCAAACATTAGCGGACAACCTGCTCCCCGTTGCTTCGCCGAGATTTCCGAAGAAATCAAGCGGGCGGTAGATTACATTTGCACCTCGCGCCAAGACGAACCTCCCACACAAACGGCCTCAAGCATCATCAAATTGGGTGCGGGCGGAGAAGTTACTATCATACGTTAAAAAGTGTTGAGAAACTCACTTGACTTATGTTTCAGTTTTTAAGAATATGGTGTAATAAGCACCTCACACAAAGGCAGTTTATCCTCGTGCTCAGTCTTTTTGTGGGTATTGGTGCAGCCCTTGCGGCTCAGGCGCTGAAATGGCTTATTCACGAAATCGAAGGATTGCTCACGCATAGTTTTGACACGACGCAATCCAACTGGCTCTACCTCGTTTATCCCGTCGTAGGGATTTTCCTCACCGCCCTCTTTATCAAGTACATCGTGCGCGATGACATTGGTCATGGGGTGACAAAGATTCTCTACGCCCTCTCGCGCAAGCAAGGTCGCATCCGCAATCACAATTGCTTCACGAGCGTTGTTGCCTCGGCCATCACCATCGGTTTCGGGGGTTCGGTAGGGGCAGAATCACCCATTGTCTTGACGGGTTCTGCCATCGGTTCTTCACTCGGCAAGGCCTTTAAGTTGGACCATAAGACATTGATGTTACTCATCGGGTGTGGTGCCTCGGGTGCCGTAGCAGGTATCTTCAAGGCGCCCATTGCGGGATTGGTCTTCACGCTTGAAGTGTTGATGATCGACCTCACGATGGCGTCGCTCCTCCCCCTGCTCATCAGTTGCATCACCGCCACCTGCCTCACCTACTTCCTTTCGGGTGACATGCAGGCGCTCTTCCCCTTCTCGCTCAAGACGCCCTTCACCGTTGAGGATGTACCCACGGTGATTCTGCTCGGCATCTTCTGCGGACTTATTTCCCTTTATTTCACAAAGGCGATGAATGCCTTTGAGAAGGTGTTCTCACGCTTCGGCAAGGGCTTGTTCTCACGCTTGGCGCTTGGGGGCACGGTGTTGGCATTGCTCATCTACCTCTTTCCCCCGCTTTACGGAGAAGGTTATTCTACTATCACCATGCTCCTCAATAGTTCGGGGCAGGAGAATGCAACGGATGTACTCAACAACTCATTCTTCTACGGGCATTCAGAATTCCTGTTGCTTTACCTCGGTTTGATTCTCCTCACCAAGGTGTTTGCCACTTCGGCTACTAATGGTGGTGGCGGTTGCGGGGGTACCTTCGCGCCCAGTTTGTTCCTCGGTTGCATTGGCGGATTTATCTTCGCCCAATTGTGGAATAGTTACGGCCTTTGGGACGTTGCTACGCCCGAGGAAAACTATGCCCTGCTGGGTATGGCGGGAGTTATGGCGGGTGTGTTCCACGCGCCGCTCACGGGGGTCTTCCTCATTGCCGAACTCACGGGGGGCTACGACCTCTTCCTCCCCCTCATGATTGTGTCGGGATGCTCTTACTTGGTGATTCATTCATTCGAACCTCATAGCATCTACGCCATGCGTCTCGCGCGCCGTGGGCAACTCCTCACGCACGACAAGGACAGTTCCGTACTCACGCTCATGTCGCTCGACGAAGTGATTATTAAAGACACTCCCACCCTTTCTGCCGACATGAACCTCGGTCAACTTGTGCGCATCATCTCCAACGAGCGCTCCGACGTGTTTGCCGTGGTCGATAAGAAGAACATGCTCGTGGGCGTTGTCGGACTCCGAAGCATTCGCAAAATCATCTTCCGAAGCGAACTCTACCGCCTCTACACGGTGGAGCAAATCATGCACACCCCCACCATCCTCCTTTCTACGGCCGACCCCATGCAAGTGGTGATGGACAAACTCGAACAAACGCCTTACTCCACCCTCCCCGTACTTAACACCGACAACACCTTCGCCGGCTTCGTGTCACGCACGAAATTCTATGCCCACTACCGACAGGTGATGAAGGATTTTTCGCAAGAGTAAAACAACAATGACCAAACAAGACCTACGCATCATCTATATGGGCACTCCCGAATTTGCCGTGGAGAGCCTTCGTGCCCTCGTTGAGGGCGGTTATAACGTGGTGGCCGTTGTCACCATGCCCGACAAACCCATTGGGCGCCACCAAACGGAACTCCAAGCCTCGCCCGTGAAGCAATACGCCGTGTCGCAAGGTTTGCGTGTGCTCCAACCCGAGCGCTTGAAGGACGAGGCCTTCGTGAACGAACTCCGCGAACTCCGTGCCGACCTCCAAATCGTGGTGGCCTTCCGCATGCTTCCCGAAGTGGTGTGGAACATGCCTCCCCTCGGCACCTTCAACCTCCACGCCTCGCTCCTACCCCAATATCGCGGAGCGGCACCCATCAACTGGGCGGTTATCAATGGCGACACCGAAACGGGTATTACGACCTTCTTCCTCCAACACGAAATTGACACGGGTAATGTCATCCAGCAAGTGCGCGTACCCATTTCCGACACCGACAATGTGGAGATTGTTTACGACAAACTCATGCATCTCGGTGGCACCCTCGTGACGGAAACCGTTGACAATATCATTGCGGGCACCGTGAATCCCATTCCCCAGGAAGAGATGGCGACTTGCGAAGAACTCCGTCCTGCTCCCAAGATTTTCAAAGAGACTTGTCGCATTGATTGGACAAAGGGTGTAAAGCGCTGTTACGACTTCGTACGCGGCCTTTCTCCCTACCCCGCCGCATGGACGGAACTCACTGCTGGTGGCAAGACTTTGGTGCTCAAAGTGTATGAAACCGAAAAAGAATTCACCTCCCACCAACATCCCCTCGGCACCCTCCACACCGACGGCAAGACCTTCCTCAAAGTCGCCCTCACCGACGGCTACCTTCACCTGCGCCAAATCCAATTAGCAGGCAAGAAGCGCATGGCCATCACCGACTTCCTCCGTGGCTTTAAGGCGGATGGCGAAATGAGGGTTGAGTAAGAATTAGAGTACAGATAACAGAGTACAACTACCACATGGCGAAAAATCACCCCGCATGGTAGTTGTACTCTGTTATCTGTACTCTGTACTCTTAAAAAGTGCACTCTATATAGTTTTCCTCTATACATCCATAGTTTTTATCTGTTTGCATAATTCAAAATCCCTGCTTACCTTTGCATCAGAAAACAAGAAAAACAGAAATTGATTATGCTAAACATTGGAGATAAGATTCCCGAAGTATTCGGCATGAACGAAGCGGGAGCAGAAGTGACACGCGCACAATTCAGCGGACAGAAACTCGTGATTTATTTCTATCCCAAGGACAACACATCGGGGTGCACGGCGCAGGCATGTAGTCTTCGTGATGACTATCACGAATTGGCGGCACTCGGTTACAATGTCATCGGCGTGAGTAGCAACTCGGCAGCATCGCATCAGAAATTTATTGAGAAGAACAACCTTCCCTTCACGCTGATTGCCGACACCGATCTCAACTTGCACCAGCTCTTTGGCACATGGGGCGAAAAGTCAATGTGCGGAAGAAAATACATGGGCACACTTCGCACGACCTTCATAGCCGACGAAACGGGCACCATCACCCACATCTTTACCCCCAAGCAAATCAACACAAAGACACATGCCCAGCAACTCATCAAGGCATTGAGTTAAACAAAGAATACCTATTAACCATTCAGTCCCTAATACCTAATTACCTTACAAACAAAATTTTACGACTATGGAAACAAAGAATAAAGTACTCGCAACTATGAAGGAAGCAGGCGAACCCCTCAACGCTGGTAAGATTGCCGAACTCTCTGGGCTTGACCGCAAGGAAGTGGACAAGGCTATGAAGCAACTCAAGGAAGAAGGCGCCATCGTCTCTCCCGTTCGTTGCAAATGGACCGTGGCATAAATAAGAAAGGTTGTAAGGTTGCAGGGCGCTTCGCTTGAAGGTTTTGAGAACTATGCAGCAAAAACGACGCTAACACCCTGACCTTCTCCATTTACACATAACATTAAGGGCTGCACCGAAAGAGAAATGGTGTAGCCCTTAGTATGTGAAAGTATCCCCTCAACGGAAAATATATTCTTCGCATCATGGATAAGATTCCCTGAAAGGGATTAAGTACATAGCCCAACGGCAAGCGACGGAAGGAGCGACGCCTTGGGTAGCCTTAGAGAGGGGGATACGTCCTGAAAGGACAAAAGTCCTATTCAATTTTACGAATGCCGCCATGCATCTATCAATCACGGAGCACATACCGTTCATCATACTCAATGCCATATAAATTTAGGAAACTCTTATACTCCTCCTCAAAAGATTTATGTTGATGATGTACGGCCTGATTCTTAATATACTCTAATGTTTTATCCTTAACCGATTGACTCACTGAAAAACAAGCGTATCCTCCTTGCCATGCAAAATGTTGGTACTTATTGTCAATCGTTTTTATCCATCGACTACTATTACGCTTAACTTCTTCTACCAAATGTGAGACGGTTTCATCGCGTGACAACAAGCAAAGAATATGCACATGGTCCTCAATTCCACCAACCCAGATATTGACACACCCCGTTGTGTTGACTAACTGGCCAATGTAGGCATGCACACGCTCTAAATCTTCAAAAGCGATGCGTGTGCTATCGTTTTTAATGTGAAAAACAATATGCAGATATATTTTAGTTTGTGATTGAGGCATAGGTTATTTTACTTTTGCCCTTAACAGGGCGCACCGTCTGGTAATGTCCCCGACCCAAGGCGTCGCTCCTAAAGTTGCTTGCCGTTGGGCTATGAACTTTATCCCTTTCAGGGAAAAAGTTTGCAGGGATACCCAAACGTAGAAAATTTGGATAGTTTGCCGTTAAGTTATGAGCTTACCCCTTTTAGGGAACTTACCTTTCAGAATATTCTTGTGGTGCTCACGCATTAACATCAATCTATTATGCCCTCACCCTTCTCAACAACTCCCCACAAGCATCTTCAAGCAGGGTCACTACAAGTTCAAAGGCTTCGGGACCGTCGTAATAAGGGTCGGGAATGTAGGAGTAATTGTGCTCCGTGAGGTAATCCGCCATGCGCACGACCTTCTGCTTTGCCTCTTCCGAGGGGGCAGCGTTGTGAAGTTGGCGCACGTTGTTGTCGTCCATCGCCACGATAAGGTCGAAGCGCGTGAAATCTTCCTTACGCACAGGGCGCGAACGGTGTGTGAGGTGATACCCACGGCGCTGGGCGCAAGCACGCATACGACTGTCTGCCAATTCGCCTTCGTGGTAGTCAATCATGCCCGCCGAATCAACCGTAAACTGGTCTCCCACCCCTGCCCGATTGGCAAGCGTACGGAAGACTTCTTCCGCCGTAACTGAACGGCAGATATTTCCGAGGCATACGAAGAGGATGTTCATTGGGTGAAGGTTATGAGGGGATGAGTTTTGCCGTTCGTTTTTTTCGCAACACACAGAAAACCATTCGTATTGGGGTTATCCAATACTTACAGAAACGCTATCTCCGTGTTGTAATTCTTCATTGATATAATCTGTAGGATTTTCTTTTGGGAATGTCACAATAGTACCTACATTTATTGTGGTTGTTCCATTTTTCATTGTGATAACACAAACTGAAGCACTACCTTCACCTTTAACGAACGGGATTTGTGTAGTCTTTTCGTTTATTGCTACAACAAAGTTTGAAGGAGGGCTATCAGCCTCTTTGGAAGAAGACAAATGTGAAATACCAAAACTATCAGAAGTGTGGATGATGATATTTATCATATCCCCTACACGGCAAAGGATGTCGCGATGAGATTTATTTTTTGTAAATACATTGAGAAATGTACCTTCTTTATTATTACAAATAGTAACAACCCCTACGCTTCCTTCGGGTATGTAAAATGTGTCTACCATCTCAATGACTATTTACTCCAACAAATCTGGGCGCAGGCGCTTGGTGCGCTCCAAGGATTGTTGCAACTCCCATTCCTTAATCTTTGCCTCATGCCCCGAGAGGAGCACGTCGGGCACACGCCACCCTTTATATTCCGCAGGGCGGGTGTAAACGGGTGCGGCAAGGAGGTTGTCCTGGAAGGAGTCGGAAAGGGCGCTCTGCTCGTCGCCAATCACTCCGGGAATGAGGCGCACGATGCTATCCGTCATCACCGCCGCCGCCAATTCGCCACCCGTAAGGACATAGTCGCCGATGGACACTTCCTTCGTAATCAGGTGCTCACGAATGCGGTAATCCACGCCCTTGTAGTGGCCACAGAGGATGATGATGTTCTTCTTCATCGAGAGCGTATTGGCCATGGGTTGGTTGAACTGCTCACCGTCGGGCGAGGTGAAGATAATCTCGTCATACTCACGCTCCGCCTTGAGGGCCGCAATGCAATCGTCAATGGGTTGGCATTGCATCACCATGCCCGCAAAGCCACCAAAGGGATAGTCGTCCACACGGCGGTGCTTGTCCTTCGTATAATCGCGGAGGTTGTGAACGTGAATCTCCACAAGTCCCTTCTTCTGGGCGCGACCAAGGATGGAGAGGTTCATAAAGTCGTGCAACATCTCGGGCACAACGGTGATGATATCGATACGCATAGTTATTTCTATAAATAGGAAGGTTCTTAAAATTTTCACTTGCAAAAATACGCATTATCTTTGGGATTTCCGTAATTTTGTGTGATGAAAGGTAAACCTGCTGACAGATGAACGGTTGACGTTTATTGACAGAAGAACAAAAGAACAAAATTTGATAATGGAAGTGAAGTACGTAGATACCTCATTTTGTCTTTATGTTCTTATGTCTAAAAATAATTCTTATGTCTAAAGGTTTACATCAAAAAGCAATCACCATGCAAGAACAAAGAATACTTGAGTTGCGCAAATTGTTGCACGACCACAACTATAATTATTACGTCAAGAATGCGCCCACGATTTCCGACCAGGAGTTTGACCAACTGATGGACGAACTCCTCCTGCTTGAGGCGCAAAATCCCCTACTCTTCGACCCCAATTCGCCCACCCAGCGCGTGGGTTCTGACCTCTCGGGTGACTTTGAGCAGGTGACGCACCAGCGCCCTATGCTCTCGCTGGGCAATACGTACAACCGCGAGGAGGTGGCGGCCTTTTACGAGCGCGTGCGCCAAGGATTAGAGGGCGAGGCGTTTGACATTTGTTGCGAACTCAAGTTTGACGGCCTCAGCATTTCCCTCCATTATGAGGAGGGCAAGTTGGTGCGTGCCGTGACGCGTGGTGATGGTGTGGTGGGCGATGACGTGACGCGCAATGTACGCACCATTCGCTCCATCCCGCTCCTCCTCCCCGAGGGGGTGGACTATCCCGAGGCGTTTGAAATTCGTGGCGAAATTCTCATGCCGTGGCAGAGTTTTGAAACCCTCAATCAACAACGCGAGGCGCGCGGAGAGGCGCTCTTTGCCAACCCCCGCAATGCGGCTTCAGGGACGCTCAAGAGCAAGAATTCGGCCGTTGTAGCGTCGCGTAAGTTGGATGCCTACCTCTACGAACTTTACACCCCCGAAGAAACCGCTGAGGGGCATTTTGAAAGCCTTCAGAAGGCACGTTCGTGGGGATTCAAAATCTCCGAAGCAACATGCCTTGCGCATAGTCTTGACGACATCTATCACTTCATCGACCATTGGGACACGATGCGCCGAGAATTGCCCGTGGCAACGGATGGTATCGTGCTGAAAGTCAACAACTACAACCAGCGTGAGCGCCTTGGTTTTACCGCCAAAAGTCCGCGTTGGGCAATCGCCTATAAGTTTCAAGCCGAGCGCGGTCGCACCCTTCTCAACGAGGTGACTTTCCAAGTGGGAAGAACGGGGGCGGTGACTCCCGTGGCGAACATGGACCCCGTACAATTAGCGGGCACCATCGTCAAGCGTGCATCGCTCCATAATGCTGATATTATCAACCAGTTAGACCTTCATCTCGGCGACTATGTGTATGTAGAAAAGGCGGGGGAAATCATTCCGCAAATCGTGGGTGTTGACACCGAAGCGCGCTCGTTTATGCCGGGACCAAAGGTGGTGTTCCGCACGACGTGTCCCGAGTGTGGCACTCCCTTGGTGCGCTATGAAGGCGAGGCGGCGCATTATTGCCCGAACGACACGCAATGTCCGCCTCAAATCAAGGGGCGCATTGAGCACTTCATTTCGCGCGAGGCGATGAACATTGATAGTCTCGGTCCTGAAACCGTGGCAAGCCTTTTTGAGCGGGGCATTCTTCACAATGTGGCAGACCTCTACACCCTCACCCTTGACCAACTCACCACCATGGAGGGCAATCGTGAGAAGTCGGCACGCCGCCTCTTGGAAGGCATTGCGGAGAGCAAGAATGTGACGTTCGACCGCGTGCTCTACGCCCTCGGCATTCGCTTTGTGGGTAAGGTGGTAGCAAAACTCTTGGCGCGCCAATTCAAGAACATCGATGCCCTTCAAGCGGCCTCTCTCGAGCAACTCCTCGAAACGGAAGGCGTGGGCGAAATCATTGCGCAAAGCGTCAAGGAATACTTCTCAAAGCAAGATAATCTTGACCTCCTGGAGCGCCTACGCGAAGCAGGACTTCAAATGGAACTCCCAGAAATCCAACTCTCTTCCACCCTACTTGAAGGCATGAGCATCGTCATCAGTGGCACCTTCACCCACCACTCACGCGAGGAATACAAGGCTATCATCGAAGCCAACGGCGGCAAAAACGTATCCAGCATTTCCAAGAAAACCACCTTCATCCTTGCTGGTGAAAACATGGGGCCCTCAAAACTCGAAAAGGCGCAAAAACTCGGCGTAGAAATCGTGGATGAAGACACCTTCTTGGAAAGAGTAAAGATGAGAGATTAGAGTTGAAAGTTGAGAGTTGAGAGTTTAAGGATGAGAGTTGAGAGATAAGAGTTGAAAGTTGAGAGACAATAGAGCACCCTCATCCCTTGTCCCGTAAGGACGCACGCCGTGCGTCCCTCAAATGGTCAACTCCCATAAACAACGCACCTCCACCCCGCACGCTCTTCCCAACTCCCCCTCCCACAAATATTTTCCTCTAAATTTTCACCATTCTCCCACCCATATTGCAGAAAAATCTTAAATTTGCAAATTGGAAATGAGCCAAACGGAACTTTATTTTAACACTCCGCACGGCACTTGTACCTCGTACCTAAAAACTCGTACCTTTTATGCGACAAAATATCTTCAGAGGCCTCGGCGTTGCCGTTGTCACTCCCTTTATGGAGGACGGTAGCATTGATTTCGAAGCCCTCGCTCGACTTATAGACAACCAATTGGAAGGAGGCATTGACTTCTTCTGCGTGCTCGGCACAACGGCCGAAACGCCCACGCTCAACATGGAAGAACGCCGTGCCATCACCCGCTTCTTTATTGATCGTGTAGCGGGCAGAGTACCCCTTCTGCTCGGTGCTGGTGGCAATGATACACGCAAGGTCATTGAAGGACTCAAGGATATCCCCGAAGGCATTGACGGATTGCTCATCGTGGCGCCCTATTACAACAAGCCCTCACAAGAAGGACTCTATCAGCACTACAAGGCCGTAGCGGCTGCCACCGACCTTCCCGTGGTGGTGTATAACGTACCCGGAAGAACGGGCGTAAACATCACCGCCGAAACCACTCTCCGCATTGCACGTGATTGTCCCAACGTGATTGCCACAAAGGAAGCATCGGGCAACATCGGTCAGATTGAAGAAATCATCGTTGGCGCACCCGAAGGTTTTGAAGTGTTGAGTGGCGACGACGGCATTGCATTCGAACTCATGAGCGCAGGAGCAACAGGTGCCATCACCGTAATCGGTAACTCCCACCCCCGCGAATTTGCCGAAATGATTCACGCCATCCAAGCAGGCGACCTTCAAAAGGCACAAACCATCCACCATAGTTTCAACGACTATTACAAACTCCTCTTCATCGACGGCAACCCCTCGGGCGTAAAGTGCGCCCTTGCCCTCCAGGGAGTGATTAAGAACGAACTCCGCCTCCCCTTGGTTCCTGCGCGCAAAGAAACCGAAGCGAAGATTGCAGCCTTCTTAAAGAAGTAATTGACTCCGACAAACAAAGAGAACTTAACAAAGTGGAAATTGTCCCCCAACCCCAAGGGATGATTTCCGCTTTTTTCGTAATCGAGAGTTAGTAACAGGGAGATAATTCAAACTAATCGGCACATAGTTGAAACTAATTTGGAGATAGTGGGAGGAGATCGTAGTTAGGAGGTAGTAAATAGTAGTTAGTGTGCCCGCCCCGCATGGTAACTACTCCTTACCCTTTGCTCTTTACCCTTTCCTACCATACACGGTACCATTAGGAGTGCGTAATTCCTTGATATTATTTTGTAGTTTAGTTATTTTATACGAACTTTGTACTATAAACAACAAACTACATTTCATATAAAGATTATCTGTAACAGGGTAAATATAGAACTATGGATCTTAATTTGAACATAAACAACAAGCAAAAGCATTGGCTTCTTGTGATAATAGAAAAGTGTAAGACTGCTATAATGGCATTCTTTAAGGGTATATTAAAGTGTATCCTTTGGGTAGGTAGATTATTTAAGAAGATATGGAAGTACATCTTAGGGGGTGTAATCATCGGTGGTTTAATCATTGGTGGTGTTGCCGCGTATGATTATTATACCTATACATACATTCCTGAAAAAAAGTTGAATGCAGCTATTGAAGAAATTAAGGTTGGTATCAATTCACCCAATGATTCAATCAAGACTGAATATGCCTTATATGTTTTGGATAAGAAACACGAATGGGGTTTTGAAGATGTAAGTGACTATGATATTTCTTTAGGATTGTATGGTTATCGTGAAAGTTCTTTCAAGTTAATTGAATCAAAAGCTTATGCTGGTGAAGCAAGATGGCAATATTGTTTAGGACAAATATACAGTTGGGCTGAAACACGATACCATTATGTCCAAGAAGACTTAACTAAAGCCGCTTATTGGTGGAATGAAGCCGCTTCACAGAACTACACACCAGCCTACAACAATCTTGGCATTGCCTACAAGGAAGGGGAAGGTGTAGAAGTTGATTTGAGAAAGGCTGTCCATTATCTGAAATTGGGTGCTGAAGCAGGCGAAGATTGGGCACAAAGGAACTATGGTGATTTGTTTATGGAAGGTGTAAAAATCCAAATCGGTTCACATAAAGAACTAAAGCCGGGTTATGACCCTAGTCTTTACAATAAATACGATTTATATGCTTGGAAAGAAGTCCCTGATTATGAAATATTGATTAAGAAGGATATTGAGCAAGCTAAGTATTGGTGGAAAAAATCGGCTGCTCAAGGTAATGAAATAGCTAAAGAACGATTACAGAAAATCTATCAGTAATGCATTGAATATGAAGAAACTTTTTATTTTGCTTCCTTCTTATTAGTTGTAACAACATTGATTCCACCAAATTTTGCCCACAATTTTTCTGTTTTCTTTTAGCCACTAATGAGCACAAACCGAAGGTCGCGCAAGTCAATCCATTCGGATTAAACGCTCACAATCGTGTCGTAGGGACGCAATACATTGCACTGCTGTCCCAAAGAAATATTAACTTTTTGAGACCCGCTCTAAAAACCTTTTGGAAGTGACATTTTGTCAAAATTCAAATAGTGTTGGGAAGATCGGTTGGGGAGGGGGGCATTTTGTTCTTTATATCTATTAACGACATCTCTGACGAATGCTTTTTTCTTTTACATACTTGTTTCCACGATAACGGGCGACTAATGTTTCAAAAAAATCTCTATCTATAAACAAAGACAATTGAGTAAATACGTAAGGAATTTGAGGCATATTGTGACAAAATGAAAGTGTGTATGAAATTAGCACAATACTCCATTCTAAAATCCTCCGTAAACATTTTTCTTTATATGTTGTTGATATTTTAGTA
>JBGVPF010000077.1:0-7353 GCA_045126825.1 Alloprevotella sp.
GGACCGCCTTGGCGGTGAGGGGGTGCAAAACAGCGAGGAGTGAGAAGTGAACCATGCGGCGCGTAATCTGCCCCCCCTCACCAGCAGAGCTGGTCCCCTCCCCCTATAAACAGGGGGAGAGCGCCATCCGGAACTTTGCACATGCAGAATTTGCACCATCCAGAATTTGCGCATCCAGAATTTGCGCTGTTCGCAAATTTGCGCCATCCAGAATTTTATGCCGTCAGGAACTTTGTGCCGTCAGGATATATCACCTATCCTCTTCACCGCCAACTCCTATAAACAAATTCGCTACCTTGTTTTAGTTTCTTCACCACATCAGTAATATCAGCAACTACGCGCTGAAGTTCTTGCAAAACTACGCGGTTCTCAAAGCGGAGGAGGCGAATGCCGAATTCATGGAATAAGACTTGGGAACGGGTGACGTCATTTTCATCACCCTCAATAGAATAATGGGGAGCACCATCTAATTCGATGGCGAGTTTTAATTCCGAAGCGTAGAAATCCAATATATAATTACCCGCTCCAAATTGACGACGGAATTTCACCCCTTCAATCTGATTATCTTTAAGCATGCGCCACAAAACCGCCTCGGCTACCGTACCCTGCTTCCGCAAGTGCTGACGGAAGTTCTTTTGAGAGGTGGGGTTTGATTTGAATGGTGGTTTGGGCATGAGGGAAAGTTTAAGTTGGGGGAAATAAACTATAGGACGGGAATAGTCTGGACGACGGGAATAAACCGGACAGCGCTCTCCCCCTGTTTATAGGGGGAGGGGACCACGAAGTGGTGAGGGGGTGCTAAAAAGTGGGAAGTGAGGAGTGAGTAGTATGCCATGCGGCACGTAGTCGCTGGTGAGGGGGGTACATAGGCAAAGGTACGAGATTATTATTGAATATAATTCTACTTATGAGATAAATTCACTTGGTTAATCAGCACTCTTTACACACTTAAGTCGGCACCCCCTCACCGCGGAGCGGTCCCCTCCCCCTATAAACAGGGGGAGAGCGCCGTCCGGTACTTTTCTACCTTGCAAATGCCTACTCATTTATTATATATATGCACACAACACACAAAAAGGGCAGCCCTTACGGACTGCCCTTATGTTTATAAGGAGTGTGTTAATTACTTAACAACCTTCTTACCGTTAATGATATAGATACCTGCGGGGAGGTTCTGAGTAGAGTTGAGACGTACACCAGAGAGTGTGTAAACACCAGTCTTAGCTGTTTCTACAACTTCTACACCTTCGATAGCGTTGAGGTTTTCAATATCAAGCTTAGTAAGGATCTTCACTACATCATCACCAGCGGGAGCTGCGTCAAGAATGGGCAAGTTGTTACCGTTGATGTATGCAGAGAGAGGAGCTACCTTATGAAGAACTTCTTCACCTTCAGCGTTTGTAGAGCTTGCAGTAGAAGTAATCATACCACCGAAACCAAGAACACCGAACTTAGGAGCAACTTCAGTAGTGAAGATAGTACCAACGAGACCATTTACGTCCTTACCTTCGTAACCGTAAACAAAGTCTGATTCAGCAATTGTCTTCTTGCTCCACTGAGTCTTGAAGTAGTTTGTACCAGCTTCAGTTCTGATGAGGTAGGGAGTACCAGCTGTAAGTGTAGTACCAACTGCAACAGGAGTGAAGTAGATAGCCTTTTCAGCAGTTTCGCCTTCACCTTCTACATAGTAACCGGCAACCTCATAAACCTTAGCCTTCTGAGCGAAGAAAGGAGTATCATAGATGAATGTCAAGAACTGGTTAGTACCAGCAGTTACAGGATAGTAGTTAGCACCGTAAGCGAAGTCTTCGAGTGAAACGGGTTCGAGACGGAATGTAGAGTTGTCACCACCAGCTGCACTACCCCATGCTACGAGGTCACCAACCTGACTTGCAGCTGTAGAGTTGATGTTGAAGTAGAGTGTCTTACCATTTGCTGTGTCAGTACCAACTACGAAGTTGTACTGTTCTGCATTCTTAAGACCGTCAGCCTGAAGCGCGATTTCAGCTTCGTTCTGAGTGAACTGAATGTTGTTACCCTGACCCAAGCAAGGCTGAGCGTAGAGACCAGTAGCGAGTGAGCGGATAGACAACTTGTTGTCCTGACCAACCTTAACGTACCAAACTGAAGAAACAGCCTTAGAGAAGTTTTCGTTATCAACGTAAGTAGTATCAGTACCGTTAATTGCCATCACCTTCTTAGCGAAGTCAGCACGGAGGCCCTTAACTTCCTTAGTGTCAGCAGCAGTGCGACCAGAGTGAAGGATAGCATCCTTGTAGCTTGCAGCATCAACACGGATCTGGTAGTAACCAGAAGCGGGCATAACGAGTGTCTTCAATACAGCTTCCTTAGCAGCGTCGAGCTGAGCGATACCGTTGTTGATTTCGTCAAGTGTCATCACTTCCTTGATAGAAGCCTTAACAGCGTCAACGATTTCAGCGTAAGCGAGAACTGCAGTTTCAGGATAGTAACCAACTTCGTCGTCACCACCCATGGGGAGGTTACCTGCGATTTCTTCAGCAGCAGCAACTGCATCAACGAGACGAGAGGGTTCGGGGAAGTTCTTGAGGAATTCGTCAAGAGCCTTCTGGAGTGCAGTAATCTGAGCTTCAGTAGCCTTACCAGCAGCGAGCAGAGCCTTAGCAGCATCCATCTGAGCCAAGAGAGCACTGATAATTTCAGCGGGAACAACTGTGTTCAAAGAAGTAGCTTCGTCGTAAGCAGCACCGAAGAGAGCGAATTCAGAAGCAGAGAAGTAAGTGTTTTCCTGAACACCGCTTGAAGTCCAAGGCAATGTCTTGTAGTGCTGCACACGGATGTAACGGTAAGCACCGCCAAGACCGCAAGCACCGAGACCGATGAAGTTTTCCTTTTCTACAACCTTTTCGCCAGCATCGTTAGTAGTGATGTTACCTTCAGCATCGCGAGCGTAGAGAGGAATGTTGTAAGTCATGGGAAGAGTACCAACCATCTTCCATGCTTCGAGAGTGTCGTTACGAACGAAGATCTTAGGTTCACCGAAACCGAAGCTTGCGTTGTGGTCAGAAGTACCAGTACGACGCATCAACTTCAATGCGATAGCTTCGAGAGACTCACCTTCACCGAGGTCGATATCGAAGTTGTGAGGATAAGTTGTACCACCCCATACAGTGTGAGTGAATGTTGCCTTATTACCATCGAGGAAACCGATTACAGAACCAGAACCATCAGATGTATGGATTGCGGGATTACCGTTAGCATCAACAACTGTTACGTTAGTTGAGAGCAAGTTGCCATCAGCATCAGCTTCGTAAGTGAGGTAACCGTGAGATGAGAAGTCATCGTCAGCAGTGCAAGCAGCTTCGGGCTTGTAAGAGCGACCGAGGTTGTACTTAGCGAGTGCGTTGTCATAAACGTTCTGGAGACGCTGATTGAGTTCGTACTGAGCAACTTCGTCCTTGATAGCTTCAACCTTTTCAGTAGCAACGGGAGTGAGGTACCAGAAGTTACCTTCGTCGTTGCGGTCACGCCAGTGACCTACGGGAGTACCTGCCCAACCAGAGAAGATATTCCATGCGCAGTCTTCCTGACCAGCATCGTTCTTGTGGAAGATATAAACAGTACCATAGCGACCTTCCAAGAAGTCGAATGTGTATTCAGCACCTTCATCAGAAGTTACCAAGGGAGTGTTGTGAGCAGAAGTAGAAGCGTACTTACCAGTACCGAAGTTCTTGATCAAGAATGTACGTTCCTTACCAGCAACGGGAGCAAAGTGCCAGAGGTAAGCAGATGTTTCAACTGTTACAGAAGGAATATCAGTACCTTCTTCAGTAGGAATAACGAAACCACCCTTACCTACGATACCACCATTGCTATCGTAAGCAACATAGCTACCACGCTTAGAAGTCAAGTAGTAGTAACCTTCTTCAACTTCGTTAACCTTCAAAGCTTCCTTACCTGCGATCAAAGCAGCAAGAATTTCAGCGGGATCGTCATCGCTTTCACCGAGGTCATAAGCGTTGAAACGTTCGAAAGCAGCCTTGAGTGCTTCTACAGATTCGGGTGAGTACATACCTGCGCGGTTACCAACACCTTCAGCCAAGAGACCATCGATATTTTCGGGGAAGTTAGTGTCTACCCAGTGGTACAACAAAGCATCTTCGTCCATTTCTTCGGGTTCAGAGATAAACCATGAGTTAGAACCCCAAGTAGCGAACATTACGAAATCGCTCTGTGTTTCGAGATAAACAGGATTGTGGCTCTTCTTATCTTCCACATTACCAGGCTGAGCAGTAGTAAGCGCATCACGCATGATTACCATAGCGTTTTCGAAAGGCACAGCGTCTGCACCAGAACCATCGCCCTGACCTGTCCACACGCGCCAGTTATCCCAAGGATAAGCGTCGTTTGCTTGGTCATATTCACCCTTTGTACGAGCAGCTGCGGGCAAGATAGTCCACTTTGCAGCCAAAGAAGCATCATCAGTAAGGAAGATGTAAGGAGCGGGATCCCAAGGATCAATACCGTCCTGCTTCATATCTGAAGAGTCCAAACCGTCCCACATTTCCTGGTCAGCGATATACAAACCAGATTCAGAGAACTTAATAAGATAGAGGTCAACAGTTGCGTCACCTTCTTCCTTAGAATCTGCATACTCGAATTCAACGAGCGCAGCGTCAGTTGCGAGGTCTGATGTGAGGTAGTTCTTACCATCATTTGTAAGAACGCGTGTACCTGCAGCATCACTTGACAAGAGATACTGAGTACCTTCGTAAATCTCAGTTGTGCTCTCACCCGCAGAATAGTAAGTCTGTGCTGTTGCTACACCTGCGAACAACACAGCCAAAGAAAGTAAAAACTTCTTCATTTGCGTTTTGTTTAAAGTGATTAAAATAAAAAAGATAGATAGTATTCGTGGGGCAAAGTTACGAGTTTTTTTGGATTCCACACAAGAATTGCCATTTTTTTTCGGTTTGGCATGACGGTTTTACAAAATGAGGCGATGAGAAACTCGCTCTTACTTTGAGTGACCAACTGGCGTTAACAGGGGTTAACAGGCAATGGCAGGCAAGGACAGGCAATGACAGGCCATAACGGGCAATGACAGGCCATAACAAAAGTTACACAGAACAATTAGTCCCACCCGACCATGTATTACTTACTACTTACTACCTACTACTTACTACTTCCCCCTTCCAACAACTCTTGACACTGCTTATCATCACGCAACAATTGTAGGGCGCGTTGCACTACCACGTCTTTGCGAAGCTTGAAAAGGTATGATTTAGAAAGTCCGTAATAATTCGTAGCAACCAAACATTCGAGGAGGTCGCAGATCGGTTCTTTATTGCGATTGAGAAGTTCTTCCATATTAGGTTCAAGCGCCTTCTTCAAGGAGTCCAGTTCTTCAAGTTCGCCATACCCCTCATATTTTATAGCGTTAGCAAGCGTCTCCAGCATTCGCAAGGAACGGGGATTATATTTGTAGGTTGACGCAGCCACATACTTTTTAAATGCGTCAAAATCGGCATCCGTAAACGTATAAGTCTCCACTGCCACCTGGGGGTGCGTATTGCGATAATAAGCTGCGAAGTCTTCAACGACACGAGAGGTCAACAGGTCGTAAGCAAACGAAGGAAGGGTATCTTGAACCATCACGCTGTCGGGCATCACACCACCGCCATCCTTCACCGCACGTCCTCCTGCAGTATAAAAAGTCTTTGCCAAACTGTCGGGCAAGTGCTTGGGGCGACCATCCTCCCCACGATTCTTAAAATCATAGGCCTGTATGCAACGTCCACTGGGGATATAATATTTACTTGAGGTGAATTTCAGCAGTCCACCAAAAGGAAGGTCTAATGATTGCTGCACCAACCCCTTTCCATAAGTTCGTTCCCCAACGACAACCGCTCGGTCATAATCCTGAAGCGCACCCGCTGTAATTTCTGAAGCCGAAGCACTACCATCATCCACAAGCACCATGAGGGGTATTTTCGTATCCAGGGGTTCGTCTTGCGTTGAGAACACTTCTTCAAACTCTGCCAATTTTCCCTTGGTAGTCACCACCTTTGTACCATTAGGCATAAAGAAGCCCACAAGTTCCACCGCCTGCAGCACAAGCCCACCAGGATTTCCACGCAAATCAAGCATCAAGCGCTTCATACCCTGTTGCTTGAGCGCCACAAAGGCACGTCGCACATCGCGAGCCGTATTTTCCATAAAGGAAGACACCACAATGACGCCCACCTCATCATCCAACATACCATAATAAGGAACATTAGATACTTCAATCACACGACGTGTGAGGGTTAACACAACATCCTGCTCAACCCCAGGGCGCTTCACTTTTAACGTAAAATTCGTTCCAGCATCACCACGCAGTTTGGAGGTCACACGTGTGGAGTAATCAGCGGGGGTTTCTCCCTCCTTACGCTTTATATCCTCACCATCAATCTCAAGAATAATATCACCGCTACGCACCCCTGCTTCAGAGGCGGGCATCCCTTCATAGGGATTGCTGAAGACACAGCGGTTATGGTCGGGGTGAAAACCGATGGGAGACCCAATACCGGCATACTTACCTGTAGTAGACTCCAGAAACTCCTCGGTATCTTCCTCGGGAATATATTGCGTATAAGGATCCAAATTGTAGAGCATATACTGAATGCCATCGTCAATCACTTTCTTGGCATCCAGTGTATCTACATAATATACATCAAGGTTAGAAAGCACCTGATTGAGTATGCGCAACTGGCGTGTAAACTTCAGATTTTGGTCGGTAAGCGTTTCCTGTGCACTCAACATGAGAGGACAAAGGAACAGCAAGAATAGGAAACGACACTTTTTCATAATACTATATATAATATATAATGAGGAGGATATTCTTAAAACGATATAGAAATTAACTTGTAATGACTATCATACACCCCCTCCCACGTAAAGTTTCATCGTTAGAAAAACGCATATATTAGCAGAACCATTTCTGTTGTGTTTTAGGTTTCAACCACCCTTTAGGAAACCTTTTCACAAAAAAATATGCAATTTTTCATGCAAAGATATTGTTTATTTCGAAAATAAGCAGTACTTTTGCAACGCAATTAGCAAAAAGCACATTCATCTGCTTCAGTAGCTCAGTTGGTTAGAGCACCTGACTGTTAATCAGGGGGTCGTTGGTTCAAGCCCATCCTGAAGCGCACAAAGAGGGTGTGTCGAAATGCAAAATTTCGGCACACCCTCTTGAGTTGTGTAAGAGTGAGTAAAATGCAAGGCGCTGAAATTGAGGATGACGGGAGTGTACTGAAGTACATGACCAAGTCCGAAATTGAGGTGCAACGCAGCAGTTTGCTCATTATGACACAACGCCTTTTTTGTTGC
>JBGVPF010000078.1:0-67033 GCA_045126825.1 Alloprevotella sp.
TAAAGTTATGTGGCAAAGGTAGGCAAAAACTTTTGGGCAATCTACACGCGAACCTCCCAGATTTCACCCTGCGCCCCTAAATTCGCTAAAAATAATTGTGCGCGACGTGCGCACTGTGCGATTTCGCACATAAATTAACACGTTCTCGTTTTGTTAAATGCTACATTATCAGGCGATTATATTTTTGGCACGGATTTTGTTAAGATGGAGTACAGCTGACAGAGTACAGCGTACAACTACCGTCCGGATGGTTCTCAAAACCTTATAACCTCAAACCTCAAAACCTCATAACCTCAAACCTCATAACCCCACAACCTCAATGGACATTTCAAAACCTCCCCGCCCCTGGTACTCAAAGTACCGTTGGCACATCATTGGCTGTAGCGCCTTGCTCGCCATCATTGTTTACACCATTATTATTGCGCTTGCCCCACGCCGTCAGCATGTTGATAGCGAGAGTGTGAAAATGGCCGAAGTCAGTGAAGCGCCCTTCATGGAGTTTGTCGAAGCCGAGGGTATCGTACATCCCATTACGACCATCCAACTCAATGCCATCGAAAGCGGATTTGTTGACCGCATTGTGAGAGAAGAAGGCACGATGCTCCGACAGGGCGACACCATTCTGATTCTCAAAAATCCCGAACTCATGCGCACCATTGAGCAAGAGCGTGAGCAGTGGCAGAAGACCATGCGCAACCTGCGCGAACAGGAAATTCAGATGGAGCAGAAGAGCATTGACCTCAAACTTCAGGCACTCGAACAGCGCTATCAGATGGGCAATCTGGAGCGTAAGTTGAAGCAGACGCGCGAGGAGTTTAGCATGGGCGTGAAAAGCCGTGCCGAACTCGACATTGCCGAAGCTGATTTCCAACATGAGCATCAGAAGTTGCTCCTGCAGATGCAGAACCTCCACCACGATTCCGTAACCACCCTCTTGCGCCGAGAGATGATTGTGGCAGACCGCAACACGGCGGAACTCAAGTGGCAGACGGTGCAGCAACGCACGAACGACCTCTTTGTTGTGGCACCTACCTCGGGGCAACTCGGAAACCTCAATCTCACCCTCGGACAGCAAGTTTCGGGTGGTTCAAAAATTGGAGAAATCAAGGTGATGAGTGAATATAAAATCCGAACTTCGCTCAGCGAATATTATGTGGAGCGCATCCATGCCGGACTTCCTGCCAACATCATCCAAAAGCAAGACACCTTTACGCTTCAGATTTCCCGCGTCATGCCCGAAGTGCGCGACCGTAAGTTTGACACCGACCTCACCTTCACCAGCACAACGCCCGACAACATTCGCTTGGGCAAAAGTTACCGCGTAAGGATTGAACTCGGCCAACCTGAACAGGCGGTTATCATTCCCCGTGGCGACTTCTACCAAAAGACGGGCGGCCGCTGGATTTATTGTATCGACAACGACGGCATCGCCCGCCGCAGAGAAATAAAAATTGGGCGCCAAAACCCCGAGCAGTACGAAGTCATTGACGGACTCCAACCCGAAGACAAGGTCATTATCAGTGGCTATGAACAACTGGGGGATTTTGAAGAGATAGTTATTGAATAGAGTACAGAGTACAGAGAACAGAGTACAACTTCCATGCGGAGTTTTTTAATCCGGACGGCGCTCTCCCCCTGTTTATAGGGATTTCTGTCCCCCGATAACGGGGGAACCGAAGGGGGTGGGGACCACGAAGTGGTGAGGGGGTGCAGAAAAAGGCACCGCATGGCATACTACTCACTCCTAACTGTATTTAGCACCCCCTCACCAGCAGAGCTGGTCCCAATTGATTTCGCTACGCTCATCTTCCTCCTTCTTGTAAGACATAGTATAAACAAGTTTATCCTCTGTCCTTACTTCGTGCGTCGGCTCCCCCTATAAACAGGGGGAGAGCGCCATCCGGATGGTTCTCACAACCTTACAACCTCATAACCTCACAACCTCATAACCTCAACCCCTCACAACCTCACAACCTCATCATGCTATTCCACCACCTCAAAACATCCTACCGCAATCTGCTGAAATATAAAGTGCAGAACGCCATTTCCATTCTCTGCTTAGCGGCAGGGGTGGTGTGCTTTGCCATAACGGTGTACTTCATGTACAACTTCGGGCGCTCCGTTTATTACAATCAGATAAAACAGGACCTCGCTTCGTTCAGTGTATTAGCAGCTCCTAATGAAGAAACGGAGCGACTCAGGAAAACAGGGTCTTTCCCAGAGAATGCACAACTGGACAATGATTTCTTCAATCGCTTGCTCAGCCTGAAACTTCCTGCAATGGAAGGACTACATGGCTATCGACCCCTTACGGGAGTGAACCAGACTTTCTACGACAACACTGAGCAGCCCAAGACCTGCGGTTGCTATTACACACATTCCTCTCCGCGCTACTGGATGTACTACGGGTATCGCTCTGCCATAACGGGCGAACCGCTCACTGAGTTGGAGGAGAACGACTGCCTCATCACCGACGACCTGAGTGCCCAACTCTTTGGAGAAGGCACCGACCCCCGCGGTTTTGAATTTGCAATGGGGGATGGCACTGGGAAACGCCCCATCCGAGACGTCATAAAGGTGACCGACCGTCTGGAAGCCCATGCCACAAATGCCGTAGTGATTATCCGCAACGACCCCGAAACTGCCTTAGAAAACAGAAACGGGTTTACCGCAGAATTAGCTGAGGGATACACGGGCGAGGACTTGCGCGAACAACTGCAAAGCGCCTTTCCCGAATACACCTTCATGCTACACTATCGGGCCTTTGACAACGATGAACTCTTCCTCATCATTCTCATTATCGGGGTGGTACTTTCGTTAGGCGCCAGCGTGCTTATCATTGGGGTGATGGGATTCCTGAAAATGGAATTGCAACTCTTCTCCCTCCGTTCGCGCGAAATGGCACTGCGCCGCACGATGGGCGCTCGCACGCGCCACCTCTTCATGCTCCTTGCCTGGGAAGTCGTTATCGTCTTTGCGCTGACCATGCTTGCAACCGTGGCGCTGACCTACTCTCTTGCAGATTATGCAATCCCCATCCTGCAGCGCAATTATTATAAGCAACTGAATTTCGATGTGAACTTCATCCTGAACCTTGAACTGTGGATTACGCTCGCCACCCTCTTGCTCGCCCTCATCGCAGCCTTTATCGCCGTTTACCGCCAGTTGCGCATTCCCGTAGGTATGCGAGTGGGGCGCAGTCACCGCACGATGACGAGGGGGCAAGGTTTTATGCTCACCACACAACTCACCGTGAGCATGTTCCTTACCTTTGCCGTGCTCGGAATGATGTATGTGTTTGGTTTCATAGAGAAACAGGATAGCGGAGGCATCTCAGAAGACCGCACGCTTTACCAACAGGCCATCATGATTCATCAACCTACGTTTGAAATTGCCATTCCTGACTTCCCCAATCGTTTGGCGCAAAACAGGGACGTAGAACACGTGGGGTATAGCATTTTCAGCATTGCTGAAGTAGCACCAGACCAACTCGACAGAACACTGGTGCGCAATTCCTGGCCCTATAAAGATGATAATGATGGTACAGTCCTGGCCTACGTTTATACTTTCATCTCCACCAGCGAAAATCTGATTGACCTCTTGAAGGTAGAGATTACCCCCAATCTCCCTGCCGATAGCACGGTACACGGCTTTTACAGCGCCATTTACGTACGCACCGAGCAGGCAGAGCGGCTGCGCAAGAAGTGGAACCTTGACGTCAGCCGTGATGTACAGGTGCGCCCGCTCTACAAACAACGCCCCTACACGCTCATCGGTTATGCTCCTGCCCTTCTGGGGTATCGTCATGGTTCTAATACTTGTCCTTCCTTCTGGATGGTGGACGAAGACATCGACTGGCGTGATTTGCGCAACTCTTCGGAACTGCGTTCTTACTCTCCGAACCCTCACTACATCATCTTCCCCAAGGAGGGAAAGTACAACAAGGTGAAGGACGACATCACCGAACTCTACCGCGAAGCACGTCCGGGCGACCGTAATATCCTGCCGATTCACAATCTCGCAGATGAGTGGTTTAACCTCATGCGTATGATTGAAATGATGCGCCAACTCTGCCTGATTCTCGTCATCGTGAGTATTCTCTGCATCGTAGCAAGTGTGTATTCTGCCATTGCGTTGGAGAGCCGCGGACGTCAGAAGGAAGTGGCACTGCGCAAGATTCACGGTGCCCACACCCGCGACATCATCTTCCTCTTCGGAAAATATTACTTGCGCCTGCTCGCTATCAGCGCCGTAATCGTTATTGTCATTTCCAGCGCCGTCATAGCAACGATACTCGTAGTCGATGGAGACATAGGCCTCGGTAAAGACCTCCCCTGGCTTTTCTTCTACCTCATCCTCGCCATCCTCATTGTCGTCGCCATTACGCTTCTTACCATCAGTAACAAGATTTGGAAGGTGAGCAAGATTCAACCCGCGGAGGTGGTGAAGAAGGAGTGATGGGAGAGTACAGAGAACAGAGTACAGAGAACAGATAACAGAGTACAGATAACAGAGTACAGAGTACAACTGCCCTGCGGATTAACAGTCCGGACGGCGCTCTCCCCCTGTTTATAGGGGGAGGGGACCACGAAGTGGTGAGGGGGTGCAAATATGCACATCCTGAAAAAATAAAGAATAGATCACTTATTATAATTTCTGCTCACTTGTAATCAGCACCCCCTCACCAGCAAAGCTGGTCCCCTCCCCCTATAAACAGGGGGAGAGCGCCATCCGGGACTTTACTCCGCAAGGTCTTTCTCCTTTCTCATTTCTCCTTTCTCATTTCAAACACTATGTTCCTCCACCACCTAAAAACATCCTACCGCAATCTGCTCAAATATAAGGTGCAGAATGTTATCTCTACGCTTTGCCTGGCCGTAGGTGTGGTGTGCTTCTCCATAACGGCGCACATCATGTACAACCTCGGCTTGGAACTCTATCTTAATCAGATTGACCAGGGCCATGTTGGCATTAGCGTATGCGAAGGTCCCGAGGACGAGGCGAAGAAACTCTATGACGCGGGCTCATGGCCCGAGAATGCCAAACTGGATGAGGCTTTCTTCGACCAACTCCACAGTTTGAACCTCCCCGCAATCAAAGAGCAACACGGCTATACTGCTTGCATCGGGCAAGAGTTTACCTTCAAGGACAATACCGACACACCGAAATTTTGCCATGCATGGCTCGTGGCCGTCTCTCCGCGTTACTTGCATTACTGTATGTACAACTCCGCCATAACTGGCGAGCGCCTTCCCGAGTTTAAGGAGGGCGACCTGCTCATCACCGACGACCTGAGCGACCAACTCTTTGGCAAGGGCACGGATCCGCGCGGTTTTATCCTAACCAATGAACTCGACGGGGCGCAACGCACCGTTTGCGATGTGGTAAACATTACGGAGCGCCTCAGTGCCTTTCAAAATTGCGCCATCCTCTATGTCACCAAGAACTTTATCAGTTGGGCGCCCGTAAAAATAAGCGGTTTCAGCGTAGAAGTGGCAGAGGGCTATACACATGAGGATGTGCGCCAACAACTTCAGAGCGCCTTCCCGCAGTATTACTTTCTCAGGCAACACCGCCCCTTTGATTGGTCAGACGAAGGTATGCTCTTCGTGGCGTTCTTCCTTATCGTGCTCTTCATCGGCGCCAGCGTGCTCATCATTGGGGTTATGGGATTCTTGAAAATGGAGTTGCAACTCTTCTCCCTCCGTGCCCGCGAAATGGCACTGCGCCGCACGATGGGCGCAAAGCCGCGCCACTTGTTTGCACTCCTTGCTGTCGAGGTGCTTATCGTCTTTGTGGTCACAGCCTTGGGAGCGCTGGCAATTACATCCGTCCTTGCCGACTACGCAATACCCATCATTCAACGCGTGCAGCCCGGTCTTGATTTTGATGTAGACCTTATCATGCGTATCGAAATGTGGGTGACGCTTGCCACACTGGTGTTTGCCCTCATCATTGCTTTCATCTCGGTGTACCGACAGTTGCACGCTCCCGTAGGACTTCGCGTAGGGCGTAGCAACCGCCCGAACACAAAGGGGCAAAGCCTGATGCTCGGCACGCAGTTCGTCGTGAGCATGCTCCTTACCTTCATCATGCTTGCCGCACTGTGGGTGTTCAGCGTGGTTGAGAAGCAAGAGTTGGGCGATATTGTAGAAGACCGCGCAGTTTACAAAGGTGTGTTGAGAGCTGACATGTATATGTGTGACAACTGTATTCCGGAATTCAAAAACCGTCTGGCGCTCAACGAAAATATTGACGAAGTGGCTTACTGCATTTACAGCGAGTGTGAAACCATGGATAATCAGCGCGACGAGAGCCTGGTGCGCAATGTGCTCCGTTATATGAATGAGGATAATACGGTGAAAAGTTACGCGTATAGTTTCCTCTCCACCAGTGAGAACCTTATCGACTTGCTCAAGGTGAAGATTACGCCCAACCTGCCGAATGATTCCACCATTCACAAACATTACAGCGCCGTCTATGTACGCACGGAGCAGGTAGACCGACTCCGCAAGAAGTGGAACCTCGAAGTGAGCAGCGATGTCATTACCCGTCCGCTCTACAAGCAACGCTCTTACACGCTCATCGGTTATGCGCCCGCCTTGGTGGGATATCGTCCAGGCACCAGCAGTACGCCTTCGTTCTGGATGGTGGACGAGGATATTGCATGGCAGGATTTGACTGCGTTCAAAGAGTTGAATGCTTACTCGCCCGACGCCAACTACATCATCTTCCCCAAGGAGGGGAAATATAATAAGGCGAAGGATGCCATTGCTGAGATGTACCGCGAGGCGCTACCGGGAAATATGAATGAACCTCCCGTTCACAACCTCTACGATGAGTGGTTCAAGTCAATCCGTATGCTTGAACTCTTCCGCCAACTCAGCCTCCTGCTTGTCATCGTCAGCATCCTCTGCATCGTAGCCAGTGTTTACTCCGCCATTGCCCTTGAAAGCCGTGGTCGACAGAAGGAAGTGGCGCTCCGCAAGATTCACGGCGCACACACCCGCGACATCATCATGCTCTTCGGCAAATACTACCTGCGCCTGCTCACTATCAGCGCCGTCATCGTTATTATCCTTGCCGCAGCAGTCTTCGCCACCATCTGCACCTTAAAATCCGACATTGGCATCCTCTACGACTTGCCAACCCTTGTCCTCTACCTCGTACTGGCAATACTCATCGTCGCAGGCATCACCCTTCTCACCATCAGCCACAAGATTTGGCAGGTGAGCAAGACGCATCCGGCGGAGGTGATAAAGAAGGAGTGATGCGATAGTACAGATAACAGAGTACAGAGTACAACTGCCCTGCGGAATTAACAGTCCGGACGGCGCTCTCCCCCTGTTTATAGGGGGAACCGACGCACGAAGTAAGGACAGAGGATAAACTTGTTTATACTATGTCTTACGAGAAGGAGGAAGATGAGCGTAGCGAAATCAATTGGGACCAGCTTTGCTGGTGAGGGGGTGCGAGTACAAACGAGAAGACTTATTATCAGTCGTTTATATTTCGGGATGTGCAAGATATTCTCCTGCACCCCCTCACCGCCGAGGCGGTCCCCTCCCCCTATAAACAGGGGGAGAGCGCCGTCCGGATGGTTCTCAAAACCTTATAACCTCAAAACCTTACAACCTCAAAACCTAAAAACCTCATAACCTAAAAACCTCATAACTATGTACACTGTAGACGAACTCAACGAACGACTCATTGACCTCTCTTTTGCTGAAGACATTGGTGATGGTGACCACACCACCCTCTGTTGCATCCCCGCCGATAGCATGGGCGAAAGCAAGTTGCTTATCAAGGAAGAAGGTATTTTTGCGGGTGTAGAAATTGCCAAGCAAGTCTTCCACCGCTTTGACCCCACCATGGAAATTGAAGTGTACATCGAAGACGGTGCACACGTAAAACCTGGCGACATCGTTATGAGCGTAAAGGGTAAGGAGCAGAGTTTGCTTCAGACGGAGCGCCTCATGCTCAACATTCTTCAGCGTATGTCGGGTATTGCCACAATGACTAATAAGTATCAGCAAGCCCTCATCGACGCAGGCACCAAAACACGTGTGCTCGATACGCGAAAGACTACTCCTGGTATGCGTATGCTCGAGAAGGAAGCCGTGAAGATTGGTGGCGGTATGAACCACCGCATCGGACTCTTCGACATGATCCTCCTTAAGGACAACCACATCGACTTCTGTGGCGGTGTGCATAACGCTATCAGTCGTGCAAAGCAATATTGCAAAGACCACGGCAAGGACCTCAAGATTGAGTGTGAAGTGCGCAACTGGAAGGAACTCGAAGAAGCCCTTGCCGAAGGTTGCGACCGCATCATGTTTGACAACTTCACGCCCGAAGACACAAAGAAGGCTGTAGAGCTCGTAGCCGGTCGTGCAGAAACTGAATCAAGCGGCGGCATCACCTTTGAAACAATGATCCCCTACGCAAAAGCAGGCGTAGACTTTATAAGTTTCGGAGCCCTCACCCACAGCGTTAAGGGGCTTGACATGAGTTTCAAAGCAGCTGGGTCTGACAAATTGATTATAAAGTAAGGTTTTTATTATTGTTGCTTTCCCTTAGGGAAATTACATAAAGGACGGGTGGTCTATGATGTAGACTACTCGTCCCTTTGAATTTCTTTTACCTATACAAGTTTTGTATATATACAGTGGTGGTGGGGACGATGCTGTTTCGTCTTTTTTGTATGTCTATAATTTTCTTAAAAGTTATACTTTAAGAGTTAAATACCAATAGAGAATGTAAACTCTTTAAAAAATGGCATTGTGTCATAATGAGCAAACTGGTGCATTGTTCCTCAATTTTGGTCCTGGTCATGTACTTCCGAAACTCTCCTCTTCCTCCTCAATTTCAGCATCTTGCTTTCACGCATTTGTACAAAACTTATGAGGGTGTGACGAAATTTTCATTTCGACACACCCTCACTTTAATCTATCATCTACACTTTGTTCATAAATGGGTAGAAGTTCATGCTTCCATCATGCTAAAAGGAGATGCGCTGTTCCTTACTTGAACGGAAATAAGGAAGGATTGAAAGTAACACACCTACTACAACGCAGACGAGCATTCCGATGAATCCGTAAAGGAGGAAGCTGATGTCGGTGTAAGCATTGAGCCAGAAGACTACTGCTTCCCCAGTAAGGAAACCGATGAGCGCAGCTTTGCCACCGACTTGCTTAAAGAAGATACCGATCAGGAAGAGTCCACCAATACCGCTTGAGAGAAGCCCAAGGATGGTGTTGAAATAGTCGAGAAGCGAAAGGATGTTCCATGTTGCCATCAAAAGGGCAAGCGCCACACCGAGCAAACCTGAAATCATACAAGCGAGACGTGCCACACGGAGCATCTGCTTGTCTGTCGTGTTCGTCTTAAAGCGTCGGTAGAAGTCGACACTGAAGGCGGTAGATACGGAACTGATGTTTGACGATATGGTTGACATTGTTGCGGCAAAAATTGCAGCAATCAGCAATCCTGCAACACCAGCAGGCATCTGACTCATCATGAAGAAGGGGAAAATGGCATCTGATTTCGCCATCGTAAAGTCAAGTTCAGCAGGGTGTGTCTTATAGAATGTATAGAGCCCTGTACCAATCACATAGAACGATACGCTGATGAACACCGACATGATACCGTTCATCAAGATGCTTCGACCAGCACTCTTTTCATCCTTCGTCGTGATGTAACGCTGAATAACGGTTTGGTCAGATGTGTAAGAGATAAGGTTGTTTGCCAAACCACCGAGGATTACTACCCAGAAGGTCGCACTGGTAAGGTCGAAGGCATAGTCGAAGAGGCGGAACTTGTCGTGTGAAACGGCAATGTCAAAGAAACCTCCTGCTCCACCTTCTGTATTGAAGATGAGATAGCCAGCAGCCAAGAACGCACCACCCACAAGGATAATACCCTGAACGACGTCACCCCAAACTACGGCTTCAACACCACCCATCGTGCAATACACAATAGTAATGATACCCATCAAGATGATGCAAATGTAAATATCAATACCTGTAACTGCCGTAAGTGCCAACGAGGGAAGGTAGAGAACGAGCGCTGTGCGTGCTACCATAAACACGATGAAGAGCGTAGAGGCAATCATGCGCGTGGAGAGGTTGAAGCGCATTTCAAGGTATTCATACGCACTCGTAATGTTCAAGCGGCGGAAGTATGGCAAATAATACTTGATTACGGGGAACGATACCAAGAGAATGGTAATCAACATGGGATAGTAAGTCCAGTCGGTAGCGTATGCCTTTGCAGGAATTGCCATGTAAGTAATAGCACTGAGCATCGTAGCATAAATGGAGATACCTGCCGCCCACCAAGGAATGCGTCCGCCTCCCTTGAAGAAGTCCTCTGAAGAGTTTTCGCGAAGCATAAAGAAATAACCGAGGCCGAGCATACCAATCATGTAAACAATCAGTACGGTCCAGTTAAGCCAACCGAAACCTACACGTTGCTCCATTGTTACAGCGGTTACTTCGGCAGAACGAATGCCAGGTTTTGTTTCACCTCCGATAATGTACCATTCACCATTATAAGGCACAAACGCTGCGCCAGCACGTGCTAACTTTTCACTTTTTGCCTCACTCACCCATGCATCAGTAATAGTGTGATAGAGGAAAATCTCTTGATTAAACTGATACCATTCGGGAGCATGCGTCAAATACCCATCCTCGGGATGATTCAAAGCACGCGTGAAGACCTCCTTATTTACGCCACCAAGCACTGCCACATGGGCGATACCTGACGAAACCGCCGAAGCGCCAACAATGGCACATTCCTTGCCATCAATAACCACAGGAGCAGTGGGACACCAAGTGTTGGTCTTGGCGTCGTAATAAAGTCCGTCTGAATGCACATAAGCCGTGTCGGACTCTGTTGCGGGAGCAAAACCACCAAAGAGGTAGAAGTTCTTGGTAAGTGCAGCTGATTGCACCACCCCAGCAGGTTGCTTACGTACACGACCTGGAAGAGGAGCAAGGGTTTCCCATACTTCACCACCTGGATACTTCAAACGGTATGCCGAATTGGTTTCACCACCTGCTACATAGATATACGTTCCATCATAAGCACCAGCTGCTTCACTCTTTGCTTCAGGAAGTGCGGGAAGTGGAGTCGCATGAAGCGTTCCTTCAGTTTCAGAAAGCAAGTACACGGCTGAAGTTGCACCTTCAGCACCAGCTCCGCCAATACATACAAGTCCTTCAGGTACTTGCACACTTACACCATAAGCAATAGACGGAACCGTAAGTGTCTGCAAATTCCATTTCTCACCCTCAAAAGTGTAAATATTTCCGTAAAATTGCTTTACACCTCCTTCAGCGGCTGGTGTGTCAGGGAAATTACAACCACCGACAACAACAATTTTATTGCCAACGACACCTGCAAAGGGAGCTGAAACACCCTGTCCAGCCGAAACCTCAAGTGGTGTAAGGGGATTAAAATTGACTTGGTTAAACCTATTGTCATTTTGAGCAAATGCCCCCATCGTGGAAACCACGAATAGGAGCACAAGCGAAAGGATACTATTGATATATTTCATATCTTATTTGTTGCAACGTTCAAAGAAGTTAATGGCTTCGAGTTCTTGCTTCATGCGCGCTTCTTCCTCATCAGTCATATTTTGGAAGGGAGTACGATTAGGACCGAGGTCAAGACCAATCAACTTCATAATGCGCTTGCCACCAACGATATTTCCGCGGAAATGACAAATAACGTCAATGACATCTTGCGCAAATTCCTGAAGTTCACGCGCCTTTTCAAGGTCGCCCTGATTCCAAGCGTCAATAATACCTGACAGTACAGCACCATTGTAGTTCGTCGTACCACCGATACCACCCTGCGCACCACCCATTGCGAGGCAAGGAAGGATAGTTTCATCCTGACCATGGAGCATGTCAAACTTACCATTCTTATATCGACGGCAACGGTTGTATTCGTAAAGGCTTTCAAACGTGTACTTGATACCTGCAAAGTTAGGAATACGACCATCTACAGCCTTCAAGAAATCAAGCATAGAGAGGAATGCACCATTGAATGCGGGGATGTGGTAAAAGTAGAAAGGAAGGTTAGGTGCACCAGAAGCAATTTCTTCACAATATTTCACCAATTCCTCAATACGAGCTACTTTGGGGAAAGGAGGAGCCATCACGGCAACACCCCATGCACCAATCTTTTGAGCGTGAGCAGCAAGGCGATTACTACTCTTCACGCAAGTGCTGCCTACGTGTACAATCACCTTGAAACCTTCAGGAGCAGCTGCCATCCAAGCTTCAGCAAGTTGCATACGTTCTTCTTCCGTAAGCATGTAGCCTTCTCCGGAACTACCATTGATAAACACGCCTTTCAAACCATTGCGAGCGAGCAATGCTGCGTATGCTGGAATGGGGTCAAAATTTACAGTACCATCTGTGTGAAAGGGAGTAAAGGGGGCGTTAATAAGCCCAATAATCTTTTCCATGATTTATAATTTTAAGAAAGTAATACAATATTTAGCAAAGTTAAAGAAGATTTTTGGAAGAGAAAAATTTATGAGGAAGAAATGAGAAACGCTCCACAAGCATAGGTTCCACAGAGTGTAACGACCTATGCTTTCACCGCTCTCAACACCTCGCGCTTACCGCCTGGAGGACCAGGCAAACGTTCGACAATGAATCCTACTTGCTGAAGCATACGACGGACCACCCCTTTCGCACAATAAGTGGTCAGCACTCCCCCACTCGTCATCCTCTCATAAATGCGGCGAAAGAGCGATTCACTCCATAATTCTGATTGTTTCTCTGGAGCAAAGGCATCAAAATAGACCACATCAATGGAGGTCGGCAGTTCCATATTCAAAACATCTGCACATTTCTTACAAAGGGTAAACTCAGGCTTAACACATATACATTCTTCCCAAGGCGAGGTATGAATAAACTCAAATTCTTCAGAATCACTGTACCCTAATGGTTTCACCTGATTCCACAACAAGGGATAAAGCTCCACCGTGGTGTAATGCACGTTTAATCCCTTCTCAAGAGCTGTATCCAATGTGAGAAGTGCATTCAGCCCCGTGCCAAATCCAACTTCAAACACCCGAATACACGAATGTTGCGGATGAAGTTCGGCAAAGTGTTTAAGCGCTAATCCACAATAGATGTGGAGGGACTCCGTGCGCGCTCCCTTCACCGAATGATAATGTTCATCAAGTTCGGGAATATATAGCGTATGACTACCATCCGTAGTAACTTCAGGTAAAATTGTTCGATTAGTATGCATGGAAAAAGGATTTTTAGAGTAAAGATAAAAGAGTAAAGACAAAAGATAAAAGATAAAAGACAAAAGAGTAAAGATAAAAGAGTAAAGATAAAAGATGCCATGCGGGACGCCACTCGTTTATCTCGGTGCATTACTCCGGATGGCAAGTCTGTTGACCGTTGTCCGTTGTCCGTTGACAGGCTTCGCCTTATCTCGGTGCATTACTCCGGATGGCAAGTCTGTTGACCGTTAATCCCACTTCGTGGTCTTTTCCTCCTTCGCACCTCGGCAATTCAAGTAAACTTAAGCGAGTTTTCTTCCTTGTCACTCGGCAAAGATTAAGTAAACTTATCTTTGCACTCGCTCCTACGTCAGTTGATTGCGCTCGGTTTGGCGTCGGTTGTCCGTTGTCCGTTGACAGGCTTCGCCCTTCTTGTCTACTCGTACCTTGTTTACTTGTCAACTAAAAAAGTAATGATAAAAAAAAGACAACAGATGCGGTCAAGAATTAAAGATCTATAGCCCGGGACCTGTTGTCTGTTTTTTATTATTGTTCAAGATTTACCTCTTCAAGTGTAAACTTACTGCTACCATCAAAGCAATGCGTACAAAGTTGGCATTTAGGAAGTCCGATGCTTTCTACAAGGTCTTCAATTGTACTATATTTGAGTGTAGTCAAAGAAAGTCGGTTCGCAATCGTATCTACCACTTTGTTGTATTCGGGAGAACCCGTCTGCACATACTTTTCAATATTCTTACTGCTCTCTCCCTCAAATTCCTGTATCAACTGACGGGTAATCAATTCCATATCTCCCTTTGAGGAAGTAAAGTTCAAGAATGGGCAACTATAGAAAAGCGGGGGGCAAGCGATGCGCATGTGTACTTCTTTTGCACCGTCAGCCACAAGTTCCTTGGCTTTATCTTTAAGTTGTGTACCACGCACAATGCTGTCATCGCAGAACAATACACGTTTGCCGTGAAGCATTTCTTTATTGGTAATGAGCTTCATTTTCGCCACCAATGCGCGCGTATCTTGATTTCTGGGAGTAAATGAGCGTGGCCATGTGGGAGTGTACTTTGAGATGGCTCTTTTATAAGGAATACCATGCCCTGCGGCATAACCAAATGCCATACCTACTCCAGAATCGGGAATTCCGCAACAAAAATCGGCCTCCGTATTATCGGTTTTACCCATTGCTTCACCACACTTGAAGCGCACGTCTTCAACATTGATACCTTCGTAACATGAAGTGGGGAATCCGTAATACACCCATAGGAAAGAGCACACCTGCATGCGCTTATTGGGGGCACGTAATTGGTCTAAACCATTAGGGCGAAGGTGCACAATTTCACCAGGACCAAGATAAGTATAAATCTTATATCCAAGATTATGGAATGCCGTAGATTCGCTTGACACCGCCATTGCTCCATCTTTCATGCCTATAACAACTGGAGTGCGTCCCCAAGAGTCACGCGCGGCAATAATACCATTCTCGGTAAGCAGAAGCAACGAGCACGAACCCTTGACTTCACGAAATACGTTTTCGATACCTTCAACAAACGTACGACCACGGATGATCAAAAGCGCAATCAGTTCGGTAGGGTTAATACGTCCAGAACTAAATTCTGAGAGGTGGTGCCCTTCGTCCAACATACGCTGCGCCAATTGCTCAAGATTGCTCACTTTCGCAACCGTAACAATAGCGAAACGCCCCAAATGGGAGTTCATCAACATGGGTTGCGCGTCGGTGTCACTAATAACACCTATCCCAGCATTGCCGTGAAATTCATCAAGTTCAGACTCAAAACGAGTACGGAAATAAGTGCTCTCAAGATTGTGAATCGAACGTGAAAACCCACGTTCGCTACAATATGTTGCCATACCACCTCGACGCGTACCGAGATGAGAATTATAGTCTGTTCCGTAAAACAAATCGGTGATACATTTTTGCTGACTCACCGTACCAAAAAAACCGCCCATAAATTATTAGTGGAATTATGCGTATTATAAAGCAAAGTTACATCACACATGCTTTTCTGCAAAACATCAGCACATAATTTTACCTTCGTTAATAATTTTTTTTAGAAAAATCTTCCTTGATTGCAAAGCGGAGGAGCGAAAATAAAACGTTAAGTGGTCTTGCGTGGAAATGGTGAGTGCTACACCCTCTTGTTAACTTTCTAACTTGTAATTTGTCTATTATAGTTTACGCTTGTTGGCTGTCTGGTTCCAGTTGAGCAAGCTCCACTTAAAGTTCCACGTCAAAACTTTCACCGCTTGTGATGCCAATGATTTTTATGCGCACCTGGGTATTTGTTTTGTAACATTGATTAAATAAGTCATCCATCCCTCTGCCATTGAGCAACGATTTAAGTTCGGGCTTTAGTGTTTGGCGTTCGCTTTCCGGCAATTCATACATACTCATGAATACCTCTTCCGGCATAACATATTCAATTAAAACCCCGGATGTATCCTTTTGAATTAGTTTCAACTCACCGTCAGCAGTCATAGCGGGCAGTTTTTCGTTTAGACTCATAATAGTTTCATCAATGACGACTGTAGGTGTGGAAAGTGATTCTTCGCCCGACGTGTTTGTTTTCTGCTTGTTACATGCTGTAATAACACATAGGCAAAGACAAGCAAGAATGAATAAATTCTTATGGTAAAGTAACATAATAACAATTTATAATTTAGGCAATGATATCGTAGTTATTGGGTGACCGTCGGTTAACCTAACGGGTGATTAGGCGTTGAGGCAAGTGCTCAATACGGGGCAACAACTATATGTGTGTATGTAATTTATTATGAATTATTGCTGTCCAGTAAAATTTGTCTCTTTATTCTAGAGAACACGAACCAAAGGTCGCGCAAGTCAATCCTTGCGGGGTGTTATCTTTGCTTATCGCATACGAACCAAAGGTCGCGAAAGCAATTGCACGAATACCATCCGGATGGCATTCGTGTTATTCGCCTCTGATTAAGAAATATTATCCCGCATGGAGATTCGTGTTATTCGTGAAATTCGTGTTCTCTTAAACATAGAAATTCTCGTTTTTTTCGGTTGAATATCTACGAGGGGGCTTGTATGAGTACAACTATCCATCAAACAATGAGTTATCTGTATTTACCGGACAGCAATAATTATGAATATAATTATGGTTAACGGATAAAAGGGGGTATCCATCGTACGCCGCATTTTTTCCGTTAACCATTCATTAAATTGATTATAGCAATACCTTTACAATCAACTTACGAAGCACGCCTTCCCCAATAATTGGTGCATGAGCATCTTCTGGGTATACAACGTAAAATTCGCCAGGTTGAACCGTGAAATAGGTTGAGGCTTGTTCATTATACAAGGCGAAATCGTTTTCGACGTCAAAGGGCGCCTCGCTGCTTCCCAATGCAGAGAGATGCTTCCACCCTACCACTTCTTTACCGCTTAAGGGGAAATGTATGTCGATATATTTTTGATGAACCTCCAGTTTTTGCGCTGCTGGTTCCACCAATTGGGCGTCGCAAACATTGATAAACAACTTATCTCCATCAAGTACAATGCGTCCTGTGGGAGCATGCAGCAAATCGTGGTTCTTGACGTAATCAAAGACTTGCTTAAACAGCGGATGGAGCGCTTCATAGCGCTCGCTATCCGAAAGGTGTGCTAATATCATAATGAAAAAAACTGTCTAACGTTTCGCAATTTCGTCAAGGATGGTCCAACATTGGAACAAACCGCGGGGAACGTGGAAGCATCCCTTCCATTTACCGCCCTTGAGCGTGAGCAACACTTCACCCTGACGGTTGAGGTAACCAAACCATTCGGGATATTCAGCATCTGCAAAGTGCGACCATGTGTAATCATGAATGCGTTCAAACCATTCAAGGCACTTCTGGTTGCCTGTGAGTTGATAACCCTTAATCATGGTTATCAAGGTTTCGATATGCACCCACCAGAGTTTCTGGTCCCATTCCAACTGTTGCAAGGGATGACCAAGGCGGTCCATGAAGTAGAAGATGCCGCCATACTGATGGTCCCAACCATATTCTACCTCCTTCAAGGCAATGTCCACAGCCTTGTCAATAAGAGCCTGGTCGCCAAGGCGCTTACCGAGGTCCATGATGAACCACATCGCCTCAATAGCATGACCGGGGTTCAACAATCTACCGTCCATGCAGTCTACCAATTCGTTATTCACACCAAGATGCTCAACGATCAATCCTAATTCAGGGCGATAGAACACGTCCATCACTTCATGTACACACTCCTTAATCTTTTCCTCAAGGAAGGCAGGTTCCAGGAGTGGTTCAATTTCAAGTGCCACGTTACAAAGAATCATGGGCAAGGCGAAACTCTTAAGCGCACGCGCACCAGGCGACGCCTTCGACCACTTACCCTTGGGGTTATCCACCTTTGACAGCACGATGTCAAACGTTTTCTTGGCAATTTCGGCATACTCCTGATTACCTGTAGCGATTGCCAACTGACCGAAGGCGATAACGGCAAACGTGTAAGAGAAAATGTTGTAAGGCTCTACAAGGGGATGCCCCTCGCGGTCAAGCGCAAAATACCAATTAAGGTTGCCGTCATGACCGTAGGTCTTTAAGAATTCAGCACCCTGAATGGCAGCGTCAAGCCATTCCTGCTTCTTTTCTACTTTGTTATACAAGGTGGCAAACATCCACACCTCTCTGCCCTGAAGCCAAATAAACTTGTCGGTGTCAAATACCGAACCATCGCGCTCAAGGCAAGTGAAGAACCCACCAAATTCCTTATCTTGAGATTTCTCAAGCCAGAAAGGGATAACCTTGTCAAGCAATTCTGATTTGTACTGCTCGGCAAGTTGTTGAAAATTCATACTCATTGTTGCTATAATTAGAGGTTTTGTTGCAAAAGTAAAACATTCTTGTGAAACGCAACATAAACTTTTTAAGATTTTTATAGAATAAGTTTTTGATATTCTAAAAACATTAAGAGAGAGCACCCCGACTGCAGTCGAGGTGCTCTCTCTACGATCTATGCCCACTCAGTTTCGGGTTTACGTCAATTTTACAAGTTTTACTTTTCCTTGTTCGTACACAGCGAAGGTGGGTGGATTTCCCTCTTTGGGGAATGTTACGGAACCCGTGTTGCAGATGATGCGTCCCTTTGCGTCTTTATAGAGTTGCTGGATGTGGGTGTGCCCATAAAAGAGGGCATCGAAGTGCAGGGGGAACATATTTTCGGGATTGTATTTGTGTCCGTGTGTGAGCAGGAGGCGCTTGCCTTCGTCGGTAACTAATGTGTAGTCGGACATCATCGGGAATTGAAGCAGCATTTGGTCAACTTCGCTATCGCAATTACCACGAATGGCGACGATGTGCGAAGCATATTCATTTAACCTTTTGGCAACTTCCGCAGGGTTATGCCCTTCGGGAATGCCGTTTCGAGGACCAAAATTCAGTATATCCCCCAGAAGGAGAAGCATGTCGCAATGCTCGCGTTCGTAATATGCCAAGACTTTATTCAGGGCGGTTAGCGAACCGTGTATGTCGGAAACGATGAGGTATTTCATGGGAAAGGAGTGAGTAGGTTGTAAGTAGTAAGTGGTAGGTTGTAAGTAGTAAGTAGTAGTGAGGAGTGGGTTGCGGGTGGATACAGTTGAGAGATTAGAGTTGAGAGTGTAGAGAAAAGGTCGCACCCTCCCACCCCGCAAGGACTACTACCTCCTCACTCCTCTCTCCTCACTAAAGATAGCTACCTACTACTTATTTCAACTGTTCTACGAAGAAGTTTGAAATGCGTGTAAAGAGGTGGTAGCGCGTAGCACCTCCGTTTATGAAGTGATTACGGTTGGTATAGATTTGCATGTCAAATTGCTTTTCGTTTTGTACGTAAGCTTCAGCCACTTCGGTGCAGTTGCGATAGTGTACGTTATCGTCAGCAGTGCCATGGATAAGGAGGAGGTTACCACTCAGTTGGGCGGCGCGCTGGATGGGGTTGATGGCATAGCCGTCTGCATTTTCAGCGGGGGTGCGCATGTAGCGCTCTGTATAAACGGTGTCGTAATATTTCCAGTTTGAAGGTGCTGCAACTGCCACCCCCGCCTTAAACACGGGGCGACCTTCCGACATCGACATAAGCGTATTGAAACCTCCGAAACTCCATCCCCAGATGCCTATATTTTGAGCGTCTACATATGGGAGCGACGAGAGGTAGATGGCGGTTTCAACCTGGTCGCGTGACTCAAGGTAACCCAAGCGCAGATAGGTGCATTTTTCAAATTCAGAACCGCGTGCGCCCGTTCCTCTGCCGTCTACACATACGAATATAAATCCCTGTTCAGCCATATAACTTTCATATAAAGCACCGCCATACATGCCAAGTCCCCAAGCGTCTTTTACTTCTTGAGAACCAGGTCCGGAATATTGGTACATAATGACGGGATACTTCTGGGCGGGATTGAAATTTCTGGGTTTTACCATCCAGCCGTTCAGACTTACGCCATCTCCCGTGGTGAAGGTGAAAAACTCAACCTTACCGCTTACGGCATTAACCCTTTCGCGGAGGGGAGCGTTGTCTAAAAGGGTGGTCAATGTCTTTCCGCTTTCGTCACACAGGGTTGTTATGGGAGGCACCCCAGCGGCGGAATATACGTTCATGTAATACTTAAATCCCTTTGAGAAGGTGGCGGCATTCGTTCCTGCAGAGGTAGAAAGTTTGCGCGTTTTACCCTTCTTGTCGGTCACGTAGACGGCGCGTCGGAGCGGACTTTCTTCAGCTGATGCGTAGTAGCACTTTCCGGTTTGGGGGTTATATCCATAAAAGTCCGTTACGTCAAATTCTCCGCGTGTAACCTGTCTTTGCAGTTGACCATTGAGGTTGTAGAGGTAAATGTGTCGGAAGTTCGTACGGTCGGAAACCATTGCAAAACCTCCCTCAAAGAAGCGCAATGCGGCATAGGCATCTTCCTTGATATACTTACCCTCGGCGTTGGCCTCTTGAAGGACTAATTTGCACACCGTCGAGCGGGGGTTTGCCATGTAGATATTCATGACGCTCTGATGGCGATTGAGGGTTACAATTGCCAACTTTTCGGCGTCGCTGGTAAACTTAATTCGAGGTATGTAATCTTCTGCTGAAATGGGGAGTTGCATTTCGTTGGTGCGTCGGCTCTGGATGTCGAATGTGAGCACTTTCACCTCTGAATTCTTGGCACCCGCTACGGGGTACTTGTAGGCATACGCTCCGGGATAATCCGCATAATCGGTGTAGGCGGGTTTTGCCCCCTGGTACATGGTCATGCTGTAAACGGGCACCTTGCTTTCGTCGTATCTTACCCATGCCAGCATCTTGCTGTCGGCAGAGAAGTCAAAGGAGCGGTTGGTAGAAAACTCTTCTTCATTCACCCAGTCGGGGATGCCGTTGAGCACTTCGTTGAACTTGCCGTCCTTTGTCACCTGACTTTCTGAATTGCCAAACAGGAGTTTCACCAAAAAGAGGTTATTCTCTCTCACAAAGGCAATCATCCTGCCGTCGGGCGAAAACAGGGGCACCTGCTGGGGACCGCCCTTAGAGAGGGGTTCGTAGGTCTTGTTTTCTACGCTATAGATGTAGTGCACCGCTGTATAGGAATGGCGGTAGATGGATTTCGTCTGTGTGCGCAAAAGGATGGTCGATTCGTCGGGCGACATCACATAACCATCAATGCTCTTCAGTTTCGCGTCACCACGTGCGTCATCTACGTTGAACACGACGCCCACCTCCTTGCCCGTCTTGAAGGACCGGCGAATGATGCGCTTATGGTCGGGCGAAAGTTGCGTGTAGGTCTCGCCGTCGTTCATGGGGTTAACGCCGTAGATGTATTGTGGAGAATAGACTCCGTTTGTGATGTCTCGAAGGTTGAGCCCTTCCGACGATTCAGCCGTAGCGGTGGCGCACGTGAGCATCATCAACGCCGAGATAAAGAAAGACTTGATTTTCATAGTGAGGTATAGAATGAATAGTAGGGGTTATCGAATAAACAGCAATTCGCGGTATTTGGGAAGTGTCCACATATCATCTTCAACGATCAGTTCAAGTTCGTCGATATGCTGACGTATGCTTTGGGGGCCATCAATAAAGGGCACCACCTCGTCGTGATACGCAATGGCTTTCTCGCGGATGTCGGTGATGCGGTTGACGCGTTTGCGCGTTTCTACCATCTCGTTGACCTTCGTCACAATCATGTGGGCGTGAGCGTTGATTTTCTCCACAAGCCCTACGTTGTAGGCGGTCAGTTCTGCCGACTTTTCAGCGGGGAAGCAACTTTGTATCTTCATGATGTTGTCTACGAGCATGCTCTGATACTTCGTCGCCACGGGGATGATGTGGTTCATACAGATGTCCCCCAACACGCGCGACTCTATTTGCACCTTCTTGAAATACGTGTCCCACTTGATTTCGTTGCGCGCCTCCAGTTCGGCTTTCGTCATGATGTTCGTCTTTTCAAACATAGCCACCGCCGTTTCGTCAAGGTAGCGGTCGTATACCAAGGGTGTCGAAGCCTCGCAGTCGAGCCCTCGCCGTTGCGCCTCCGCGCGCCATTCGTCGGAATAGCCATTGCCATCAAAGTGGATGGGTCGGCACGCCTTGATGTCCTCACGCAGCGTCTCCAGGATGGCGCTCAACTTCTCCTCTCCCCTTGCCAACCGTGCGTCTACGCGCTCCTTAAAGTCCGTCAGCGCCTCTGCCACAGAGGCGTTCAGCGCAATCATCGCACTTGCGGGGTTCGCACTCGACCCTGTGGCGCGAAACTCAAAGCGGTTTCCCGTGAAGGCAAAGGGCGACGTGCGGTTTCTATCCGTATTGTCTACCGAAAGTTCCGGAATCTGGGGCACATCCAGACGCATGCCGTGCTTACCCTCCAGGTGAAACAGGTCGTTGGTCGTTGAGTGCTCAATCTTGTCAAGCATCTCCGAGATTTGCGCCCCGAGGAAACTGGAGATGATTGCGGGTGGAGCCTCACAAGCCCCAAGGCGCGGAGCGTTGGTAGCGCTCATAATTGACGCCTTCAAAACTCCGTTATGGCGGTACACCCCCACGAGGGTCTCTACGACAAACGTGATGAAGCGCAGGTTTTCTTCGGGTGTCTTCCCCGGAGCATGGAGGAGCACACCCTTGTCCGTCACGAGCGACCAGTTGTTGTGCTTGCCGCTGCCGTTGATGCCCGCAAAGGGCTTTTCGTGAAGCAAGCATCTGAAGCCGTGCTTGCGTGCTACCTTTCGCATCAGCGACATCAGGAGCATGTTGTGGTCTATCGCCAGGTTACACTCCTCGTAGATGGGTGCCAGCTCAAACTGATTGGGCGCCGCCTCATTGTGGCGCGTCTTGCAGGGGATGCCCAACTCCAGCGCTTGGATCTCCAGGTCCTTCATAAACTCCGCCACGCGTTCGGGGATGGCACCAAAATAATGGTCGTCCATCTGCTGATTCTTCGAACTCTCATGCCCCATTAGCGTGCGCCCCGTCAAGAGCAAGTCGGGACGTGCTGCATAAAGACCTTCGTCTACCAGGAAATACTCCTGCTCCCACCCTAGGTTGGTCGATACACTCTGCACCTCGGGGTTGAAATATTGCGCCACGCCCGTTGCCGCCCTGTCCACCGCCGCCAGCGACTTCTTCAGCGGCGCCTTATAGTCGAGCGACTCGCCCGTGTAGGAGATAAACACGGTGGGAATCATCAGCGTGTCGCCCACAATGAAGACGGGCGAAGCAGGGTCCCACGCGGAATAACCGCGCGCTTCAAACGTCGAGCGGATGCCCCCGTTGGGAAACGACGAAGCGTCCGGTTCCTGCTGCACCAGCAGTTTCCCAGAGAAGTTTTCAATCATACCGCCTTTGCCGTCGTGCTCTACAAAGGCATCATGCTTCTCCGCCGTACCCTCCGTAAGGGGTTGAAACCAGTGCGTGATGTGCGTTGCCCCCATTTCCATCGCCCAGCGCTTCATGCCCTTGGCTATCTCGTCCGCCGTGGCCATATCCAGCGGAGTCCCCTCCTCTATCGCCTCCCGCAACTTCTCGTAGATGTCCACAGGCAGGTATTTCCACATCTTCTTTTGGTTAAACACGTATTTCGCAAAATATTCCGACGGGCGCTTCTCGGGCAGATCCACCTCGAGCGGATGCTTCTTAAAAGCTTCTTCTACAACTTTAAAACGGAGTGACATAGGCGTTTTTTTATAAACAAATCAAGGCAGCCCCTGATGTGTTTCCGAACAGTAGTATATTATTATCGTTGCAAATTTACAAAAATATCTTTATGCGACACTATTTTAGCATACAAGATGGAGGGGGCAGAATGCGAGACGTCATAAAACTGTACGGCCAAGTATGCTCCGAACAGCAAGCGAATTCGATTAAATTATTCAACCTTCCTGTCGTCCATTTACCCGCCATAAATATTGACATGGTAGAGTCTTTATTTCAGAAGGAAGAAGAGAAGACTGTTGCGTGTGGGGCGTGTGATTGCCTGGGGCTTATCAGTTCGATTGCTCTCCGATTAGATCTTTTGAATGCTTTAACACACTGAAAATAACTTGTTAAAACTACTTCGTATTAACAAAGGTAAAGCTCTATATTGCTTAATTACGACCTAAATTAGTGCGCAAACTGTGTCTACACATGTTCTTTTAGGATATATGAGACAATATTAAAAGGTTACAATATAGCAGCTGACTCAAATTATAGTTTAAAGAGACTTACGTCTAAGAATTTAACTATCCAAAGTCCTCCTACGGGGGACAATGTATGCATAAATTTCAGATGCCTCAACTACCTATATTATTGCCTATAAAATACTTCATTTATGAAAATACATATTTCCTAACCAACTTTAAAACTCCACACCTTACTCCCCAAAAATCTCCCCTTTCGCCAGTCCCATCCCATCCCGCTTCACTTTATCTGCGAAACGCCAAAAGCAAAGGGGGTGAGGTATTTGTGAATACCCCACTCCCCTGGTGCGTGTGTGCTGTATGTTTATTCAGCGTCTTTCTGTTCGTTTTCAGCAATGAGCTTGCTCTGGATGTCGCCAGGAACGAGTTCGTACGAAGCAAACTTCATGATGAACGAAGCGCGACCGCCTGTGATAGAACTCAAGGTAGTTGAGTAGGTTGACATTTCCTTCAAGGGCACCTTTGCCTGAAGCTTTTCATAACCATTTTCAGAGTTCATACCCACGATCATACCGCGGCGTCCCTGAAGGTCACTCATCACGTCACCCATCTTGTCGGCGGGCACGAATACTTCAACGTCGTAGATGGGTTCGAGAATCTTCGGACCTGCTTCGCGGAATGCCTGACTGAAGGCGTTGCGACCAGCGAGCATGAACGAGAGTTCGTTAGAATCTACGGGGTGCATCTTACCGTCGTAAACCACTACGCGCACGTCACGAGCATAACTACCTGTGAGCGGACCCTGTTCCATACGGCTCATGATACCCTTAAGAATTGCGGGCATGAAGCGTGCGTCGATAGCACCACCCACAACGCTGTTGATGAATACCAACTTACCGCCCCATTCAAGGTCAATTTCTTCCTTACCCTTGATGTTCACGCGGATTTCCTGACCGCCGAAGGTGTAAGCTGTTGGGTCGGGCATACCGTCCTGATAGGGTTCAACGATGAGGTGCACTTCACCAAACTGACCAGCACCACCCGACTGCTTCTTGTGGCGGTAGTCGGCACGCGCGGCCTTTGTGATAGTTTCACGATAGGGGATGCGCTGCTGGTAGAACTCAATCTGAATCTTATCAATGTTTTCAAGGCGCCACTTGAGGGTACGCAAGTGGAATTCTCCCTGACCGTGTACGAGAATCTGACGCAACTCCTTGCTCTGTTCTACTTCCCAAGTGGGGTCTTCCTGACGCATGCGAGTGAGGGCAGCCATCATCTTTTCAGTATCTGCTTCGTTCACGGCACGGATGGCGCGTGTGTACTTCGCATTGGGATACTTAATGAAGTTGAAGCGGTGCTCACAATCCTTTGCGTTGAGCGTATTGCCTGTGCGCACGTCCTTAAGTTTTACCGAGCAACCGATATCGCCGGCAGAGAGTTGTTCTACCTTCTCACGGTTAGCACCCGAGCACACGAAGAGCTGTGACATACGTTCCTTCGAACCGCGATCGGCATTCGTAAGGTCGTCGCCTTCCTTAAGCACACCGCTCATCACCTTGAAGTACTGCACTTCGCCGATGTGAGGTTCTACGCCAGTCTTGAAGAAATATACAGATGTGGGAGCGTCGGGAAGGGGTTTCACTTCTTCACCACGAGTGTTGTAAACGGCGGGCATTTCGTCAACGTGAGGCACTACATTGCCGAGGAACTCCATCAAGCGACCTACACCCATATCCTTGCCTGCGCATACGCAGAACACGGGGAAGATAGAGCGTGTCACCATACCCTTGCGGATACCTTCGCGCATTTCATCTTCAGTGAGGTATTCTGTTTCGAAGAACTTTTCCATCAACGCTTCATCGTTTTCAGCCGCAGCTTCCACGAGCGCCTTGTGCAATTCTTCCGCCTTCGCCTTTTCGCTTTCGGGGATATCTTCAATTGTGGGTTCGCCACCCTCTGCTGCCCAAGTCAACTTCTTCATCAAGATGATGTCAATAAGCGAGTTGAAGTTAGCACCGGGATTCAAGGGGTACTGAACGGGCACAACCTTTGAACCATAAATTGTCTGCAAGTCCTCAAGAATTTGGTCGTAATCACACTTGTCGTCATCAAGCTGATTTACGAGGAAAATAACGGGCTTCTGCAACTTTTCTGTGTAACGGAAGTGGTTTTGAGTTCCTACTTCAGGACCAAACTGTCCGTTAATAAGCAACACAGCCGTGTCAGTCACGTTAAGCGCTGTCAATGCTGCACCCACAAAGTCATCACTACCGGGGCAGTCAATGATATTCAACTTTTTGCCTTTCCATTCTGTGTGGAACACTGTTGAGAACACGGAGTAACCGTAATCGTGCTCAACTGGGAAGTAGTCACTCACTGTATTCTTTTGAGTGATACGTCCGCGGCGACTGATTTGACCACTATGATAAAGCAACGACTCTGTCAAAGTGGTCTTACCCGATCCATCATTACCAAGCAGGGCAATGTTCTTGATTTCTTGAGAATTGTAAACTTTCATGGTATTCTACTTTTTACAATTGTTAGGTTAGTAAATCTTGGATTCTGTTTTCAAGGTAGAGATAGCGTTACTCAATTCCCCAAAAACGAGCGCAAGTTATGAAAAATATTTTATAAGGCAAAAAGATGTGAATATGTTGTTTAACATAAACGGCGGAGGCTACGCCTGCGGATGCTACGCCTGACAACGGTCAACAGACAACGGTCAACGGGGGAGGCTACGCTTGACAACAGTCAACAGTCAACGGACAACGGCGGAGGCTACGCCTGACAACAGACAACGGTCAACGGACTACCATCGGAATGACGACTGTTGTCTGTTGACCGTTGTCTGTTGTCTGTTGACTATTGTCCGTTGTCTGTTGACCGTTGTCCGTTGACTGTTGACTGTTGACCATCCGAAAGGATGAGGGCCGCTCCTAATAAGGGAGTTCTCCAGAGGGTGCGGGTGGAAGGTCAAGGGGATGGACGTCGTGGGCGGAGGGAGTAAGGTGGGTAGAGATGGACGAGGTGATTTCTTCTCCTGGGAGGGGTATATAGTTGTCGGCATCTCTATCCTGGAAACGGGTGAATTGTCCCTTGAACGAAAGGAGCACATCGCCAACAGCGCCATTACGATGTTTAGCAATGATGATTTCGGCCATGCCGCGCAAGTCACGACCATTAGAGTCGGTATAGATTTTATAATACTCTGGTCTATGAATGAAGCACACCATATCGGCATCTTGCTCAATGGCACCAGATTCACGAAGGTCGCTCAACTGCGGGCGCTTATCGCCTTCGGTGCGGTTTTCTACACCACGATTCAACTGTGAGAGCGCCAGGATGGGGATGCTGAGTTCTTTAGCAAGACCCTTGAGCGCACGGGAGATGGTTGACACTTCTTCTTGACGACTCCCATAGTTCATCCCTGAAGCATTCATCAACTGCAGGTAGTCAATCATGATAATCTTTACACCATGTTCGCGTACGAGTCTTCTTGCTTTTGTAAGGAGTTCGAAGACGGAGAGCGAGGGTGTGTCGTCCAAAAAGAGAGGTTTTCCGTAAAGTTGCTTCATACGTCCATCCAGGCGTTGCCACTCCTCGGGACGCAGTTGTCCGGTTTTAAGTTTGTCGGACTCAATCTCAGTAACGTTTGAAATGACACGATTCATGAGTTGGACGTTCGACATTTCAAGAGAGAAGAACGCAAGGGGGATGCCCTGGTCAATGGCAATATTTTTGGCCATACTGAGCGCGAATGCCGTTTTACCCATGGCGGGACGAGCAGCAAGGATTACAAGGTCGGAAGCTTGCCATCCTGATGTCATTTTGTCAAGGTCTCTATAACCTGTAGAAATCCCCGAGAGACCATCGCTCTTTTCTGACGCTTTTTTGAGCATGGTATATGCATCATTGATGACGGGATCAATCTGCGTATAGTCCTTTTTCAAACTTTGCTGACTTAGCGAGAAGAGTCCGCCTTCAGCTTCCTGCATAAGTTCATCAACATCCTGTGTGGGGTCAAAGGCCTTCGTCTGAATATTGCTGGTGTAGGTGATAAGTTGCCGAGCAAGTGACTTTTGCGCAATGATTCGAGCGTGGTAGACAATGTGGGCTGACGATGACACCATCCCCGAAAGTTGTGTTACATAATAGCGACCGCCAGCCTCTTCAAGCACACCCATACGCTCCAATTCATCAACGACGGTTAGAATGTCCGAAGGTTTCTGATAGATATTCAAGCGACTGATGGCTTCGTAGATATGTTTATGTCGGGGGTCGTAGAAACTCTCAGCCTTGAGTATCTCAGACACTTGAGAATAGGCTTCTGACTCTATGAGAAGAGCTCCGATGACTGCTTGCTCCAGTTCGGGGGCTTGAGGCTGAAGATGTCCAAAGTTTTCAAGTTCAGATTTTGGTTTTGCCTTCTGGCGGCGTTGGGTATTTTGCTGCATGGGTTGACGGGTTGAAGGTTTGAGTTGATGAAAATTCTTGGCAATAATATAGGTGTTACTTGCGTGACCTTTGGTTGTCTACGAAAACTCGTTTGTTTTATTTCGAACCACTAATCAACACTAATTTTCACTCTAAACCATCTGGTCTTAAATGCACCGCAAGGCATTGACTTGCGCGACCTTCGGTTAGTGAAAATTAGTGTCCATTAGTGGCTACAATAATAAGTGCACAACGTCTTTTGCATAAGGATTATTTGTGGACATCTGCTATATTATTACTATTTTTTTTGGAAAATCTAACAGGGATTTTTACGGCATCCCCACCACGGGATTACTCGAAAGTGCGGAGTTCATAACAACCCATGCTGGGGTGGTTTGAGCGTGGCGTGCCTAATCGGTCAAAGGGATAATATCTTGACGAATAGTTAGGGTCTGCCGTCCCTACAGCCATTGATTTCTCATCAAGATAGAAGGTGTAATAGAGACGATCGAGGTCGAAAGGCGGGGCGAAATTGTCGGCACGCGACACGGGGTTTGTATCCGTGTCCCAAATGCAATTCACGATTTCCGGACTTTCGTATGCTGGCGTGTTAAGCAAGCAGTGGGTAAAGGTATAGTTAAAGACAGCGTTTTCCCCTTGATTGTTGCCCATAATTTCGTCTGAAGCGTATCCAGTAATGATGCTATTGACCACAAACAAACGATGGAGCGGATGAACCGTAACGCCATCATAGTTAGAGAATGAAAGGGCTACTCCTCTACCCGCATGGAATGGGTAGAACTGTCCGATGGTGGTATGTACAACCTCTACGTCGCCACCAAGAATATGCAGACAATTTCCACCAGCATTGGTAAGTTGAGAATTCCCAACGAACGCCTTTCCATTAATAAGCGTAAGGAGATTGCCACTCATATTATGAATAACAGAATTTTCTACGCGTAACTTTTCGATGTCACACCGACTACTATCGCAACGTATTCCGAAATCACCGCTATGAATGTCTACGTAATTGAAGATATTTCCAAAACTTTGAGCACAAATACGGATGCCTCCCCATTGTCCAGGAATGTGGTCGTATGACTGATTGGTGAACATATTTCCAAGGCGATCACCACGGAATACAATATTGTCGGCCACACTTCCCTGTGCATTTACACTCCCATAAACAATAAGCGTGGCCTCGGGATGGAAAAGTAGTTGGGCACCCGCTTCAATATTCAAGTGCGCCCCTTCATGCACCACAAGACTGTCCATGATTTGATAGGGTCGCTTGGCGGTCAGTGTGAAATCTTCGTACAAGTTACAACCTTCAAGTTTAATGACATCTAATCCATGAATCTCAAGGGGGAGCTCTTGTATGATACCACTTTCTAACTGAAACAATAATTTATCTGTGTATCCTATTGGAGTATCAGAATCAGCAGAAGGGGGTAAAGCATTTACAAAGATGCGCAGACTATCTCCCGAACGCACTTCAAAGTCACTTGCTACGCCTTGATGCAGCGCTGTACCATCAAAGTTTGCACGAAAAATACTCTGCTCGCCATTCAAAAGCGATACAGACGCTATTCGTAGTGCCGACTTGTTTGTATTGTAAACCAGCAATGTTCGCGTATGTGCTAACTCTCCCGAAATTAGGGTGTCAAGATCTACTGTATCGACAGAGAAAGTAAGCACATCTTTGGGTGAAGAGGAATATTCTTCATCACTCAAGCAAGAACTGAATGCTGCAAAGGTGATGACGAGAAATGGAATGAAGAAACGCATGTAGAAAATAAAGAAGGATGATAAATCTTTAAGGTACTTACAAATGTTGTAACGGCGCATTTCGGCGAATAGTGCTCTTTAATTCCGTACCCTTACGCTTGGGGCGCCATTCATAAATATCGTCTTTATGTTGAGGGCGCACATAATCAAACCAAGTAAAGTTTTCCAACACGGTATGCTCCTTGGGCGCCATTCCTATGCCATAAAATTGACCAGTTGACGCAGGTGTCCAAATTCGCTGTAGCTTGCGCTCTTCGAGTGACATTTTCAACTTGGCGGTTTCCATATACAATTGGTAGAGCACCACACTATCCTTCTCCATAGGGAATTGAATCACACGCACATTTCCATCCACAAAATTTTCGTGCATCTCACCATCTTTGAAATAGCTGCGCATCTCGTGACCACTCACTTGATTATAGTGTACACTATCAACTTGTTCAACAAGCAATGCCTGACGACTGACATATACGCTATCAATTGTTTGCTCATTAAAGTTCACATCTATCTGCTCACCAAGGATTTGTCGATTATCACTCCAAACGATGGGGTCGCGGTGAAGGGTTAGGCAGCGCGTAGCACTATTAAAAGTGAGACTATCACACACTGCTTGAATATCCTTTCTATAAGCTCTTACATGGAAATAAGCATCAACTTGGCGCATCACGGAATCTGTGTTTAGATTGTATGTAGTGAGGCGAATGGTATCAGCATGCATATACAAAGTGTCTGATCCAGATGAATAGTCCATTACCAATGCTTTATCATAACACAAAGCATGCCCTGAAAGTTCATTATACCACACGTAATCTCCACGGAGGATATTTTTGTTTAATTGGTCGTGATAATCAATATTCTTGTAGGCAAACATGTCTCCCGACAACTTATCATAAACAATACTATCTCCCATCATCACTCGATTTTTTCCTGAAATCACAGAGCGCTGATAGAGTTTCGCGAATTCTCGTTCTGTATTGTAGTACCCTAATTCGGTATAGATATGGTTTTCACCATTGTGAATATTCGAAGGTCCTATTACTTTTGCCCACTTCGTGTCTGTATTGTATTTTAGCGTGTCGCTGTAAATCGTAAACGCCTCCCCTTTCAAAGTAACATCATAAAAGAAGTGAGCATCCTTTGTTTCTGTAAAATATTCCCCGAAGTCAGACGTCAAATTATTCGTTGCGTCAACAAGCGTCCCCCCCTCAAAGAAATAGCCAACAGAAAGAAGTCGATCATAATTTAAACTATCTGTATACAACATCTGGGAATTGTGCGTCAACACCACGTTGTAGCGCATCTGTGCGAGCAAACTTTCACCATCATAATAGAGAGAGTCACCAACAAGTGTCAACGTATCCCCTTGGTTTATGCGCACATTGCCTACTGCTTCAAATGAATTGGTATTTGTGTAATAAATTGCACTATCACAATACATATCAAACGTGCCATGACTAAACTTCACATTACCACTCAAACGATGTGCGCCAGGAAATAAATAGTCGTTAAACTCCATATTGTCAGCATGTTCGATATTAATCCTCTCTTTATTTTGCTGTTCATGAGTTTCAACTGAACGATGAGACGAATACGCAGAAGTTTGGACAAGACTCCAAGCAAAAATTAGGAGTCCTGACCAAACTACATATTTACGATTTCTAAACAAATTCAAAACAATAAGTTTAAACTAATTATACAAAAATCAGCAATGATGATGATGATTACTTTAGCAGGTCTTGGAAACCTAGGCTATATTGCTATTTCACCCAATTGGGAAATTCAAAGTTGCAATTACGCCATTCAGGATTTATACGTACAAAAGTAGACTTTTGCTTTTCCTCAATCCATTTTTTACGCATATCAGCACTTCTCTTTGACTGAACCAAATCTTTTAACACCTGGAAGTCTTCTGTCATATTGGCTCTATGAGCATCTATTCTGCTTCTTAGTTTCACAATAGCACAAACGTCCTGTCCTTGATTGTTCTTATATATGAAAGCTTTTGAAATTTCTCCTACTTTCATAGTCTCAACCTGACGAGCAATCTCAGTAGGGAGATCTTTCATAGCAAATTTAGAAGTTACTTTGTTACTTGCTGGATCGGAATTAACCATGATGCCATGATTATTACGTGTATCCTTGTCATCTGACAATTCCACGGCACCCGCTTCAAAAGTAAATGTACCACGATTAATATCGACAGCAATAGAATCCAAACGCTCAAGTTCAGCTGTATAAACACTATCAGAAATCTCTGGTTTCAAAAGAATGTGTCGGAAATTAGCTTTGTCACCCTTTTTATCAATTAACTGAATAATATGGTAACCAAATTCCGTTTTTACAATCTTTGATACTTTTTTGGGGTCGTTAAGCGAAAATGCAACATTTGAGAACTCCGGGACAAACTGATTTCTACCACTATATCCTAATTCTCCGCCTAAGCGTGCTGAACCTGGATCTTGTGAATAAATTTTTGCTAAAGTTGAGAATTCTGTTTCTCCTTCGTTAACACGTCTTGCAAATTCTCTTAACTTTTCTTCTATACGCTCTACTTCAATGCGAGTTGGTCGTGGGTGCGTGGTGATAATCTGCACTTCTACTTGAGTGGGAATAAGTGGCAAACTATCTTCTGGCAATTTACTAAAATGCGCACGCACCTCTGCTGGGGTAATTTTTATATTCCCAAAGAGTTTACGTTCAATCTGCTGAATCATAGAACGTTGACGAGATGTTTTCTTAAGTTTTTCACGCAACTGAGGAATCGTCAGATGGAAATGTCTTTCGACGTTTTCTCTACTTCCCAAGTTTTGTACGAAAAAGTTAATGCGCTCGTTTGCCTCCTTTAGCACATTTGCTTCACTCACCTCAATAGAGTCCAACTCAGCCTGATGAAGAAACAACTTCTGTATAGCTAATTGCTCAGGAATCGTACAATAAGGGTTCTCATATGGAGTGCCTTCCATTTCGGATGATAAGCGAGTTTCTTCAACGTCAGAAAGAAGAATCGGGTCATCACCGACAATCCAAATCACCTCATCAACAACATTAATTTGTGCATATCCATGCAATGTTAATGCAGAGAGAATCGTAAGTAATATACGTTTCATATTAAATTCTATTTCAAAGAATTAAGTACATCATCAGAAATGACAACTTTAAATTTCTTACGTAAGTTTTCAACCCATATTTTTTCCACCCACTGTGTATAATCAGCAATGACTTGCGCCTTGACGTCAAAATAGGTTGTAGGTTGTTTCTTTAATTTGCCCACGACGTCAAACATGGTATACTTTCTAAGAGGTTCAACCTTTGCACCCTTAAATTGTATGGCGTCAATAAACTTATTTTCTCCCTTTTTACACAAATATGGTCCTTGCACTAAACAAACAACACTATCCTTATTTATCTCTTCACGAATTACCTTGCGCCAATCCTTGTCAGCATTCTTTTTAAGGAGTTTTTTTGTGCGCTTCATGACTTTCTTATCTCTGGCATGAATTACAAAACCATCAAATTTAGGTTCTTCCCAAGAATAATCTTTCTTGTTTAACTTAAAATATCTTTCAAGTTCAAGAGTGTCTGTCGCTGCTTTATTCCAAACCTTTGTTGATGCTACTTCATAAAGTAAAAGTCCGTCATAATATTCATTAACGAGATATTGCAATTCAGGATTTTTCTCAACCCCCTTTTGAAGTAATTGCAGCATCACGTCTTCTCGGCTTAAACCTCCATTTGAAGCATCAACCATTTTCTTTATTGCTGCTTCTGCTGAAGCCTCTTCGATTCCTTGTTGCTTTAGAACGGATATAATTTCGTTGCGCAAATCATCATAAGATTCCAGTTGTTTTCTTTCTTTCATTAAAATAATATGATAACCAACTGGCGACAAAATCGGAGTTCCTACCTGACCAGGTTGTAGAGCATATGCCGCATCTTCAAATTCTTTGATAGTATTCCCAGGACCAATCCAAGGAAGTAACCCACCATTTTTTGCTGACCCTAAGTCCTCGCTAAACTGTTGAGCCAAAGTGGCAAAATCTGCGCCTGCTACAATAGCACTATAGATTGAATCAGCACGTTGCTTGATAATATTACGTTCTGCTTCACTAGTTTTTGCTTTAACCATGAGCAATATATGTGCAGGGCGTATTAGGTCTGCTCCATTTAGGTATCTCTTAACATCCGCATATTGTAGTCGCGCTATCGAATCAATATAAGCAGAATCAACCATCAAAGGAGTTAATTGCATGTCGCGATATTGACGAAACTCATTGATAAACGAACTCAATGTATCAAGACGAAGCGATTCAGCTTCTGCGACTTTCAACTTGTAATCAATATACATTTGAACATACTCATCTAATGACTTATGCTCAACTGCACCTTCAACGCTATTGTTTTTATTATAAGAATATTCAAATTCTGCTTTAGTAATTTTCTTTCCGTTCACTTCCATTAAAACTGGATTAGAATTCTGTGCATTCACAGAAAGTAAAACTGCTAAAAGAGAAGTCAGCACCGATATTTTTTTCATAAATAGAATTAATAATTAAAGAGCAAATGTGTAACTATGAAAGTTTCATATGACTTGTTGCACCTTAAAACTTTCGTAGTTACACATTACCTATAAATCACTTAAAACATATTAATTTTCACTACGCGAATAGTTAGGAGCTTCGCTTGTAATTGTGATATCATGCGGGTGACTTTCAAGCACACCTGCATTGGTTATACGCGTAAATCGTGCCTTCCACAAGTCATTAATTGTAGCAGCACCACAATATCCCATACCAGAACGCAATCCACCAACGAGTTGATAAATTACTTCTTGCACAGTGCCTTTATAAGGAACACGTCCAGCAATACCTTCTGGAACGAGTTTCTTTGCTTCAGTTACGCCACCTTGGAAGTAACGATCCTTTGAACCATTTTCCATAGCCTCCAAAGAACCCATACCTCGATAAGCCTTAAACTTTCTACCATTGAAAATGATTGTATCACCAGGAGATTCTTCACAACCTGCAACCAAAGAACCAATCATGACGCAATAACCACCTGCAGCGATAGCCTTTACAATATCACCAGAATAGCGTAAACCACCATCTGCGATTAGAGGAATCCCTGTGCCTTCAAGTGCTTTTGCAACGTCATAAACAGCAGAAAGTTGGGGAACACCTACACCAGCTACCACACGAGTTGTACAAATTGAACCAGGACCAATACCTACTTTAACACCGTCTGCACCAGCTTCAACAAGAGCCTTAGCTGCTTCACCTGTAGCCACATTACCAACGATAATATCAACATTAGCAAAGCGTTCCTTAGCCAATTTCAAGCGATCAATAACACCTTTAGAGTGGCCGTGGGCTGTGTCAATAATGATGGCATCAACACCTGCATTCACCAAAGCTTCCATGCGATCAAGTGTATCTGCAGTAACTCCTACCCCCGCAGCCACACGCAAACGTCCCTTCGCATCCTTACAAGCCATAGGTTTGTCTTTCGCTTTCTGAATATCCTTGTAAGTAATGAGGCCAATAAGATGGTTTTCCTTATCCACAACTGGAAGTTTTTCAATCTTATTTTCCTGAAGAATCTGGCTGGCAGCAATAAGATCTGTCTGCTGAGTTGTTGTTACTAAATTCTCTGAGGTCATGACTTCGTCTATCAACTTCGAAGAATCACGTTCAAATCGCAAATCACGATTTGTTACAATACCAACCAAGTGCATTTCATCATCGACAACGGGAATACCGCCGATGTGATATTCACTCATTAATGCCAATGCATCCCCTACAGTAGAACCGCGCTTAATAGTTACGGGATCATAAATCATACCGTTTTCCGCACGCTTAACAATAGCGACTTGACGCGCCTGATCTTCAATCGACATATTCTTGTGGATAACCCCAATACCACCTTCTCGTGCAATAGCAATTGCCATTTTAGCCTCAGTAACCGTATCCATAGCAGCGGTTACAAAGGGGATTTTCAAATCAATGTTACGAGAAAACTTGGTACCCAAATTTACCATATAAGGTAAAACCTCAGAATAAGCAGGAACCAAAAGGACGTCATCAAAGGTGAGACCATCCATAACAATACGATCTGCAATAAAATTAGAAGCCATAACAATACGTTTTAAGCGAGGTCGAAAAATATAAATAACAAATCTTCGACTCTTGATAAGTAATATTTCGCAAAATTACAAATAAATCTCTACCCAACAAACATTCATTTTCTTCTTTTTCTTCTTACTGATATTTTTTTTACAACATCTTATTAAATGGATCTACTGTTTATCGTGAATATACTGATCATCAAATCTTGTGTTCCTCTAATAAATATTTAATAAATTGAAAGAGTGTCTATCTAAATTTTCTTAATTTTGCATTAAATTTTACTCAATCACTAAAAATGCGAAAAGGTAGTTATACATCAAGTCAATTTACGCGTTTTAACGTAAAAGAGAAGTGTGAACTTCTTGCCTTTGTTCAAAAAGTTCTTGACGGCATCAGTCGTAATCGTGCCAAAGCTATACTTACTGGCGGTGGAGTTAGAGTTGACCGCAAAATTGTGAAGCAGCATGACCTGTTGTTATCACCGAATTCTATAGTTGAAATTTCAAAGCGCAAACCTAAGGAAGAATTGCGTAATAAATTTGTTAAAATTGTATATGAAGATCATGCTATAGTAGTCATCGAAAAAAATATCGGAATTCTTTCTATGGCAAGTTCACATCATGCCTTTTGTGTAAAAAGTGTATTGGATGAGTACTTTCGCAGAACGCATCAAAAATGCACTGCTCACGTGGTACACAGACTTGATAGAGACACCTCAGGTCTAATGGTTTATGCGAAAACTATTGAAGCAGAGCAGATTCTTGAACACAATTGGCACAATATCGTTACAGATAGACGCTACGTTGCGCTCTGTTCAGGTATTCCTAAATCTCCGCAGGGAAGTATTGAGAGTTGGTTAAAAGACAATAAAGCCTATTTTACTTTTTCGTCCCCAACTGACAATGGGGGAAAATATGCACTCACACATTACAAAACAATGTGTGTTAAGAATAATTATTCATTAATTGAATTCAAATTAGAAACAGGGAGGAAAAATCAGATCCGTGTACATACTCAAGACTTGGGGTGTCCTATTTGCGGTGATACAAAATATGGTAACGGAGACAACCCTATCAATAGACTTGCGCTCCATGCCTATAGGTTATTTTTTTATCACCCAATTTCAGGAGAAGAACTGCGTTTTGAAACATCTGTTCCTAAAATATTTATGAAAGTATTTGACAAATAATTAGTTGCAACAAAGTCTTAATGAGGAGATAAAGACAACGTCATTTTCCTAAGTTTTTTAGAACACTAAAATCGTTTCTTCGTAATTAAGTCAAAGGACATTCAGGTTAAGTGTTTTTTACTTAGGTTGCGAATAAACGAGTATTAAGTTTGAAGATACAAAAAAGAAACTACATTTTTTTAAACTGCTTTGAAAAAATATTGTGATTTTTTTTAATCTATTATCTTTATTCTCTTTCTAACAATTCTCCATATATTAAAACTCCTTTTTCGCTTACAACTATACCGCATGAGATTTTTCATTCTATTAAGTTGCATGATTATTGCTAGTTGCTCATCTAAACGCTTATTAGACGAGGGGGATTTTCTGCTTTCAAAAGTAAACATAGAGAGCGACGACAAGCATGTTACTTCAATGGATCTTCAAACAGTTATGCTGCAAAGACCTAATAGCAAATGGTTAGGACTTGTGAAGGCACCGTTGGGATTATACTCGCTTGCTGGCAAAAAAGACTCAAGTTCTTTAAACGTTTTTTTAAGAAAAATTGGAGAACCTCCTGTTATATACGATGATTTTTCATCTCGCCAAACGATTAAGGGAATTCAAAATTATTTGACTTCCAAAGGGTTCCGAAAAGGATATGCAACTTACGATACTATACACGAAAAACATAAAGTTAATTTGTCTTTCAATGTTAATTGTGGGCCACGCTCATACATAAGAAATGTTTCGTTGAATATTCAGAATAACGAAATCCAAAAAATAATTATGTCTGAACGAAAAAACACCAAACTTAGAGGTGGTTCTCCTTTTGACATTAATAAACTATATGAAGAGCGAACTAGGTTAGTTAATCTACTTCAAAATAATGGTTATTACCATATCAATAAGGAGTTTTTTTCGTACCTTGTCGATACGATAAAAGGAGATTTAGGAGTAAATATATCCTTGAATTTTGTTGCGCCATTGGGTACAGATACACTTTTAGCATACACCCCATACCGAGTTGGTAAAATAAACATATACGAGGATTGTTCACCAGAAGATACAGCGAAGCAAAGTTACTATCGAGGATTAACCTTTCATCATAATAACAACAAATCGCAATTGTCAAGAAGGTTATTTAGAAGTATTGTGAAGCTACATACAGATAGTCTTTATAAAGTTAATAACACAACTTATACCAACAATGCACTTAATGAACTTGACGCAGTAAGTTTCAGTACGATTTCAACTATCGACTCGTACCCGTACGTTGACTATAACATCTTTGTAAGAAGAACAAAACCTCACGGTATATCGTTTGATATTGAAGGCACCAATACCGCTGGAGATTTTGGAATGGCTATGGCTCTCACTTATACTAACCGTAACTTGTTTAGAGGCGGTGAAATCCTTCGTCTAAAACTTAGGGGGGCGTATGAAGCCATTACCAATCTTGAAGGATATTCTGACCATAACTATTTAGAATATAGTTTGGAATCAAACCTTACGTTCCCTACCCTATTGTTGCCTTTTGGTGAGAAATTTCGCTATCGTTATCATGCTAATACTGAATTCGGCATAATATATAATTTGCAGGATCGTCCGGAATTTCATAGACGTATGGTTTCTGCAAATTTTTCATACAAATGGAATAAGAATAGTAGCAAACGAATCCAGCATAAGTTGGATGTTTTAAGTCTTAACTATATTTTCATGCCTTGGATATCCCATACGTTTCGCAAAAATTATTTGGAAGGTAATGATCCTCGCTATGGAATATTGCGATATAGTTACGAAAATCTATTTATTGCAAATACCGGATATAGTGTAATTCTAAATTCAAAAAAATCATATTCTGTAAATACTGTAAATCAGGAAAATGCGTGGCAAATTAAGTTCAATATAGAGTCGGCTGGAAATCTACTAAACTTAACCCAAAACATTTTAGGAGGTAACAAAAATAAGAACGGTAACTATGAACTTTTTGGTATAGAATTTTCTCAATACATAAAGGCCGATTTTGATTTTGTTAAAAACTTTGCTATTGACAATCGTAATTCTCTCGTATTTCACACCGCCTTCGGAATCGCTATACCCAACGGAAATTCTACGATGATTCCATATGAAAAACGTTACTTTTCAGGGGGGGCGAATAGTGTTAGAGGATGGAGTGTTCGCGAACTTGGACCTGGTTCTTACAAAGGCGTGAACGGTCAGATTGACTTTATCAATCAAACAGGTAACTTAAAGTTGGATGTAAACTTAGAGTACCGCACTTATTTATTTTGGAAATTATATGGTGCGCTTTTTATTGACGCTGGAAATGTTTGGAATACTAGGGATTATTCCCAATCTGGTGAAAAAATTAAATGGGATTATTTCTATGAGGATTTAGCTGTTTCTTACGGACTTGGTTTAAGATTAAATCTTGATTATTTTATCTTAAGATTCGACGGAGGTATGAAAGCTATCAATCCATCTGTAAAATCAGGTAGAAAACATTATCCAATCTTATGTCATAATTTTAATCGTGATTTTACTTTTCACTTTGCAATTGGGTTGCCATTCTAAATATTATTTAAAATCCCATGACTCGGTGAAAATACATAAAATATTCATAATTTATAAGGAGGACTTCGCAAACATATCCTACATTTCAGAGAATCTATGCATCCCCTTATTAAAAACTATTAACTATTACAAATAGATTCCGCTATAGGAAAGACAATAATGCAATTAATATCATTTGCTAGTGGCAGTAGTGGTAATTGTTATTACATACATGCCGAAGGATGTAGTCTACTCGTCGATTTAGGACTTGGAATTAGAATCTTCAAAAAGATTTATAAGGATTATGGATGCTCTTTTGGTGATATCCAAGGAATTCTCGTCACCCATAATCATACAGACCACACAAAGGCCGTTGGATATCTTTCTAATGAGTTTCACATACCCGTTTACACAACACAGGCTGTGCATGATGGCATGAAAACTAATCCTTTTCTAAGTAAAAAAGTTCGCCAAGAAGAGCTTAAAGTTATAATTCATAACGAGTCATTTAGAATTGGTCCCTTTACTATAACCTCTTTCGCTGTGCCACATGACAGTTTTGGGAATAATGGTTTTTTTATTGAATATGAGGATATATCTCTCTGTATAATCACTGATATAGGACATGTAACACCAGAAATCTGTGATTTCATAAAAAAATCAACCCACCTAATAGTTGAGGCTAATTATGATACGAAAATGCTTGAATCAGGTCCCTACCCTTTGCACCTCAAAAGGCGCATTCAGGGACCATATGGACATATTTCTAATGCAGAAACTGCTAAGTTGCTTTCGTCATCATTAACTCCCAATTTAATTAAAAAAGTGTGGTTGTGTCATCTATCAGAGGAAAATAACACTCCAGATATAGCTGCGAATACTTGTCGTGAAATACTACAAAGTATCCCAAATTTGCAACACATTACTCCTATACCACTCCCAAGAAGAACTCCTACATGGCTTATTGATATCAGGTAGATAGACTACAAAATCAAGAAAATTAGTGCAGTGGGGGAATTGAGTAGGTTAAAAAAACTACCCAACTAACAAATAACTTCAGTAAACTATGCTTCAGAAAGTAATCGTAGGTATTATAGTTATAATAAGCATCCTCTACTTATTTCGAGTTTTAGTGAAAATATGCAATTCTAAAAAAGGTTGTCAATCTTGTCCTTTCTCTAATAGTTGTAAGAAGAAAGGTGCTCTTTGAGAGTCTTTTTAACTATATACATCAAAATTTCACATTATACAAATTAACATGACAGCATTTTGAGTGACGAACTCTTTAGATTCTCTTTAAACTCAGTGTAATTGTAAATAGATTTTTGTACCTACTTAAATTAATACATAGACTCTTCTTTTGTTAGGGATATTAAATCCTTCGATTAAGATTCAGAATTTTATGATAACCCGTTGCTATCTTGAAATAACCAATCGTTGTAACCTAAATTGTGTATTTTGTCCAAAAACAACGCGTAAAGCTCACCAACTTACGTATGACGAATTTGAACTACTCACCAATAAACTTGTTGGGCAAGTAAAGTTTCTTTATTTTCACCTTATGGGGGAACCTTTTCTTCACCCTCAACTTGCGCAATTTATAGAGTCCTCACGATCAAAAGGTTTTATTCCTATTCTCACAACAAATGGTACCTTATTAAAGAATGCTCAACATATAATTGAAGCATTACCTTATAAAATTCAAATATCCCTTCAGTCGCATGAGGGAAATCATGAGAATAATGTAGAAGATTTCATTAATTCAGTAATGAGTTTTTCACTCGAAGCAGCTAAGAAAGGCATCGTCATTGTTTTGAGACTATGGAATCAAGGTGGTGGTTTTGATACTAAAAATGATGAAATTATCCGTCACATCCATAAATATATTACGACTCCATGGATAGAGCGACCTGACGGATGGAAAATTTGTGATTGTATTTACCTTGAAACAGATTCCACCTTTGAATGGCCTGATGCGGATAAAGAACCATATGAAGAAAGCGAAGTTTTTTGTCATGCTTTACGAAATCAAATAGGTGTACTGGTAGATGGTACAGTTGTACCGTGTTGTTTAGACTCACAAGGAACAATAAACCTTGGAAATTTATTCCAACAATCTATAAACGAAATTCTGAATTCGCCACGAGCTAAGAATTTATACGATTCCTTTTCATGCCATAAACTTACCGAACAACTCTGCAGAACTTGTAACTATGCCATAATTACGAAGAGATTTAGAAAATAGTTTATATTAGTAAATAACATAGTTGAATGGATTTGTCATAAATTTAACACTCAACCATTATCAGACCCCTATTTTTATATCCTCTTATAAAGTAACTGTGAAATATTTAGAATAAGTAAATGATTATTTTTGTGTGTATTAAGATCATATAAAAGAATTGAATCATACTATGTTATTCTAACATAAATATGAATATAGGTTGGTTGTTGATTTTTTTTACTAATTTTGCAAATATTATTATTGGTTTATTTCTTATTATCTCATACAATGTTAGTTAGTATGAGTTTTTCATCATCATGACTACTTATACAAAGGAGCAGTTGATGCTTGTAAGCATAGAGTTGCTACAATCACTAGCGCATCAATTTAACACACCTCATAAAGATTCAAACAATCAACAACTTTTAGTTGCTGACATATTGAAGATTCAAGAATCCATGCTTGAAAATTCAGTTGAGAATCCGCCTAAAAAGAAACGCGGTAGACCTTCCAAAGCTGAAATTGCAGCACGAGAGGCGACTGAAGCACTAGCCAAAGCATTAGAAAACGGAAATATACTTCTTGATGAAAATCAAAAATCTATAACTTCGTCACAAGTTTCTAATGAAAGTACTGATATTATAACCGATACAGTTGCCAATTCAAATATAGAAAGTGAGGTTCGTGATATATTCGCGACCAGATTTGTAAAAATAGATGAAAATTTTATTATTACCCAAGACTTGCCAGCATACGAAAATACTGATATATATGGTGATTTAAAGGGTGAGGAACAATTATTAGATTCAAGCATAAATATTCAATCACCTACTGTATCTACGCATTTGGAAGTTCAGGAGTCTCCCATCAACCAACCTATAAATTCCAAAGAAATTTTCTTGGAAGGTGAAGGAGTTCTTGAATTAACAAAAGAGGGATATGGTTTTCTAAGGTCTGCTGATTACAATTATCTCACTTCACCCGACGATATATATGTGTCTCCTTTACAACTTCGTCAATATGGTTTAAAGGCTGGTGATATCGTAAAAGGGAAAATACGTGTACCAAGAGATGATGATAAATTCTTTGTTTTAATAAGTGTAGACACAATTAACGGTAAGGAACCTGTAGAAGTGCGTAATCGCATTGCCTTTGAACATCTTACCCCTATATTCCCTGATGAAAAGTTTAGACTCTGCTGTGGAACAAAAGATAGTTTATCAAGGCGAATTGTTGATATCTTTGCACCTATTGGGAAAGGTCAACGTGCACTTATCGTAGCACAGCCTAAAACGGGTAAAACGATGCTTATGAAAGAAATAGCTAATGCTATTGCTGAAAGTCACCCAGAGACATACTTAATCATGCTACTTATTGATGAGCGTCCAGAAGAAGTGACAGATATTAAGCGTACCGTAAATGCAGAGGTCATCGCTTCAACTTTTGACGCACCAGCATCTAATCACGTTAAGATTGCCGGTATCGTGCTGGAAAAAGCTAAACGTATGGTTGAATGTGGACATGACGTAGTTATTTTCCTTGACTCCATCACCCGACTAGCCAGAGCATACAACACAGAAGCACCCGCATCAGGAAAAATCCTATCGGGTGGTGTTGATGCAAATTCTCTTCAGCGTCCCAAGCGTTTTTTTGGCGCTGCAAGAAATATTGAAGGTGGAGGTTCACTAACTATAATTGCTACGGCACTTATTGATACAGGTTCAAAAATGGATGAAGTCATTTTCGAAGAGTTCAAAGGAACTGGAAATATGGAATTACAATTGGACAGACAACTTGCAAACAAACGTATTTTCCCTGCAGTGAATCTCATGGCTTCAAGTACGCGACGTGATGATCTTCTCTTGCCTCCTACGACTTCAAACCGAATGTGGGTACTAAGAAATTTCCTTTCTCAATTTAACAATGTAGAGGCAATGCAAGAGGTTATAAAACAGATGGATAATACACTTAATAATGAAGAAATGCTCATAACTATGGGTAGTTAAAATGAAATAATTTAAGTGAAGATATAAGAAACAAAATTGCTAGCGTAAAAGTTAGCGTTTGCGCTATGTTTTCATAAATTTGAGTTAATCCCATCTCCATCTCATTGGACAATGACGAAAATAGAATTACTCGCTCCTGCTAAAAATCTACAAATAGGCATTGAAGCCATTAAGCATGGTGCAGATGCTGTATATATTGGTGGTCCTAAGTTTGGTGCCAGGGCTGCTGCAGGTAATAGCATTAATGAAATCAAGCAACTTTGTGATTTTGCACATATCTACTGCGCAAAAGTATATGTAACACTAAATACCATTATATACGATAACGAACTTGAAGAAGTAAGAAAGTATATATGTACTCTCTATGAAATTGGTGTGGATGCACTTATTGTACAGGACCTAGCAATTTGTTCGTTACCTCTACCACCTATTGAGATACATGCTTCTACACAACTTGACGTCACCTCTGTTGAAAAAGTACAATTGCTAGAACAATTGGGTTTTAGACAAGTTGTGCTAGCACGAGAATTGTCTTTAAAACAAATCGCAAATATTAAAGCGACTACAAATGTCAAACTTGAAGCTTTTATTCATGGTGCTCTTTGCGTAAGTTATAGCGGTAGATGTTATGCTTCTCAATATTGCTTTAATCGCTCTGCTAATCGTGGACAATGTGCGCAATTTTGCAGACTTCCATTCACCCTCAAAGATGCAGAAGGACGGATCATTCAAAAAGACAAGCATCTATTATCCCTACGCGATATGAATCGTTCTGAGTCAATTAGTGATATGATTGATGCAGGGGTAACATCTTTTAAGATTGAAGGACGTTTGAAAGATATCTCGTATGTAAAAAATGTAACGGCCTACTATCGCAAACTTATTGATGAGATAATTGAACAGAGGAAAGGTGAATTACAGAAATCATCGTATGGTAAATGCCGTTTGCAATTTACTCCAAAGTTAGATAAAAGTTTCAATCGTGGATTTACAGAATATTTCTTACATGGTATACGAACTAAAGAAGCCAACATTGAGACTCCTAAATCATTAGGAGAGTACATAGGGAAAATTTCAAGAATCACATCCAATCGAATAGAGGTTATTATAGAAAGTGAAACAAATATTTCTGCAGGAGATGGACTCTGTTTCGTTGATGCGCAGGGGGTATTACAAGGATTTCGTGTCAATACTGTAACAACTACCAATCAAAAAAACAAACTATTTCTAACAACATTCGGTAAGCAATTGTCTCAAATTTCTAACAAAATTGAAACCAAACTTTTTAGAAATTTTGATATTGTTTTTGAAAAAAGATTAGAAAAAGAAACTGCGTCGCGCAAACTACTCTTGAACTTTATACTTAAAGAGACTGTTGATGGATTTCAACTTTTTGCTGAAGACGAAACAGGGAGAAAAACCTCCGTAACCTTCAACTGTGAGCATCAGTTAGCAAAAATCGCTCAGTATGAGAACATACATCGACAGTTGTTGAAAGTGGGTGACACGAACTTTGAAATTGCTGATATCCAAATTAACATGAGTGATGATTGGTTTATTCCATCATCATTACTTTCTACTGCACGTAGATCTGTAATACAACAATTACTCGCCATTACTGCACCTATTGAAGAATCGCAACCTCTCATTCAGCATAAAAAACTGAATGTTGAAAACTTAGATAATGTACTTTACACCGACTATCGCGCCAATATAGCTAATGAGGTCGCACGTTCTTTTTACAAACAAATTGGTGCAAACGCAGAACCTGCTTTTGAAATTAAACCTCCTCAAGGATCAGCCCCTATAATGTTCTGCAAATACTGTTTACTTCATGAATTAGGAATGTGCAGAAAAAAATCTCAACATCAACTAGAGCACTATACTTTTCCCTTATCGCTTCACAGTGCAGATGGTCGACAATTCGAATTATCATTCAATTGTAAAGAATGCGAGATGCTTGTATGGAAGAAATCGTAAGGCGATGGATATACATTTTTTATTATAAGATGTTAATAAGAAATCTATAATAAATAACATGCCTAAAGGTTATGTTATATGATTAAGAGATTATTTGATGGTTAAAACTCAAATTATTATCTTTTTTTAATCATTAGTTGAAATAGTTATCGTATTTATTCGTAAATTCGCAGTCAGATTAGATTAACCTAACCCTATACATTTATGAAAAAGACAATTTTGGTAACCGGTGGTACTGGTTTTATCGGTTCACACACAACTGTTGAACTTCAAGCAGCAGGTTACGATGTAGTAATCATCGACAACCTTTCAAACTCTAAAGCAGACGTTGTAGACGGTATCGAAAAGATTTCAGGTATCCGCCCTGCTTTCGAAGAAGTAGATTGTTGCGACTACGCAAACCTCGAAGCCGTATTCCAGAAGTATCCCGCTATTGAAGGTATCATTCACTTCGCGGCTTCTAAGGCCGTTGGCGAAAGTGTAGAAAAGCCCTTGAAGTACTACGAAAACAATATCGTTTCGCTCATCAACCTCCTCAAGTTGATGCCTAAGTACAACGTGAAGGGTATCATCTTCTCTTCAAGTTGCACGGTTTACGGTCAGCCCGACCCCGAAAACCTCCCCGTTACCGAAAATGCTCCTCTCAAGCAGGCCGAAAGCCCCTATGGTAACACGAAGGCGATTAACGAAGAAATCGTTCAGGACTACGTTAAGAGTGGTGCTCCCATCTCGGCAATCCTCCTCCGCTACTTCAACCCCATCGGCGCACACCCCTCTGCTATCATCGGCGAAATGCCCAATGGTGTGCCCGCTAACTTGATTCCTTACCTTACTCAGACGGCTATCGGTATCCGTGAATGCCTCTCTGTATTTGGTGACGACTATGACACTCCCGACGGCTCTTGTATCCGCGACTTCATCTACGTAATCGACCTCGCTAAAGCACACGTTTGCGCTATGGAACGCATCCTCAACGGCAAGAACGAAGAACCCGTAGAAATCTACAACGTAGGTACAGGTAAGGGTGTGACCGTATTCGAACTCATCAACACCTTCGAAAAGTGCACTGGCGTGAAGCTCAACTACAAGGTTGTAGCACGTCGCCCCGGTGACATCGAAAAGGTTTGGGGTAACGTAGACAAGGCTAACCAAAAGCTCGGTTGGAAGGCCGTTCACACGCTCGAAGATTCACTCAGCACGGCTTGGAAGTGGCAACTTGAACTCCGTGAACGCGGCATCATGTAATGCTTAAGAAAACCTTTTCTAAATAAGAAAGGAGAAAGGAGAAAGGAGAAAAGACCATGCGGCACTTTAACGCGTCAGCAATTTCCCCTTTCCCCTTTTTCCTTTTTTTTTTAGTAAACTATATTATATGTATAAGTAAACGAGATGGTTTGCGAGATAAAACGATGATTCTCCCGCATGGCATTTCTCATTTCTCCTTTAATCCCGCTCTGCGGTCTTGAATCTGCTCCCGCTCGGCAACGTTCAAGTAAACTTGACGTTGCTCTCGCTCACTCGCAGATTTCTCCTTTTTCCTTTTTCCTTTCTCATCATGTACACAAATCCCTACCCCAATCATCCCTCGCCTTGCTACATCCTTGAAGAAGAGAAGTTGCGCCGTAACCTCTCGCTCATCAAGAGCATAGCCGACCGAGCAGGTGTGGAATTTATCTTGGCGTTTAAGGCATTTGCGCTTTGGAAAACCTTCCCCATCTTCCGCGAATACATCACCCACACTACCGCTTCGTCGCTCTACGAAGCACGCTTGGCGCTCGAGGAATTTGGTTCTAAAGCACACACCTATTCGCCCGCTTATGAGGACGAAACCTTCGATGAAATCGTGAAATGCTCAAGCCACATCTCCTTCAACTCGCTTACACAATTCGAGCGATTTGTTCGTCGTGCCGAGGGCGTGTCGTGTGGTGTGCGCATCAATCCGGAATATAGCGAAATCGAAACCGACCTCTACAATCCTTGCGCACCAGGTTCACGCTTCGGAGTCTTGGCAAAAGACCTTCCCGCCGAACTCCCCAAGAAAATTGAAGGGTTTCATTGCCATTGCCATTGCGAGAGTTCATCCTACGCCTTGGAAAACACCTTGCGCCACATAGAGAAGAAATTCGGAGCGTGGTTGCCCAAAATTAAATGGTTGAACCTTGGAGGTGGCCACTTGGTGACGCGTGCCGATTACGATGTAGAGCACCTCATCGGCCTACTTCAAGCCTTCCGCGCGAAATATCCCAACCTCAAGGTCATTCTCGAACCCGGTTCTGCCTTTGCCTGGCAAACAGGTCCGCTCGTGTCACGCGTGGTAGACATCATAGAAAATCACGGCATCAAAACCGCCATTCTCAACGTCTCATTCACGTGCCACATGCCCGATTGCCTTGAAATGCCCTACTGGCCACGCGTGAGAAACGCCGAAACCCTCGAGGGCGAAGACGCCGTAGGGCATGAAACCGAGCCATGCGTATACCGCCTGGGCGGAAACTCGTGCCTATCAGGCGATTTCATGGGATATTGGCGCTTCAATCGTACCCTTGAAGTGGGCGACACCATCATCTTTGAGGACATGATTCACTACACCACGGTAAAGACCAATATGTTTAACGGCATCCACCATCCCTCACTTGCACTCCTCCACCTCGACGGTACCCTCAACGTGCTTCGTAATTATCACTACGAGGATTATCGCGATCGAATGGATTAAAATTTAGGTTATAGTTTATCAACTAAACATTAAGAGGGGATTTATCCCATTGATTCTCATAACCTAAAACCTTATAACCTCATAACCTCCTCAATATGAAAGAAACAAATCTTCCAGAAAATGCCTTTCGTGAATTACGCGAAGGTGAAGAATACAAACCCTTGATGGAAGCAGGGAAGCACTATCGTGAAGTAACGCCCTGGTCAATCACATGGGGCATACTCATGGCAATTCTTTTCTCCGCCGCTACGGCATACTTAGGACTAAAAGTGGGTCAAGTGTTTGAAGCAGCCATCCCCATTACAATCATTGCCGTAGGTTTGGCTGGCGCTACGCATCGCAAGGATCCCATGGGCGAAAATGTCATAATCCAGAGCATCGGAGCATGTTCGGGAATGATTGTAGCAGGTGCGATTTTCACACTCCCCGCCCTCTACATCCTTCAGCACACACATCCCGAAATCACCGTTAATTTCCTTTGGATTTTCTTGGCTTCCTTGCTCGGCGGTGCGCTCGGCATCTTGTTGCTTATTCCTTTCCGCAAGTATTTCGTTAAGGAAATGCACGGCAAATATCCCTTCCCCGAAGCAACGGCATCTACGCAAATCCTCCTTTCGGGAGAGAAGAGCGGAAGTAGCGCAAAGCCCTTGCTCGTAGCTGGTGTAATAGGCGGTCTTTATGACTTTGCCGTTGCTACCTTCGGTCTTTGGAATGAAAATTTCACCAGTCGTTGTTGTGAAATTGGGAGCACGATTGCCGAAAAGGCAAAGTTAGTGTTCTCATGTAACACCAGTGCCGCACTCCTCGGTATGGGATTTATCGTTGGTTTGAAGTATGCTACGATTATTTGTGCCGGTTCTGCCCTCGTTTGGTGGGGTATTGTACCTGCTATTTCGGTTCTCTTCCCCGACCTTGAGGTTGCTAACGGCATTACGGCGGAAAATGCGAGTGCCGAACAAATCTTTGGTTATGCCAAGAGTATTGGTATCGGCGCCATTGCTATGGCGGGTATCATAGGTGTAGTAAAGAGTTGGGGCGTAATCAAGAGTGCGTTTGCCTTGATCGGAAAGATTTCTAAGGGAGGCGCACAACAAGCGGAAGAAGTGCGTACACAACGCGACCTTTCGATGAAGATTATCGCCATCGGCACACTCATCACAATTTTGATGACCACCATATTCTTCTTCGTTGGTCCTATGGAGGGCAACTTGCTCTTCACTATCGTAGGCATCTTAATTGTTGCCGTAATTGCGTTCCTCTTTACAACGGTAGCCGCAAATGCTATCGCCATTGTAGGTTCTAACCCCGTGAGTGGTATGACACTCATGACGCTCATCCTCTCCAGCATCATCATGATGCTCGTAGGTTTGAACGGCACTCACGGTATGGTAGCGGCCTTAATCATGGGCGGTGTGGTATGTACCGCACTCTCATCTGCTGGTGCCTTCATCACCGACTTAAAGATTGGTTATTGGCTCGGAAGTACGCCTAAATACCAGGAAACCTACAAATTCATCGGCGTATTAGTAAGTGCCGCAACCGTAGGTGGCGTGATCATGATTCTCCAAAAGGTATATGGATTTACACCTGACAATGCCGACGTTATGGCGGCACCTCAAGCACGCGCAATGGCGGGTGTTATCGAACCGCTTATGAGTGGCGAAGGTGCACCTTGGTTACTCTACGGCATTGGTGCGCTTATCTCTTTGGTGCTCAACTTCTTTGGCATTCCCGCTTTGGCTTTTGCCTTGGGTATGTTCATTCCCTTGCAACTCAACCTTCCCCTTATCGTAGGCGGTGCCATCAACTGGTTTGTAGGTTCACGCACGAAGGACGAAAAGGTGAATAATGCTCGCATCGAAAAGGGCACATTGCTTGCTTCTGGGTTTATTGCCGGTGGCGCCTTGATGGGCGTAGCAAGTGCAGCGCTTCAATTCGGCGGTATCAAGTTTGACAATAGTGCATGGCTCGATAATCCTTCAAGCGAAATCTTGAGCCTCGCTTGCTACTTGCTATTGATTTGCTATTTGATTAAGGCAACATGTAAGAAATAAGCACCATGCTTACGAAAAACAAAATCAAATACATCACCTCCCTGGCGAAGAAGAAATTTCGCGATGAGGAGGGCGTATTCCTTGCGGAAGGTGCGAAGGTAGTGGGAGATATTCTCCCCTACTTTCGTTGCCTTATGCTTTGTGGCACAAAAGAATATCTTTCACAACACCCCGAGGTGAAGGCCGATGAGATTATTGAAATCTCGGAAGCCGAACTCCAAAAGTGCTCTCAATTAAAAACACCCCGCGATGTGATTGCCGTGTTCCGCCAACCCACGCCATCTCCCCTATCCGGTGAAGTGATGCGTGAGGAACTCTCCATCGTGCTCGACGGAGTGCAAGACCCTGGCAACCTCGGCACGATCATCCGACTTGCCGATTGGTTTGGCATTCACCACATCATTTGCTCGGAAGACACCGCCGACTCCTTTGCCCCCAAGGTTATTCAAGCTACAATGGGCGCCATTACGCGTGTCGCACTCCATTACACAAACCTAACCCGTTTTCTCTCTTCCATTCCTCAAGGCATCCCCGTTTACGGCACCTTCCTCGAAGGCGAAAACATCTACGGCAAAACGCTCTCTCCCAATGGTTTGCTTATTATGGGTAATGAAGGAAACGGTATTCGTCCCGAAACGCAAGCATTCATCAATCAAAAGCTCTTCATCCCTCCTCATCCAGCAGGATGCGAGACCTCGGAAAGCCTAAACGTGGCCATCGCCACCGCCATTTGTTGTGCGGAATTTAGAAGACAACTTCATTGCCAAACAAGGTAAACCGAGAGAGCAAAAAATAGAAGGGACTTCTTAAAAATTATGTGCCGAATAATTTAATTTATGTGCCGAATAATTTTAATTAAGTCCGAGATAATTTTCGTTTTATCCTATATTCGTCAGTAAGTTACACCTTACATTCGGGAAATCACCTATAAATCAGCAAGAACCACGCATCAAGTAATGTATTACATACCCTTTCTCCTCATCATCTTCATTTGGTTGCCCCTCCTCTTTATTTTAAGATGGAGGTACTACCGCATGCCCTTGCTTTCAAAGGGGAAAGGCGAAGAGGAGGAGAAAGAAGCATTACCTATAACCATCGTGATTCCACTTGAGGGTGAGGAATCTGGACTTAACGACCTGATTACTTGCATCTTCAACCAGCATTATGCGGGAGCAATTCATGTACTTATCGCCAATTACTCGGGCGAGAAGTCCGTTGAAGAAACGCTACTCCGCTTGGAGCGAGATTTTCGCCATCTTAAGCACACGAACATCGCTACGACTACGCACCTCATTGATCGTGAGAAGTTGGCCGTGAGCGTTGGCGTCAAAGGTGCACGCACCGAATGGGTGATGCTCCTTAATGCCGATGTGTTTCCTCCTTCGCCTAATTGGTTGAGGGAAATGATGGAAGCCCGTAAGCACGATTGTAACATTGTCGTAGGATATTCTAATAATGCGGTAAGTGCAGGAAATACCTCGCTATGGCACTACGATGTGCACCTTCAAAACATACTAAATTATAAGGTTTCACGCCGGGGACACTATACGGGTGGATATTTGACGCATGCCCTCGTGAGTAGAAGTCATTTCCTGGAGCAACAAGGTTTCTTCAATCAACACACGCGCCTTACTATCGGCACCCTCCCCTTACTTGTAGAACACCTCTCAAAGACTGGACGCGTTTGTGCATCTCTCTCCATGGATACCCGTGTGCTTAAAGCCGATTCGCATGCAAGCGATTTTCACCAAGATGCCTTGGAGCACCACATTATATATTATTATACGTCACCCAAGACAAGGATTCTTAACGCGATTTACAATATCAGCACCTACTTTTTACTCACACTTCCCCTACTCCTCCTCTACACGATTATTCAAAATGTAGTTTTATGGATGCATTATAGCGGAAGCATCACCTCACTCAACGCTCTCACTTTAACCCCGAGTTCACCGATTATTTGGGAGGTTGTCTCACACACATTCATCATCATTACACTCCTCTTAACACTCATCATCCCCCTACGACGATTACATCAAAGTTTTGAAGGAGTATGCATTCCTATAAGTTACCCTAAACTTCTCATATACCCATTTTTACTCCCCATCAACCGCACTTACCTGCGAGTTTTGGCATTTTTCAACCGTAAGAAGTGCGTCAGACGACTCTAATAGGTAAAAAATGACGTTGAAAAATGTGTCAAAACTAAAAAAAGTAGTAACTTTGCACTCGCTATGGCAATAATGGACCTTCTAAATATCAATCTCTCAAAAATTCCTTCTGACGGAATGAAGTTGGAAATGACTCTTAACGGAGACTTTTTCGCAGCGTTAGATCAGGAAACCATTAAGGGCGGAAATGTCAAGGTAAACTTGAATATCCGCGAACATTCAGGAGAGGTTTATACCTTGAAGTTCGTTATCCAAGGCGAAGTAATAGTTGAATGCGACAGATGTCTCGATGACCTGGCCCTTGTCGTTGATGCCGAGGAGACCATCAAACTTACCTATAATGATGAATCCGACTCCACGGCTGATGACATTAAATTCATCCCCAAGAATACGAACATGTACGACGCTTCTTGGGACGTCTACGAAATCGTGGAACTTTCACTCCCTATTCAGCGCACCCACCAAGTGGGGGAGTGTAATGAGGACATGCTCAATCGCATTTGCTACGAGAATGATGAGTGTTTAGACGAATAATTGCTGAACTAAAACTCTAAACACAATCTTACAACACTAAAATTTAACACATCTAAAATTTTTCAAACAAAATGGCACATCCTAAAAGAAGACAGTCAAAGACAAGAACACTTAAGCGTCGTACACATGACAAGGCAGTAGCTCCTACACTCGCAGTTTGCGCTAATTGCGGTGGTTGGCACATCTACCACACTGTATGTCCCACTTGTGGTTACTATCGTGGTAAGCTCGCTATCGTAGTTGACGAAGTTGCTGAATAATCAACTTTTATACAAGGGAGTTAAAAGCTGAAAGTTTACAAACACGTGCTTATAAATGTGTGAGTCTCTTTTTGCTTTTAACTCCATATTTTTTAGGTTAGTCCCTTGATTGGAAACTCCAACAATCCCCTTAACAACTATGGAAAAAATCAATGCAGTAATCACTGGTGTTGGTGGTTATGTACCAGAATACGTTTTGAGTAACGATGAACTCTCGCGCATGGTTGACACCAACGACGAGTGGATCATGACTCGAATTGGCATTAAGGAACGTCGTCTCCTTAATGAAGAAGGTCTTGGCACAAGTTATATGGCACGCAAGGCAGTGAAGCAACTTCTTGAAAAGACGGGCACTGACCCTCTTGAAATTGATTGCATCATCGTTGCAACATCTACGCCCGACTTCCATTTCCCTTCAACAGCAAGCATAGTTTTGGGAAGAGTTGGCATGAAGAATGCTCACGCTATTGACATGCAAGCAGCTTGTTGTGGATTCCTCTATGCAATGGACACCGCCGCAAGTTTGATCCAAAGCGGAAGATACAAGAAGGTTGTCGTTTGTGGTGCCGACAAGATGTCAAGTGCCGTTGACTATACCGACCGCGCAACTTGTCCCATCTTTGGTGACGGTGCTGCTGCTGTGTTGGTAGAAGGTTCAACTGAAGAATACGGATGGATGGATTCTCACCTCCGCACCGACGGCCTTGGTCTCCCCTACCTCTGCATGAAGGCAGGTGGTTCGGTTTGTCCTCCCTCACATTATACGATTGAGCATCGCATGCACTTCGTTCATCAGGAAGGAAAGACGGTATTTAAGTTCGCTGTTACCAACATGACCGACGCTTGTACGAAGATTGCGGAACGTAACAACCTCACAAAAGAAAATATCTCTTGGGTACTTCCTCATCAAGCGAATGTACGCATCATTGAAGCGGTTTCTGCACGTCTTGAAGTTGAACCAGAAATGGTGATGATGAATATCCAAAAATATGGTAACACCTCTGCCGCATCTCTTCCCCTCGCATTGTGGGATTACGAAAAGCAGTTGAAGAAGGGCGACAACCTCATCCTCACCGCCTTCGGTGCTGGTTTCACATGGGGTGCAGCATATCTCAAGTGGGCTTATGATGGAAAATAAACCCAACCACAAAGCGGGGTTTGTCAACATTGTTGGCAATCCGAATGTTGGGAAAAGCACATTGATGAACCTCCTCATGGGTGAGCGTATTTCTATCGCCACTTTTAAGGCTCAAACCACACGCCACCGCATTATGGGAATCATCAACTCTGAGGATGCACAAATTGTGTTTTCAGACACACCTGGAGTATTGAAACCCAATTACAAACTTCAGGAGTCAATGCTCGCCTTCTCGGAGTCAGCGCTCCAAGATGCAGACGTTTTACTCTATGTAACAGATGTCATTGAGCAACCCGACAAAAACATTGAATTTCTTGAAAAGGTGCAGAAGTTGAATGTCCCCATCTTGCTGCTCATCAATAAGATTGACCTTTCAGACCAAAAGAAATTGGAGGCACTTGTGATGGAGTGGAAGAAATTCCTTCCCACGGCAGAGATTTTCCCAATTTCAGCACAGGCAAAGTTCAACGTTGATAATGTGCTTAAGCGCATCAAAGAGCTTATTCCGCTGTCACCTCCCTATTTCGAGAAGGACCAGTGGACAGACAAACCCGCACGATTCTTCGTCACGGAAATCATCCGCGAGAAGATATTGCTTTACTACGATAAGGAAATCCCCTACTCCGTTGAAGTTGTTGTTGAACAATTTAAGGAGAGCGACAAAAGCATTCACATCAATGCCATTATTTATGTGGAGCGCGACTCGCAAAAGGGAATTATCATCGGACACAAAGGCGTAGCCCTGAAGAAAGTAAGTACAGAGGCACGCAAGACATTAGAGAAGTTTTTCCAGAAGAGCATCTTCCTTGAAGTCTTTGTTAAGGTTGACAAGGATTGGAGAAACTCTACGAAGCGCTTAGAGAGCTACGGTTATTCTCACGAATAAAAAGAGTAGGTCTACGAAGCACTTCGCATATTCACATTTAACATTAGAAAAATATGGCATTAGTTGCAATAGTAGGCCGCCCCAATGTTGGCAAATCTACACTCTTTAACCGCCTTACTGGTACACGTTCAGCTATCGTTTCTGACGAAGCAGGCACAACGCGTGACCGTCAGTATGGTAAGGTAGAATGGTGTCAGCGCGAATTTTCAATCGTTGACACTGGTGGTTGGGTTGTCAATAGCGACGATATTTTTGAAGAAGAAATCCGTAAGCAAGTAAAGTTGGCAACAGAAGAAGCTGACCTTATCCTCTTCGTTGTTGATATTAAGAATGGTGTTACAGATTTGGACGAACAGGTCGCAGGCATTCTTCGCCGCACAAAGAACCTCCCTATCATCCTTTGCACCAACAAGACGGACAGCAATGAAGACCGCTATGCTTCAGCAGAATTTTATGCTCTCGGTCTTGGGGATCCTTTCTGTGTAAGTGCTGCTACAGGTTCTGGAACAGGCGATTTGCTCGACCAAATCGTTGAAAAGTTAGGCGCAGAAAAAGCGGAAGCCGAGGGTGAAGACAACATCCCCCGCTTTGCTATCGTCGGACGCCCTAACGCAGGTAAGTCAAGTCTTATCAATGCCTTTATCGGAGAAGATCGTCACATTGTTACCGACATTGCAGGTACTACTCGCGACTCTATCCTTACGCGCTACGACAAGTTTGGTTTCGACTTCTACCTCGTTGATACAGCTGGTATCCGTAAGAAAAACAAGGTTACAGAAGACCTTGAATTCTACTCTGTAATGCGCTCTATCAGAGCGATTGAAAACTCTGATGTGTGTATCCTTCTTATTGATGCTACTCGTGGCATTGAAAGTCAGGATATGAATATCTTCCAACTCATTCAGCGCAACAACAAGAGTCTTGTAGTAGTCGTTAATAAGTGGGACACCGTAGAAGATAAGTCGCAACAAGTCATCTCTACCTTTGAGAATGCCATCCGCGAACGTATGGCTCCTTTCAAGGACTTCCCCATCATCTTCGGTTCTGCTCTTACCAAGCAGCGCATCTTTAAGGTACTTGAAACGGCGAAGGAGGTTTACCTCAACCGCACGCGTCGCATCACTACGCACAAACTTAACGAAGAAATGCTTCCCCTCATTGAGGCATATCCTCCTCCTTCAATCAAGGGTAAGTATATCAAGATTAAATATTGCGCACAGTTGCCCAACACGCAGATTCCCTCATTCGTGTTCTACTGCAACTTGCCTCAATACGTCAAGGAACCCTACAAGCGCTTCCTTGAAAATAAGATTCGCGAAAAGTGGGACTTTAATGGTACACCCATTAACATTTTTATCCGACAAAAGTAATCATCGAGAATGAATGAAATGACGATGAAGGTAAACTCTCGATTTTACATATTAAAGAAGACTTACACCCATTTCTTTACAATAGGTGTGAGTCTCTTTTTTCTTTTTTCCTGTGCAAAATCTCAAACCGAGCAAAGCTCTATGGAGGATGGTCCGACTAACGAAGAAATTCATAAAATTTATACCCACTATATTAAAGGACACTATAGTGAATATGTTAGTCATATAGCTTCATGCCAAGGGAAACCACGTTTCTATAAGGAACAACTAATTAACCTCTACAAACAACAATTGGCAGAGCAATTAAAAATGCATGGAAATATTGATTCAATAAAAATAGAGCGTGTTTATAAGAGCAGTACCAATCAATATGCCAATGTCTACATTCGCCATTTTTACGATAAATCATCGTCCGAAGAAGTGCTATTGCAAATGGTGTATACAGAAAAAGGATGGAAGATAAAGTAAAACACTTATATAGCAAATTGGCAATATTATAGGAGTTACTTTCGTGACCCTTTGATCCTTTTTTGCCACATCTGGAATTTATGCGTTAATAGTCCTCCTACAGTTTACCAAAAATGAAATTTTGAGGATAAATAAAGCAAACTCCTCATTCTGTGTAAGTTGTGCGTTAAAAATAAGGTGAAAAACCTTTGAAAAAGTGAGATAATGGACCGTGGTTGCGTTATTTCAAGTCAAACAAACCATGCGCAGAAAATAACGCATTCTCAGCAAGCCAATTGCGCATTTTTTGGGTTGGAAGGTCTGTAAAACTTTAACTTTTATTAAGAAGATTTAACATTCCAACTGACCTGCAGAAAAATATTCGGCACCTAAAAAAAAATATTCGGCACCTATTTTTTACAAGGTGCCGAATAATTTTTGCCCAAACAGGTGTTTTTTTTGAAAGTTCCCCGAAATTTCATACTGATAATCAGGTACTTAAAAAGGAGGTGTTACCCAATTGGGTTACACCTCCTTTCCTGCAATGCAAAGATAATACATTTTGAAGCGAAATGCAAATCGCCTTTTTTACGTCGCAGGGACTTTTGTGCGAAAAATATTGACAAAACAAAATCCTCAAATAAATCGGTAATAATATTATTGCTTCTATATAACAAAACCCTCAACAAGCACGTTACGGCACTGTTTTGTTTGTATTTAGGCAATGTAGACACTTCAGCAAATCACTTTCGTAATGCCCCCGTAGGAGGGCACACATGCTTAACCGCTGGTGAGCAAGGCGAACCTGCGGATTGGGGATTACAACTGTGTTTTTCTATCGGTCCCCGTAGGAGGACCCACAACAACTGGATATACTACAAGTTGTTGAACTTGTCTTGTTGTTTTCCCCTCACTTCTCTGTTTTGACTGATACCATTGGTTGCTGTGGGTCCTCCTACGGTGACCGATACATTCATTCGCTTGTAGTCAACCACCGCAGGTTCACTGCGTTCACCCGCGGTTATGCAAGTGTGCCCTCCTACGGGGGCAATGCAAGCATAACTACCAGTTGTTATATCTCATTTTTGTTTGCCTTTAGGCAATGGGAACTGTCCGGTAAAATTTGTCTCTTTATTTTAGAGAACACGAACCGAAGGTCGCGCAAGTCAATTGCACGAATAACACGAACCGAAGGTCGCGCAAGTCAATCCTTGCGGGGTGTTATCTTTGCTTATCGCATACGAACCAAAGGTCGCGCAAGCAATTGCACGAATACCATCCGGATGGCATTCGTGTTATTCGCCTCTGATTAAGAAATATTCATCCCGCACGGTGATTCGTGTTATTCGTGAAATTGACTTGCGCGACCTTCGGTTCGTGTTCTCTTAAACATAGAAATTCTGTATTATTTAAGTTGAATCTCAATAGGGCGCTTGTATGAGTACAACTATCCATCAAACAAAGAGTTATCTATATTTACCGGACACCAATAATTGCTTATATAATTTTAGAGCAACAAAATGTATTTCCTGGAACAAAAAAAGAAAGGGTGTGTCAAAAAATATTGACACACCCTATTGAATTGTGAAGTTTGATAAATACCAGATATATATAAGGAGTATAAAAGTAAAGATTATAGAAAACTATTTTTCGAATTACACTTTCATTCTTAAACTCATACACATATATTTATTCTTCTTTTATGACGTATAGTCAAAAATGAACTTAAAACAACGTCATAATCTTAAAAAGAAAAGAACAATTTATCGATGATATTCAACAGCAAGTCCACCCTCTGAAGTTTCGCGGTAGAGCGAAGGAAGGTCATGCCCCGTCTTCTTCATAACCTGAACGGCTTTATCGTAACTAATACGATGTTGGCCTTCGGCATATGTTGCATAAATATTAGCATCAAGCGCACGCGCTGCAGCATGGGCATTGCGTTCAATACATGGGATCTGTACGAGTCCACAGATAGGGTCGCAAGTCATACCAAAATGGTGTTCCAACCCCATTTCTGCAGCATATTCTGTGGTTTGTAGACTTCCCCCAAAGATATAATTTGCAGCAGCTGCAGCCATAGCACAAGCCACACCGACTTCTGCCTGGCATCCCGCTTCTGCTCCAGATATTGAAGCTAATGTTTTAGCAATGTTACCGATAAGTCCTGCGGTTGCTAAAGCATGAAGAATGCGCTTTGTTGAGAAATTTCTGCTTTGCTGGATGTGGTATAAAACAGCAGGAACTACCCCACAAGAACCACAAGTGGGAGCTGTAACAATACGTCCGCCCGACGCATTTTCTTCTGTAACGGCAAGAGCATAAGCAAAAACTAAACCTCTTGTCTGGAGGTTGGCACTATACCCTTGTGCTTTGATGTAGTAATGTGGAGCCTTTCTACGCAAGTTAAGTCCGCCAGGTAGAACACCTTCTGTTTCCAAGCCACGCTCAACTGCTTGACACATAACTTTCCACACCTCTTCAAGGTAGTCCCAAATATCCGATTCCTCAAAATGTTCTACAAATTGCCAATAGGAATACCCACGTTCGTCACACCATTTGATAATATCGTTCAAATGGTTGAGTTCATACACATCGGGTGTTTGGATAGAACTATGCCCTTCCTCTGCCAAAGCTCCTCCCCCTACGCTATATACAGTCCAAGGATCATACGGATTACCCGCATCATCAATAGCTTGGAAAAGCATACCATTAGGATGATAAGGAAGTACAATTTCTGCGCACCATTTAATCTCACAGCGCTCCTTTCCTATTACGTCAAGAATTGCCCAATCTGTAAGGTGACCACGCCCAGTTGCTGCCAAACTTCCATAAAGTGTTACTTGAAAACGCTTGGCTTCGGGATGTTTTAAGAGATATTGTTCTGCTGCAGCACGAGGCCCCATCGTATGAGAAGATGAGGGACCATAACCTATGCGATATAGTTCTTTTAATGATTTCATGTTTGCAAAGGTGAAGAGAACGGTTTATTGTTAGCAATGAGATAAAGAATCATAATCCTCAAACAGCAACTTAACCGACTTGTTTACTTGACTGCGTTAAAGAATTTCTAATTTTCCTTGATAACCCCTTTACGATAGGCTTTTAAAAGGTATTCAAGGTCAGCCACTTGTTCACGCAAAGTTCTACCAATATCAGTATCTGCCACCATGACGCGGCGATCTGATATTTCTACGATAGACGTTGTAGATTGAATATCTGTACCGTTAAGAACGGCTTCTTCTGTTGAATTAAATGGTGCATGCTGCACTAATTGGAATCCACGACTATGGTAGACGAGTGTATATCCAGCTATACCTGTTGTTGAGTGATAAGCCCGCGCGAACCCACCATCAATTACCATTAAGCGTCCATCTGCTTTTATGGGGTTTTCTCCCTTGCCCACTTTTACAGGCACGTGTCCGTTAATGATGTGGCGGTGCTTACCCACAACAGAAAATTCATCAAGAATCTTGTCGCAAATTGTTGCCTCATTTCTCAACTTGTAATATGCCCCCTTCTCCTCACTATGTGTAGATTTATCATCTATGAAGTAGCGCTCAAAGGTTGTCATCTTTGACTTATCAAAGAGCGGGCTATTAGGTCCACACCAAAGGTACCAGAAGAAATCGCGTGCATAAAGTTTTTCGTCTTCATCTGCCCCTTCCTCATACGCTAAACGTACCAATTGTTCAATACGAAGCATCAACTCCTTACCCTTACAAGTCATGCCCATTACTTCGACTTCACGCAACGTTCCATCATTATTCAACGGTAATGAAGCATGGAAAAGCAGATTAGAATTACACACCGTAAACATCCCACCATGGGTAAGTAAGCATTGCATGTGGCGTTGCAGACGCTCACTGATGCGGAACGACCTAACGAGACTATTGATGATATCCTGCTCTTCTTCAGTCAAGCGTAAAGGGTCATCTGGAGATATCGTAGGAAAGTACATATCCTTCATCGGATACTCAACACCTTCATATGTTATCACTCCACGCTTGAAATCAATTTGTTCAAGCAAGCTACGATGACTCATGTTCCATTCAGGATGTGCATTGTAAAGTTGACCTTCAAGTTTGAATTGAATGACCGCTATGGCCTTGTGCATCTGCGCAATGAGGCGTTGCGTCTTTTCTCGGGGTGAACCTTCTCCTGTAAATTCTATAAAGGGTTTGAAATACTCACAAGAATCATCGGCATAAGTTTCCATAGCAAATGTAGCGAGGGGCACCATGTTGATACCATATCCCTCCTCTAACGTCTTTGTGTTAGCGTAACGAAGCGAGAGGCGAATGACGGTAGCAACACACGCTGGATTACCCGCAGCTGCGCCCATCCAAAGCATATCGTGATTCCCCCACTCTACATCTAAATTATGGTAATCACAGAGCATGTCCATAATAAGGTGCGCACCTGGACCGCGGTCAAATATATCGCCCAAAATATGCAACTGGTCAACCGATAAGCGCTGAATTAAATAACACAATTGAGTCACGAAAGCATCTGCACGCTTTGTTCCAATAATCGTCTGAATGATAATGTTATAATACGTCTGCTTATTGTGGCGGTCAGATGATTCGTGAAGCAATTCTTCGATGATATACGCAAATTCATGGGGCAAACTTTTACGCACTTTAGAACGCGTGTATTTAGAAGAAACATTGCGACACACAGCGATTAAGCGATGCAACGTGCTTTGATAAAACTCTGGCATATTTCTTCCAGACCTATGAAGGAGCTCCAACTTCTGTTCTGGATAATAAATCAAGGAACAAAGTTCTTTGAGTTCTTCCTCATTTAACTGATTCTGAAATATCTCATGCACCTTACGCTTAATATCCCCAGAGGCATTACGCAATACATGCTGAAAGGCTTCATACTCACCATGTATATCTGCCATAAAATGCTCCGTAGATTTGGGGAGGTGTAAAATAGCTTCAAGGTTAATAATTTCAGTGGTTACAGCAGAAACGTTGGGAAAGTCCTTTGCCAACAACTGCAAGTAACGCATATTTTCACGGATGTTTTTCATAGTCTTCAACGAAACAGAATTTTTAAGGCCGTTAAGCTTCAAGAACGATTGCTTCACCCCTTTAAACCGACACAATTCGGATATTCAACCACAAAAGTAAGATAAAATTAGCAATCTTACTCCCATTTAATACGTATTTTATTTAGTTATGCACCGTATTTATTGTATAAAATGTTATTTTTGCAAGAAGAATATCATTTAACCATTAGAATAAGTCATTATGTTCCTCCCCACGAGGAATATAAAATAACAAGAATATTTCATTATGCCAAAGATTTCTGGGCGTGCGGTAGATATGCCGGCTTCGCCTATCCGAAAGTTAGCGCCTCTTGCTTCTGCTGCCAAGCGTCGTGGCACGAAGGTGTACCATCTCAATATTGGTCAGCCCGACTTGCCCACTCCGCAAGAGGGACTTGACGTGTTGAAAAACATTGACCGCACGTTGTTAGAATACAGTCCGAGTCAGGGTTTCTTGCGCTATCGCGAGAAGCTCACCCACTATTACGAAAAGTTTGACATCCACCTCTCTGCCGACGACATCATCATCACCTCTGGCGGTTCAGAAGCCGTGCTTTTTGCCTTCCTTTCCTGCCTCAATCCTGGAGACGAAATCATTGTGCCCGAGCCTGCGTATGCCAACTACATGGCGTTTGCCATTTCTGCTGGAGCAAAGATTCGCACGATTGCAACAACAATTGAAGAAGGTTTCTCCCTCCCGAAGGTTGAAAAGTTTGAAGAACTTATCAATGAGCACACACGTGCCATCCTTATCTGCAATCCCAACAACCCCACGGGATACCTTTACACACGTCGCGAGATGAACCAAATTCGCGACTTGGTGAAAAAATACGACCTCTACCTATTCTCCGACGAGGTCTACCGTGAATTCATCTACACTGGTTCGCCATATATTTCGGCGTGCCACCTTGAGGGGATAGAACAAAACGTAGTGCTGATTGACTCGGTATCAAAGCGCTATAGTGAATGTGGTATCCGTATTGGCGCCTTAATTACGAAAAACGAGGAAGTAAGAAATGCGGTAATGAAATTTTGTCAGGCGCGCCTCAGTCCCCCGCTTATCGGCCAACTTATCGCTGAAGCCTCACTTGATGCTCCAGCTGAATATAGTCGTGAAATTTATGACGAATACGTTGAGCGCCGTAAATGCTTAATTGATGGGTTAAACCGTATTCCAGGTGTTTACTCCCCCATCCCCATGGGTGCATTCTATACAGTGGCAAAACTTCCAGTTGATGATGCCGAGAAATTCTGCGAATGGTGCTTAACAGACTTTGAATATGAAGGTCAAACAGTGATGATGGCTCCAGCTGCTGGGTTCTACACTACACCAGGTGCGGGAAAGGATCAAGTGCGAATTGCATACGTTCTAAAAAAAGAAGATCTCAATAAGGCACTCATTGTACTACAAAAGGCGTTAGAAGAATATCCTGGAAGAACCATCAATGTTTAGTATGACCTCTTACTAATACGATCCGCAATCCCTAATTTAAATATTCATCCACTAATTTATAGAGGGGATGATTAACGAGAAAGAACTATATAATAGTCATTAAACATAAATAGCGAGTTGTAAGAAAATCATCAAATTAAACCTACTTACTACTCGCTATTTTCTCATTGAATATCTTTATAATAATAAATAGGACAAATCTATAGTGTTAATGTTTTTGTTAATCCTTTTAGTTGTACTATTTTTCACCCAATAAAGTCCCACGATTAGTAATGCATTTTTTAGCCAAAAGGTTTTATCGCGGAGCGAATCACACCAAACGCAACGTTACTCAGCCTGCCATTAAAGTTGCGACAGTAGGCATTGCCATGGGCCTTGCCATTATGTTGTTATCCATAAGTGTGCTAATGGGATTTAAGCAAGAGTTAACCAAAAAAATTACGGGATTCACTGCGCATATTGAGGTGCTTAATATAGAAACGCTTCAAATACCTGACGCATTCCCCATTTGCTTACCACCCTATATCGAGAACAAAATTTGCAACATAGAAGAAGTTAAAAACATACAGAAGGTTACTCAAAAAATTGGGGTACTTAAAACTGGACTTCATTTTAGTCCTATAATTCTTAAGGGTATTGACGAGGGGTATGACACTACCTATCTCCAAGAATCGTTGATTGAGGGTAAACTTCCCACTTTGAAGAAAGATTCTGCAACATATCAGATTGCCGTTTCGAAATGTATAGCAGAACTTCTCAATTTAAAAGTTGGACAACGTATTTATGCATACTTCTTTGAAGAAAGCATAAAAATGAGACGCATGAGCATAGTCGGTATCTACGAAACAAATATCAAACATTTTGATGAATCAATAGTCTTAACCGATCGCTACTCTGTTTGCAAACTAAATGGATGGAACAATCAACAATGCAGTGAACTTGAAATCAAAGCTACATCACTAGGTGATATACCAAGGATACTCCCCGAGATACAAAAAAGCATTGCCGGTTTTCCCAAACTCACCGCGATATCCGTAAGCGACCATTACCCCCAAGTTTTCACATGGTTAAACATACTAAACACAAATGTTTGGGTAATATTAATACTTATGGCTGGGGTTGCTGTATTTACTGTATGTAGCGGATTGCTTGTCATAATGCTTGAGCGCACGCCAGCAATTGGTATACTTAAAGCCATGGGAGCAACGAACTCGCAAGTACGTGCTATATTTATAAGATTAGCCATGTTTATCACCGCAAAAGGGGTTTTATGGGGAAATGCAATAGCACTCACTTTGCTTTTATTACAACATTTTTTTAAACTCATACAACTTGACCCCTCACATTATTATGTTACTGAAGTTCATGTTGTCATATCCCCTATTATAATTTTAATTATCAACATTGTTGTTGTGTTATTAATATTTCTTTCATTATTTATCCCCACACTAACTATCTCCAAAATATCTCCTACAAAAGCAATAAAGTTCGACTGATTTTTTTGCAGAAACAAAAAAAACAATTATCTTTGCACCCGAAATTCACTCGGGGTGTAGCGCAGTCCGGTTAGCGCACTTGGTTTGGGACCAAGGGGTCGCAGGTTCGAATCCTGTCTCCCCGACATATAAAGCAAAGCACAAGATTCGCATCGTTGTGTTTTGCTTTTTTCATTATCATAACATATACAAAATGTCTTTATTAGAACTTATCTTACTTGCAATCGCCTTAGCCATTGATTGCTTTGCCGTCAGTATTGCCAGTGGCATCGTTCAAAAACAAATCTATTGGCGTTCATTTCTAACCATGGCACTATTCTTCGGATTATTTCAGGGATTAATGCCTTTATTGGGGTGGGTACTTACATATTGGGCATCAACTTACGTTGCAGCATGGGACCACTGGATAGCCTTTTTGATATTGTTGTTTTTAGGGATAAAGATGATTCATGAACATTTCAAAGATGCCCCCACCGTCGCCACATACTTCCCCACCACTCTTATGGTAATTATCACCTTATCGATAGCCACAAGCATTGACGCTTTCGCAGTAGGCATCTCATTCGCCTGTTTGGGCATACGAAATCTCCAATCGATAATCATCCCCACAATGATCATAGGAGCAGTATCCTTTGCCTTTTCAATATTCGGAAACCTTTTAGGGGCACTCCTGGGAAACAAAATACGTCTAAACGCCGAACTTTGGGGAGGTCTACTACTTATTGGAATAGGAACAAAAATTTTATTTGAACATCTTTGTGAATAGATTTTCAATTTCTGCTATATAGTAGAACAATCTTACGTATCTTACATAAGAATATAGAACAAAATCTTGACGTCTTAACTATATAGCATCTAAAGAATTTGAGATATTTATACGCTTCAATAATGATCTATGCAAAATAATATCTGCAATACACTTGTGGGAGTATTGCAGATAATTTTTAGTAATAATATATTCGTTGCCCCATCTAAAATTTATGAATGCATTGCCCCCGTAGGAGGGCACACTTGCCTAACCGCGGGTGAACGCAGTGAACCTGCGGATTAGGGATAACAGTTGAGTTTCTCAATCGGTCCCCGTAGGAGGACCCACAACGACCGGATAAGTTAAAGCAATTAGTAGCATATCCAGGTGCTGTGGGTCCTCCTACGGGGACCGATAGATTTATTCGTTCGTATAGTACCACCGCAGGTTCGCCCTGCTCACCCGCGGTTAGGCAAGTGTGCCCTCCTACGGGGGCATTTCGGATAGTTAACTCCTCTGACAAAAGTTTTTTTAAACTA
>JBGVPF010000079.1:0-5372 GCA_045126825.1 Alloprevotella sp.
GCTGGTGAGGGGGTGCTTGAATACGCACCGCATGGCATACTCCTAACTACTCACTGTATTCGGCACCCCCTCACCGCGTTGCGGTCCCCTCCCCCTATAAACAGGGGGAGAGCGCCATCCGGTTTACTTCACCCCTCAAAACCTCATAACCTTACCCCCTCATAACCTTATAACCTTATAACCTTATAACCTCAAAAATGACCTGCGCCATCATAGACGACGAACCTCTTGCGGCAACCCTGCTGGAAAGTTACGTCAATAAGACCCCTTTCCTCACGCATTGTGGCACCTATGCCAATGCGATTGATGCCATGGCGGCACTGAGTAAGTCGCCCGTGGAACTCCTGTTTCTCGACATCCAAATGCCGGAGCTCAGTGGCCTTGAGTTTGCCAAACTCATCCCACCCACCACGCGCATCATCTTTACTACGGCCTTCAGTCAGTATGCCATTGAGGGCTATAAGGTGAATGCCTTTGACTACCTGCTCAAACCCATTGCCTACCCAGACTTCTTGGCGGCGGCACAACGGGCTTTGACGGCAACAAGTCCCACTCCGCAGACCGCAGAACCTACAACGGAGAACACGACCACCGAGACGTCCATCTTTGTCAAGAGCGACTACAAACTGCTGCGCATTGACTTCGACGACATTCTGTATATCGAAGGACTCAAGGACTATGTCAAGATTTACCTCGCGTCAGCCCAGCGCCCCGTGCTCTCCCTGACGGCAATGAAAACGCTTGAAGACCACCTCCCCGCCGACCGCTTCCTGCGCATCCACCGCTCCTACATCGCCAATATGGCTATGGTGAGTGCCGTTGAGCGTAGCAACATCCTCATCGGTGAAAAGTCCCTCCCCATCTCCGACACTTACAAGGAGAAGGTACTGGAGTACGTCAACAAGCGCCTCTTGGGAGGAAGATAGAGGGGAAAGGAGAAATAAGAAAGGAGAAAGGAGAAATGCCTTGCGGGGTGGGATTAAAGGAGAAAGGCTGGCGCAGTGGGAAACCGATTGAAGTCTCTCTCCGCAAGGTTGTTAAGGCCTGTTACCGCCTGTTACTGCCTGTTACTGCCTTGTTACCGCCTGTTAACCCTACCCCCTAAATAATCACAAAAAAGAGTTCGCCCCCGAGGGCGAACTCTTTTTCATATATCACCATAATTACTTTACGCTGATGCGCAACTTATAGTTCATCTTCTTGTTGGGCACCTTATACTTTTCAATCGTGTCTACACCACCACAAGAAGCGTTACCCACACCACGGTGGTAAGCGTCAAAGTGGAGCACAGTGTAAGGACGGTCTTGCATTTCCCAGAGGTGGTTGCTCTTCATGAGGTCGGCATCTGTCCAGGGGAGTGCGCTGAAGCTTACGTTGCCTTCGGTTTCGATAACAATGCCGAAACCTGTAGCATCTGTGAGCACGAGTTCACGGAGTTCTTCGCGCTGACCTGTAGACTGGGGCTTCACGTAACGTTCGTGCATTTCGCCCACCTTTGAAGTGTAACGTCCAGCAATCACACCCGCCTTGCGGTCGGAATAGTTTTCCCAAGGACCAAGACCGTAGTAATCTACTTGCTTGAGTGCCGAGTCGATGTGACAAACAAGACCTGCGCGGCGCAATTCTCCGTGCTTGGGAGTAAAGGTAGCGTCTACGTCCATCACGCCCTGGGGATAGAGGGTGTAAACAATGTCGGTCTTACAAAGCGAACCATCGCGAGAAGTGGTTACAACGATGCGGTCAGCCTGTTCTTCAATCTTGAACGTACCACGTTCCTGAAGGCCGTTATTGGTATTGCCGTAGCGGTCGTTTTCAATCCAGCGGTGGTTGTCGTAAACGAAGCCCTGACCATCCTTAATGATTTCGCGACCGTCGAGAAGCAGACCTGTGAGCTGACCATTCTCTTCGTTGAAGATTGCCTTAATCTTGTCGTTACCGAGGTGCACCTTGCCGTTTTGGTTAATGCCATTTTCAAACGCACCCTTACCCTTGATTGCTGCGAGAGCGGGACGCGCAACGAGTTCGTACTGCTTGAGTGCCACTTCATGACCTGCAGGAGCAAACACTTGCTCTGTAGCGTGACACACGCGGAGGTTCAAGAGGATTTCTTCGCCCTTCTTTTCTGCCTTTGCCAACTTCACCTTGGGCACCTTAATGGTCACCACTTCCTTTTCGCCTTCGCCACCACCAGTAAGCGCTACTTGCTTCTTGGCAACTACATTACCGTTCTTCACTACTTCGTAAACGAGGCAGAAGTCCGAGAGGTTCGTGAAGTTGTACATATTCTTGAGTTCTACCTTCACGGTGTTCGCCTTCTTGTCCACTCCGAGGAAGTTGAACTTGATAAACTCATGCGCCGCCTTCACTTCCTTGAGCTTCGCACTCTCATGGCGTGTAGCGGGAATGATACCGTTAGAGCAGAAGTTTCCTTGGTGGGGACCAGGGAAGTCATAACCCGTGTGGAGGCGATAGATGCCCTGCTTGATTTCCTTGGGTTCGTAAATAGCTTGGTCCACCCAGTCCCAAATACAGCCACCAATCGTAGAATTACTGTTCTCAATAGATTCCCAATATTCGGGCAAGTTACCAATAGCATTACCCATGGCGTGTGCATATTCACAGATGAACATGGGTTTGTCGAGGTCGTTGGTGTAACGCGCCATCCAGTCCATACCGGGATACATCTTTGAATAGAAGTCACTGTACTTGCTACCGCCATAAGGCTTGTCGATACGCGTTCCTTCATAGTGGATAGGACGAGAGTCGAGTGCAGCAGCAGCTTCGTAGCAGTCCTTGAAGTTCTTACCCGCGCCGGCTTCGTTACCCAAACTCCACATCACGATAGAGGGGTGGTTGCGGTCGCGAAGCACCATGCGGTCGATACGGTCTACGAAAGCGGGAATCCAACTTTCGCGGTCGGAGATAGACTGATTGGCATGGTCTTCCAAGTCTGCTTCATCGCAAGTGTAGAGTCCGTAGTGGTCAAACATTGCATACATACGCGCCGCATTGGGATAGTGCGACGTACGGATGGTGTTGATATTGTTTTGCTTCATCAAGAGTACGTCCTGCAACATGGACTCTGTCGTCACCGCACGTCCGTAAAGGGGGTGAGAGTCGTGGCGATTCACGCCCTTGAAGAAGACACGCTTGCCGTTGATATAGACAATAGAATTTTCAATCTTGATATCGCGGAAACCATACTTCGTAGAGAACGCCATTTCTTCCTTGCCCGCAGCGTCCTTTTGGATGATGCGCACGGTGTAAAGGTTGGGCGTTTCTGCAGTCCACGCCTGAATGTTTTCAAGACTGAATTCTACGGCAGCACGATAGCGAGAGAAGCCCGCGTCAAAGAGTCCGTAAACTACATCCTTCTGTGCCACTTCCTTACCCTGGGGGTCAAACACCTTTACAGTGAGATTCTTCTTCTCATCGTGGTGTCCCTGAATCGGGTCAAAGCGCATTTCCACCTGCATTGTGGCATTCTTGTAGTCGGGAGAGAGTTGTGACGTAATATAATGGTCGCGCACGCTCACCGTGGGCACATTATATACATAGACATCGCGGAAGATACCCGACATGCGGAACATGTCCTGACATTCCAAGTAAGAACCGTCGCTCCAACGGAATACTTCTACCGCAAGTCGGTTCTGAATGCCCTTATGCAAGAACTTGGTGATGTCAAACTCCGCAACATTATTTGCGCCTTGAGTGTAACCAACATATTCACCGTTGATCCACACATTTGCAGCCGAGTAAATACCACCGAAGTGGAGAATTGTGCGCTGTCCGTGCCAATCTTCGGGTACTTCGAAGAAACGTACGTAAGAACCTACGGGATTGATGCCGTAATTCTTGCCGCCGTCGTTATAGCCGGGGCGAGCCTTGATAAAGGGAGGCGTATTTCCGTGAGGATATTCTACATTACAGTAAATGGGGCGGTCAAAGCCGTGCATTTCCCAGTTAGAGGGAACGGGAATTTCGTCCCATTCGCTCACGCCAAAGCCTTCCTCGAAGAAATTAAGGGGACGCTGTGAGGGCTCGGGCACGAAGTGGAATTTCCAAATGCCGTTGAGCGTCATGTACTGCTTATTGACGGGTTCCGTCCAGGGAGTTGCGTAATACGCTGCGTCGGCAAGCATGTCGGCTTCCGAAGCATAAGGCATGTAAGTCGCAACGGCTACTTCCTTGTTGATACCGAAGACTGCTTCATCTTCCCAAATGGGCGACTGAATCTTGGGTTTTTCCACTTGTTCGAAGGTAAACCACGCCGCCTTATCGTTGGCGTCATAATCTGTGAGCATCATCTTTCCATCCTTGAGGGCATACATTGTTTTACCGTCCTTACCCTTAACGCCGGCAGAGAGAATGCGGTACGCACCCGGCATTTCGGCAACGGGCTGGAACTCCCAGCGCGCATTGTTCCAGACGCCTTCCTGCGCTGTCCACTGAATGAGCTGCTTGATACCCATGTTGTCGCCGCCATCGTCGAAGTGCTGCGTATAGAACGCACCACCCACCACGCGCTGCTTCAAGTCGAGCATCTTAATGCTCCAATACTGACCGCGGTTCATCTTATCCACCGCCTCACCCACGATGCGCGCATTGTTTTCGCCGCTATCGCCGTTACCAAGTACGAGTTCGGGATACGCCACACTGCGAATGAGGTACGTCAAGTTGTCGTCAAAACCAGAAACCACCGAGGGCTTGATGTTAAACATCGCCTTGCGGTTGCCCTGTGCCTTTGCCTTGTCGGTAAGAGCCAGTTTGCCGTTGTTGCCCATCACAGCCGCCTTTGCAGGTTGGTTACTGGGAATCAAGTAAACGAGTCCGTCGGCTGCGGGTTCGGTGCGCCACAACTGAAATTCGTCAGAACCGTTGTTCTCACCCATTTCCACGCGACCATCGTCCGTGCAGCGCACTGCAAGGTTGCTGAAGGGGTTAATGATACGCCAACTGCCGGCCAATTCCGAAACAATCCATTGTTGTTCCGCCTTTGCCGCATCAGCCTTGACAATTTGCACGCTGCCATCAGCGTTGTAGGTCAACACCTGACCTGCCTTCGTAGCCGTTTCCACGTTGTAAAGGTTACCCTTCACATAGTTCTGCGCTACAAGAGCGCCCATTGTAGTCACCGCAAAGAGGGCAACCATCATCAAGCGCTTGATTCGATTCAGTGAATGCATAAGCAGTAAAGATTTATGTTAGATTTTGTTTTTCTATCTCACAATCGTGAAAGGGCATACACCCCATTCGTCTACAAAATTACGATTATTCTCTGGATAATCAACACACAATATTATAAAAATTAGGCAGTAATATAGAAGTTGACTATCTAAAATTTATGAATGCATTGCCCCCGTAGGAGGGCA
>JBGVPF010000080.1:0-8072 GCA_045126825.1 Alloprevotella sp.
GCACGAGCCGTGCGTCCCTACAGGTCAAGTGATTTCCCGCATGCTAATGAGACGCCATAATATGACGTCTCTACGTTCATAATACGTCCCGCATGGTATTACTCATTACCAATTCTTTTAAGTTGACAAGTTAACAAGGTACAAGGAGTGAATTAGTGAGGTGTGAGGTGTGAGGAATAACCTTGCGGACATACCTACCCCAAGGCGCCGCTCCTAAAGTCGCTTGCCATTGGGGTATGCATGGTTCACTACTACTTACTACACAGTTATCCCCCCCGCACGGACTCCTCACTACTTTCTCCTCATTACTCACTAAAGAAAACCTCCCTCCTCACTACTACTTACTACTTACTACCTCCTCCCTCCTACTTACGACCAAGGCATGGTATTTCAACTACCATACCTGGTACTTCGTCTACCAAGGGCTGGTATTTCAACTACCATGCGTGGTACTTCGTCTACCAAGGGTTGGTATTTCAATTATCTCGCCTGGTATGTTGAATTATTGGTGTTTCGTAAAAAATTTCACGCAATTCCAAAGTCTGCGTGAAGAAACAGGACTTGTACGTCTCAAAAGATTTAATATTTGGAGCGTTTGCACCTAATATAGGTGTTGCTTGCGCGTCCTTTGGTTGTCCACGAAAACTCGTTTGTTTTATTTCGAGCCACTAATGAACACTAATTTTCACTAATATCCATCCGGTCTTAAATGCCCGCAAGGCATTAGTGAAAATTAGTGCCCATTAGTGGCTACAATAATAAGAGCATAACATCTTCGGTGTAAAGATGATTTGTGGACAGCTGCTATATCTTTATCTATTTTTTTACTTTTCAGCAATAAAAAAGGGACCTGCGATTGCAGATCCCTGTATGGTTTTAAACTCTAACAGATTAGAAAGTGTAGTAGAGAGTGAATGAGAGATTAGAAGAATTGGGAGCAACGAGGATAGTTTCCTTCATGCCTTGAGGATCCGCTTCATCTACATAACCAATCTTACCCATGCGAGCAGCGATAGAGAACTTTTCGTTGAAAGCATAAGAAACACCGGGCTGAACGTAAACACCCTGGAAATTGAATTCACTTGCACCGCCATCGTAGCTAAGGTCAACAACACCGTCAGCGAAGAGAGAGAAGTTACCAGCCTTCAAGAAAGTGTAACGAGCGTAAGGTTTAATGTCCAACTTGAAAGCATCAATAGCATCAATATCCTGAACGTCGAAATTGAGCATACCACCAATAGCGAGGTTTTCGTTGAGAACATAACCAACTTCAGGCTGAACACCGAAACCTGTTGCGTCAGAGTTAGACTTAACGTTGAGACCACCACCAACGTAGATCTGTGCGCTCATTGCAACTGAAACGAGAACTGCTGCCAAAGATGCAAATAACTTTTTCATAGCTTTTAAATTTTTTGTGTAAAACCAGGGGGAAATTTTACCCTGCTCTTACTGGTTAGAAATAAATAAGTTAGTTAATAATTATTCTTTTACTACCTTTTACGGTGTTAAAATTCGTAATGAAAAACCAATTTTTGTGCTTTAGACATTGCAAACGTACACATAAAATTTACTTTTGTGCAAGAGATTTTACAGAAAAATTTGCAAATCCGAAATAAAGAGTGTGAAATCCGAAAAATAGAACACTTATCAAAAGCAAATCTTATGATTCTTCTGCGTTAAATCTGGGTTGTTCCTTAAATGACTGTAGTTCAGTAAAGTATCAAAAGTTTATTGAATGGTTGTCACAAAATGGACTTATTTAAGTTTTGCAAGTGCTCAACGTTTTAGGTTTTAAGTAACGGTGAAATATAAGGTAATAATATAGGTGTTACTTGCGTGACCTTTGGTTGTCCACGAAAACTCTTTTGTTTTATTAGAGCCACTAATGAACACGAACCGAAGGTCGCGCTAGTCAATTTGCACTAATATCCATCCGGTCTTAAATGCTCCGCAAGGCATTAGTGAAAATTAGTGCCCATTAGTGGTTACAATAATAAGAGCATAACATCTTCGGTGTAAGGATTATTCGTGGACATCTGCTATATTATTACCTTATTTTTTAGCGTTGCTAAGGTGAAAGATGAACGACTGTGAGATATGCGCCTTTTAGAAGTGCCAATAGAATCCCACACTGATGTTCGTGTCGCTCCAATTTAGACTGAAACTTTTGTTGCCATTGATTTCAGAACTGTCCTTATATCCGATAAAACCTACGTGTGTGACGAAAGAAAATCTGTTGTTTATGCCGATTGAAAGTCCTGGTCTGATACCTGCGTACCACTCCGTAGCACCATTACCACCATCGGGTTCTACCATGGCAAAACCTAAAGCAGCATCGCTGAAAAGGGTTATCGCGCCCATTTTTACGATGTTGTAGCGCACATAGGGGGCAATGGCGTAGGATGTTTCATTTGAATAACCTTTTTCGACCGACTCAAGACGGACGCTTGTGCCCACAGCCCATTTTTCATTGAGTTTATATCCAATCTCTGGTGCAATCAATACGGAGGTTAATTTTTCTTTGTTTTCGCCAGTCTTTCCTTTGGCATACGAAACCTCACCTCCTATATATACTTGAGCAGTTACTCCTGTAGAGATTAAAATGACGATAAGAAGGCCTATAAATTTATTCATATGTATGTCTTTCTCTTTCTTTATGCATTCCTATATGTTGCAAATCTATAAATAAGTTTTGGGTCTGTTGAATTATTTTGTAAAAAAGCGTTAAAATTTGACAAGCAACAGCTCTCTCATTGCCTAGTCTATTTAAAGCATCAAAAAGAGGTGCGTCAAAACCTGCATTTTGACGCACCTTTTTAATATATGGTATTTCCGAATAACTATTTACAACCCCAGCTTTGCCGAAATGTCGAGCATGCAGTCGATTGATTTCACGGCTGCTGCGGCAACGTCGGCAGGAACTTCGATGGTGGGTGCCAAGTGTTGGAGTGAGTTATACACCTTGCGGAGGGTAATCATGCGCATGTACTGACACTCGTTGCAGGGTGAGGTGCCCTCTTCGGAAGGCAGGGGTATGAATGTCTTCTGCGGACTGCGCTTCTGCATTTCGTAGAGAATGCCGCTCTCCGTTACGACAATGAACTCCGTAGCGTCGCTCTGCGCAGAATAGTTGAGCAGGGCAGCGGTAGAACCCACCTCGTCGGCAAGTTTTACAACGGCACCCTTACATTCGGGGTGCACCAAAACCTTTGCTTCGGGGTGTTGCTTCTTCAAGTCAATGAGCTTTTCCACAGAGAAGCGCTCGTGCACGTGGCAAGCACCGTCCCAAAGCAACATCTCTCTGCCTGTGATGCTATTCAGATAGGCTCCGAGGTTGCGGTCGGGGCCGAAAATGAGTTTCTGTTCCTTGGGGAAACTATCCACAATCTGCTTGGCATTGCTGGAAGTGACTACAACATCGGTAACAGCCTTTGTAGCCGCCGTAGTGTTGACATACGAGATGACCTTATGGTCGGGGTGCGCCTTTACAAAGTCTGCGAACTTATCCGCTGGGCAACTTTCTGCAAGCGAGCAGGTGGCGTTGAGGTCAGGTACGATTACCGTCTTGCCAGGGCAAAGAATTTTCGCCGTTTCGCCCATGAAGTGTACGCCACACATCACGATGACATCAGCATCCGTAGTTGCCGCCTTCTGCGCAAGGGCAAGACTGTCGCCCACGAAGTCAGCAATCTCCTGAATGTCGGCTTCTGTATAATAATGCGCCATGATGACAGCGTTTTTCTCGCTGCAAAGGCGGCGTATCTCTGCCTTCACGTCAATTCCGGCAGGGAGCGGGGTGTCGATACACCCCTTTTCTTTCCAGTTGTTTGTCATAGTTTGATCAGGTATTACATAAATACGTTCCGCAAGGAGGGGAGGGTGCAGGAACTTCCTGCTATAATTTTCTGTCCACCACAAAAGCAATATACTGCTTCAAGGCCTCCTGCACTTCGGCATGGTTGAAATCCGAAAGCAGTTGGAGCGCCTCATGGCAGAGTTCCATCATTTTCTGTTCGGCATATTCAATACCGCCGTGCTGCTTGGTAAATTCAATAATCTCCTCAATCTCCTCGGCAGTAGCCTGCTGTTGCTTTACGCGCTTCACGAGGTCAGCAATGCGGGGCGAGGGGTTATTTGTAATGGCATAAATGGCAGGGAGGGTGAACTTGCCTTCACGGAGGTCGTTGCCCGTGGGTTTGCCAATGTCTGCCTTGAAATAATCAAAGATGTCGTCGCGAATCTGAAAGCACACACCAATGATTTCTCCCACACGGCGCGCCTTTTCCACCTGTTGCGCTGTGGCACCTGCCGAAATCGCGCCGAGTTGAGCGCATGCCGAGAAGAGTGCTGCCGTCTTGCGCTCCACAATGTGGAAGTAAGCCGTCTCGGTGAGTTCTTCACGACTGATGTTCTCCAACTGGAAAATCTCGCCTTCAGAGAGTGTTCCGCCGAGGCGGGCAATGATTTCAACGGCCTCCAATGCCGCAGTTTGTGCGGCTTGTGAAAGGCTGAGTGAGAGCAGGTAATCGCCGAGTAAAACGGCTACTTTGTTGTCGTACTTACTATTTACCGACGCTTGTCCGCGGCGTTCTCCCGCTTCATCCACCACGTCGTCGTGCACAAGACTTGCCGTGTGAAGCAACTCCAAGGAAATTGCCGCATGGAGTGATGCCGCCGTCACGCCGCCCATCTCTTTAGCCATCAGCAGGGTGAGAATGGGGCGCATCATCTTTCCGCTTCGCCCCTTGATATAGGAAAGCGCCTGATACATAAAGGGATCTTTATGCGTCAGGGTTTCGTCGAAAAGTTGCTTGTAGTTAGCCAACTCTTCTTGTATGGGTTTGCGGATTAAATTTAGCACGGGAGAAAATTTTTGAAATGAGAAAGGAGAAATGAGAAAGGAGAAATGCCGTCCGGTCTATTTTCCCATTTTTTACTTATACTTCCAACATTAAGTGGAGTATTTGAAAGGTGAAATATAGCGTAGAAATTACAGCGCCAGCCTATTTCTCCTTTCTCCTTTCTCCTTTTTACTTTTGACTATAATTCTTCAAACCGCCCTGCAAGTAGTCTACGAAGCGGTCGATGTCTTCATCGTAAGAGTAAGAGTGAGAGAGGGGATTGCCTTCGTTGTCGAGGAGCACGTAGAAGGGTTGTGCGTTCGCACCAAACTTTGAGCGCTGGAGGTAGCTCCACTTGTCGCCGATGGTGCGGAGGGTTGTAGTCTTGCCGTTCTCTTCTACTTCCATGTTTTCGGGAAGGGGCGTCTTTTCGTCCACATAGAGAGAAATCAAAACATAGTCGTTCTTGAGCAAGTCGCGCACCTTCTGGTCGTGCCAAACGGCGAGTTCCATCTTACGGCAGTTTACGCAACCGTGACCCGTGAAGTCCACGAACACAGGCTTACCCGTGCGCTTCGCATATTCCATGCCGGCTTCGTAATCCTTAAATTCAGCTTCTACATGTACCTCGTGGAGGTTGAAGTCCTGTGTAGAAACGGGAGGAGAGAACGCACTCACCGCCTTCAAAGGTGCACCCCAAAGACCGGGGACCATGTACACGGCAAATGCCAAAGAGCAGAGCGCCAAGAAGAACGCGGGAACGCTTGTCTGCTTCTCATCCTCATCATCGTGAGGGAACTTAATGCCACCGAGGAGGTAAACACCGAGGAGCGCAAAGATGCAAATCCAAAGGGCGAGGAAGGTTTCGCGGTCGAGGATACCCCAACCGTAAGCCAAGTCGGCAACCGAGAGGAACTTGAGGGCGAATGCCAATTCCAAGAAACCGAGCGTCACCTTCACCTTGTTCATCCAACCACCGCTCTTGGGAGCCTTCTTCAACATGGTGGGGAAGAGGGCAAAGAGGGTAAAGGGAAGTGCTAATGCGAGGGCGAAACCAAACATACCAATGGCGGGTGCGAGCACCGAACCACCGCTTGTGCTGACTTCTACAAGGAGGAAACCGATGATGGGACCTGTGCAAGAGAAGCTCACGAGCGAGAGCGTGAACGCCATGAGGAAGATGGAGAGCACACCCGTAGTCTTTTCAGCCTTACCGTCAACTGCTGCACCCCAAGAAGAGGGAAGCGTGATTTCAAAACCACCGAAGAAACTTGCGGCGAAGACTACCAACATCAGGAAGAAGAAGATGTTGAACAGCGCGTTTGTCGAGAGGTCGTTCAAGGCACTTGCGCCAAACAAACCAGTAATAATCAGACCGAGCGAGAGGTAAATCACGATGATCGATACACCGTAAGTCACGGCATCGCGAATGGCCTTCTTGCGGTCTCCACTACGCTTCAAGAAGAAGCTTACGGTCATCGGAATAATGGGCCATACGCAGGGCGTAACGAGGGCGATGAAACCACCCACGAGACCGAGGAAGAAGATGGCGAGAAGGCTTTGTGACGCCACATCAGTCTGTCCGCCGTCAAGCACTTGGAGTTGGTCGATAACGGGAGTCCACCAAGAATTTTCGGCCTTTGCAACGGGCTGCGCAGGAACGAGTTCCATCATCGGCACTTCTGCGGGCGCCTCCGCCTTTGCTTCTGCCTTTTTCGCGGGTTCTACGACAACTGCCTTCGCCTCCTTTTTTTCAGGAGCTGGCGCAACAGCCGCCTTCGGACCATCCGTGCCCTTCAAGTCAAACTCCACATTCGTGGGAGGCAAGCAGTTTTGGTCGTTACAAGCCGAGTAATTGAGGTAGCCCTTTACGGCATAATTCTCCGCCAAGAGCTTTACGCGCTGTGTGAATGTGCAGTTGTTTTCAAAGAAGGTGATGTCCATTTCAAACATGGCATCATACTCCGTCTTTGCTCCCGCACCGGGCTTCAACGCACCCACCAATTCAGCGCCCTCAATCTTATCCACGCCAAAAGTTGCGGGATTGGGACCATCCTCGGGGATGTTTGTAGAATAGATGTGCCAACCAGCGTCTGCCGTACCCGTAAAGACAACGTCCAACTCTGTAGGCGATACGCGGTTGTAGCTCACCTTAAAATCAATCTGTGCCACCATCGCCACCGTCGTAGCAAGGAAGAGCACAGCAAGTGAAAGAAATTTCTTCATATTTAAGTATTCTATTTTGTAGATACACCTTTATCCGTGCAAAATTACTACTTTTTTTTGGCGTAGGCGGAGTTTAGGGGTAGAAATAGTTGATTTTAGGTTGTGAGGTTGTGGGTAGGGTGTTCAAAATTGTAAAAATAAGTGAGACTGTTTTGAGATATATTTAGTATTGAAAACCTACTAAATCCAGAAGGTCAAGACGCTCAAGCATCGCCCCCTACCCAAGAGGGCACAACTGCCAAAATAAAACACCAACGAGATAAACAAACTTGCTTATCTCGTTGGCATTAAGGTTTATCTTTTATGAATTGATACACCCGATAGGGTTCTTCGTATTAATATTCATCTTCATTGAAGAGGAAGTCTTCCTTATCAGGATAGTCGGGCCATACGTCTTCGATAGTTTCGTAAACTTCGCCTTCGTCTTCGAGTTCCTGCAAGTTTTCTACGACTTCCATGGGAGCGCCCGAGCGCATTGCGTAGTCAATCAATTCATCTTTTGTTGCGGGCCATGGTGCGTCTTCCAATTTTGACGCCAATTCAAGTGTCCAGTACATAGTATCTATTATTTGTTTTAATGTTAGTATTTTCGTGGGCGCAAAAATACCACTTTTATTATAATATGCAAGCAATAGTGGTAGAAATTTGATGTGGAGATTGCAAAATTAAGGGTTCAGACTGTAGACACGGAGCATTGGGTAAAAAATGTGAGGAGCAATATAGGTGTTACTTGCGCGACCTTCGGTTCGTATGCAATAAGCAAGGGAGACCCCACAAGGGTGTTATTCGTGCACTAGACTTGCGCGACCTTCGGTTCGTGTTCTATATTAATTAAGGCAATAATATAGGTGTTGATCCATCTAAAATTTATGCATGCATTGCCCCCGTAGGAGGGCACACTTGCCTAACCGCTGGTGAACGCAGTGAACCTGCGGATTAGGGATAACAGTTGAGTTTCTCTATCGGTCCCCGTAGGAGGACCCACAACGACCGGATAAGTTAAAG